>JAWOID010000063.1:0-105783 GCA_046484865.1 Candidatus Krumholzibacteriia bacterium
TCGTCGAGGTCCCAGGTGCCGAAGTCGTCGCCCCGGTAGAGCCGCACCGTGCCCGGCGTAACGAATTGTCCACGCCTGCCGGTCCGGAGATGCCGCCTGCGCCGGCGGGTCCGGGGCGCTGGTGGCACAACTCGAAGATGGCGCTCCGCATCGCGCGCGGGCGGGGAGCACGCACGTCAGACTGCATCGGGGGCGCCGCGGCGCCGGTGACTCCCCCCGCCCCTCGCGTCACGGCCACCGGTGGCGTAGAGTGGCGTTGAGGAATTTCCGATTATTCCGGAATGCGTCCAACGTCTTGAAGCCACCCGGAGGGATACCGATATGCCGCAGCGGCCCTACAGCGTCTTGTTCGCTCCCCTCCTTGTGCTCGTTGCCCTGACCGTGCCCCTGGACGCGACGGGCCAGGCCACCGGGGCAGCGGCCCCGGCCGGCGGTGGAGCCGGGGGCGGGGCCGACCCGGTGGACGCGTGGGTGCTGGAGTGGATGGCGGAACGGGACATCCCGGGGCTGTCGCTGGCGGTGGTGGTGGACGGGCAGGTGGAGAAGCTGGAGGGGTACGGCCTGGCGAGCCTGGAACTGGACGTCGCGGCCTCGCCGGCGACGGTGTACCGGCTGGCCTCGATCACGAAGTCGTTCACGGGGGCGGCGGTGATGGCGCTGGTGGAGGCGGGGCGGCTGTCCCTGGAGGACCCGATCGAGGCGCACCTGGACGGGCTGCCAGCGCACTGGCACGGGATCACGGTGCGGCGGCTGTTGACCCACACCTCGGGGCTGCCGGACCTGGTGACCCAGTCCACGTTCGCCCTGGAGGCGGTGGCGTCGACGCTCCAGGCGGCGCTGGACTCGGTGGCGCGGCTGCCCATGCAGTTCGCGACCGGAACTTCGTGGCGGTACAACCAGACCAACTACGCGCTGGCGCAGGTGCTGGTGGAGGCGCTTTCGGCGCAGTCGTTCCCGGCGTTCGTCGAGGAGCGTCTGCTGCGGCCGGCGGGGATGGAGCGGACGGTGTTCGGCGGGTCGAGCGCAGTGGTCGACGGCCGCGGCCCGTGGTACAGCCGCCTGGAGGTGGCGGAGGACGGCGGGTTGCGGCCGGGTGAGACGCTCCGCCGGTTGCACGTGGATTACCCCGAGTTCATGCTCAGCGCGGGCGGGCTGAACTCGACGGTGGAGGACCTGGTGCGGTGGGACCGGGCGCTGCGGGACGGTACGGTGCTGTCGCCGGAGAGCCTGGAGGAGTTGTGGCAGCCGGTGCGGCTGGCGGACGGGTCGGTCTTCCGGCTGGATGGACGCGTGCTGGGTTATGCCCTCGGCTGGAGCACGATCGACCGCCCGGAGCACCGCGCCGTCTGGGCGTCCGGCGGGAACACGGTGGCTCTGCACCGTTACCTGGACGACGACGTGACGGTCATCGTGCTGACCAACTGCCAGGGCTCGGGCCCGAACGAGATCGCGGAGAAGGTGGCGGGGTTCTACGTCCCGGCGCTGCGGGACGACCCGGTGTTCCTGCCGCGGGAGGGGTGAGGGGACGGCTCAGGGCGTGACGCCTGCTTGTCCCGAACTGGGACTGGTGCTTCGAGAGGGCCCGCGCGAGAGGGGCTGCCCGGCATGCCATGACCCCCGATCACGCGCGTCCCCGATCACGAAAATGTCGCGTATCGAGAGCTCTCAGCCCCGGAGCGCACCTCGTCCACGAGGCCCGACGAGACGTCGTTCCTCCGGGCTGCCGACCAGAAGTTCTTGAAGGGCGTGACCTCCATGACGGGCGCCGCATGATCGGCCGTGGGCGTCAACTGCCGGATGGAGGCACCGGGCAGGGCGACGCTCGACACGGGGACGAGCCCGTCGTTGGCCTCGCTCATGGTGAGGTTGCCCACGGACATCATCGGGACGTTGCTCATGACGGTGGCGACGAGCTGGCGGGCGCGGGACCTGATCAAGGCGACCGCTTCCGTGGCCGCCTGCGCCGGATCCAGCAGGTTGGTCGAGACGATCACGGCGATCTGCCGCAACATCTGAGCGTCGAGCACCTGCGAGGCGAACTCGCGCCCCACGTTCCCGAAGCTCTGTGCGGGAGAGGCGGTGAAGGTCGAATAGCATGAGATCACCGGTATGGCCGCCGTCAGCTCGGCGATTTCGCCGACGCGGTCGGCCATGTACTCGGTGCGCGGCGCCGTCTGGAGGTCCAGCAGCGCCTGCTCATCACCGCCGAGCGCGGTCAGGAGGGGACCGGCCAGCGCGGCCGGGACGTTGTCGGCCACCGGGCTGCCGGCGAATGGCGGCTGGAGTGCGATCCACCCGGTGACGGTCTCGCCCCAGAGCCCTCGGTTCTCGAGCAGGGCTTGCAGAGTATCCAGCCCTCCCTTGCTGTGGGAGACGATGGTCACGCTCTTGCCGGTCGATCCCGCGAGGAAATCCGCGATCGCCGCGCCGTTTTCCTCCACTCCCTGCTGGGTGTTGAATCCGCCCTGGGAGTTCATGTCGTCGTACGCAATCCCTTCGGTGTCGTAGTGGCGCTCGATGCTGTCGAAAGTGATGAAGCCCCCGCTGGGCACCGGTAGGTCGATCGTGGGCAGACGGGCGGCGATGCGGTCGCCGATGACCGGCACGTCCCGCGCAGCGGCCCGCAGTTCGGCGTTGATGACGTCCTCGCCATAGATGCTGAACGCTGTGTACAGCTGGGACATGAAGCCGGGCACGAAGAGGACGAGCTTTTCCTTCGCAGCCGCGGGAGCGACGGGGTCGTCCTTCGATCCGCAGCCGAAGGTGGTGGGACCGACGAGGAGAAGTCCGGCGAGGCCGCCGAGCGTCTGGATGAATCGTCGTCGATCGGTCCTGGCTGTGGAGATTGCGATGGGTGCCGACATCATGGCCTCCGCGGATCGGGGTTCGGAGGGGGACCGTTCGGCCGGATTCCAGGTCGATGCGGATCAGCGTAGGAAAAACAAGACCACGACGCTCAGTTATTCTGTCCCGTTCTGCGGGTTCGGTTCGCATGCCGGAGGCGGACAGGTCGACCGGGCGACCTGCCGTGTTGAAACCACTGGACAGTGATGGCAGATTCAAGCACGAAGCCGCCGTCGCCCGTGCGGATTCAGGGATCACCGGGGGCCTGCCCGGCGTATCATGAAGAACGGCGCGGCCGTTACCGGTTCGCCGCGACGGGCGATCGCTCCCGACACCACCGCGCAAGGAAGTGGCTTGCCTTGGATGCCCCCACCGAGATGAGTCGCCAGCAGTGGCTGGCAATCAAGGACCGCGCGCTGGCCGCCGCCGCCGAGGGGATCACCATCGCGGACGCTCGCCGGCCTGGTCGGCCGCTGATCTACGTCAACGATGGCTTCGAGCGGCTCACCGGCTACACTCCCGCCGAGGCCCTCGGGCGCAACTGCAAGTTCCTGCAGGGCGAGGGCTCGGATCCCGAAGCGGTCGAGACGATCCGCCGGGCGCTCGCCGAGGAGCGGGACTGCACGGTGGAGATCAAGAACTTCCGCAAGGACGGCACCCCTTTCTGGAACCGCCTTTCCATCACGCCGGTGCGCGACGCCGGCGGCGAGGTCACGCACTTCATCGGCATCCAGTCCGACGTGACGATCCGGCGGCAGGCGGAAGAGGCGCTCCGCGAGGCGAAGCAGCGGCTCGAAGACGCGAACGCCGTCATGCAGCGGGATCTGGCGGAGGCAGCCGAGATCCAGCGGTCCTGGCTGCCGCGGTCGCTACCCCAGGTACCCGGGTACCGCTTCGCCTGGTCGTTCACCCCCTGCCGGGAGCTTGCGGGCGACAGCCTGGGAGTCCTGCGGCTCGACGAGAATCACCTGGGGATCTACGTCCTGGACGTCAGTGGCCACGGCGTGGGCGCCGCCCTGCTCTCGGCCTCGATCCAGCGCTGGCTCTCGCCCGTGCCCGAACGCTCCTGCCTCTTCGCGTCCGCTCCCGGTCCCGACGGGCGGTTCGCCGTCGCGTCACCGTCCGCTGTCGTGACCGATCTGAACCGCCGCTTCCATGCCGAGCCAGAGAGCGGCAAGTTCTTCACGCTCGTCTACGGGGTGCTCGACGTGCGGACCGGCAACTTCCGCTATGCCACCGGCGGCCATCCGTCTCCCTTGCGCAGCGGCGAGGGCGGCACGCATCCCTGCCCGACGGCGCCTGGCGTCCCCATCGGGGTGCTGGAGGATTTCACGTTCGGGGAGGCGCGGCTCCAGCTGCGTCCCGGCGATCGGCTGCTGCTCTACACCGATGGCGCCACCGAGACCGTCGACCCCGAGGACCGGCTCTACGGCACCGAGCGGCTGCAGCAGCATCTGGAGCGGCTACGAACGCAGAGCCCGGACGAGGCAGTCGCGGCGCTCATGGACGGTCTGCGGCACTGGAGCGGTTCGCATGCCCTGGACGACGACGTCACTCTGCTGCTGGTCGATGCGAGCAGCGGATCCGACGGTGCAGGCGTCAGGTCGTCCTCTTGACTGCGTGCTGCAGCACGCCGCCAGGCGACGGCAGGGAACTGACGCGGTTATTCCACGAGGGCTGCGGACGGCGCGAAAAAAGTTGACAGTCGTCTTTCGTTTGCGGCCAGATGTTGCCAACTCGCCCCTTCTCCCGGCCAGGCAGGCTGCGTTGCAGCTTACGAGGAGGCACTCATGAGAACCGCTACCCAGGCCCAGGCCCAGGCTCGGGCATCTCGCCGCGGAAAACTCCCCCCCTCCTGATCCCCCTCATGGTCGCTCTCCTGGTGATCGCCCTGCCGGTGGCGGCGGCGGCTCAGAGCACGATCTCGGAGCTGACGGTGATCGCAGGCGGTAGCTCGGGGATCCAGCCGCCGCCGGGCTTCACGAAGATCAATACCGACCTGAACCTGAACGCGGGCGGCGACTACGTCTACCTCTGCTACAAGAAGGGGGTCGGCGCTCCGATCACGGGGGTCACGGTCCTGTGGGGCCATGACGCCGATCCGGGCGCCGGTTGGCACAGGGTGAATGTCGATCTCAACCGAGGCGCCGGAGGCGAGTACCTCTGGCTCTGCTATACCAAGGACCCCGGCTGCTCGGTCCTCAAGAACGTCGCGATCGTGGTGGGCGCGGACACGCCTCCGCCGGCGGGCTATTACAAGATCCCGCTCGACCTGAACCTGGATGCAGGCGGCGCCTACATCTATCTCGCCTACCAGATGCAGTGAGCGGGACGGACCCGGGCTGCGCCCTGCCGGCGCGCCCGCGGCGAAAGGATCGATCATGAAGAGACTGGATCCGCGTCGGGCCGTCCTGCTCGCGCTGGCGGCCCTCGTCCTCGGAGCCGGGTGCGGCGACGACTCGGACCCGACCGAGCCCGACGCTCCGACCAACCTGCCTCCCATTCCCGAACCGACCTCCGTCCAGCAGCTCATGCCCGAGAGGTCGCCCGACCTGCTGATCGGCATGTCGGGACCGCTGGACGATTTCGTGCCGGCCGTCACCTCACTGGAGATGATGCAGGATAACGGCACCCTGGCCACCTACGCAGCGTATGACCGGCACCTGCGCCTGGCCTGCCCGGGCTACCTGCCCGTCAACACGGCCGAGGACGGGGCGGCTGACGCGACCTTCCTGACCGCCCGACCCCACCTGCTGCACACCCGGCACTGGAAGCGGCTCGAACAGGACCAGCTGGGCCCCGGAACGAGCCTCTCCCTGACGACGACGTACACCTACGGAGCCTCCACGACGGACGCGTACAACCGGAGCTTCTCCGAGACGATCGGCGTGACGACCCAGGCCGGCGGCAGCTGGCAGGGCCTCTCGGCCTCGCTCGAGCTGAGCTACTCGCAGACCGAGACCTACGGGGAAGTCCACAGCATGGAGTTCTGGAACGAGAACAGCGAGGAGCGGACCTACACGGTGATCGCCCCGGCGAGCGGCACGCGCGTCTACGTGCTCTGGCAGCTCGTGGACGTGTTCTCGGTCGTGGATTCCGACACGATCGCGATCCACGAATCCCCGACCCTGATGAACTGCACCATTCCGGCCGTGCCCGACATCGAGTTCCCCAACAAGGACGTGATGGTGCTGAAGACGACGGACTTCGCGAACTGAGGGTCAACCCGGGCGGCAGCCGGCCCGCTGATGTCGCTGGTGCTCCGCTCAACGGCCCAGCCCGAACTCGAGCCCGGCGAAGAAGCCGTAGTCCCGGCTGCGGCTCGAGTAACCCTCGGTGTCCAGGGCATCGGTCAGACCCTGGTAGTAGCGCGCCTGGAGGAGGAACGACATCGACGCCGTGAGGTCGTGGGCGAGTCCGACGCCGACGAGAGCGCCGACGGTCGTGGATGCGAAGTCATCGCCCACGTCGGTGCTCTCGCTCATGCCCTGGCCCGAGAGTTCCAGGTCGGCGCCGACCCGGAAGCCGATCACCGGTCCGATCGTCATGAAGAAGATCTGGTCCTCAGGTTCCCCGGGGGTGTACCGCAGCAGCAGCGGCACCTCGACGTAGGCCGTCCGGAACGCCGCCTCGAAATCCAGTCCCATGACGCGCAAACCGAACTTCGTGCCGCGCTGGACGTACTGGACCTCGAGTTGGAGGCCGAAGTTCGTCGACCGGGCCAGGTAGTAGTAGGCGCCGGCACCGAAGCCGACGTCCGCTTTCCTGGACGCCGACCAGTCGCCGCCGATCTCCGCCTCGAGGTCGGCCGTGATTTCGTCGCCGAGCCGGTCCATGTCCCCGCCCATGTTCGCGATGTTCACGCCCCCGAAGAAGCCCACCCGATCCCGCGCCGCGGCCCCGTCGACCGCGGCCGCCAGCAGCACGACCGCGGCGACGATTGTCAGAATCGGCGTCCAGAACGTCTTGTACGTCATCGCAGACCTTTCGATGCTCGGCTGGTGCCGTGCCGGACCGGTGTCGCCTGCGTCCGGCGTGACTGCAGAGAGCCTGAACCCTTCGCGCCGTCTTGAACACGGCGGGTCGGCCCCGTCCCTAGCGCAGCAGGACCATCTTTCGCGTGTGGTCGGTGCCGTCCGCCCGCAACCGGCACAGGTAGACGCCTGTGGGCACTGAGCGGCCCCGCTCGTCAGTCCCGTCCCAGGTGACGGTGAACGTCCCGGCATCGCGTGCACCGGCGAACAGCCGCCGCACGTGGGCGCCGCGGAGGTCGTAGACGTCAAGGGAGACCGTCGCGGCGGCCGGAAGGCGGAAGCGGATCGACGTGAGCGGGTTGAAGGGATTCGGGTGGTTCTGCTCGAGTGCCGTTCCGTCCCGGCTGCCGGTCCGGGGCATGTCGGTCGAGTCCGGGCCACGCACGGCCAGGCTGTGCTCGGCTCCCGCCGCGATCGCGATGAAGCCCTCGTTGGGCGCGGGGACGGAGGTCTGGCCGTAGTTGTCGTAGCCCCAGGCGACGATCGACCCGTCCGCTTTCAGGCCGAGGCTGTGATACGTGCCCCCGGCGATCGCGATGAAGCCCTCGTTGGGCTCGGGGACCGCTCCCGTGCCCGTGGTGTTCAGTCCCCAGGCGACCACCGAGCCGTCGGTCTTCAGCCCGAGACTGTGGTACGTGCCGGCGGCGACGGCGACAAACCCCGAGTTCGGAGCCGGCACCGTGCACTGGCCCTCGGTATTGCGGCCCCAGGCAGCGATGGACCCGTCGCCGCGCAGGGCGAGGCTGTGGCCTGTGCCGGCGGCGACCGTCGTGAAGCCGGAGTTGGGCGCCGGGACGGTGACCTGCCCCCAGTTGTCATAGCCCCAGGCGAGAACCGTCCCGTCGGCCAGCAGGCCGAGGCTGTGCGAGCCGCCGGCCGCCAGATCGGTGAAGGCCCCATTGGTCGCCGGCACGTCGCACTGGCCGTAATCGTTGCGTCCCCAGGCGACGATGTCGCCCGCATCCGTCAAGCCCAGGCTATGTCCGGCACCGCCGGATGCCGCCACCCAGGCGCCGCTGATCGCCGGTACGTCGCACTGGCCGAGGTCGTTACGTCCCCAGGCGATCAGATGGCCGTCGGTGGCGACGGCCAGGCTGTGCCCCGAACCGCCGGCGACGACGACGAGATCGGTGGGCGCACCGGGCGTGTTGGTCTGGCCGAAATCATTTCGTCCCCAGGCGACGACCGCACCGTCGCCGGCCACACCCAGGGTGTGCTCGTAGCCGGCCACGACCAGCAGGTACCCGGAAGTCGCAGCGGGCACGTCGCACTGGCCCGCATCATTGCGGCCCACGGCGGCGACCGTCCCGTCGGCCCGGCGCCCGATCGTGTGGAAGCCACCGGCGGCGATGGTCGTGAACCCGGTCCCCAGGGCACCGGTGTCGCACTGGCCGTCAGTGTTCTGGCCCCAGGCGACGATGCTGCCGTCGCTCTTCAGGCCCAGGCTGTGATAGCCGCCGGCCGCGATGGCCGTGAAGCCGCTGTTCGGCGAAGGCACGGCGGTCTGGCCGTCGGCGGCATTGCCCCAGGCGACGATGCTGCCGTCGCTCTTGAGGCCCAGGCTGTGATAGCCCCCGGCAGCGACCGCCACGAAGTCGGCGTTGGGCGAGGGCACGTTGCACTGGCCATGGATATTGCCCCCCCAGGCGACGATGGAACCGTCGGACTTCAGGGCGAGGTTGTGGGTGCCGCCGGCCGCGATCGCGGTGAACCCTTCGTTCACGAGCGGCGCGGTGTTCTGGCCGTACGAGTTGCTGCCCCAGGCGGCCACCGAGCCGTCCACGCGCAGACCGAGGCTGTGGGCGCCCCCGGCGGCGACGGCGGTGAATCCAGCGTTCGGGGCGGGCGGAGCGCATTGCCCCTCATAGTTCCGTCCCCAGGTCACGACCGTGCTGTCGGCGGCGAGGGCGAGGCTGTGCTGGCCACCGGCCGATACGGCGACGACGTTCGCGAGATCGGCAGGCTCGACGGAGACCAGCGCCCCCCAGCTCAGCACCGGACCGGCGGTCTGGCCGGCTGCGGCCGCGGCGACGAAAACGAGGACGACGAGAGTGAGCAGAAGCCGGGCGACCGTTCGTGTCGTGGGCGTCATGGGATTCCTCGTGCGGTCCGGTCGTCCGTTCGATGAGCGAGGGGTCGAACCCGCCAGGCGAGATCGACCCCTCTCGTGCGTGTGTCCCATGGACACCTAGCCGATGCCTAGTGGAAAGGCGGCGGCGGTGTGCCGGGGAAGCCGATCGCGATGAGGATGGAATGCACCATCTCGACGACCCAGAGAGGGATCATAGCCATTGTCACACCTCCTCGCTGCTTCGGGTGGGCACGGTCGCGGCAGCAGCCAGTTCGGCGCGCCGCGACAAGCGTATCATATCCGAATCTTCACGGCCTCGCCAGGTGATGAAAGCAGGTTCGGTGCGTATTCTTGTCTTGTATACGGCGGCGACCTCACCCCGTCGGCGCTCCTTGGCCACGGTTTCCGGCCTGCCAGGTCGGTCGACTGAGTGCCTCCGTGCGGCGTCGAGCGGATCACGGAGTTCGCCCCGCCGGCGGCCGCACCGTACGGCCCTGCCTCTTGATCAGCAGGTCCAGGTAACGCGAGCGGAGCTGCTCGTTCGCCATCGCCTGCTTCACTGGCGGCAGACGCAGCACGGCGCCGAAGACGGCGGCGAGCGCACGGTGGTGCCAGAGCGCGCGGTTGTCCCAGATCAGGTGCTGCAGCTTGCCGCGCTCGACCGCCATCAGCACGTAGCGGTGGGCCGAGGTTTCCGGGGTGATCGTCCGCGCCTCCCGTCGGCGCAGGCGGACGCTGCCGGTCGGGCAGGCCCGCACGCAGACGCCGCAGCCGAGGCAAACCTCTTCATTCAGCACCGCCCGCTTGCGGGCGCGCCTTCCCGGGTCGTGGGCCGAGACCAGCGACAGCGCATCCACCGGGCAGGCCGCGACACACTTGCCGCACCCCTTGCAACTCTCGCTCGCCAGCTCCGGCAGCCAGTCGGTGGTGTGCACCGGGTGGAGCATCGCGAACTGGCGGGCGGCCACGAGCGCCTCGCAGCAGCAGCCGCAGCAGTTGCAGATGAACGAGACGTCACGCTTGACGTTCTCGCCGAACTGGACCAGCCCCAGCTCGTAAGCCTGCTGCAGCAGGTCGAGCCCTTCGTCTACCTCGACCCGCCGAGCGTGGCCGTGCCGGACCAGGGACGAGGCCGCGGCACCGAAGCTCATGCAGATATCCAGGGGCGCGGCGCAGGCCGTGCCGAGGTGCTGCTTCTTGTGCCGGCAGTAGCAGAGGCCGACGCCGATGTCGCGGGAGCCGCGGATCACCTCGCTGGCCCGCTCGTGATCGAGGATCTCGAGGGTGGGCGCCGGCGGCAGCGCCGCCTCCAGCACGAAGATGCGTCCAAGCTGGGTCTCTCCGGTGCCGAACAGCGCCCGGACGAAGTCGTCCTCGACGTTCAGGTACTGGTGGAACAGCTCGCTCAGGACCTTCTGGTCGAGGTCCTCGCGCACCCGCATCAGCGAGAACTCGAAGAAGCCGGCCATCGGCGGCGGCAGCACGTACAGCGTGCGGCCGCGGCGCTGCATGTCCACGAGCATGGCGCGGCCGGCCAGCTCGTCCAGCACCTTTTGCGCCTCGGCCAGGTCGACCTTCCAGATCCGGGCCGCTTTCTCGGCGGTGAACGGCTTCATCGGGATCTGGGCGAGCAGACCGGCCTCGCGCTCGCTGACCAGGACCGACAGGATCCGGAAGAGCGTCTCGCTCGGGGGGGCGCCCTGCGGAAAGCGGTTCAGGCGATCGACGAAGCGAGCATAGCCCGCCTTGCTCAGGTGATGGCCCATGGGGCGATGCTAGCATGGCCGGGCCGGATCTGCCAGCCGCCCGGCGACGTGCTCACCTTAACCCGGATTATTCATGAGCGGCCTGCTGCGGCTGGTCAAATGTCCGCCAGAACACGCCTTCTCGGATCGGCTCGGTCAACGTCGCGCATCGGGTACGCCTCCCTCGCCAATCCTTGCGAGGTCGTGTTCTGGCGGGCATTTTCCTCATCCTCGCTACGGCCGCTCATGAATAATCCGGGTTAAGAGCGGTCTGCCTGCAGATCTCCGCTCGCGGCCGATCGCCTTGCCTCCCGCCGCCTTGCTTAGTATCGTCATGGACGCTCAACATTGGCACCGGCCCGGGCCGCTACCAGGACTTCACCGAGGCGGACGTGCGCGAACTGCGGGCGCTGCGTTGCGAGACGCTGCTGGCGCCCGACGCTGGACGCGGTCCGCGATTCGTCGTTCACCACCTGGTGACCGGCCGGCATCTGGGGGCTCGTTTTGGATCGCTGTTCAGCATGGCCGCGGATCGCCGCTCTGGTTTGCCTCGGCAGCGTCATCGGCGCGGCGCCGGCCCAGGCCTACATCGGTCCGGGCGCGGGCTTCGCGCTGGGCGGCTCGCTGCTCTTCGGTCTGATCGGCGTCTTGCTGGCCATGTTCGGCGTGCTGACCTGGCCGCTGCGGTTCCTGATCCGTCAGTGGCGCCGGCGGGGGATCCGCTCCCGGGCGCGGACCCGGCGCGTCGTGGTCCTGGGCCTCGACGGACTGGACGCCCAGCTCTGCCGCGAGTTCCTCGCCGCCGACGAGCTGCCTCACCTGCGGGAGCTCGCTGACGAGGGCTGCTTCGGCGAACTGGCCACCACCTTGCCGGCGGTCTCTCCCGTGGCCTGGTCCACCTTCGCGACGGGCGTCGATCCCGGCGGCCACGGCATCTTCGACTTCCTGCGCCGCGATCCGCGCACCTGCCAGCCGGAGCTCTCGAGCACGCGGCTGCTGCCGGCCCGCCCGCGCCGCCGCGGACCCTTCCGCTGGGGGTGGAAGCCCGCCCGCATGCAATCGCGCCGGCGCAGCCGCAGTTTCTGGTCGCTGCTGGGCGAGCACGGAGTCGAGACGACCGTGCTACGGGTGCCGCTGACCTTCCCGCCCGAACGGTTCCGCGGCCGGCTCCTGTCCGCCATGTGCCTGCCCGACCTGCGGGGCACCCAGGGCACATTCACCCATTTCACCGCTGCCGACGGCGACGACGGCGACGCCCGCGCAGACGATCTGACCGGGGGCGAGCGTCGCCGGCTCGAGCGCGCGGCCGATGGCGCCTGGGCCGGCAGCCTGCCCGGACCGGAGGCCGCCGGCGGCGGAGAGGCCCTGGCCATACCGGTCCGCTGCCGGGTCGACGCGCCGGCGCGCCGGGCGCGGATCGAGATCGGGCAATGCCGCCTGACCCTCGGTCCCGACGTCTATTCGCCGTGGTTGCGTCTGACCTTCGGCGGCGGGCGCCGGGCGGTGCACGGCGTGGTGCGATTGCGCGTCACCGCCTGGGAACCCTTCGGTCTGTACGTCACCCCGATCAACATCGACCCGCAGCGTCCGGCGATGCCGATCAGCCAGCCGCCCTATTTCGCGACGATGCTCTCGCGCCTGCACGGTCCCTACGCAACCCTCGGCATGGCCGAGGACACCTGGGCGCTGAACGAGCGCGTGCTGGACGAGGACGCCTTCCTGGAACAGGTGTGGTCGATCCACGCCGAGCGGCAGCAGCAGTGGCTGCACACCCTGGATCGGCAGCGGGAGGGCGTCGCGGTCTGCGTCTTCGACGCCACCGACCGCGTGCAGCACACCTTCCTGCGCTACCACGACTCCGGGTCCGCCGCGGCGGACGCCGGCGATCATGGCCGTCACGCCGGCGTCATCGCCGATCTGTACCGCCGCGCCGACGATCTGGTCGGCCGCACCCGCGCCGCCATGAACGACGACGAGGTGCTGCTGGTGATCTCTGATCACGGGTTCAAGCCGTTCCGCCGGGCGGTGGATCTGAACGCCTGGTTCCGGCGCGAGGGCTACCTGTATCTCGAGGGGGATCCCACCGACGGACCGCTGCCGGCGTTGCCGCCCGGGCAGCCGGCGCCGGTCACGCGCATCGACTGGGCGCGAACTCGCGCGTACGCGAGCGGTCTGGCGGGATTCTACCTCAACCTCCAGGGACGCGAGTTCGCCGGCTGTGTGGCGCCTGCCGCGGCGGCGGACCTGCGCCGCGAGCTGATGGACCGCCTGCGCGGGTTGCCCGATCCCGCCGGCGGCATCGCCATCAGCGAACTCTGGGCGAGCGCCGAGGCCTACCGCGGACCGTACCGCGACGAAGCCCCCGATGTGATCGTCGGCTACAACGCGGGCTGGCGCGCCGACTGGGACACGGCCGTCGGCGCGGTCACCGGTCAGGTCTTCCGGGACAACGACCGCCCCTGGTCGGCCGACCACTGCATCGATCCACGGCAGGTGCCGGGCGTACTGTTCAGCAACCGCCGCCTGCGAACCGACGGCGCCGGTCTGGTCGACCTGGCGCCGACAATCCTGGACTGCTGCGGAGTGCCGGTGCCGGCGCACATGCACGGCCGCAGCCTGTCGGAAGATGAGCACCCGTGAAGCGACGCCCTGACCGCCGATCCGATCGTTCCGCCCGGCTCTCCGGCTGGCTGGTCGCCGGATTGTTCAGCCTGGCCATCATGCTGGCGGCCGGCGACGGTGTGGCCGCCCCGGCGGCCGACGACGGTGTGGCCGCCCCGGCGGCGAAGGTGGTGATCCTCGGGTTCGACGGCATGGACCCGCGGCTGGTCGCCGAATACCGCGCCCAGGGAGCGCTGCCGGCGTTCGACCGTGTGCTCGCTGCCGGCGGCTCACTGACGCCTCTGGGCACGACCATTCCGCCCCAGTCGCCGGTCGCCTGGTCCACCTTCTCGACGGGTCTGGATCCGGGCGGTCACGGCATCTTCGACTTCATCCACCGCAATCCGCGCACCATGATTCCGCATCTCTCGATCAGCGAGGCCAGCAGTCCTTCCGAGTTCTGGGGCGTCGGCGGCTGGCGCTTGCCGCGCGGCGGCGGCGGCATCACCAACCTCCGCCAGGGTACGGCCTTCTGGCAGCTTCTGGACGATGCCCGCGTGGATATGACCCTGTTCAAGATGCCGGCCAATTTCCCGCCGGTCCCCACGCGGGCCCGCACCCTCAGCGGCATGGGCACGCCCGACATCCAGGGCACCTACGGCCAGTACACCTACATCACCGACGATCCGCTGGCGTCGGCGGACCTCTCCGGCGGCGTCCTGCGGTCCGTCTACCTGGCGGACGGACGCGCCGAGACCAGGATCGAAGGCCCGGTCAATATCTATCGCGAGGGTGCGCCGCACAGCGACGTGCCGATCGCCATGACCGTCGACCGCGAGACCGGCGCGGCGCTCGTCGAACTGGCCGGCGAGCGCCTGCTGCTGCACGAGGGCGAGTGGAGCGAGTGGGTGAACCTGGAGTTCCGCCTCGTGCCCCTGCTCAAGTCGGTCCGCGGCGTGGTCCGCCTCTACCTCATGGAGACCGCGCCGTTCCTGCGCCTCTTCGTCACCCCGGTGCAGATCGATCCGGCGGCGCCGGAGATGCCGATCTCCACCCCCGCCGGCTATGCCCCCGATCTGGCCCGTGCGCTGGGGCCCTTCTACACCCAGGGTCTGCCGACCAACACGAAGGCGCTCGAGGAAGGGGTCTTCACCGACGCGGACTACCTCTCGCAGTCGGATCAGGTGTTCAACGAGCGCAAGCGCGCGCTGGCCCACGAGCTGGAGCGGTTCGCGGGGCTGCCCTCCGGTTTCCTCTTCTTCTACTTCAACTATCCCGACCAGGACTGCCACATGTTCTGGCGCGGCATCGATCCCGACTCGCCCCTGCACGAGACCTGCGCGCTGGAGAATCGCGGGCGCATCCGCGAGATCTACGAATCGCTGGACGCGGTGCTGGCCGGCGTGATCGCGACGGTCGGCGACGAGGCGCTGGTCATGGTCGTCAGCGACCATGGGTTCGCACCCTACCGGCGCAGCTTCCACGTCAATACCTGGTTGCTGGAGAACGGCTACCTCGTACTCGCGCCGGGGGTCGAACCCGGCGAGGTCAGCTTCCTGGTCGGCATCGACTGGTCGCGCACCCGGGCCTACGCGATGGGGATCAACGCCCTCTACCTGAACCTGCAGGGTCGCGAGCAGCAGGGAATCGTCGCGCCCGGTGCGGAACAAGCCGCCCTGCTGGCCGAGTTGCAGGCCGGTCTGACCGCGGCGATCGATCCCGACCTGCAGGTGCCGGCCGTCAAGTATGTCTACCGGGCGGACGAGGTGTACACCGGCGCCCACGCCGCCGCGGGACCCGACCTTGTGCTGGGTTATCATCGCGGCTGGCGCGGCAGCAACGAGTCGGCGCTCGGCGAGGTCCCGGCGCAGGTGTTCGTCGACAACGAGCAGAAGTGGAGCGGCGACCACTGCCAGGCGCACGACGAGGTGCCCGGCATCCTGCTGTCCACTCGACCGATCACCGTGACCGATCCGACCCTCGCCGATCTCGCGCCGACGATCTTGCGCCATTTCGGCGTGGAGCCGCTGCCCGAGATGTCGGGCCGCGACCTGTTCGCCGGGCCGGCGGGAAGGAGATGACCATGTTCGGAGGATCGCGCCTGAAGCTGGACAAGGATCTGCTGGCCCGCGCTGAGCGGGTGAGCAAGGCCGCCGGCTACGCATCGGTGGAGGAATTCGTGCACCACGTGCTCGAGCGCGAGCTGGACCGGCTGGACGGCGACGGCGCCAGCCTCGAAGAGATCAAGAAGCGTATGCAGGGACTGGGGTACATCGCGTGACGGCGTTGATGCAGGGCGTGACGCGCGCCGGCGATCTGCTGCTCGGGCCGGTGTCCGGTCAACCCGCGCTGGCCCTCGCGCTGGCGGCGGTCGTGTTCGGCGGCCTGGCCGCGTTGCTGTTCAAGCTCGCGACGCCCCAGCAACGATTGAGCGCGGCGCGTGGTCGCCTGATCGGCCGCCTCTACGAGGCGGCGCTCTACCAGTCGGACCTCCCGACGATCCTGCGGGTGCAGGGCCGGTTGATCCAGGCGAACCTGCGTTACGTGTCCCTGGCCTTGCCGGGGCTGGCCGCGCTGCTGATCCCGCTGATGCTGGTGCTGCCGCAGCTCGAGGCCCGTTTCGGCCGGCGACCGCTGCTGCCCGCCGAGACGGTGCTCGTCTCGGCGGTGATGACCCCTTCCGCGTCCCGGGACGATCTGCCGGAGCTGTTCACCGCGTCCGGTCTGCTCGTCGAGGGCGGACCGGTGCACCGGCGCGACACCGGCGAGCTGACATGGCGGGTGCGGGCGCTGGCGCCTGGCCGGCACGATCTTCAGCTGCGGGTCGGGGAGACGACGGTCCCGCTGTCGGTGCCGGTGGACGGCGCGCAGCTGACGGCCGTCACCCGCACGCTCCACGCCGGTACCTGGCGACAGGCCTTGTACGACCCTGGCGCCCGGCCTCTGAACGACGGGACGGAACTCAGGCGACTGACGATCGATATGCCGGCGCGCGAGGTGAGCATCCTCGGCCTCCGGGCGCACTGGCTGCTGAGCTTCACGGTGATCGCCCTGGCGACCGGTCTCGCGCTGCGCCGGCCCCTGCACATCGAGTTCTGAGCGGGACTAATCCACGTAGCCCAGTGAGCGCAACTGCCGCCTGACCGCCGCGTCGACGGCCGGGTCGTCGGCGACCTCCGGCGGCGGCGCGGGAGCCAACAACGCATACGAGGCGATGCGGTTGGCGTCCAGGTACTCGACGTAGGCCGCCGCCGGCGCCGTCAGATTCTCGCGCAGGATCTGTCCGGGCATCTCCTGGCTCGGCGGCACGCCCAGCAACGCCAGCGTGGTCGGCGCCACGTCCAGGACGTGGCTGGAGGTGAAGCGCGCGCCCGGCGTGTACAGGGGACTGCGGATCATCAACACGCCCTCGGGACGGTGCTCCGCGACGCCTCTGGTGAAGGTGCCCTGGCGGTCGCGGCGAGGTCCGTGGAACCCGTGATCCGAGACGATGACCAGATTCGCGTCCTGGCGCAGTAGCGGCAGCAGCTCGGCCAGCCAGCGGTCCAGCACCTGGTAGTAGCCGGGCACGATGTTGCCGTAGCGGGCGCGGTCCTCCTCGCTCTGCTCGGGACCGTCGCCCGGATCGTGATACTTCCAGTAGGTGTGGCAGGCGAGGTCCAAACCGCGGAAGTAGACAGCGAAGAAATCGTAATCGCCGCGGGCCAGCAGGTGCCGGGCCGTCGCGAGGTAGGTCAGGTCGCCGGCCAGCGCCAGGCGCAACCGGTGCAGGTAGCTGTCGCTGGGGTCGAGCATCTCGTCCGTGGCGCCGGGCAGCATGATCCGCAGCAGATCGAGCGGGACCTCGTCCCAGCTGACGGTCAGGTCGGACAGTTCCGCCGCCAGATCGGCCGGCTGGACCAGTCCGGCGGGATTGCGGTTGCCGGCGGCCGTGTAGGTGACGTGGTCGCTGACCAGCACGCCGGCGATGGCGCGGGCGGGGAAGGTCACCCACCAGCCGATGACGCAACTCGAGAGGTCGGCGGCGCCGGCGAGATCCCAGATGGCCGGCGCGCGCCAGTCGGCGGCGGCCGACAGCGCATCGGCGCCGCCCGGCTTCGGCTTGACGAAGCCGCCGATCCCGTGAGCGGCGGGCTCCAGGCCGGTGGCGATGCTGGCCCAGATCAGGGGCGACTTCTGCAGGGGCACGAAGCTGAGGCAGACCCCGCTCGCCCCCTCGTCACGCAGCCGCGCGAAGGTGGGCGCCTGGCCGGCCTCGATCAGGGGTTCGAGCACCTGCCAGTCGAGCGCGTCGAAGCCCAGGATCACGGCGCTGCGCGGCGCGACCGGGGCGGGCTTGCCCGACTCGCCACCGCAGCCGGTCGACCCGGCGATCAGCGGCAGCAAGAGCAGCGCGGCCGCGATGCGGCGGCCGGCGAGGCTGCCGGCGAGCCGGCTTGCGGTTCGTGGCGGGCGAACAGTCATGCAGTTCCTCCACGGGGGAAGCAGGCCAGCAAGGATCATAGGCTCTGGGCAGGAAGCAGTCAAATCGGCCGGCGGAACGGCTGTGGCTGAGGGCGATCACCCTGACAGGAGGAATTTCCCTCAGCGTCTCGAGCGGTTCCTGCGGCGTTTGCCCGGCAGCTGATCAACCACGCCCTGTCAAGTCGACCTCTCACGCCGCGCAGGCGGAGCCTCCCGGTCCCCGCGCCAGCCGCAACAGCAGATGCTCGCTGCAGAGCCCGTCCAGTTCCGATACCGGCCGACACCAGCGGCGGAATCGCTCCCATTCGGCCACTTCGACCGACCCACGAGGCGGTCGCCACGAGCCGTCCATGGCGCGCTCCTCGTGGAACAGGCGCAGCGAGCGCACGTCCTGCCCTCCGCGCGAGAACAGGACCTCCTGCCCGGTGACGCGCAGACCGTAACGGTCCGGTCGGGCTGCGAACGGTGTGCGGGCGAAGAGCTGGAACCGGCTGCTGGTCACCGAGCCCGCCGCACCGCCGAGGTCGGCCACGAGGTCCATCGTGGCCTGCAGGTCGTCGGGGCCGCTGGTCGGCAGCCCGAAGATCATCATCAGCAGGTTGAAGATCCCCACCCGCGCCGAGTCGGTCACCACCTGTTGGATCTCGACCGGGGTCGTGCCCTTGCCGCATACCTCCAGGAGGCGCGCCGACCCGGACTCCACGCCCCAGCTGATCCAGCGGCAGCCGGCGCGCGCCATCAGTTCGAGCCGGTCGGGGGTGTACGCCGCCGTGGGTCGGCCCATGACGTGGAAGGAGAGGCGCAGGCCGCGCTCGAGGATGGCGCGCGACAGTTCCGCCATGTCCTCGGCGGCCACGTACTGGTCGGCGAAGTAGAAGTGCGTCGCGCCCCAGCGCGCCTGCAGTTCGCCCAGGTAGTCGGCGAAGCGCTCGGCGGCATGACGCCGGTAGCCGCTGTATGAGAGGTTGTGCGCGCAGAACCGGCAGCGCCGCCACTTGCAGCCGCGCGAGAACACGACCGGCAGGACCGGCACCGGGTTGTCGTACCGGATCGGGTCGAGTTCCGTGAAGCTCGGCAGGCAGACCGCGGCGGCCGTCAGGGTGTCCGGCTTGCGGTTCGTCACGACGACGTCGTCGCGACGGAACACGAGACCCGGCACGCTTGCGGGCGCATTGCCGCGCAGCAGCCGTAGGAGCCCCTGCTCGCCCTCGCCGCCGAACACCGCGTCCAGGAAAGGGCACGCGCGCAGGACCTCCTCCGCGCGCAGGGCCGACGCCGTGGCCCCTCCCAGCACCAGGCCGGGCGGGGCGCCGGCGTATACCTCCTCCGCCAGGAACTTTGCCAGCGCCAGGCTGACCAGGACCTGCTCCGGGAACATCACCGAGAAGCCGATCCACTCCGGGCGCTCCCGGATGATCAAACCGGCCGCGTATGCCAGGGCGGCACGCAGTTCCGGCTCCATTTCGTCGGTCTCCAGGTAGCGACGGCTCGTCGCCGTCAGGCGCCGCCGGCTGGCCGCCGCACCACGCCACACCGCCTGATGGGCCGCATACTGGAGCGGATCGTGGAAGTCGCCCGCCCGGCCGCGCAGGAAGCTCCGGCAGGCGGCCAGCTCCGCGTCGGCCTCCGCCTGGCGCTCCCACAGGGCGAGGTTCAGGTCGATGGGGACGAGTTCGCAGTCCGCGGCCTGGACCTGGACGTGGGCGGCCAGGGTCGCGAGGCCGAGCGGCACGTAGGTGGGGCTGGCGTGAGGGGCGAAGACCAGGACGCCGCGCATGTTCATCCGCTGTCGAGCCTGGGTACGGGGCGCCGTGGATGCGTGCCGATGCAGGTCAGGCGAGACCTGCAGACGGCATTGCGGGCCAGGGAAGCCGGCCGACCGGGGACGCCCGCCGGGCGGCACGATAATGTAAGTGGCGGCGGTCCGCCGAACAAGGGCCGGAACGAACGGCGGCGCTCGGTGGCGGATCCGAACGAACGGCGATAGTCCTGACCATGTGTCGAACGCGTGCGCATCTCCGAATGAGCGGCGCCACGCGAGAGGGCGTGCCGCCCACGAGCGGCCTATCGGAAGGATGACCATGGCCCGCCATCACAGCCACGTCGCGCGGTATCTCCTCGTCTCGCTCTTCGTCCTGGCTCTCGCCGTGCTGCCGGTCATCCCGGCCGGGCAGGCGCTGCTGCCGTGCGGTCCCGGTCAGGCGCTCGCGCAGGAGGGGGACGCTCCCAGCCTGGACATCGACATCGATATCGACGAGGGAGGCGATTGGTACACCAGCCCCCTCTGGATCGCGATTTTCATCATCGGCGGCCTGGTGATCATCATCCTGATCATCATGGCGATGCGGGGCGGCGGCGGACGGGACCGGCGCTAGGTCGCGAACGTCCTCGGAGAACAGCGCGCGCACCCTCGCTGCCAGGTCGACAGCCTCTTCTGCGTCCTCGACTCCGCCGAACACGCCGCCGGCTGGTCGGTCGACGCGTCGCTGACGATCCCGGACTGGGACCTCCTGTCTGCGAATATTCCCCAGTGCCGGGCTCGGCGCTGCCGAATATCCTACAGACCCCTCACACCAGCCACCCGCTCGCCGCCGCGTCGCTCCGGCTCCAAAGCCTTGAGGCCTGTCAGCTTGCATGACCCAAGCTAGCGATCCGGCGCCCTGGCGCGATCTCTGCACTCCCGGCATGAGAGACGCAACCACCCAGCCGGGCGGGACCGACGCGCCGGGCGCGTTCCCGCCAGCCCTACGAGGGAGAATCGACTCATGAAGCATCCGAATCTGATCTTCGCAGCCGCCGCGATCCTGTCGCTGGCTCTCGGCGGATACGCTGGCGCGAAGGGGCAGGGGCACGGCGACAACCAGACCTCGACCCCGGCCTGCGGGCACATGCACGCGGGCCACAAACACCAGGAAGCGCACCAGCACCAGGGGGCGCACGGGGAGCCGGCCGCCGCCGATGCGGCGACCGCGTTCTACGGCGGCACGGTCACGAGCGGCGGGGGCCGCCTGTTCGAGACCGTCGTCAGCGGCGGCGAACTGCGGGTGTACGTCTACGAGGCCGAGCGGCTTCCCGCGCTGGCCGCCCGGCTGACCGGAACGGCGACCGTCCGCGTCGACGGTCAGCAGCCCCAGACGATCGCCCTGGTCCCGGGCATGGCGGCCGCGGGCGAACCGGCGGCTCATTACTGCCCCATGCATGCCGAGGCGACCAGGATGGAGCCCGGTCGGTGCGATCTCTGCGGCGGAATGAACCTCGTGCCCCAGGATTACCTGGGCGGCAAGCTCGAGACGCCCTCCGGCGGGGCCGGCCCGCTGCAGGTGGCGGTCACGATCGACGGGCTCGGCAAGGAGAAGATTGCCTTCGAGCAGCAGGTCGAGCCGGTGGGCGGCGCCCCGGAGCAGAAGCACTCGCATCATTAGGTCTGCTCGAGGGGAGCGTCTCGGAGAATGTCGTGGAGGTCAGCGGGCCCTGGCCGGGTTGGCAACCGCCGCCCGGCGCAGCCGGCGCCACCATTCGCGGTGCCAGTGCCGGCGCATGAACGGCTTCTCGAACAGCGCGAAGAGCGTCGCCGACACCACCACGACGATCAGCGGGACCACGGTGAAAGTGATCAGGAGGTTCGGCCACAAACCGTCGCCGACCCACAGCCGCCGGTGGCCCGTGGCGCCGATGATGTGGGCGTGGTAGAGGTAGATCGTGTAGCACATCCCGCCGATCGTGTAGATCCACGGGTGGGTATAGAACCGGTTCAGGACCCTGCCCCGGAAGGCGCCGATCACCACCGCCAGCGCCAGCCAGGGCGTCGGGATCTGGCCGAGCCCCGGCACCAGGACCCCGCTCGTGAACAGCCCGGCGACGGCGAGGAAGCCCACCAGGTCGAAGGCTACCCCCCGGCGCGGCCGCTCCTGCCAGTCCTCCAGGAAGACGTCCACCAGCAGGAAGCCCGCGAGGAAGTAGTGCAGGTAGCTGGCGATGGTCCGCACCGGCAACGACGCCAGGGGATAGAGCAGCTCGCTGCCCAGGGAACTCGCGAGGACGGCCAGCAGCAGCACGGTTCGACGCAAGTTCGGCGGGCGGATCAGGAAGACCAGCGCGAGCAGCGGCGCCAGGATGTAGAACTGGACCTCGATCTCGAGCGACCACGCGACGAAGTTGATCTCACTCATGCCGCCGAAGACGACGTTGTGGGTGTAGGTCATGCTGGCGAAGAGGTTCGGCAGCACCTCGGCGAGCCGGCGGCCGTCGATCGCGACCAGGACGCCGGTCATCAAGAGGAGGTTGATCAGGTAGGGCGGCTCGAGGCGTAGCACCCGGCGGGCGAAGTACTGGCGCAGCGAGATGCGCCGGCCGCGGGCCAGGTGCTGGCGGGCGAAGGGCAGCCCCAGAATGAAGCCGCTGATGACGAAGAAGAGCTGCACGCCGAGGAAACCCTGCTCCAGGACCCGCTCGACGAACGCGAACCCGTCGGGGACCGTGTCCGCGCTGCGCTCGAAGCTCTCCCACAGGTGCAGGTAGACCACGGCCGCGATGGCGACGAACCGGACGCCGTCGATCTCGGGGATCAGCCGCCGCCCGGAAGTCTCGCGACCGAGCAGCCCGAGCAGCCTGTCCGCCCAGCTCGACAAGTTCACCCGCTCTCGCGTCGTGGATCCGATGAACGATCACCGCGCCGAAGGCGGGCGCGGCGGATCGTCGCCATCGATTCTACATCAGACGCGCCGTGGCCTCCACCGCCTTCCCGGAGCGGTGCCTTCCCGGAGTGGCCAGAGCCGCGCCAGGGTTCGC
Organism: Candidatus Krumholzibacteriia bacterium; assembly: GCA_046484865.1. Taxonomy (GTDB): domain Bacteria; phylum Krumholzibacteriota; class Krumholzibacteriia; order LZORAL124-64-63; family LZORAL124-64-63; genus JAWOID01. The sequence continues at coordinate 22,548 of JAWOID010000063.1, forward strand.
CGCACATGCTCGAGGGGCGTCCGGTACCGGGATGCCCCCCATCGACCACGGAGAGAGGGGGGAGTACCGTGCCAGCGTGGTCATGATCATCTCGGGAGGGCGTTCGGGAGGGGAAACCGGGAGGGAATCGATGGCGATCAGAGACAAGAACCCGGCCAGCCGCGAGTCGCTCCGCGTCTACGACTCGGCGCCGATCCAGCGCCAGGAGCATGAGGAGGGCACCTTCACCCGCGTGATCGAGGAGCAGACGGCGAAGATGCCCTCGACGGTGTTCCTGGTCGCCTCCCTGTCCACCATGGTGATCTCGCTCGGCTTCGCCGTCACCGGGCGTCACGGGGCGAGCCGCTTCGTCGGGATGTGGGCTCCGGCCCTGCTCACGATGGGCGTCTACAACAAGCTCGCGAAGATCTTCGGTCCGCGCTGATGCCACGCATCGGTCGCAAGTCCGCCGTCGACCAGCTCGCGACCGGCCTGCTCCTGGCCGCGGCGGGAAGAGGGCCTCTGCTCCTGCGCGACTACTGGGGTGTGATCGCCGGCTGTCGGGCGACTCCTCGGGAACTCATCGACATCCTGCGCCACCGCTTCTGGGAGCTCGTTCCGCCCCAGTACGCCGGATTCCGCAAGCTGCCGGACCCGGAAGAGCCCCTGCGGGTCGGGGACGAGATGGAGGTGCATATCCGCGGCGCAGGGACGTTCAAGGTGCGGGTCGTCCATGTCCACCGCCAGAGCCTCACGGTGGCGACCTTGCCGGGGCATCCCGAGGCGGGGAGGATCACCTTCGGCGCCTATCGCAATCCTCACCGGGACGTCGTCTTCCACGTCCGCAGCCGGGCCCGCGCCTCGTCCCGCATCCGCTACTGGGGCTACCTGCTCGGGGGAGAGCCTATGCAGACCCGCACCTGGGGCGAACTGATCAGCCGCGTGGCGATCACCACGGGGGACGGGGTGATCGGCTTCGTGCAGGCCACCACGCGAACCGTCGACGAGGACGACGGAGACCGCCGGGGGACGGGACCGACCTTCCGCGCCGCGGGGGGCTGAATGGCCGAGTGGCGATTTTTGCGGGGATGGACGGATGAGGAGCTGCGGGACCGTCTCCGGCGGCTGGACGGACTGTCGCTGAACTTCGACCTGGACCCCGGGTCCATGAGCCGATCCGCCGGGTGGCGACGACAGTTCTCGGTGGCGACCATAGCGCGAGAGGAACCGGGCCTCCCGGAGGAAGGGGGGCCCTTTGCACGTCTGTGTGTGGCCCTGCGGAATTACCAGTTCTCCGATCCGTCCATCGTCACCGCGCATTTCGATCCCGCTCACCCCTTCGAGGGACGCCGCATGCTCCTGGAGATCCGGATCCTCGGCCTGCGCATCCTGACGGGCACTCTGATCGGCGCCGTGAGCGAGGAGCGCTCCGCAGGTACCGACCAGTTCGGATTCCGTTACGAGACCCTGGAGGGTCACATCGAGGCGGGATACGAGTGGTTCATGATCCGCAAGGACCATGCGACAGGGGAGATCCGGTTCTCGATCGAAGCCCGGTGGCGGATGGGCGAGTTCCCCAACGCCTGGAGCCGTCTCGGCTTCCATCTGCTGGCCCGCCCCATGCAGAAGCGCTGGCACCGCCGAGCGCACCGCCGGATGTCGCTGCTCAGCCGGTTCCCGGTGGAGGAATTGCGAAGTCGCGGCGGGAGAATCGCTCACGAGGGTCCGCGGATCTCCTTCGATTTCGAGTGAACTGGCATCATCCGAGGTGCCCGCGCGCCGGATGCGACGAGAGCCGTCTCTTTCCGGGTGAGGAGGCGTCGTGAGCGCACTCCAGCCGTCCACCGGTCGGGGCGGAGGCGCCCGGCCCCGGTTGACTACGCCCTTTCAACAGAGGTATCTTCAGCACTGGAGGAGGCGTCTCCCGGTCCGCCAAGGGGGATGACCATGGCGTCGATATCGCCGACGGGCTGCGTCGGTTCCTTGCTCGTTGCTGTCTGTGCGCTCGTTCCCGTCGCAGCGCCCGCGACCGACACGCTTGGACCGTCCATCACGGCGGAGGAGATCGATCTCGCCCAGGACGCCTTCCCGGAGCGCGGGCTGATCGACTTCATCGACCTCGGCAACAACTGGTGCCGGTTCGACTCGGCGCGGGACGTCGCGAACGATCCGGTGCGATGGGACCCGGGCGACTCGATCGTCGTCTCGATCGTGCCGCAGCGGACGGACGCGCAGCTCACCGGACCCAACCCCTTCAATCCCCGCGCGACCATCCGCTTCGTTCTGCCGCGCCCCACCGTCGCCTCGGTGAAGGTCCTCGATCTGCGTGGCCGCTGCGTGCGCACTTTGCTGGACGCCTTCGCGTGCGGATCGGGGGCGCACGAGGTGGTCTGGGAGGGCGACGACGACGAGGGCGGTCACGTTTCGTCCGGCGTGTATTGCTACGAGGTCACGGCCGGTCGCGATCGCGCCACGGGCAAGCTCGCGCTGTTGAAGTAGCGGTCATTCGATCTCGATCACCAGTGGGTGTTGCCATGCCCAAGCACGATTTCACGATCGCGGGATTCTTCGCCCGCGGACGGCTACCGGCCGCGGGGGAATGGCCGGGATCATGACTCGGAGGTGAATGATGAACCGTGTCTGCTGCGTCCTGGCGACCGCTCTGCTCATCGCCGCCAGCCCCGCCACGGCCCAGCTCACCGTGGCCACCGATGCCGCCACCTACACCGTGGGCGACGTGGTGACCATCACCATCGCCAACGGGGGCCCCAGCGAGGCCATGTTCATCTCGACGCCGTGGTACGCCATCACGCACGTCGAACCCGACACCTGCGTCTTCGGCTGCATCGGCCTCCCCGAGATCTCGTACCTGGCCGCCGGCGCGAGCGAGGTGTACTCGCGATACACCGCCGCCGATGGGCCCGGTCACTACCTGATCCAGCTCGCCGGCAGTTCGAATGATCCGGGGTCGATCCTGAGCACGACCTATCTCCTCGAAAACGGCACGCCGTCGGCGCCAGTGACGTGGGGCGAGATCCGCCGGCTCTACCGCTAGCGCCTCGCCGGCCGGATTGCAGGACCGGGGTCGGAAACATTCTTCGTGGAATAGCTTTCTGGTTGCGCTGTCCGCGGCAGCCGGGGCCGGCACGCACCGCGCCATTGACTTGCGGCGCGGCCGGCCGTAGCGTCGGCCCGGCACCATCCCACCGGTCCCTCGGCCCGGAGATACCGACCCATGCACCGAGTCGTCCGCCTCCTGATTACGCCTCCGGCGAAGTGGGCGAGATCAAGGGGGCTGGGACTCCGGGTGTCGGTGCGACGCCGGCTCGACCCGGAAGATCGTCGATCTCGCCGTGGATCCGTCTACGGCGCGCGGAATATCCATGCAGAAACGTACCCGGTCGGGAGGAGAGGACGATGACGAGGATCCACAGCTACATCCGCATCCTGATGATCGTGACGGGACTGTTCACGCTGGCGGCGCTGTCCGCGTGCGGGGACGATGATTCGCCGACGCAGCCGGCGGCGACGAATCCCTGGTCCACCGACGGCTTCACCTGGACGGCGCCCTTCGCGACCGACGGCTCATACCCGTCGGACCTGCAGTTCAGGAAGGTCGGCAACATGGTCTACCTGAGGGGGCACGCCAACGCCGGCAACACCCACGTACAGTCGGGTCAGGTCATCGGCACGCTGCCGGCGGGATACTGCCCGACCGGAAACGAGACCGTCTTCTTGCTCGGGGCGACCTGGGGCTGGCCTACCGCCTACCCATCCGGCTACGTGGGCACGGCCGGCATCTCGATCGGTACCGACGGCAGCATCACGGTCCGGTCGGTGAAGCAGTACGACGGCGAACAGCAGTTCCTGAGCTTCGATTCCCTGGCCTTCAGCACCGCCAGCGGCAGCGACGGCTGGAGCGGCGACGGGATCGCCTGGACCGATCCGTACGTCGCCGACGGCACCTATCTATCGACTCTCGAATACTCCGTCTCCGGCACCATGGTCCGCTTGCAGGGCGCGGCCAACGCCGGCGCGACCCGCGTGACGGCCGGCCAGCAGATCTGCACGCTGCCGGAGGGCTGTCGCCCGCCGGAGGGTCAGGCGGTGCACCTTCTTTGCGCCACCTGGGGCTGGCCTGGCAGCCACCCCGCCGGCTACGTGGGCACCGCCGGCGTGATCATTCTCCCCGACGGTCGCGTGCTGGTCCGGACGGTGCAGGAGTACGACGGCCAGCAGCAGTTCCTCAAGTTTGACGGCCAGGCCTTCAGCACCGTCACCGGCGCCTCCGGCTGGAGCGGCGACGGCATCGCCTGGACGGCCCCTTACGCGCCCGACGAACCCTATCCCTCGACGCTGGAAATCAACACGGGCGCCGACCCGGTCCTGCTGCGGGGCTTCGCCAACGCGGGTGGCGTCCGGGTGAGTACCGGCCAGACCGTCTGCACGCTGCCGACCGGCGCGCGGCCCCCGGCCTCGGTGACGCCCATCATGCTCTGCCCCACCTGGGGCTGGCCGGCGGCGTCCCCCGCCGGCTACATCGGCACGGCGGGCATGATGCTCTTCCCCGACGGCTCCCTCCAGGTCGTCACGGTGCAGCAATTCGACGCGGAGCAGCAGTTCGTGTGCTTCGACGGCAAGGGATTCAGCCCGGCGGACTAGCCCGGTGGACCAGGCCGGCGGATCAGGCCGCTCATGAATCGTGGGGCGCTGGGCTGCGCGCGGGATCTTACCGCCCGTAGACGGCCTTGATCCGGCTCCAGGTCGACGCTGTCGCCGGCACGCTGCTGTCCACCAGGATCTTGATGCAGCCACGCGTCTCTGCGCCCGCGTCGTCCCGGGCGACGGCGCAGAACATGTGGGTACCGGCCGTGAAGGACACGGCCGGCGCCGAGAGCAAGTCCGCCTGGAACGGGCTCGCCCAGCCCGGATCGAAGGGGTCATCGGGGTCGATCAGGTCCCAGCCGTACCGGTACCCGTCAACGGCGCCACCGTAGTGGGAGGCATCCGCGATCCAGGAGAAGTGCAGCATGGCTCCCGCACGCACGTCGAGCGGGAGCGGCTCGCTGGTCGGCAAGGTGAACGTCCAGTCGCCGAGAAGGGGCTCCTGGACGGTCAGGATGGGGTTGTCGGAGGCCGGTACGTGGGCGGGGAGGAGGAGTAAAAGGACGAGGGAGCAGAATGCGATCGAGAACATGGATTTCATGGTGGTCACCGCCTCTTGGGCGCGGGACCCGGTCGCAGAGGCCGCCCGGGGGCAGGGGCCCGGCCCGGAACACGGAACAGGAAGGACAGAGACGACATCTGGTTCGGACCTATGAAACTAGGACCGCAAAGGGGGCGCGTCAATGGCTCGAGGGTTGGCGTCCTGCCATCTTTGAACCGTCGACCGGTGATGATAGGATCCGGCGAGAAGCGTCCGTGCTCGGCTTATCTCGCTCGGGATCTCGAAGGCGGAACCATGCGGTCGAAATTCCTGTACCCCCCGTGCCCCCGTGGCTGCGTTTGGATCAACCCGCGGCGCAGGAGACGGAGGTGAGGGGGAGCGGACCCTTCTGGACCGTGACCGCGCTGCTCGCCGCCGCCGCGGTGTTCATGGCCGTTCAGCCGGCGCAGCACGCCCTCGAGCCGCTGCCGTGGGACATGTCGGCCCACTACAGCGACGCCCTGATGTTGCAGCAGGGGTTCGCTCGCCACGACGCGCACCTCGTCCTGACCAGCCTGCGCGGCAGCGACATGTATCCGCCGCTGCACTCGGTGATCCTCGCTGCGTGGATTGCCGGATTCGGGCAGTCGAACAACAGCTGGCTAGCCTTCCAGTCCGCATCGCTGGCCATGTACGTGCTGGCGCTCCTGGCGTGCGGTCGCGCGGTTGGCGCCATGCCGTATAGCGCCTTCGCGGTGGCGGCCGCGGTGATCGCGCTCGGCTCTCCGCTCGTGCTGACGCTCGCCGCCTCGTTCCTGGTCGAGATCCCCGGCGCCACGATGGCACTGCTGGCGATCGCCGTCTCGGCGCGGGCGTTCACCCCCCCCCCCCCCCGGTGGGGAAGGGGGGACGATGCGCACCCGCGGAGCCATGGCGGCCGGTCTGGCTGTCGGCCTGGTCCTGCTCACGAAGTACAATGTCGGTTTGCCGCTGGTCGGAGGGATGGTGGCGGTGGCCGCGCTCGAGTTCCTGCGCGGTCGCCGGCGCGTGGCGCTGCTGATGCTCGCCGCCGCCGCGATGGCAGCAGCCGTGCTCGTCGCCTTTCTCTCCTGGCAGGTGGACGGGTGGCGGCAGTTCACGAGCTTCGCCGTGAACCGCTCGAACACCCCCGGCATGAACATGCTCGAGCGCTTCGCGCTCTACGGCGGCATCTTCGCCGAACGCTACGTGGCCCGGCCGTGGCTCGCGCCGGTCGTCGCTGGGCTGTGTGCTTATGGCTGGTGGAGCCACCGCCGGCACCCGGCGGTCGTGCTGGGCGCGCTGTACGTCGCCGGGTCGCTGATCGTCCTCGCGGCGCACCCGTACGTGCTGGCGCGGAACCAGTTCGCGAGCGCAAGCCTCGTCTACCTGGGCGCAGCGCTCGGGGTGAGCGTGCTGGCGGCCCGCCTGCGAACCGTGAGGCTCGGGCCCGCCCGGTTCCGGCGCGTCGCGGCGGCGGCGTGCGTGACGGCGGGAATGGTCGTGGGAGTGGCGATCGTGGCGACGGCGGTGCCGGGCGCCGCCCGCGACATCGGCCGCCTCTATCCGGGCGCCGATCCGGCGCTGCGCGACCTCAGCGACTACGTGCGCGCGCAGCTCGAGCGCGAGGAGTCCGGTGCCACCCGGCTGGTCGGTTGCTTCAATGAGTTGGGGCCGGGCTGGGCACGCCTGCTCGCCCTGCGCAGCGGCCGCGGGCCGGTGGTGGTCGACTTCGCCCGCCCCGCCGAGGGTGGCGACCCCGCCGCCGCGATCGGCGCCTGGCTGCCGCGGGCCGAGCCGCGGGTGGTGACGATCGTCGTGGAGGAAGGCTCGCCGTACCTGACCGCCGACTACCGGCTGCACAATGCGTGGAAGCTCGAGTACGTCCGGGAGATCGCCCGGTGCCCGGCGCTCGAAAAGATGGACGAGCGCGCGTTCGGCGCGGGCATCCGGGCGGTCGTGTACCGGCCGCGCGAACCGATCTTCGACCCCGCGACGCAGGGCGATCCGGACCCGGCCGCCTCGCCACCGGCGACCGGACCCGCGGTTCACGGAGGAGTATCGCGATGAGTTCACACTCTTTCCGTGCCGCTCGATTGCTGCGGGCCGGTTTCACTGCCGTTCTCGTCATCTGCGTCTGCTCGGTCAGCACGGCCGGCAAGGTCCTGCATCTCGACCGTTCCTGGCAGGTCGGTCTGGGTGAGAACGATCCCATGTTCGGTGTGATCAGAGACATCGAGATCGGCTCAGACGGCTATACCTGGATCCTGGATAGCCAGTTGCACAGGGTCGTCTGCCTGGATGGCAAGGGGGAACTGGTCGCCGGTTTCGGGCAGCCCGGTGAAGGACCCGAAGACCTGACCCAGCCTGTTGGAATCGAGATGTTACCCGATGGGTCCGTGGCGGTCTTCGAGGCCCAACCGCCCGCGGTCAAGTTCTTCGGAACGGACGGAGTGCTCAACGACGGGAAGGTGCTATCGAACAGCATGTCTCCGGGATCTTACTGCGTCCAAGCTGCGGCGGCGGAAGGGGTCATCGCCGTCGCCGGGTATGATTTCGCGATCGACAGCGGCGTCATGTGCCGTCGTAACTGGATCAAGACCGTGAGCCTCGACGACGGGTCGGCAACTGAGGTCTTTGCGAGCAAGGTATGCCTCGATTCACGAAACCTGGTGATCGATGAGCGAAAACAACGCAGCTTCGTGACTCGCTGGGATATGCGCCAAGACGGGTTGATAGCAGTCGTACCGGAGTTCGATGCCTTCTGCGTCGACCTGATTGGCGACGTGAAACGGCGTGTCGTGGTGCCGGGCGAACCGGTCCGCCGAACGAATGACGAGATCGGCAAGATTCGAGAGGAGTACTTGCGGAGTACCGGAGGTGCCCCCGATGCCAGGATCATCATTTCGGAGTATCAGACCGCGATTCCGACGATTTTGACGGCACCATCGGGCAAGTTGTGGTGCTGGCTCGGACCCGAGGCGTCAGCGCGATACGGAGCCGAGTGCCTCGGCGCATTCGTGCGGATCGATCCCGAGACCGACGAAAGAGACTCTGTCGTCGTCATGGCGAACGGGCGTGCTGGAGTCGGGGACGTCTTCGCGATTGGTTCGGACGGCATCGTCGTCGGACGCACGATCGGTGTGGATACCGAAGAAGCGGTCGCTGAGGGCCTCGAGGGTGGCGTCGTCGTGGAGTACTACCGGTTCAGCGACGGAGGGATCTAGGCACCGTCAACAGCCGGCGGATCCGCTGGGCGGGAAAGGAGCGGTCATGGTGCAGCGTTGGTTCTTGTGCGCCGCAGCGGGCGCGGTGCTCGTCTTGCTGGGTGCGGGTCATCCGGCCGCCGCCGCCGAGAGCGGGGCCACCGCCGGAGACGAGCAGTGGCTCCGCAGCCAGCTCGAGGCCCTGGATCCGCCGCAGCGTCTGCGGGATCTGGCGCGCTGGGGGGCGTGGCGGGCGGAGCGCGGCGGCGGGTTCCTCGGGCTGGTGCCCGACCTCCCCGACGATCCCGACAGCATTCCGGTGCCGGAAGGTCCGGCGGGTGTCGATGCCGCGGTGAGCTTCCTGACCGCCGCCCGCGCCGCGAATCTGGCCGCCATCGCGAAGGCCTCACCTGACTATCCGCTGCAGCACGGCGGCCGGCCGCTGCCCGACTGGACCGGCACGCCGCCCCCCGGCTGGCGGCTGGAACTGGACGTCACCGTTCCCATCGCGTTTCTCGACGCGCTCGAAGCCGGCGGCGTCACGGATGCGGAGGCGCGCGCCATCGCCGCGCTCCCGGCCAACCGCGAGATGCTCGATCATCGCGACCAGCTGGCGTACCTGCCCGACCCGCATCCCACAGCTGCCGACCTGGCCGCGCTCATGGCGTGCGCGGGCGCCGACGATCCCCTGTCGCGCATCTGGTGCTGGCTGAATCCGTGGAACGGATTCGGCTACGCCGATCTGGTCATGAACGCGACCGCCTACCGCGAGCAGCTCGCGCAGCTCTCCGGACGCGGCCATGTGCTCACTGGCGAGGCCCTGGCCCGGAGCGCCGCCCTGATGCCGGCGGGCGTGACCTTCACCGACCGCTTCGCCCTCACGGTGGGCTGGGGTATCCGCGGCTGGGCCACCACTCGCCTGGGCGGACTCAACATCGAGCACGTGAAGGACGACTGGGACTTGCTGCTGGGGACCCTGACCGAGGAGACTTTCCACCGCCTGCAGCTGCAGGTGGTCCCCACCTGGGACGGCTCCACCGCCCAGACGTATGAGGAGCTGGCGGTCGCCGATACCGGCGACCCCGCGCTGGACAAATTCCACGAGCTGCTGCTGTACACGGTGCTCGAGGGCACCGCCAACCTGGCGCGAGGCGATCTGGTCCCCTCCCGCGTGCGCAGCAGTGCCCAGGCGGGGGCCGCCCTCGTCGACAGTTTCGTGAACGTGGTGGTGGACGGCGGGGACGTCGATGCGGCCGACGAACTCATCGCGGCGGGATTGCGCAACAATGGACCGCTGTACGGCCTGGGGTGGAGTCTGGCGAGCCAGCTCGCCGCCGCCGAGGGACCGCAAGCGGTCGGGCGTTACCTGAGGCGCGGACCGGTGGCTTTCGTGGAAGCGGCGGCCCGATACGACCACGGAAGATTCCTGAAGCCGCGTGTGCTGGAGTCGGTGCAGGAACTGCGAGCGGCTGCCGGCAGGTAAGGTCTGGCGGGCATTCGAACAGCCGCAGCAGGCCGCTCCTGAATCAGGCTAGACGTAGCGGCGCACGCGCGCGCGGTAGGCATCGTACGCCGCTCCGAAGCGGCGGTGCAGATCGCGTTCCTCCACGAGAACGATCCGGTGGTGGATCAGCGCGGCCACCACCATGGCGCCGACGGGCACGACCCCGGGAGCGTAGAGGACGGCGCCCAGGTGCAGGAGACCGGCGCCCAGGTACATCGGGTTGCGGCTCACCGCGTAGATGCCGCCGGTCTGCAGGGTGGTCTCCTCCCGCGGCAGCCCCGAGCGGGTGGCCGGACCGAGGTGCACGAACGCCAGGACCGTCGTCAGCGCCCCCATTAGCGCGAGCAGCGCCGCGGACCAGCCACGCAGCGACGGGGGCGCATCGCCACCGAGCAGATCGCCGGCCGCCGCCAGACCGAGCACCACCACCGGCGTCGCCAGCGCCACCTTGCCCACGTAGAACAGCGGCGCCGGCACCGGCAAGCGCCCGATCCCTTCCACGCCGAGCCGGACGAGCCGCCGGGCGGTGACGGTGAAGATCACGGCGACGCTCGCCAGGCTAACCACGATGATCAGAGCAGGCATGGGCGGTTCCTGGAGCTGCTGGGCGTCCACGCACGACCCGTGACGAAAGCGAACGGGCGGCATGGTACCACATGGTTGTCGGCTGGAGGAGAGGCGCATAGCCAGTCTGTGCGCGGCCGGTCGGCACCGCGAGCTGAGGGCGAACCGCAGACCTGGGTGTGGCCTTGAAGAAGGAGGGATGAACGACAATCGAACCGTTGACCATCGTCCAACCCAGTGGCTTCCGACGCGGCGGAGGAGTGATGCGAGGCGACGTAGCATCGCGGGTCGCGACCAGGACTGGAAGGCGGCGCCTCGTGAATCGCCCGGGGCAACGGGCCGGGCTGACGGGGTTTTTGCCGCCGATCGGCATAGCCTATCTGAATATCCTTGTTCCAGAATATCGAGGCTGCTACCCTGGCCGGGTCGGCCGCGCGAGCAGCCGATGCCTCGCCCGATAACCTCTCTGACAGCGCGATTTACGATGTATCCGAGGGAAGTGTCATCGCGATGGGCGATCTGAAAATGAGTGTGGGGCTTGCAATCGTTCTCACTGGCTTCCCGCTGGCCGCATGGCTCGGCGCCATCCTTACTCGCGAGGGGCGGCCGCTGGCCCGCGTCGTCGAGCGCCATTTTCGGTTTCTTGTCATAGGTCTCTTTGTGTTCAACCTATGCTTGAGCCTCTTGGCCGACGAACAGAATGTGCCCGCGGCCCGAATTCTCGAGCTTACAGTGTTCTATCTGTTGGTCATGCTGTTCGTGCCGATGCTCCGGCGCCTCCAGCACAAGACGGAGCAATCGCTGAGCACCAACAAGCCAAGAAGGTAGCAGGTAAACAGGCGGTCGCGTCGAGTTTCCCGGGTGAAGGCACACAAGGGCAGCGGTTGCTCACAGCAGATAGCGAGGAGCCGATCGAATGAAAATCAGGCGTGAGATGTCAGGGCGCGAGAGACGATTGGCAGGCGCACTGATCGCGTTCGGCTTGCTGGCGGTGATTCTCTCAGCGTTCTCGATGGGGCTTCGCCATCTGGACCCTGAGCCCGGCCCTGTTACCGGTGGCGGCCGCGGCGCCGTCATGTTCGTCGGAATTCTCGTGACGATTGCCGGCGTGATGATCAGTCGCAGGCGGCAACTGAAGACCGGTACTCGGTGAACCGGCCTTGCGTGATTGCGCTCCGCATCGCTCCGGGGCCCGGAGTTCGGCCTCCAGGCCGCGGTCAACGCCGATCCGCTGGGGACAGACCGTGAGGAACATCGTCCTGATCGTGGTGGACACGCTGCGGCCCGACCGCCTGGGCTGCTACGGCTATGGTCGGCCGACGTCGCCGCACCTGGACCGCCTGGCCGCCGAGGGTGTGGTGTTCGACGCCATGTGGTCGGCCTCCAACTACACCGCTCCAGCCTTCACCTCGCTGTTCACGGGACTGCATCCGCACGAGCACGGGATCTTCGACTTCACCGCCCAGACGGGCGGTTCCGCGCTGCACGACGCGGTCCGCGCGGCGGGACTGCAGACCGGCGGGGTGGTGACCTTCCGCTTCTTCCGCAACCTGCTGCGCCATGCCTGGGGCGAACTGGAGGCGGTCACCGAGGGCCGCAGCTTCGATCACGCCAAGGACCTGCCCTTGGCGGTCACCGCGGGCGCGCTGGAGTGGCTCGACCGACGCCCGGCGGACCAGCCCTTCGCCCTGTTCCTGCACTACGATGGGCCGCACATGCCCTACCGTCTGCCCGACCGGTTCGCGGAGTTCTTCGACTCGCCCGAGGCGGCCGGAGTGGCGCCCGACTTGCAGGCCGTGCTCTTTCCTCAGCATGCCGAACGGCTCGAGCACCAGCCCGGCCCTTCCATCCACCGCCTGATCGAGGCGGTGTCCTGGGGCCGCCGCCGGTTCACGCCGGAGGATCTGGCCTGGCTGCGGGACAAGTACGACGCCTCCGTGCGCTACAACGACGAGGCCATCGGCGGTTTCCTGGCCGGTCTCGACGAGCGGGGCCTGGCCGAAGGGACGATCGTCTGCGTGCTGTCGGATCACGGCGAGGCCTTCTGCGAACATGGCAGCCTCGGCCACGGCGGCATCCACCTGTACGAGGAGATCGTCCGCACCGTGGGCATCGTGCGCGACCCCGGCCGGCCGGCGGTCGCGGGCACGCGCTGCGGCCGACCCGTCAGCCACGTCGACGTGTGGCCCACGCTGCTGCGCCTGGCCGGCGTGCCCTGGCCTGCGGCGGGCTTCAGCGACCTGGGGGAGGGCGCCGACGGTGGCGCCGAGCTGCCGGTCTTCTGCCAGGGGAAAGCCAAGGCGGCGGTGCGCCGCGGGAGCCTGAAGGCCATCCTGCCGCGGCCGAACCCGGGGCTGGCGGGCCTGCGGCGGCTGCGCATCCTGGCCAAGATGGCATTGCGCCGCGAACTGGGCGTCGAGCTGTACGACCTGGCGGCCGATCCGGGTGAAACGCGCAACCTGGCCCGCGACCGCTCGCTTGCGCAGCCCCTGCGCCGCCTGCTGGAGGAGCATCTGGCGACGGTGCGCCCGGCGGTGGCGCCCGGTGGCGGCCCCGACGACGCGGAGCGGCGCCGCATCGAGCAGGAGATGCGCGACCTGGGCTACATGTAGCGACGCGGTTTCGGCTCCCTTCCGCGATCAGGAACACTCGACGTAGCCCGAAGCCATGGCCCAGTCGATCAGTTCCGCCATCGCGTTGCACACGTAGTACGTGCTGAGATGCAAGTAGAAGTCGAGTTGCACCGAATCCGCGAAGCAGGGGTAGTCGCAGCTCAGCTGAGCGATGCAGTACTGCATGTACCCGCACATGATGACCTGGTAGATCCTGACGAGCACGTTCTTCGAGTTGCCCAGGAAGAACTCGGTGACGTAGATCTGCGCCTGCAGGCGCAGGTACTCCCTGAGTTCATCGTAGAACGCCTCGGTCAACGCATCGCAGACCCCGCATGAGCCGTGCAGGCTGTTCTGGATGGCGCGCACGTTGTCGGCGGCGGTCTCGCCTGCGGCGACGAGCGAGGTCCCGACGATCCGCAGGGCTTCACAGGTCAACGCTCTTCGATCCGCGAGGGCCTCGGTCTGCAACCGGTCCAGTTCGGCCTGGATCTCCAGCCAGCCTCCCTCGCCGTGCAACTCGACCATGACGGGGTCCAGGTAGAGATCGAAGTCGACGTCCTCGAGGTCGACCTTGCCCCAGGTCCACAGTGGCCGGTGGCGGTGCGTCTTGACGGTCAACCGTTCTTCGTCCAGCCGGACCGGGACCTCGAGCCGGTAGATGCCGGCCGCCGCGTCGAAGCGGAACGCCATGATCTTCTCGCCCGGCTCGGCGGTCAACGTTCGCAAGGGGAACGACAGCTCGAATTCCAGCGAGTCCGGAGCCTCGATCCGGCGCTCCAGGTCGATCGCGCGGCTGATGTCGAGTTCCAGCCCGCCGGTGAGGAAGCCGTCGTAGCCCACGAGACCGGCGGGGAAATTCGGGGTCGTGAAGGTGGAGTGGTACATCATGGACACCGACCAGCACTGGTCCCAGGCTTCCGGCGCCACGCCGAGCGAGACGCCGTTGAGCGGGCTGTCGATGGCGGTCTCGGTGATGACGCCGCCCTCGGGACCGATGCAGTCAGGGTCCGGTTCGATGCCGGCCGGTCCGTCATCCTGGCACGAGCAGAGCAGCGCCCCCGCGGCGAGCGCCAGGATCACCGCGGGAAGGTGGGCGCGTCGTCTCGTCATTTCGGCTTCCCATTCATCATGGTCCCCCGTCATGCGGTTCCGGTCGCCCCGGACGTGGGGCGTGCCGCATCCCGCCGGCGGTGAAGCGCCGTTGCTAGCGGATGAGGATGCCGATGTGGACACCGAGCGTCAGGTTGGAATAGTCCCAGCCCTTGTCCAGGCCCTCCGCCTCCTGCACGCCGTCCACGTCCTGGGTCAGCATGTACTTCACGTGCGCGCCCGCGATGAATCCACCCAGCTCGAGATGGAGATTGGCGAGCGCCTGCGTGCCCAGCACCCAGTCGTCGATCTCGATGTCGTTGTCCGAGCCGAACCAGCTGGACTCCTCGTAACTGACCTTGTTGTAGGAAAGACCGGCGCCGAGATCGAAGCGGAAGACACTGCCGAGGGTGAAGGCTCTTTTCCCGTTCAGCTCGAACATGCCGATGCTGGATTCGTCGCTGAACAGCCCCAGGCTCGCGCCGACGCCGGCCTCCGCTCCCAGGTACCAGTTCCGCCCCACATGCTTGTAGCCGGCCACGCCGATCTGGAGTCCGGCGTCATCGGTGTCGAACGTGACGTGTTGCATCGTCATCGCACCGACCTGGAAGTAGACGTGGTAATCTCCGAGTGGAGGGGCTTCCTGGGCGGGGGCTTCCCGGGCGGCCAGAGGGCTGCAGGTCGACAACAGAAAGACCACCGAAATCATCAACTTGGACTTCATTCCGGACCTTTCCGTCCGCGCAACTGGTGAAGGGCCAACGGGAGTGCCTCGTGGCGTTTGCGCGAATGATTGACGCTAGCACAGGAGGGGAGGGGCGGCGAGGATATTACCGCCGCTGAGCGTTGCCGGGCGCCGAGCAGTTGCCGGGCGCCGAGCAGTTGCCGGACACCGGACAGATCGACGGTTCGCTTCGACGCCGATCTGATAGATCATCGTGATCTGAAGGGGGAGACCCCGGACAAGGACCACCAGCCCTCGTACCATGGAAGGGCCCGCATGCCCCGCCGCAGCCTCATCCCCGTCGAGTCCCTGACCACCCGCCCCGTCCACCTGTTCGACAAGCAGTGGTTGCTGCTGACGGCCGGCGACCTGGCCGCCGGCGAATTCAACTCCATGACCGTGTCGTGGGGCAGCCTGGGCGTGATCTGGCACCGGCCGTTCGCCATGGTCGTGGTGCGGCCGAACCGTCACACCTACGGCTTCATGGAGCGGTTCGACACCTTCACCCTCTGCGCTTTCCCCGAGGCGCAGCGCGACGCCCTGAACCTCATGGGCACGCGCAGCGGGCGGGACCTGGACAAGGTCGCGGCCACCGGCCTCACGCCCGAGGCGGCCACGGCGGTGCCGGCGCCGGTCTATCGCGAGGCCGAGCTGGCCATCGAGTGCCGCAAGATCTACCTCGACGACCTCGATCCCGCGCGGTTCCTCGACCCGAAGATCATGGACGAGTACCCGGGGCGCGACTTCCACCGCATGTACTTCGGCGAGATCCTCGCCGCGAGCGGGGGGGCAAGGTTCGGCGGGGGAGCGGCGGGCTGAGCCTGCGGTCGAGCAGAAACGGTTCCAGAGCGGTGGCTCCAGCAGCATGGTTGACCGGTTCGCAAGGCGTCGTTAGCATCGGGAGGTGACGTACACTACGGCCGCGGGCGAACACCGCGGCCGACCCGGACGGGAATCGAGACGACCATGGAATTGCGGAGCTTCGAGGCCGTCATGCGAGCGCTCGCCACCGAGGGCGCGCGCAGCATCCTCGTCGGCGGAATGGCCGTTGTCTCTCACGGCCATGGCCGGATGACTCATGACCTGGACCTCGTCATCGATCTCACCCCCCGGAACATCCGGCGCACATTCGCGGCGCTCGCGACGCTCGGTTACCGCCCCCGGGTACCGGTCGATGCGGAAGGTTTCGCAGATCCGGAGATGCGTCGGTCGTGGATCGAGGAGAAGCACATGACGGTGCTCAACTTCGACTCCGACCGTTTCCGCACCACGCCCGTCGACATCTTCGTCGTTATGCCCTTCGACTTCGACGGTGCCTACGAGAAGGCTGTCGTCGCAGACGTCAACGGCATTGCGGTAAGGATCGTCGACCTGCAGACCTTGATCGCGATGAAGGAGGCTGCCGGCCGACCGATCGATCTCGACGACGCGCGTCACCTGCGACTGCTCGGTGATGACACTGAAAGGGACGATCGCCTGTGACCCCTCCCGCGTCCCGCTATCCCGAGAACCCGCCGGACTGGACCTCCGACTGGGAAGCCGCCCGCCGCGAGCAGATGCGACGCTTCCGCGAGCTTCCGCTGGCCGAGAAGATCAAGGCGGTCGAGGAGATGGAGCGCCTTGCGCAGGTCTTGCAGGACGCGGTCAAGAAGCGCTCTTGAGATCCCGCGGTTCGGGGCTCGTCACCCCTCGAACGACACGTCCACCACCTGCCGTACCGTCGACGACTCCACCTCGAAGAACTCCGCCTCGTGGAACCCGAACAGACCGGCCACGATGTTCGAGGGGAAGATCTCGACGCGCGTGTTCAGGTCGCGCACGTTGGCGTTGTAGAAGCGGCGGGCGCGCTGGATGCGGTCCTCGGTGGCGGCCAGCTCTTCCTGCAGCGCGAGGAAGTTGCGGCTGGCCTTCAGCTCGGGATAGCTCTCGGCCACGGCCAGGAGCCGGCGCACGCCCTCGACCAGCGGCTGCTCGTCGCTCGCCTGCTGCCCCGGGCTGCCGTGGGAGGCCTCCGCGCGCGCGCGGGCCTCGGTGACGCGGGCGAACAGCTCCCGCTCGTGGGCGGCGTAGCCCTTCACGGTCTCCACCAGGTTGGGGATCAGGTCGTAGCGCCGCTTCAGCTCGGTGTCGATGTCCGACCACGATTCCGCGACGTGCTGCCGCACCCGCACCAGAGCGTTGTAGTTGAGGACCACCCAGAGCACGAGCAGCCCGAGCAGGCCGAACACGACCACGAACGGATCCATCAGCGCCCTCCCCGGAGCTGGGCCAGCACGTCTTCGGGTACGAGTTCGAGCATCTTGCGGGCCACCTTCAGGTCGGCGTGGCAGCGGGACGCGGCCAGCGCCCCCGAGCGATAGACCGCGATCTCGGCGAAGCCGAACTCGATCGTGGGCGCGTCGATCCCCAGCAGGTACTCCATCGTCCCGGTGTGGATGACGTCGTAGGCCCAGCGCCGGTCGGACGACGACACGTGGAACCGGCGGCTGAACTCCGACGACTCGAAGTCGATGTCGCCGTGGCCGAAGAACTCGCCCACCTGGTCGAAGACGTGCTCGCGGCGGATACGCAGCGGGATCAGCGGCGTGCCGGCATCCAGGACCACCATGCCGTAGCGGTGCGTCTTCCGGTTCTTGCCCGAGCCGGTGGTGAAGCGGTAGTCGAGGCACCGGATGCGACGGCCGTCCACCTCGCCCTCGACGTGCAAAGCAGTGTGCCGGCTCCGGCCGCGGCCCAGCAGCTTGAACGCCGGCAGGTCACGCTCCCAGCCGCGCCGCGACTCCTCGTGCAGCGTGAAGCCCTGGCTGCGGGCCCAGGCGCGCAGCAGCCGCCGGCGCTTGCGGTCGTGGACGTAGGCGAGGATCGCGGCGGTCAGCGCGGCGACGATGAATCCGACGACGAGCAGCGTTTCCAAGGATAGCCCTCCAACCGATGTGCGGTCGCGATCATAGAGGGATCTACCCCGGATGTCTCGGCTCTATGCGCTGCACGGTCCCGTTCAGCCGCCGAGGGCCGCCTGGAGGGCCACGTGCGCGCCCACGGCCAGACCGCCGAGCTCGTCGTCGTCCAGGAAACCGGGCTTCATGATCAGGTGGAAACCCACCTCCACCAGGGGCGCGCTCGCCCCCACGGGAAAGATGAACCCACCCTGGAGCGCCGGCAGCACGCGGGCCGAGCCGGCGCGCCGTGTGCCGTAGGGCATGTCGTCCAGCGTGCGGTCGTGGTCCACGATGCCCACGCCCAGTTCGAGGTACGAGAGATGGCGCGCCCGGCCGCCCTTGTTGCCGTGGAAGCCCAGGAGAAACAGGTATTCATCGAGCTTCAGGCTGACATCGCCGCCCCACTCGCCCGCGTCTGCGCGGTCGCCCTGCTGCCGCCGGAAGACGAACGTGAGATGGGTGCGCGCCCCCACCGACTGGCGCAGCTGGGCATGATAGTCGATTCCCGCCCCCACCTCCTCGTACCAGTCGCCGGCCAGGTAGCCCATCCCGAACCCCACACCGACGAGCGTCCCGAAGAGTCGTTCGCGCGGCTCTCCGGGCGACGTCGGTTCGCCGCCTCGCGCGGGAACCGCCGGCGCGGCCGGGACGGAAGGCTTGCCGGCGCCGATCTCGCGGTCGGGTGCACCCGCGGGCGCCGCCGGCGCCACCTGTGCCGACGCGCCAATCGACGCGGACGCGCCAATCGACGCGGACGCGCCAATCGACGCGGACGCGCCAACCGGCGCACCGAGCAGACCCGCCAGGAGCACGAAAGCCGCGGCCGGAACCCACCGGCGGCGAAAGTCGAATGATGACCTGAGCACGGTGGTGATCCTCCCTGCCGAAGCCGATCGGGACGGCAGGAGGTTATCGGGCGGAAGGAGCACGGTCAACTCGCCGTGCGGCCGGGCGGAGCGGTCTCCGACCCGAGCACGCTCCGGAGCGGCGGCGGCCGGCACGGCTCCGGGCACGAGGCCATCCCTGCGTGCCCCTCTGGTCAGTCGTCGCAGCAGCCGTCGCCCCGCAAGCCCTCTCGTCCTTCCTTGACCAGCCAGGGCACCATCAAGAGCGCCGCCACCGGATCGGCCCACCACCAGCCCCAGGCGGAGTTGGCCACGAGCCCGAGCAGCAGCGTGAACGAGAGATAGGAGCAGGCGAGCGTCTCCTTCGCCTCCGCGCGCAAGGCCGCGCTGCCGATCCGGCGCGCCGCGTGCAGCTTGCCCCAGGCCACGAGCGGCATGACGACGAGGGACACCGCGGCGAGCACGATCCCGACGACGCTCTCCTCGGGTGCCGCCCGTTGCCACAGGATCCAGCCGGCCTGGAGGGTGACGTACGCCGCCAGGACGAGGAACGTCGCCCCGACGATGCGGTGGACGAGGGTCTCTGCGCGCTCGATCTCCTCGCTGAGGCCACCGCGCCGCTCCACCCGCAGCCGCCACAGCAGCGCGGCGGCGGCGACGAACTCGATGATGCTGTCGAGCCCGAAGCCGATCAGCGCGATGCTGCCAGCCGCGACGCCGCTCCAGATGGCGATGCCGGCCTCCACCGCATTGTAGGCCATGGTCGCGACCACGAGCTGCAACCCGATCCGCGTCCAGTCGCGGCCGGTGGACGAGGATGAAGATGTCGATTTCCCGTTCATGCGCCGGCAGACCGCCTCTGTTGGATCCCTCTCGCCCCGCGCCGCCTAGGCCCTCACCCGCTCGTACGTCTCGTCGAGCACGATGTCCGGGTGGATCGAATGCCGCAGCGGGCAGGTCTTCCCCGCATTGACCAGCTTCTGGAAGTCGGCCTCGCTGCAGTCGGTGACGATCTCGTACCGGAGGGCGAGTCGTCCGATACGCCGGGGGTTCGCCGACATCTCCTTGTCCGCCGTGTAGCGGATCTCCTGGACCCGAATCCCGCTGCGGTGCGCGAACATGTTCATGATCGTGGCGGCGCAACAGCCCAGCGACGTCGCGCAGAGGTCGGTCGGGGAGAACAGCAATCCCTCGCCGCCGTTGTCCTTCGGCGCCATCGTCTCGATGACCGAGCCCGAGTCGAGATGCACGATCCGGGTCGTGGTCCTGCCGGTGGTCCGGCCCGCGGTGCGGACGATCATGGATGAACTCCCGGGTCCGGTGCCTGGGTCGGGGGCATGCTCAGCATCGTACGTCTCCTCGGTGGGTGCAAGGCCGCGGGCCTGGCCGCAGGTTGCGGAGCGCCTTCGCGGCGGCGCCACGCAAGGTCGTCTTGACGAAACCGCGTCGCACCTCTATGGGATTGTGGACACCATCCCGGCCGGCATGCCGGCGCCGCACCTCAGGAGGCTCGCCGTGAAGCTCGAAGAACTCGCCGACGTCCCCGCCTGGGACTGGCCTGAAGACGCCGCCGAGACCATTCGCACCGTGCTTGGTGATGGCTCGGCCGGGCTGGAGCAGCGCCTGCTGGCCGCCGACCTGGCCGGCATGGTCGAGGTCATGGACGACGACACCGCCGACGCGCTCCTGGCCGTCGCCGGCAAGGCGGAAGAGGAGCTGGAACTGCGCATCCGGGCTGCCATCTCGCTGGGGCCGCTCTTCGAGTACACCGACATGATGCGGGGCCAGGGCGAGGAGGAGGTGCTGGTGTCCGCCGCCACCTACGAGCGCGTGGACGACGCCACCCGGGCGCTCTTCCGGGACGAGAGCGTGCCGGCCGAGGTGAGGCGCGCGGTGCTCGAGGCATCGTCGCGCGCACCGCGAGACTGGCACCGCGACGCGGTGCGGGCGGCCTACCGGTCCGACGATCCCGACTGGCGGCTGACCGCCGTCTTCTGCATGCGTTCGGTGCCGGGCTTCCAGGACGAGATCCTGCAGTCCCTCGCGAGTAACGAGCCGGGCATGCAGTATCAGGCGGTCTGTGCGGCCGGCGAGCAGCGCGTGGACCCCGCCTGGCTCGTCGTGTCGGCGCTGGTGCGCGAACCCATCGCCGACCAGCCGCTGCTTCTGGCGGCCATCGAGTCGGCGGCGGAGATCCGCCCGTCCGAGGCCCTGACGCTGCTGCAGCCGCTGACCGGGTCTCCGGACGAGGAGATCGCAGCGGCTGCCGAGGACGCGCTCGATCTCGCTCGGGCGCTGCTCGAGAACGACACGGACAACCGGCGCTGATCGCGGCGGCGGCGAGGCCGCGTCCGATACTCGGCGACGGCGGCGCCAGGTCCATGACCCGGAGATGGCCGCCGCGCCCGCCATCGTGGCCGGCACGGGCACCGGGTCAGCGGTCGGCCGATCCCGTGAAGCGGTACTGCAGGTGGCACTGCGCGCAGTACTCGCCCATCTCGCCAACCTGCACGTTGACCTCGGGTAGCTGCCGCTGCTCGGCGGCGCTGGACGCCTGCTTCGCGTGGCTTGCCAGTTCGCCCGCGAGTTCACGGAAGCCCTCGCCCTCGTCCTCGCCGAACTCCTTCCGCACACGCTCGGCCAGCTCGGCGGTGGCGCTCGCGTCTCGCTGCAGTTGCCGGAAGTCTTCGGCCTCGAGCGGCTCATCGAGACTCTGCATCAGCGCGATGCGCACGATGTCCTCGAAGTGGTCTCGATTGCGCTCCATGAGGGCTGCGAGACTGCCCTCGGCATGCTCGCCGTGTTCGGCCTTCGCGGCGTCCTCGTCGGTGTCGTCGGTGTCGTCGGCGAGAACGGTGATCGTTCCCGCGAGCAGGATGACCGCGGCGGCGGCCACGATCCAGCGCTGCCTCACCGTCATGGATTCCCTCCCTCGATGGCGGCGTGTGTCCGCGGGGACCGCTCGCGGCGCCGGCGCGTCCGGTCCGGAGAGTCCTCGCCCGCTCTCAAGGTAGCGCCAGGAAGGGGCGGGCCGCCGCCGCTGGAGCAGACGTCCGATCGACCGGTCGTTGCACGTCGGAGCAGGCGTCTGCTGCTGGGTACGATCGGCCGGTCGCTGGTGGCGAAGCGGGAATCTGCCTACGCTGAACGCGGTCGGCAGCGAGAGCGGTCAGCGGGGTCGGCTGCGCCACCCAGCAATCCCCGCGCTCCAGGAGAGCATACCCCGCTGGAGGAACCGGATGAGACGCTGGAAGAATCGGATGACGGGCCTGCCGGGTTCCCGCGAGCCGAGCGACTTTCGTCGGCATCTTCCCGCCCGGCTCGCGATCATCGTTGCCGCTGCCGCGGTGCTGACCATCGGCGTGGCCGCGGCGCAATCCGCCGGATGGGCCGACACGAGTCGGCCCGGGTCGGTTGCGGACCGCCCCGAGGACATCTGCCCCATCCTGGTGGGTAGCGAGCTACCGCCCATCGAGCTTCGGACTCCGACGGGCGCCGCTTTCGACCTGAACGCCGCCGCCAGGGCGCAACCGACGGTCCTGATCTTCTATCGCGGTGGCTGGTGTCCGTTCTGCAGCCGTCATCTGGCCCAGTTGCAGACCGTCCAGCAGGATCTGTCCGCTCTCGGCTATCAGATCCTGGCGGTGAGCGCCGATCGGCCTGCCAAGCTGACGGCACCCGTCGAGGAACACGACCTCGAGTACCAGCTCCTGTCGGACAGCACCATGGCCGCTGCGCGGGCGCTCGGAATCGCGTTCGAGGTCCCTGACGAGACGGTCCAGAAGTACAAGAACGATTACAACATCGATCTCGAGGCGGACTCGGGCGAGACCCATCACCAGCTTCCCGTGCCGGCGGCCATCGTTCTCGACCGCGAGGGCATGGTCCGCTTCATCCATGTGGATCCGGACTACCGCTCGCGCATCGATCCGGAGTTGCTGCTGGCGGCGGCGCGGGTGGCGCTGGAGAAGGAGAAGGAGAACGAGCAGTAGAACGAGCACGGCGGTCGCAGGCCGGGCCTCCGGGGCCGGAGACGACGCGTCGACCCGGTTCCATGAGCCCTGACCGGACCCGGCTCGGTTCACGAGAGCTGGTCGCCGGGCAGGCTAGCCGGGCAGGCTATCGGTCAGCCGGATCTTCTGCCTGCAGGTCCTCGATCGTGCGGCCGCTGAGCACCGATTCCGGCCGCGTCGCGGTGAGATCGTCGCGGGTGCCGGTGCCGTCGCCGGCGCCGGCCTCGTCGCGGGCGCTGACCTCGTCGCCGGCATCGCCGCCGCCGACGGTATCTTCGCGCATCTTGACCAGCAGCCAGCGCTCGCGCTTGCCGGCCCCGGTGCGTCGCAGGGCGAAACCGCCGCTGAGCTTCTCGCCCTCGAGCTGGAAGAGGAAGTGGCCGCGCTCGATGGCGGCGGCTGCGGGTTGCGGGCTTTCCTCGTTCCCGGTGACGTTGCGATAGGTTCCGCGGTCCCAGACGATCATGCTGCCGCCGCCGTACTCGCCGGCCGGAATGCGGCCCTCGAACCCGGCGTACTCCAGCGGATGGTCCTCCGTGCGCATGGCCAGACGCTTCACTGACGGATCGGTCGACGGCCCCTTCGGCACTGCCCACGAGGCGAGCACGCCGTCCACCTCCAGGCGCAGGTCGTAGTGCAGGCTCGACGCCTGATGCTTCTGGACGACGAAGATGGGCGGATCGTTGGTCGGAGCGGGCTCTTGGCCGGCGGGCTCGGGGGTCTTGCTGAAATCGCGCTTCGCGCGGTACTCGTCCAGCGGCATGGGGGAACCTCGCGGCTCAGTCGTAAGCGCTCATGATCGCCGGATCCTCCTTCATCAGATCACCGGCCATGTCCGCCATGCGCGTCTCCTGCCAGAACGGGAGCTGCTGGTGTACGTCGCGGTACTTCGCGGGGATCGGGTGCGTGCCGACCACCACCGGCACGCCATAGCGCGTCTCGATGAAATCCTTGAAGCGCCGGAGGTTGGGACAGGGGGGATACCCGACGACCAGACCCGTGGCGAGATGGATCACCTCGGCTCCGTTCTTGATCATCTCCTCGGGGACGTACTCCACGTTGCCGCCCGGGCAGTCGCCGCAGTAGGAGTAGCCCACCAGTTGCAGCTCCTCGTCGGCGGGATAACGGGCGAAGCCGCCCACGTGCTCACGCATCGATCTCAGGCACTTGCCGCCACCACAGGACTTGTAACGGCCACAGATGATGATGCCGATCTTCTTCATCGCCGCTCTCCTCTCGGTTCCGGACCCGGGCTCTCCGGCAACTCCCTCGTCAGCTTCCGAGGCGAGCCTGCGTGGTGTCCTCCGCGGCCGGGCTCCACTCGCCCACCGCCTCCTCGTGCACCTTCACCGGGCCGCGGGCGGTCCAGCTCTGCTCGTAGTTGTAGTTCCAGCCGAGATACTCCGAGGCGCCGCCGCCCTCGGTGGTGATCAGGAAGCGGTTGGGCAGGGCGCCGATCGACTCGGCCACCTGGCCCGGCAGCTCCTTGTCGCCACCCTGGGGGTCGATGTGGATCCACCCGTAGGGCGGCAGGTAGACCTGGCTCCAGCGGTGGAAGACATCGTCGCTGCTGGCGGCGTCGCCGCGCACCACCACGGCACCCACGTAGCGGGCGGGGATGCCGGCGGCGCGGCACATCGAGATGAACAGGAAGGTGTACTCGCTGCAGGAGCCGTTGCCGCGCTCGAGCACCCGGGGCGCCACGTTCCAGCCGCCGGCCAGCTCGTAGTGAAGCCGCTCGCGGATGTACCGGTGGATGTTCCGCATCATCCAGTACGGATTGGTCTCGTCGCCCACGGCTTCCTTCACCGCCGACACGATGCGCGGATCGCCGATGCGGTACTTGTCTTCGTCCACCAGATACTGCTCGCGCACAGCCCGGGGAATGTCCTCCAGCTCGCCGACCTCGTGCGGGAACACGTACCAGCGCGTGTCGAACAGCTCGCAGCGGACGTCCATGGTCAGCCGCTGCCGTTCCGCGATGGGCAGGTCGGTCAGGCGCCAGTGCGCCACCTTCTGCTGCCAGCGATCCTCCAGGAATTCGTCCGGCTCCGGTGAGAAGGAGGGTTCGACGATGATGTCCTGCATGGGGGACCCGCTCGGGACGGCGATGTAGACGTCCAGCGACGTCAACTCGCCCGGACCGTAGTTGCGGAACTCGTGGGTGAGCAGCAGATCGAGCTTCTGGCCGTTGCTGCGGCCCACCAGCTCTCCGTCCTGGGCGACCACCCGGTAGACCACGTCGTCCTGGTAGTCGGCGACCCAGAGGTGGTCGCCGTCGGCCGCCAGCCCGTACGCGTGCGGGCCCGGCGCGGCGATGCTGAGCACCACCTCGCCGCCGTGCCGCGGATCGACGAGGTAGATGCGGTCTTGAAGCCGGTCGGCCGACCACAGGTAGCCCTGCCACCAGGTCAGGCCGGTGGGCGACTTCATGGGCGCCGCGAACTCCTCCACCGTGGTGCCGTCGGCCGTGGAGATCTGCATGAGCTTGTCGTCGGCGTCGTCGGCGAGCCACAGGTAACGGCCGTCCCAGGCGAGACCCTGCGGCACGGTGGCCGGCGATTCGAGACTCGCGAGCGTCGTCCCGCTCTCCGGGTCGAGCATGACGATGCGCTTCTCCTCGCCATCGACCACCCACAGATGCGCGCCGTCCCACGCCAGTCCGCGCGGGATGAAGCCGGGCGCGGGCAGGGTGCGCACGACCTCGCCCGTGGCCGGATCGAGCGCGTACAATTCGTCGGTGAGCCGGTCGGCGACCCAGAGGTGATGGCCGTCGAAGGCGAGGCCCGTGGGCGTGCGGCCAGGCGTGGCGAACTTGCCGGCCACGTCGCCGGGGGCGGCCAGCGCGTCGCTGACGGCAGGGGAGAAGGGACCGGCGGCGGCGACCAGGGTCGCCAGCGTCAGGGCGCCCAGCGCGAGCGCCCGGGGACTCGAAATGCTACAGCGTTCCATGGGGGCTCCCTCGAGGTGGGTCGGGCCTCAGCTCGTCATCGCTCCGGTCGCCGGGACGGCCGTCAGCTCGTCCTGCAGGATCTGCAGCCGCTCGAGAAAACGCTCGCGGTACGGTGCCGTGAAGGTGTTCGCCAGCTCACGATAGTACTGCACGCCGCTGCGCAGGTTCTCGCGGCACTCCGCGATGGTCCGGGCCAGGCGATCCGACGGTTCGGCACCGTGCCGGACGATGTCGCCGTGCAGCCGCTCGAGGTGCAAGGCCAGCTCCTTGAGCAGCATGTGCGGGCGGTCGGGGTCGACCGGCAGCGACGCCCGGCCGTAGATGTGGTCGACCATGGCCTCGAGCGTGGTCGCCTGGTGGAAGTAGGCGGCGTTCGGACCGCAGCAGACCGCCGTCGCCGCGCCCGGATCGATGCCCATCGGTCCGGTGACGCCGCCCGCCAGGTCGTGGCAGATGCAGGCTCGCGCCATCGCCGTCTCGCGCGCGCGTCGTTGCTCGGCGGTGGACAGGTCCGAAGCGGCGATCTGCTCGAGCTTGCGTCGCTGGAACGCCCGGCTGGCGGTGCAGAGCGGAGACGAGGTGAACTCGGTGGAGGAGACCAGGAACCCCTTGGGGCAGGGGCTGCCGGGCTTGCCCTCGGCGATGCGTTGCACGCGCAGGTCCTCGCTCGTCGAGGTCCGCAGGGACCAGAAAGGGACGCCCAGCGGCGACGCATCGCTCAGGTAAATGTCGTCCTCGCCGGCCGCCGCGAGCCGTTCCAGGCTCTCGGGATCGAGATTGACCACCTCGGGCACGAAGAGGAACGCGCTACCCCAGCCGGTGCCGTCCACGCCGTAGTACTCGCGCAGGAAGCGGTCCTCGTACGCTTCGCCGATGCCCCCCTGGACGGTGATGCGCAGGGGTGCGGGCTCTGTCTGTTCCGCTCGCCCCAGCGCTGCCAGCGCCTGGTTGCGAATCTTGCGCAGGCTCCGGCCCAGGTTCTCCCGCTCGCGCCGGAAATCTTCGAGAATCGGTCCCATCAGCTGACCCTTGCCGCCGAACGCGTGTCCGCCGCAGTTGAGCCCCGATTCCACCCGGAACTCCGAGACATGGAGTCCGAGCCGGGCCAGCAGCGTGCCCTGCAGCAGGGCGGAACGGTAGTCGCTCACCTTCAGCACGATCCGCTTGCGCAACTCGCCGTCCTGGTCGGGGAACATGGCGCCGAACTCGGCCATGTAGGAGAACAGGCGGCGATTCATGCCCGCCGAGAGCACCACCGAGGCGTCGGCACGGCTGTTCATGAAACCGCGCAGCGCGCTCAGGGCATCGGAGCCGTGCTCGGGGAACGGGCGGCCGCGCCGGTCGTGGCGGCGGTCGACCTTGGTCATGATGTTGACGTCGATGGCGCCGGGCTGGACGAACTCCCGCAACCGCTCCTGCAGCCCGCGGCGCGCCTCCGGATCGTCGGTGGCCTGCATGCGCTCGAACAGTTGCCGCAGCGGCGATGGCGGCAGCATCTCGAAGTAGCGCACGATCTCGCTGCCCGCCTCGAACACCGCTCCGCGCACCCGCTCCACCTGGCGCTGCACCAGCGTGTCCAGGAGATCGAGGTACAGGGTGATGCGGCGGGCGCGGGCGTCGGGGGCGCTGTCCTCGATGGGTTCGCACGGTTCGTCGTGCTCGCGGCACACGCGCCGGCGCACCTGCTCGATGAGGATGTCGTCCACCAGCGACACCACCGAGGCGATGCCGTAGCGTGCCACCTTCAGCGGCGTGTCGATCGTGAAGCCCGTTCCCATCACGGGGATATGGAAGGTGTGAACGGGCGGGCGAGAGGCGGGACCCATGGCAACTCCGGAACGAAGAGGTACCCTGATCGACGCGGAGCGCGCAGAACCGAGTGATGACACCAACAGGAAGTGTTCGTCCGGCGGGGACAAAAAGCCAGCGGAAACATTCATCCGGGGGGAACAGTCGCCGGGATCGAACTCCCGGAGATCGGCCTCCAGACTCGGAAGGATGGCAACCTTGCGGGGGAACCTGCTGTTTGCGCCGATCGCCCTGACGCTCGCCTGCGGCGCGTCGACCGTCACGGCCCAGTCCGGAGTCGAACAGCCCCCGGCATGGCCCCATCAGCGCGGGTTCCACGAGGCGCTCCTGTTCGTGCATCCCCTGGTGAACTACGCCGTGCCGCCGGACCGGCAGGTGGCCTGGGAACGCGAGCGGCTGGCGGCAGGCGCCCTGCTGGGCGGCTTCGGCAGCGTCTCGACCGACGATCTGATGATCGATGCGCACTGGGCCCTGAACCCGGTGCTGGGTCGCGGCCTGCGTCTGCGCAACCGGATCGACTGGCAGCAGCTGCGGCACCTGCCGCGTGACCGGCTGGACATCGAACTGGGGTTCGAGGCGACGCTTTGGCACGGCGTGGGGGCGGTGGTGACCAGCAGCCCGGCCGCCGCCAAGGAAGACCTGGACCTGCAGGTGGGCGGCGTCTGGACGAGTGCCGACCGCACCCGATACGTCCAGGTCCGCTACGTGGCCGAGGATCTGGTCCACGACGAGAAGAACGATCGCGGTGCGCAGACCCGGACCAGTCCCCGTGGCGTGGACTGGCAACTGCGGTTGACGCGCAGCGCCTGGACCGTCGCCTCCGAGGGACGGTGGTTGTGCACCTTCGATCGCATCTATCCCGACCTGCATCGCTCCGGCGGTCTCGCGCGGCACCGGTTCGCCGACAACGAGTTGACCGTCCGCGTGGACCGCCGGCTCGGCGAGGGCGGCCCCGCCGGCGGCGGCCTGGTCCAGGCTTCATTCCTGCTCGTCGAGCATCGCGAGGCCCGCGCCTACCGGGACGTCGCCTTCGATCACGATGTGTCCGGCCGGTTCCGGTCGCTCTCGCTGCGAGGCCTCTGGCCTCTGGACGGCCGCTGGCGCCTGCGCGGCGAGCTGCACCGTCTCGACCGGCGAGCCGACGGAGCGGGCTGGCGCGCCTTTCGCTATCGCCGCGACGAGACCATCCCCGCGGTTCTCGTCCAGCGCTCCTTCGGCATGCATCACGCTGAAGCCGGCTACGTGGCCACCTTCTACCGGTGGCGCGAGGAGTCGGCGAACGGGTCCGTCAGGCAGGACGACGGCTACGCCGACAAGGTGATGGCCAGCTTCGTGCTTGCCCTCGCGCGCGGCTCCGAGCTGCAGTTCTCCGTCAGTCACGAGGTGTCGGACGGCGATTTCGGCGGTGGCAGCATCCAGGTGCTCGCCTATTTCTGAGCGCGTCGGAGCGCACCCGAGCGCCGCGTCGCTCATGGGCCACGGGGGGCGCGGAAACCGGACTAATTTCGTAAACTGACAAGTCCCGGCGGCGGGGTGTGCCACGATTTTCGCCGATTTCCCGATGGATCAACCATGAACGAACATGACAGGACCACCGGGGTTCGACCGCGCGCCACGGTCTCGCTGGACGCAGTTCCCGGCGTGCGACGCATGGGTCAGTATGTGCTGCGCCAGAAGCTGGGCGAGGGCGGCATGGGCGAGGTCTGGCTGGCCGAGCAGGCCGAGCCTCTGAAGCGGCGGGTGGCGCTGAAGATCATCAAGTCCGGCGCCGACTCGCGGTCGGTGCTCGGCCGGTTCGAGGCCGAACGCCAGGCTCTCGCCCTCATGGACCACCCCTACGTGGCCCGGGTGTACGAGGCCGGCACGACGCCCGGCGGACGTTCCTACTTCGCCATGGAGTACGTGGCGGGCATTCCCATCACCGAGCACTGCGCACGGAACCAGGCGACCACCAACGAGCGGATCGAGCTGATCGCGAAGGTGTGCGAAGGGGTTCAGCACGCTCACCAGAAGGCCGTGATCCACCGCGATCTCAAGCCGTCGAACATCCTGATCTCGTTCCACCAGGGGCTGGCGACTCCGAAGATCATCGACTTCGGAATCGCCAAGGCGTTGGTGCAGAAGCTGACCGAGACCACGCTGTTCACCGAGATCGGCGTGCTGCTCGGCACGCCCGAGTACATGAGCCCCGAGCAAGCGCAGAAGAGCGGTCAGGACGTGGACACGCGCACCGACGTCTACTCGCTGGGCGTGATCCTCTACGAGCTGCTGGTGGGCGCTCTGCCGTTCGAGCCGGATGAACTGCGCGAGGGTGGCTACGAGGACGTGATCCGCCGGTTGCGGGAGAACCAGCCGCCGCGACCGTCGGTGCGGCTGCGCGCCCTGGGCGATCGCGCGACGGAGCATGCTCGAGCGCAGAAGCTGGACGTGCCCGCTCTCCGCCGGCGTCTCGAGGGCGACCTGGACTGGATCGTCATGCGCGCGCTGGAGAAGGATCGCGCCAGGCGGTATGGTTCGCCGTCCGAGTTGCGCGACGACCTGCTGCGCCACCTGCGGAACCTCCCGGTGGTCGCCCGCCCGCCGAGCCTGCGCTACCGCGCAGGCCGATTCGTCCGCCGCCACCGGGCCCCGGTCATGGCGGTCCTGCTGGTGGCGGGGGCTCTGCTGGGTGGAATTGCGGGCACCACGACCTTCGCCCTGCGTGCGGCGCGGCAGAGCGAACTGGCGAACCACAATGCTCGCCTCGCAATGCAGCGCAGCGACGAGACCCAGCGGGTGGCCGAATTCCAGGCGGCGATGTTGCGGAACATCGACCAGCAGGAGCTGGGATCGGCCCTGCTGAACGGCCTGCGGGACCAGGCTCGGGACGCCATGGAACTCCAGTGGATCGCCGGATCGGACGGCAGCCTGCGCCAGCGGACGGCGGCGGAGGTACAGGAGCAGATGGCGTTGCTCGATCAAGCGCTGGGGCCCGGCGGCGCCGTGGATGCGGTGGTGGACATGCTCTGCGGCAGCATCCTCGATCCCGCGGTGGCGGTGATCCACAACGACTTCGCCGGTCAGCCGGGCATCCAGGCGTCGCTGCTGCGCACGGTCGGCAACACGTTCGTCTCGCTGGGCAGATACGAGGAGGGAGATCGGCACCTCACGGACGCGCTCGCGCTGCAGCGGCAGCGCGGAGAGCACGAGGAGGTCCGCGCCATCCTGGTGGATCTGGGTGGCGCCAGGGTCCACCAGGACCTGTACGACGACGCCGAGGCCCTCCACCAGGAGGCGCTGTCCCTGGCCCGCCGGCTCTACGGCGGGCAGGAACACGCCGGCCTGGCGGAATCCCTGCTGGCCCTCGGCCACACGCGCTGGCAACGCGGCGACCTGGCAGGCGGCGAGGCGTTGCTGGCGGAAGCCCTGGCGATGAACACCGCGCTGTACGGCCGCCGCAGCCTGGAGGTGGTGAAGACGCTGGAGTCGCAGGCCGGCCTCTACCTGTACGCGGATCGGCCGCAGAGGGCAGAGCCGCTCCTGGACGAGGCTCTGGAGATCGTTCGCACGCTCGGCGACGCGAAGGAGCGTGAGCTGCAGATCCGCAACCGTCTCGTCCAGGTGCTGTGGAAGCAGGACCGACTGGACGAGGCCAGACGGCAGTGCGAGGCCAACCTCGCCGCCTTCCGCCGCGCCAAGGGTGACGACCATCCCGGCTCGGCCACCATCGTGGGACAGCTCGGCGCCATCGCCTACATGGACAGCGACTACGATGCCGCCGAGCGCTACTATCGGGAGGCGATGCGCATCAACCGGCGCGCCCTGGGACCGCGCAGCCGTAATCTCGGCGTCCAGATGTTCAACCTCGGACTCGCGCTGCAGATGAAGGGCGAGCTGGAGGAGGCGGAATCGCTGTATCGCCAGGTGCTCGATCTCCGGCTGGAGATCCTGGGACCCGACCATCCTGGCGTTGCGCACATCCTCTACGCTCTCGGCTGGTTCCTCCAGGAATCGGACCGGCACGAGGAGGCCGTTCCCGTCCTCGAGCGGGCGCTGGCGATCCGGGTGGACAGGATGCCGTCCAGCGCGGTCACCGCCGACACACGCGGCGCGCTCGCGGCGTCGCTGACGCAGCTCGGACGGTACCAGGAGGCAGAGACGCAGCTACTGACGATCTTCGACGAATGGGACCCTCTCGAACATCCCTCGGAGTCGACCCGACAGACCGTTCTGGATCACCTGACCGTCCTCTACGAGACCTGGGACGAGGCGGAGCCGGGGCAGGGCCACGGAGCCGAGGCCCAAAGGTGGCGGCAGTTCGAGGATGACGACGCCGGGGCGCTGGCCGTTCGGGAATGACCATTCCTCACCGGGGCGACCTCGGCGATGCCGCGGCCGTGCAGCAGTGGCTGCGGGAACTGGCAGTGTGGCCGCGGTACGTCTCCTGACCACCCACTCGGCATCGCGCTCCATTCCGGCGGCCTGCGGGCCGCCGACACCCATCGATTGAATTATCTACAAAAGCGCAACACATCATGTTTGCGGGGACCGGGATCTGCCCCCGCGATCGTCCGCATACATGGCGGTTTGATTCGCTATCCACGGAAATATGCCGGTGGCACTCTGGCGGTCTGTCCAGGAAATGTTTATAATTAAAGGATCCATTGGACGCGCAATCGAAACCTCGGCGAGGGAGGCGGGCGTGAAAAGCATAGCAGTCATCGGGGCCGGGATCGCCGGATTGACATGCGCGCGAGGTCTGGTCCGGAGCGGCGCCGACGTGAAGGTCTACGACCGCGGTCGGGGTCCGGGCGGTCGTGCCTCGACGAGGCGAGACGGGACGCACCGGTTCGAGCACGGGGCGCCGTTCTTCCAGGCGGCCCAGCGTGAATTCATGGCCCAGGTGGCGGAATGGGTGGAAGACGGCCACGCGCGGCCGGCCTTGCCGCGCCTGGTGCACCTGAACCGCGGCCGGGTCAGTGCGGAACTCGACAACGGCGGTCTCTTCACCGGCGCACCTGCCCTGAACCGACTGGTGCGGCATCTCGCCACCGACCTCGACCTCGTGTCCGGGGTCCGGGTGGAACAGCTGGTGCGCCGCTCCGCCTGGTCGGAAGCACCGCGCTGGCAGCTGGTGGTCGATGGGCGGCTCGCTGCCGATGTCTTCGACACGGTGGTCATCGCGGCTCCGCCGTCAGAGGCCATCTCGCTGCTGCAGGATGCGCCGCACTGGCAGCGCCGGTTGCTGGGCGTGGTCATGGATCCATGCCTGACGGCGATGGTCACCTTCGCCGAACCGCTGGCCGTGGACTGGGACGGAGCCCGCGTGACCGCCAGTCCGCTGGAGTGGATCCACCGGCAGACCGGCGCGGGCGGCACGGGCATTGCCGAAGGCCCCGGCGGGGCGGGTGTCGCCGGCGGCCCCGGCGACGCGGAGGAGACCGGCGACGGGGCGGCACCCGGGGAGTCCTGGGTGTTGCACGCCACGGCCGCGTACAGTCGCGAGCATCTGCGCGACGATCCGCAGGCGACGGCCTGGGATCTGGTTCGCCGTCTGGCGGAGGAGGTCGACCGTCCCCTGCCGGCCGTGCAGTTCGTGCGGGGGCATCGCTGGCGCTATGCTCGGACCCATCGGCCGCTGGGGGCGGATCACCTCCACGACGAGTCGCTGGGCCTGGCGGTCTGCGGCGACTGGTGCCGCGGTGAGGGCCTGGAAGACGCCTACGTCAGCGGCGCCGCTCTCGCGAAGGAGATCGTCGCCCGAGCTCGGGCCGCGGCAGACGGCGGGATCAGCGACCCGCCTCGACGACAGGATATCGCGTCGTGACCAGCCAGTCGTGCAGTTCCGGTCCGAAGCCCGGCACGTGCTCGAGAACGATCGCCTCGAACGACGTGCAGTCCAGACCGTCGTGCGCGAAGAGATCGCGCGTGAAAGCGGTGAAGCGGTCGGGACCGAGGCGGCGGCGCAGCGCATCGAAGAACAGCACCACCCGGTCGGGCAGCACGAATCGATCCTTGTAGATGCCGATCTCGTCGGGACCGATGGCGTAGATCGGTTTCTCCGGCGGCAGCGGCCGCCCCCGGGAGTCGTTGCCGCTGGATCTGCGCTGCCGGTAGCCCTGCTCGATCCGGGAGACGATGTCGTCGTAGAACGTGTCGCCGAGAGACTCGCCCAGGACGGGCAGATGGAAGTAACTGGGGAAGCCTTCCACGGCGAGAGCGAACAGCGGATCGGCGCGAGGCACGTCGACGCGCACGCGGTCGTGCACCAGCTCGTGGGCGATGGTGCGGCCGGAGTGGCTCTCGGGATCGAACTCCATCCAGCTCCCGGTTTCGATGCCGATCACGTTCCCGCTCGCGATGTCGCCGAACCTGGGCATCTGCATCAGGTGGAGCTGACGTCCGGGGTCGCCGGTCCGGTACCGGTCGCGGAAGATCGTGTCCAGCCGCCGGCTGAAATCGAGGATCCGGGCAGCCGCGGCCAGGACCTCCGGATCGTCGAGGACCCAGGCCGTGCAGTTTTCCTCGCTGCGGGTGACGAATCGACGGGCCGTGAGCTGAGCGGCGAACAGGTCGAGATTCTCGGCCCGCCACCGGTACCGCATCAGGTCGCCGTCTCGCTCGCGGGCCAGCCAGTCGCCCGCGAACACGGCGGCGAATTCCGCCGGGACCGTGATCTCGACTCGCGGGAAATCGGCCGCGTGTCCGTCGCGGCCGGAATCGAGGAAGACGGGAAACCACAGCGAGTAGCCGTATGACCTGAGCAGGGCGCCGTCCTGGTCGATACGCATGTAGTCGGATCGGGACCGGGCGCGGGACGGATGGAAGTGACCGGAGTACCAGACGGTCAACCCGGCCGACAGCTTCCGCCCCTGCAGCACGGCCTCGACTCGGCGTGCGACGAGCGAATAGTCGTAAGGATAGAACACCGGCGTCTGGCTCACCGGCAACGGCTCGCCGTCGATGGCGAGCGAGTCGACCGCCAGCTCCCCGTGCAGGTAGAACACGATGGTGTCGGGATTCGCCACCCCTGCCGGGAAGCGCACGTCGGCTCGTCCGCGCAGCGCATGCTCGGCCGGAACGATCGCCACCTCCAGCTCGTAGGCCGCGGGCAGCGGCTCCTCGGCGGCGAGAGGCGAACCGGCGGCCGGCCCCGGCAGGAAGGCCAGGACGACCAGGATCGCCCCGACGGTCGTGATCGTCGGAGCCGTGCGCGGTCTCGACCGCGCCGGTCGGATTGGAAACGGCATTGCCGGCATCAGGGGGCCCTCCGGTCCGTGGTGACGTCCGGAGATACGATCGCACGGGCCGAAGGTTACCGCGCGGCCACGCTTGCCGGCGGTCAGCCGTCGCGGACTCCGCGCGGGCGGGAGCGCGCTCGGGGATGCCCCCGAAACCACCGGCACCGAACTTGACGAGGGAATTGCAACGGTGCTAGAGTGCGGTCGGGAAGTTGCAGGGGGACCGATCGGCAGGCGGCAGGTGGGGGACCTGTCCTCGATCCGGGCGTTTCACGACCACTCTCGGCATCTCAGTCAATGGCATGGCGCCGCACCTCGTGTCGCGCGATGTCTGCAATATCGTCGTCATCGCGGTCTTCTCCTGTGATCTCCGATCGCCGTATGGCTGCGGGCCAGTGCCCACGCGCCGATCTGCGGATCTCGAGTCCAGGGAGGCCGATCATGACGAGAACGATCACGAACCGCGCGATTCCACTCCTTTCCGCTCTGGCCGCCGCCGGCATCGTCTCACTGGTCGGACTTGCCGGCGTCCCCGCGCAGGCCGACCAGCTGGAGTCGGTGCACACGATCTACTACGGAGAGAGCTGGGAGTCCGGCGATGGCGACTGGTACGCCGACGGCGGCATCTGGGAGGTGGGCACCCCGACGTTTACCCACGCGCACGACGGTGCTCGCTGCGCCGGCACCAACATCGACGGCAACTATCCTGATAACGCCAGTTCTCGCTTCATCAGTCCCGTCATCGACCTCCCGACGCTCGGTACGCTGAACGACGGCGTGCTCTGGTTGCGGTTCTTCCACCTCTGGAGTTACAGCGACGCCGACAACGGGCGCGTGGACATCAGCGTGCGCGACGGTGGCGTCTGGGGCCCGTGGGAGACGGTCAGCGGGTCGTTCGCGGGCAGCAGCGCGATCTGGTCGCAGTCGCTGATCGACATCACCGCTCATGCCGGACAGACGGTCCGGTTCGGACTGCGGCACACCGAGGGCGGCACCTACGAGGGCCCGGGCTGGTACGTGGATGCCGTGGAGGTCGTCGATGGCGCGTTCCGGTGGAATACCCCGGAGACCTTCGAGGCCAACGTGATGGGCGATCCGGTCTGGGGTGGGTGGTATACCGAACAGGGCGTCTGGGAGATCGGCGAGCCGACCTCCGGACCGGGCGGTGCTCTCAGCGGTCGCATGTGCGCGGCCACGGTCCTCGCCGGCAATTACCCGGATAACCAAAGCAGCCGATTCGTCAGTCCCGAGCTGTCGCTGCCGGCCTCGCCGCTGGAGGGCGAGCTCTGGCTCAGTGCGATCCACTACTACCACCTGGCGGACAGCGATTACGGCAAGTTCCAGATCAAGGCGGGCGACACGTGGGTGGACCTCAGCCACGCCTTTTACGGCTACTCGGGGGGCTGGACCGAGAGCATCATGGATCTGGCGCCGTACGCGGGCCAGGTCGTACGTCTGGGCCTGTTCTTCGGAGAGGGCGGCTCCTACGAGGGCCCGGGCTGGTACGTGGACGACATCGCCGTGGTGGAGGGTCCTCGCATCTTCAACAATCCGGACAGCTTCGAGACGGGGACGCGTGGCTGGTACGCGAGCGACGGCGTCTGGCAGGTGGGCGAGCCGACGTACGGTCCCGCAGGCGCCTTCACCGGCACCATGTGCTGGGGCACGAACCTCGGTGGGAATTACCCGGACGACAACAGCAGCGTGCTCTTCACCCCCGACGTGACGCTGCCCGGCGGCGTCAGTCCCCTGCGGCTGGACTACCAGCAGTGGTACGTGTTCTCCGACTCCGATTACGGCGAGGTCTGGGTGTATCCGGAGGGCGGCGAACCGGCGCTGATCAGCGATCGGTTCACCACCACCAGCGACGGCTGGCACCGCTATTACATCGACCTCACTCCCTGGGCGGGCCAGACCGTGCACTTCGGGTTCAAGTTCCAGGAGGGTGGCTCCTACGAGGGCCCGGGCTGGTACATCGATGACGTCCGCATCGACGGGATGGACCAGAGCGAGCCGATGGCGCCGTTCTGGGTGACGACCGAATACTCGGCGGGGCCGCCGGTCGTCAACTGGACCCTGGTACCCTACGAGCCCCACTACACCTGCATCTATGCCTCGCGTCGCGAGGATGCCTACCTGCCGAATCTGGGCAACCGCATCGCCATGTTCCGACAGACGGGGACCACGTACGAGGACATCGACCGGCCGGGCTGGGGCGTCTACTTCTACCAGGTGGGACTGGTGGACGACCTGATGCACGAGTCGCAGACCCTGGGCAGTGGACCGCCGCATACCGGCGTGGGCGACGGCGGCGTTCCCGGCCTCTCGGCCAACGCGACGCTCTTGGGCAACACGCCGAACCCGTTCAATCCGACCACGGTGGTCAGCTTCAGGCTCGCCGCCACGACGCACACCGTCCTGCAGATCTTCGACGCCGCCGGCCGTCGGGTGGCGACACTCGTGGACGCGGAACTGGCGCCCGGCACCTACGACCTGCCCTTCGCGGCGAAGCAACTGCCCTCGGGCGTCTACTTCAGTCGCCTCGCGGCCGGCGGGGTGGTGGAGACGCGCAAGATGATGCTGGTCCGATGACGACGGGTGGGGCTCGCGCCAGGTGCGCGGGCCCCCGCCGCCGGCAAATCCGGCTCGGCGCGGCTCAGGCCTCTTGCCCACCGGTGGTGTGCGGGGGGGGCTCAGCGGGCGATGTCGTGGCGATGGGGCCGTCGTCCTGCACCACCACGTGGACGACGCTCCCGGCGCCGGGGCGGCTGCTGACGGACACGCGACCGCCGAGCAGTTCGGCGCGCTGGCCGATCCTGAGCAGACCCGTGCCGGTCGGACCGCCCGGGCCTTCCTGCCGGAACCCGCGGCCCAGATCGGAGACCGAGAGACGGATGTACCGGCCGCGCCGCCGCAGGCGCATCACGGCGGCGCCGGTCCGCGCATGCTTGACCACGTTGAAGAGCAGTTCCTGCGTCGTTCTGAGCAGGAACACCTGGAGTCCCACTTCGCTCGGGTTCACGTCCTGGCCGATCTCGACGGCGACGCGCAAGCCGTGGTCGGTCTCCATGCGGTGCGCCAGCAGGCGAAGGACACCGGGAAGATCGGTCTGCTGGAGACCGTCGGGCGTCAGCTCGTGCGAGATGCTGCGGGTGGTGTCGATGGCCGTGCGCAGCAGGACGTTCAACCTGTGCACGGCCTCCATCAGATCAGGTTCGCGTTCGGCGAGGCGCTGCAGCCGGTCCACCTGATAGCACGCCGCCGCGATCCGTTGCTGCAGGTCGTCGTGCAGGAGCTCGGAGATCCGGCACCGCTCGCGCTCCTCGGCTTGTACCAGCTCGGCGGCCAGCTTCCGCAGCCTCTGGTCGCGACGGTCCAGCTCCATCCCCTGTGACTCCACCAGCTGCCCGAGCCGCGCCAGCCGCCGGCGCGCGGCCGATTCGGACCGGCGCATCGTGGTCACGTCGCGACAGATCGCGCAGGCAAACATCCGCTTTCCCCGGACGATGCCGAAGAGCAGGGAATGCACGAGGCGCCGGGAGCCGTCTGGACGCTCGATCTCGTCCTCGAGGTCGCGCTCGAGGCGCGCCCCTTCCTGCAAGCCCCGCAGGACCTTCTCGCGGGCCTGCTCCAGGAACTGCGCGGTGCGCCTGCCGGCGGGAGCCAGCCGGTACTGCACCTCCCACATGGACCGGCCGATCGCGTCGGCGCGAGGAATCCCGCAGATCCGCTCCTGGGCCGCGTTCCATTCCACCACCTTGCCGCTGCCGTCGATGACGACGATGCCGTCCCGCGATTGCTGCGCGAACAGACGCAGGCTGGTCACGAGCCTGAACTGCGACGAGGGGTCGGGGTGCCGGCCCGGGTGGGCCGGGCGAGGTCCGGGCGCGTCGAACTCGCCGGCCGCATCGACCATGATCACGACCCCCACGGACATCCACCGGGACTTCCGGGCCGTCGTTGATCGCCGGTTGGCGAGGCGCCTGGCCCAGGCGCGGTTTCCAGTTCGGGCGTCCTGTCTAGCAGTAACGATTCTCAGGTCGCGGTGAATCTAGCACGGACGTCCGGACGGGACAAGCCGGGTCGCCGCGCGATCGAGCAAGATGAACCTCACCG
Source organism: Candidatus Krumholzibacteriia bacterium (assembly GCA_046484865.1). Taxonomy (GTDB): domain Bacteria; phylum Krumholzibacteriota; class Krumholzibacteriia; order LZORAL124-64-63; family LZORAL124-64-63; genus JAWOID01. The sequence goes on from JAWOID010000063.1 coordinate 61,288, forward strand.
CTGTCGCCGTGGTGTGGTGGCCGTCGACGTCTCGATCGATGTGGCGCTGGTGAAGTGTCCCCCGACGCGATACGAGCAGATCCAGGCCGATCCGTCGCGGTGATTCGATCACATGAGCCCTCCCGCTCCGAGCCCGCTTGCGGTAGCATCGCCGGGGTACGAACCGAGGAGGCGACAGGTGCCGAGCGAATCGATCATCGGAGGCCGGCAAGTCCGACGAGACGCCTGGGAAAAGGTCTCGGGAGTCTGCGCGTACGTGGACGACGTGCAGGTGGCGGGAGCCTGGTTCGGCGGGACCGTGCGGTCCGCGGTGCCGCGCGGCCGTTTGCGCCGGGTGGTCCGCGACCCCGCCTTCGACTGGTCGCAGGCGATCTGTCTGACCGCTGCCGATCTTCCCGGTCCCAACACGGTGGCGATGATCCGCGAGGACCACCCGATCCTGGCGCAGGACGCGGTGAGCTTCGTCGGCGAGGCGGTGGCCCTGGTCGCTGCTCCCACGCGAGAATCGCTCGCCCGGGCACTGGCCGCGGTGCAGGTGGAGATCGACGAGTTGCCGGCCGTCCTCTCCATCGAGGATGCCCTGGCGCCACGGGCGGTGATCTGGGGCGAGGACAACCTGCTCGCCGAGTACACCATCGCCGCGGGGGATCTCGCGCGAGGGTTCGCCGAGGCCGAGGTGATCCTCGAGCAGACCTATCGCACCGGCTACCAGGAGCATCTCTACCTCGAGCCGAACGGCATGATCGCCTGGCCGCGCGAGGACGGCGGGACGGTGGTACTCGGTTCGCTGCAGTGCCCGTACTACGTGCACGCGGCACTCTGCCGCGGCCTGGGGCTGGCCGCCGACCAGGTCGTGGTGAAGCAGGCTCCCACCGGCGGCGCCTTCGGCGGCAAGGAGGACTTCCCGTCGGTGATCGCGCTGCACGCCGCGATCCTCGCGCGGGCGGCACAGCGGCCGGTACGCCTCGTCTACGAGCGCGGCGAGGACATCCGCGCCACGACCAAGCGCCACCCGTCGCGGACGGTGATCCGTACGGGCGTCCGGCGTGACGGCACGATCCTGGCCGCGGACGTCGACCTGGTCCTGGACGGCGGCGCCTGCACGACGCTCAGCCCGGTCGTGCTCTCGCGCGCGGTGCTGCACGCGGGCGGGGCCTACCGCATCCCGCACGTGCGGTTGCACGGGCGCGCGGTGGCGACCAACACCCCGCCCAACGGCGCTTTCCGCGGTTTCGGAGCGCCGCAGAGCATCTTCGCCATCGAGCGGCAGGTGGATCGCATCGCCCGGGCGCTGGACATGGATCCGCTGGAGGTCCGCCGGCGCAACCTGCTGCGGGACGGCGATACGCTGCCCTGCGGGCAGCATCTCGAGCAGGACGTCGGAGCGTCGCTGGTGCTCGAGCGCGCGGTCGAGCTGGCCGGCTACGTTCGACGGCGGCCGCAGATCGCGACGGCGAACCAGGCGGTGCGCGTCGCCCGAGCCGGTGCCGCTGACGCTGCCAGTGCCAGTGCCGGTGCCAGTGCCAGTGCCAGTGCCGGTGCCAGTGCCAGTGCCGGTGCCGGTGCGACCGGCGGAGTCGCTGCGCCGGACGCCCGGCTGCGCGGCGTCGGACTGGCGGTCTGCTTCCACGGCGGCGGCTTCACCGGCGCCGGCGAGGAGCGGATGATGGGACGCGCGCGGGTCTGCTACCTTCCGGACGGGCTGGAGATCCTCGTCAGCAACGTCGAGATGGGGCAGGGGGCGAGCACCGTGCTGCCCATGATCGCAGCCGAGGCCCTGGGCTTGCCGCTGGAGGAGGTCCGCCACCCGCTGCCGGACACCTCGCGGGTGCCCGACAGCGGCCCGACCGTGGCCTCGCGCACCACGATGATCGTCGGGCGCATCATCATCGACGCCTGTGGCGACCTGCTCGTGCGCCTGAGGGAGCGCCTGGCTGCGCGCGAGGGTGTGGAACCCGCGGCGGTCTCGGTGGACGGTGACGGCGTGGCGTGTGCCGGCAGACGGCTGGGCAGTCTCGCGCAGGTAGCCAGGGACCTGGCGGCCGACGGACCGATCGTGGGCGAGGCGGTCTACGAGCCCATTCCGGGGCTGCGCTGGGACGAGGAGTCCTACCGTGGCGACGCCTACAAGTCCTACTCGTGGGGCGCCAGCGTCGTGGAGGTGGCCGTGGATCCGGACACGCTCGAGGTGCAGCCCGTGCGGGCGGTGTCCGTGGTCGAGATCGGTCGCGCGATCCACCCGGTGCTCGCTGCGGGCCAGGTGGAGGGTGGAACGCTGCAAGCCCTGGCCTGGGCCTATCAGGAAGAGGTGAAGACCGACGGCGGCCGCTACCTCAACGACCGCATGGCCACCTACATCGTGCCCACGAGCCTCGATGCGCCGGACATCGACGTGGAGATCGCGGCGTTGCCCTACGAGCGCGGTCCGTTCGGCGCCAAGGGGCTGGGCGAACTGCCCATGGACATCGGCGCGCCGGCGCTCGCCGCCGCGCTCGACCAGGCGCTCGGCTGCTTCGTCGACGAGATCCCGGCCACGCCGGAGCGGCTGTTCACGCTCGTGCGGCGCTCGACGGCACAGCCGGCCGCCGCAGATGCCGGCTCGCCCGGGCGGCCGGACGCACGCGGGCCGGGGAAGGGGCCGGCATGAGGTTCACGTTCACGGTGAACGGGGTGGCGCGCCCGGTGGAGGCTCCGCCGCTGCGCCGCCTGCTGGACATCCTGCGCGAGGACCTGCGGCTGACCGGCAGCAAGGAGGGCTGCGGCGAGGGCGAGTGCGGCGCCTGCGCCGTCCTGCTGGACGGGCGGCTGGTGGATGCCTGCCTCGTGCCGGCCCTGCAGCTGCCCGGGCGTCGGGTGCTCACGATCGAGGGGCTCGGCACGGCGGCTGCGCCCGACGCGATGCAGCTGGCGTTCCTGGTCGAGGGAGCGGTGCAGTGCGGTTTCTGCATCCCGGGGATGGTGATGGCCGGGCACGCCCTGCTCGAGTCGGAGCCGCGGCCCACGCGGCAGCGGGTGCGCGAGTCGCTCGCCGGGAACATCTGTCGCTGCACGGGCTACGAGCGCATCTTCCGCGCGGTGGAGCTGGCGGCCGACCTGCGGGCGGGAAAAGGCGGCGAGGCGGCGGCTGGAATCGCAGACGCGGCGAGCCTGGCGGCGGCAGCCCAGGCGAGCGAGGCGCCGGCGGCCCAGGCGAGCGAGGCGCCGGCGCCGGTCTCGGTCGGAGCTGACCCCGCCGCGGCCTTCGCCCCCGCCAGCCTCGGCGAGGCGCTGCGGCTGCTGGCCGAGCACGGCTCCAGCCTGGTGCCGGTGGCCGGCGCCACGGACCTGCTCGTCGAGCAGAAGCTCGGCCGCCCGTCGCCGGTGGCCGTTCTCGACCTGACGGGGCTGGCGGAGCTGCGCGAGATCAGCCTCACCGGCGACCGGCTGCGGATCGGCGCCGCGGCGACGTTCGCGGATCTGCACGCCGCATCGCTCGTCGTGCGCCACTTCCCCGCCATCGCCGCCATGGCGCGGCAGGTGGGTTCCGTCGCGATCCAGAACCGCGCCACCCTGGGCGGTAACCTGGTGACGGCCTCGCCCGCGGCCGACTCGCCGCCGGTCCTCATCGCCCTCGACGCCGCGGCGCGCCTGAAGAGCAGCGCAGGGGAGCGCACGGTGCCGCTGGCTTCCTTCTTCACCGGGTACCGGCAGACCGCGCGGCGGCCGGACGAGCTGCTGGTGGCGGTGGAGGTGCCGCTGGCGTCCGAGGGATCGTGGCAGGCCTTCTACAAGGTGGGCACCCGGCGGGCGCAGGCGATCGCGAAGGTCTGCCTGGGCGCGAGCGCCCGGCGTGATCCAGGCGGCAGGCTGGTCGACGTGCGTCTGGCCGCCGGCAGCGTGGCGCCGGTACCGCTGCCGCTGCGCGCCGTGGAGGCAGCTCTCGTGGGACGCGAACTGACGGCGGCCACCCTCGAGGCGGTGACCGACGCGGCCGACGCCGCCGCAGCCGGGTCGGTGCGGCCCATCGACGACGTCCGCTCCACCGCCGCGTATCGCCTGGACGTCCTCGTGCGGCTGGTCGGCCGCTTCCTGAGCGAGGTCGTCCATGCCGGTTGAGGTGGCGACGCTCGTACTCGCGGCGGGTGCGGGCCGCCGCTGGGGCGGCCCCAAGGCGCTGGCTCGTCTGGGAGAGCGCACGTGGCTCGAACTGGCCGTCGAGCGCAGCCGCGGCGCCGGCTGCGCCCCGGTGGTCGTGGTCGTGGGCTGTCGTGCGGACGAGGTGAGGAGATCGCTTGCCGGCCGAGCGGCGGCCGCCGACCCCGGCACAAACCATCCGCCGCCGACGGGGCCGGTCGCCGACGACATCGTGTGGATCGAGAACCCGCGCTGGGAACAGGGCCGCACCGGGAGTATCATCGTCGGGCTACGGGCGCTGCCCGCGACGGCAGCGGGGGCCCTGCTCATGCCGGTGGACTTTCCGCTCGTCCGCACGGCCACGCTGCGCGCGCTGTGCGCGGGTTTCGCGGCTGCCGCCGATCCGGCCGCCCGGATCACGGTGCCGGTCCACGCCGGCCACCGCGGCCATCCCATCGTGCTCGGCCGCGCGGTCTGGGCGGAGGTCATGGCGCTCGGTCGCGACGCCCCCTTGCGCGCCGTGGTGCGGCAGGATCCCGCCCGGATCGTCACGGTGACCGTGGACGACCCCGGTATCCTGCGCAACGTGAACACGCCGGAAGATCTGGAGGCTCCGTCCGACCGGCCGCCACGGAACAGCCGTCGCCGGTAGGATGCGAGCGGAGCAGGATCGCGCCGCGCGTGGCGGGATCGAGCGACGAGGATCGAGCGACAAGGACCGAGCGACGAGGACCGAGCGACGGGCATCGACCCCGGCCGTTCCACCATCGGGTTCGAGCAACGGGAGGGCGACGGCGAGATGGGTCCCAAGATCATCCAGGAGATTCACGAGGACGTCCTCGCCCGGACCGTGGAGCGTTGCCGCGAGCGCGGGATCCTCATTCCGACCTTCGCCGAGCAGCGTGATCCGCGGCTGGTGCCCGAGGCCGTGCGCGCGCGGCTGCGCGAGGTGGGCCTGTGGGACGTGGACCCGGTCAATCTCTTTCGCATCACCTGGAAGAACGAGCCCCGGGAACACGGAGGGCTGTACCACGACGGCAACTGGATCGAGTTCCCGGCCGCGCTGACCGGCGTGGCGGCGCGGGTCGTGGGACTCGTGGGGCACTGGTTCCCCACCGGCGCTCACAAGGTGGGGGCCGGCTTCGGCTGCCTGGTGCCGCGGCTGGTCTCGGGGAACTTCGACCCGACGACGCAGAAGGCGGTCTGGCCGTCGACGGGCAACTACTGCCGCGGCGGCGCCTTCGACTGCGCGCTGCTGGCCTGCCCCGCCGTGGCCATCCTGCCCGAGGAGATGAGCCGCGAACGATTCGAGTGGCTGCGCGAGGTCGGCACCGACGAGATCTTCGCCACGCCGGGCTGCGAGTCGAACGTCAAGGAGATCTACGACAAGTGTTGGGAACTGCGCCGCGAACGCGGGCGCGACATCGTGATCTTCAACCAGTTCGAGGAGTTCGGCAACGCCATCTGGCACTACCACGTCACCGGTGGCGTGGTGGACGAGATCTTCCGGCGCCTGGCTGCGCCCGGCGACCGCCTGGCGGCCTGGGTGAGCGCCACCGGATCGGCCGGGACGATCGCCGCGGGCGACTTCCTCAAGGAGCACCACCGCGGTGCGCGGGTCGTCGCGCTCGAGGCGCTGCAGTGCCCCACGCTGCTGCGCTGCGGCTTCGGCGGGCACCGCATCGAGGGGATCGGCGACAAGCACGTGCCGTGGATCCACAACGTCCGCAACACCGACCTCGTGGCGGCCGTCGACGACGAGCAGGTGGTGCACCTCATGCGGCTCTTCAACGAACCGGAGGGCCAGGCGTACCTGCGCGGAGCCGGCGTGCCGGACGAGACCGTGGCGGCACTGCCGTTGCTCGGTCTCAGCTCCATCTGCAACCTGGTGGGGGCGATCAAGGCGGCGCGATACTGGGGGCTAACCGCGCATGACGTGATCTTCCTGCCGCTGACCGACGCCATGCAGCTCTACGCCTCGCGCCTGGAGGAGCAGCGACAGGAGCAGGGATCCTACAGCGAGTTGCAGGCCGCCCGTCATTTCGGACGCCACCTGGAGGCCGTCACCACCGACCATCTGCGCGAGCTGACCCACGAGGACCAGCTGGCGCTCCACAACTTGAAGTACTTCACCTGGGTGGAACAGCAGGGCCGCACCGTGGAGGAACTGCGCGAGCTGTGGGAGCCCGAGTTCTGGCACGAGACCTTCGCTCAGGTGGAGGACTGGGACGACCTGATCCGCGCGTTCAATCGCCGGACGGGCCTCGGCTGATCATCGCACGCTCGAGCCGGACGCCGGTCACGGTCCAGGGTGTCAGGTCCCCGGCTCGTTCTTGATCCTTCCTCGTGGTCAGGAGACTTCGCCATGCCGCATCCTCGCCAGCAATCGTCCAGCTTCGTCGTGCTCCTTCTGGTGGTCGCCACCGTCGCCGCCGGTCTCTGCACCGCCGCTGCCGCACCGGTCGCGCAGGCGCCGGCGACCGGCCTCCGCCAGCCGCCGCCGCCCACGGAGCTGCCCGGTCTCGCGTACGAGGCGCCGTTCTTCCCGGCGGCGCGGCACGAGCTGCCGGTGCCCTCCCCCGAGACGCTGCTGGGGCATCCGATCGGTGCCCGCTTCGCCTCGGCCGCACAGATCACCGACTGCCTGCGGGCGTGGGCGGAGGCGAGCCCGCGGGTGGCGGTGGTGGAGTATGCACGCAGCCACGAGGGGCGGCCGCTGCACTACGCCTTGATCACCGCGCCCGAGAATCACGCCCGGCTGCACGAGATCAGGGCCGGTATCGCCCGCCTGGCCGACCCGCGTGGTCTCGACCAGGACGAGGCCGATCGTCTGCTGGCGGATCTGCCGGCGGTGGGCTGGTTCGCGTATTCCATCCACGGCAACGAGACCAGCGGCGCCGACGCCGCGCTGGCCGTGATCCACCACCTCGCGGCCGACGCCGCCGAGGAGACGGAGCAATTGCTGCGCGACCTGATCGTCATCGTCGATCCGCTGATGAACCCGGACGGGCGCACCCGCTTCGCCCAGCAGGTGGTGGAGCACCGCGGTCGAGCCCCGAACGTGGACGATCAGTCGCTGCTGCGGCGGGGCGACTGGCCGAGCGGCCGCACCAATCATTACTTCTTCGACCTGAATCGCGACTTCCTGGTGGCCGTCCACCCCGAGACCCGCGGCCGGATGCGGGAGATCGGCGCGTGGTATCCGTTGCTGCTGGTCGACGGCCACGAGATGGGTTCGCAGGACACCTACCTCTTCTCGCCGCCCCGCGATCCGATCAACCCGCACCTGCCGCCGAGCCGCCTGCAGTGGGGCGAGGTGTTCGCGGCCGACCAGGCCCGCGCCTTCGACCGATACGGCTGGCCGTACTACACCGGCGAGTGGAACGACGAGTGGTATCTGGGCTACAGCTCCTGGGCGTCTTACCGCGCGGGACTCTTCGTCCTCTACGAGCAGGCGCGGGTGGCCGAGGATGCCGTCCGCCAGGGCGGCGACAAGCTGCTGAGCTACCGGGAGGCGGTGCACCACCAGGTGGTCAGCACGATGGCCAACCTGCGGACGCTGCATGATCACCGCCAGGAACTGAAGCGCGACTTCCTGCGGCAGCGCCGGCTGGCGGCCGGGCCCGAATCGCCTTACGCCGGCCGCAGCTGGGCCGTGGTGCCGGGCCGGAGCCCGGAGCGGGAGCAGCGCTTCCGCGAGTTGATGGACCTGCACGGTGTCGAGCTGCGCTTCCTGCCGGCGGCGGCGACGGTCCGCGCTGCGCGCGATCCGCTCGGCCGCCGTCACGACCGGTTGACGCTGCCCGCCGGTACGCTGATCGTCGCCGGCCGTCAGCCCGAGGGCTACCTGGCCGCGGCCCTGCTCGACCTCGACCCGCGCGTTCCCGACGAGACCCTCCGCAAGGAACGGCAGGAATTGCTGCGGAAGGGCCGTTCGCGCATGTACGACGTGACCGCCTGGAGCCTGCCGCTGATGCTCGATCTGGAGGTCTACGAGATCCCGTCGGCGCCGCCGGGCGAGGCGCGGCTCCTGGAGGCGGGGCGGATGCCCCCAGGCGTGGGGCGGTCGGGCGAGGCCCCGGCGGACGGAGCGGCCGGCGCGTCCGACGCGGCCCGCGTCGAGCCGGTGGGCTGGGCCGTGGACGGACGTGACGACGGTTCGCTGGGGTTCGCCACCCGGCTGCTCGAGCAGGGGGTGCAGGTGCGGCTGGCGGAACGGGCGTTCCGGGGCGCAGACCACCCGTTCGTGCGCGGCAGCCTCGTGGTGACGCTGGACGACAATCGTGCGCGCCGGGACGAGCTCGACCGTCTGGTGTCCGCCGCGGCCGAGGCCTGGGGGCAGACAGCCGTGCCGCTGGGCGGCGGCCTCGGCGCCGGCGATCTGCCCGACCTGGGCGGGCGCCATTTCCGTCGCCTCGAGGCGCCGAGCATCGGTCTGGTCGGCCGTGGCGGCACGAGCACCGCCGATTTCGGCGAGATCTGGTTCGCGCTGGACCACCAGCTCGGCATCCGGCACTCGCATCTGGACGAGGACCGGCTCACCCGCGACGATCTGCGTCGCTACAACCTCCTGATCCTGCCGCACCGCTGGGGGGCCGGTCTGCCGGAGGGTCTGCCGGCCGCCCTGTCGGCCTGGGTCGAGGCGGGCGGGACATTGATCGCGATCGGCGGCGCGGCGGCAGCCCTGGTGGGCTCCGAGGAGTTCCCGAGCCAGGCGCAGGATCTGGCCGCGACGCTCGACGACCCCGCGCCCTACGAGCTGGCGATCTGGCGCGAGTGGCTGGCGCAGACCGGCACGTGGGCCGAGGACCTGGATGTCTGGTCGCACACCGTGCCGTCCGACGTCCCGGCGCCGCCCATCACCGGCGCCGCGCCGGATTCACGAAACCGCCGCGGCCGTGGCGAGAGGCTTGCGGAGGGGTCGGACCAGGAGCGAGCGACGAAAGAGGCTTCTGCAGCCTCCGGGCCCACCGGTGCCGAGGCGCGCCGGCGCCTGGACACCTGGCAGCGTCTGTTCATGCCGCAGGGCGCCTTCCTGTCCGCCCGCGTCGACACCCTGCACTGGCTGACCGCCGGCTGCGGGCAGGTGCTTCCGGTGCTGACCGGCTCGGCCGTGGGCCGCGGACCGGTGCTGGTCACGAAGGGGACCGCCGAGGCGCCGGTGCGTTTCGGCGTGTTCCAGCCCGCGGTGGATGCCGGCGGCGACAGCGGTACCGATGCCGGCGCCGGGCGGATCGGCTGGAGCCCGGTGCCCCCCGGACACGAGGTGCGCCTGCGCATGAGCGGTCTGCTCTGGCCCGAGGCGGCTCACCGCCTGACCAGTTCGGCCTACGTGACGCGCGAACGTCGCGGGCGTGGTCAGGTGATCCTCTTCGCCGGGCCCGCAGCGTTCCGCGGCGCGACGATCGGGACTCAGCGGCTCCTGCTCAACGCGATCGTCTACGGCCCGGGAGCGGGGGCGGATCAGCCGATCCGGCCCTGAGGCCGCGGGTTGCGCACGGGAGATGAATGATCGGGTCGGGCTCTGGCAATTCCGTGCCGAGAGTATGGTAGGATCGGGCATTCTTATTTTGTATCCAGCACTGATGAGAGCCCGATCGGAGACGACATGCCAGAGGCCCTCGCAGAGCAACGCTACTGGGATAGTGTCTACGCCACCCTGGACGACTACCTCGACCGACCGCGGACCGATCCGGTCTGGCGCAGCTACGGCCGTCTCTTCGACACCATGTTCCGGCCCGACCCGGACCTGCGGCTGGTCGAGATCGGCGGTGCACGATCACAGCATGTCGTCCACCTGCACCGCCGCTTCGGCTTCCGGACATCGATCATCGACTACTCGGAGGTCGGCTGTGCGGGAACCGCTCACTCGCTCGCTCGTCACGGCGTGGACCTCGGTGGCGAGATCATCTGCAGAGACGTGTTCGACTGCGCGGACCTCGCCGGGTCGTTCGACGTGGTCACGTCGTTCGGCGTCCTCGAACATTTCTCCGATCCGGCGGCGGCGCTGCGCAACATATGCCGACTGCTGCGACCAGGCGGCTGGATATTCACGGCAATCCCCAACACCGCCGGTCTGATGTTCGGCATGTACAAGCATCTTGCTCCTGAAATCTACCGCATGCACCAGGTGATCGATCGGTCCCGCCTCCTGGACATCCACCGGCAGGCCGGACTCTCAGTCCGGTTCGTGCGGTACTTCGGCATGTTCAATCCCGGCCTGCTCGGCGCCGTTCCCGGAACGCTCGGAAAGACGGTCGCCGGCCTGCTGCGGGTTCCGAACCGAGGGTTGTGGTTCGTCGCCGACAGGCTGCACCGATATCCCGAGACCGGATGGTTCTCGCCGTACATCGTGGCCTTTGCGCAGCCGCTGGACAGCGATCCCCACGACTCGCGCCCGGGCATCGCGCCCTGGCCCGCGCCTCAGCTCTGAGCGGAGCGCTCGGGCTCTTCGAGGTCGCGCGACGCCTGATACGAGCGGCTGCTCTGCCGAGTCACGCCAGCAACGTTCCGGCAGGATGGGGCTCCGCACCGAACGGCCTCTCCAGTCGTAGCCCCCGCAGGTAGACGCCGGTCACCTGGCCGCCCGCCGCCAGGTGGGCGTAGGGACTGAAGTCGGTCGCGGTGCGCAGGCCGGCGGCGTCGAGGCGGCCGCCGGCGCCGGGCGCGAACAGCACCAGGTCGGCGTCGGCGCCGATCCGGATCGAACCCTTGCGGTCCGCCAGCCCGAGGATCCGGGCAGGAGCGGCGGCGAGCACCTCGACCAGGAGGCGCCAGCTCGCATCGTCCAGGTCGGCGGGGGCATCGCTCCGAGCTCCATCACGACCGTCGCTTCGGGCGAGCAGGGCGTGGACCAGGGCGAGGCGGGTCTCCACTCCGGGCAGCCCCCGCGGGAGCCGGGTGAACGGGGTTCCCGGGCGGTCCTTCTGACCGCGCCGGAAGCAGCAGTGATCGGTGGCCACCACGTCGACGGTGCCGTCACGGAGAGCCTCTCTCAGGGCCCGGCGGTCGTCCTCCGTCCGCAATGGCGGTGCCACGAGGTACTGCGCGCCGTTCGCTCCCTCGTACAGCGATTCCTCCAGCAGCAGGTACTGCGGGCAGGTCTCCAGCCGGATCAGCGGCGTGTCGCCCAGCGCGCGCGCCTCGCGGATCGCCGCCACCGCGGCGGCGGTGCTGACGTGCACGAAGTAGACCGGTGCGCCGGTGTCGCGGGCCGCATCGATCACGTCGCGCACGGCCTTCGCCTCCGCCCCGGCGGGCCGTGACGCCGGGTAGTCGCGTGGCGAGGTGCGTCCGTCGGCCACCAGGCGCGTCGTCGCCTCGGCCACCAGGGCGCCGTCCTCGGCGTGCACCAGCACCACGAGACCGTGACGGCGGGCGGCGGTCAGCAGCACGCGCAGGTTACCGGGGGAGACGGCGTAACCGATCTCCTCATAGCAGGTGAAGACCTTCAGGCTACGGCCGCCCACCTGGCGCAGGGCGGCCAGCTCGTCGTCGATCCGGCCGGCGAAGTCGGCACCGTACTCGGTCACGTTGGCATGGAACGTGAAGTCGCACCGGGCACGGCCGTCGAACTCGACCCGGCGGGCCTTGAAGTCGCCGGCGAGAGTGCGGCCCGGCCGATGCAGGGTGAAATCAGCGACCGTGGTCACGCCCCCGGCCAGGGCCGCGGCGGTGCCGGTGTCGGGGTCGTCGGCGGTCGTCTGGTCGCCCATGGGCAGACCGAGATGGACGTGGGGATCCACGAGTCCGGGCAGGACCACGAGGCCGTCGGCGCGAACGTGCTCGCGGGTGGCCGGCAGGGAACCGGCCACGCCGGCAGGACCGGTTCGCCCGCGAAGCTCGCCGGTGCCGGCGGTCCCTGTCGCGGCGGCGCGTGTGCCGGGACCCAGGTAGGCGATCCTGCCGTCGCGGACGCCCACTGCCAGGTCGGCCGGACCGTCGGGCGTGACCACCCGGCCGCCGGTGATCAGCAGGTCGAGCGGTCGGTCGGCGCCACCACCGGACGGAGCGTCGGGCAGGCTGCTGCCGCCGCCGGCGGATCGGTCCGCGCGCTCGTCCTCGCCGTCGGTTCGCACGTCCGCACCTCCGCTGTCAGCTCCGCCGGCGGGAGCTCTTACATCAAGGCCGCCATCAGCGCCTTGCAGGTGTGCAGGCGGTTCTCCGCCTCGTCGTACACGACCGAGTTCGGGCCGTCGATCACCGCGTCGGTGACCTCGGTGCCACGGTCGGCGGGCAGGCAATGCATGTAGAGCGCCGCCGGATCGGCCAGGCCCATCCGCCGCTCGTCGCAGATCCAGTCCCGGTAGTTCGCTCCCAGCGCCAGCGACTCCTGCGGGCGATCGAACAGATCCAGGCAGCCCCAGCTCTTGGGATAGACCACGTGTGCGCCGGCGAAGGCGGCGTCCATGTCGTCGACGATCTCGAAACTGCCGCCGCTCGCCGCCGCGTTCGCGCGGGCGATCGCGAGCTGGTCGTCCATCAGCCGGAACTCCGGCGGGTGGGCCAGGGACACGTCCATGCCGAACCGGGTCAGCAGCGTGATCAGTCCCTGGGGAACCGACAGCGGCTTGGCGTACGTCTTCGTGTACGCCCATGATACCGCGATCTTCTTGCCGCGCAGGTCGCGGCCGAGCTTCTCCTGGATCGTCATCAGGTCGGCGAGCGTCTGGCACGGGTGGTCGACGTCGCACTGCATGTTGATCACCGGTTTGTCGGCCCAGCGCGCCACCTCGCGCAGATAGGCGTTGCCCTCGCCGGGGATCTTGTCGTGCCGGATGGCGATGCCGTGCCCGTAGCGGCTGAGGATGATGCCGGTGTCCTTGGCCGACTCGCCGTGCGCCACCTGCGAGGTCTCGGCGCTGATGAAGTGGGCGTGCGCGCCCAGCTGCGTGGCACCCGCCTCGAACGAGTTCCGCGTGCGGGTGGAGTTGTCGAAGAAGAGCAGGAACACGGTCTTGTGCGACTGCGCCAGCGTCGGCTCGCCACGCCGGAAGCGGTCCTTCAGCTCGCTCGAGAGCGCCAGCAGCCGCTCGATTTCGGGCACGCTCCAGTCCTGGGTGACGATCCAGTCGCGGCCGCGCAGTTCGCCGCCGAGGGTGAGGTCGGGCACGATGGGATAGGGACGGTTCTCGGTGCTCATCGGGTCAACGCTCCTTGGCGCCGGGCCAGTCGCCGGCACGGGCGGCGAGCAGGCTGACGAGGGTGGTGTAGAAGGCGATCGCCCGGCCGACGTGGGCGACCGGACACTGGTCGGTCGGGGCATGGGCGTGGATCTCGTTCGCGGGTCCGAAGCCGATGGTGGGCACGCCATGCAGACCGCAGGTGGCCACGCCGTTGGTGGAGAAGGTCCACTTGCCGGCGGTTCCGGGCTCGCCGAGGGCACGCCGGCGGGCGTCCAGGGCCACGGCGAGCAGCGGGTCGTCCTCGGGCAGCGTCCACGCAGGGAAATACTGGCGCATCGGGTAGACGAGTCCCGTGTGGCTCGGCCGCTGGAACAGCGGCACCTCGACGCGCGACGGCGCGATCCTGGCGGCGGCGCCGTCCGCGGCGGCGGCCCCGGTGCCGGCAACCCCGGGACCGGCAGCTGTGCCCGCGTCCGTCGTTGCCGCCGGCGGCGGCGCCTCGCGGGCGAGGATCCGCTCGATCTCCGCGATCGCGGTCGCGTCCGTCTCCCCGAAGGTGAGGCGGCGGTCGAGATGGATCGTGCAGGCGTCGGCCACCGCGCAAAGGGAAGGCGCCTGGGAACGGATCTCGCTCGTGGTGATCGTGCCGCGGCCGAGGAAGGGGTCGTCGGCCAGTTCGGCGCCCAGGCGCCCGATCGCCTGCAGCACCGGTGCCATGCGATGGATCGCGTTCACGCCGCGTTCGGGCGCCGAGCCGTGGCAGGAGAGGCCGCCGAGAGTCACCTCGAGCTCCATGCGGCCGCGCTGGCCGCGGTAGACCTGCAGGTCGGTGGGCTCGGTGAGCACCACCAGGTCCGGCCGCATCAGCCCCTCGTTCAGGATGTAGTGCCAGCAGAGCCCGTCGCAGTCCTCCTCCAGCACCGAACCGACGAACCAGAGGGTGAGATCGCCGTCCCACGCCAGCTGCTTCAGCAGCGCGCCGGTGTACACCAGCGCCGCCATGCCCGCCTTCTGGTCGGAGGCGCCGCGGCCGTACACGACGCCGTCCACGATCTCGGCGCCGAACGGGTCCACCTGCCACAGCGAGCGGTCGCCCACGTCCACGGTGTCCACGTGGGCGTCGAACGCCACCACCCGGCGGCCGTGGCCGATCCGGCCCCAGACGTTGCCGAAGGGGTCCACCTTCACCTCGTCGAAATAGAGGGCGGTCATGCGGTCGTGGATCAGGGCGACCGCGCGCTCCTCGCGTCCCGACATGGAGGGGGTGCGGATCAGGTCCCGCAGGAAGTCGGTCGCGTCGTCGGCCATGCGCTCGGCGCCGGCGCGGATCTGCTGGTCGGTCAGGGGCATCGCTCGCCTTCCTCGTCGTCGGTGGGTGTCGGGAGCTTGCCGGTGGCCGTCCACCGGAGCAGCTGCTGAAGGGCGTCGGCCGTGGGCACCAGGGTTCGAGGCGGGTTGGCGGCGGCGCACCGCTCCACCGCGTTCATGTCCTTCAGGCCGTGCCCGGTGTGCAGGAGCACCACCTCGGCGTCCGGGGCGACCACGCCCTCGAGAGCGGCCCGGCCGAGCCCGGCCAGCGCCGCCGCCGCGGCAGGCTCCACCAGCATGCCGGCACGCGTGGCGAGACGGCTCTGGGCCCGCAGGATGTCCACGTCAGCGACGGTGACGAAGGCACCTCCGCTCTCGCGCACGGCGCGCAGGGCCTTGCGCTGGTCGCGAGGCCGGCCGACGGCGATCGAATCGGCCAGCGTCAGCGCGACGACCTCGTCGCAGACGTCGGCGCCGGCTCGCCAGGCCCGTGCCAAAGCGGCCGAGCCCTCGGCCTGCACGCCGAGCAGTCGTGGTGGCCGCGCGATCAGGCCGAGCGCCTCGAGGTCGTGGAAACCCTTGTGCACGCCGCCGATGATGCAGCCGTCGCCCACCGGGACGACCACCCAGTCGGGCGCGCGGTAGCCGAGCTGTTCCCAGATCTCGAGAGCCAGGGTCTTCTTCCCCTCGCCGAGCACGAAGTTGGTGGCGGTGTTGCGATCGTAGCAACCGGCGGCGCGACAGTAGGCGGCGCACAGATCGAAGGCCTGGTCGTAGGTGCCCGCCACGGCCCAGAGCCGCGCGCCGTGGGCGCGGATCTGCAGCAGCTTCACCGGTGGTGCGCTCGCCGGGGCGAAGATCGTGCAGCGAAGCCCCGCGCGGGCGGCAAACATCGCCACCGACGACGCCGCGTTGCCGGTGGAGGCGGCCGCGATCTCTTCGCGGCCCAGCTCCAGCGCGTGGCTGACCGCCACGGAGGAGGCGCGGTCCTTGGTCGAGCCGCTCGCCAGGCGCGTATCGTCCTTGACGAGCAGACGCACGGGCAGGACGACCTCCAGCTCCCTGGCGAGCGTGGCCACCAGCCGGTCCTCGAGGCGGATCAAGGGCGTCATTCCCGTCGGCAGGTGCACCACAGCCTCGGGTCGCCGGACGGGCAGCAGCTCGTGATAGCGCCAGAGGGTCGGATCGTCGCGGCTCGCGAGCAGGGCCGGCCCGAAGCGGCCACGCAGCGCCTCCAGGTCGTAGCGCACGTCCAGGGTGCCGGCCAGGGGACCGCAGTCGGGACAGGTGAACACCGTCCCGTCCAGCGGATAGACGCGGCCGCACTCGATGCACACCACGTCCTGGACGCTGGAGTACCTCATCTCAGAATCGCTCCCACAGCGCGGCCGCGGCCGCGCGGCACTCCGCGCGCAGCGCCGCTTCGTCCAGCCGCGTCGCACGTCCGTTCGCGAGCACCTGCTCGCCGCCCACGAACACGTCGGCCGCGCGAGCGTGGGTCAGGCCGAACATCAGGTGCCCGTGCAGGTTCTCGGCGTCGAGCGGCGTCGCGGGCAGGTAGTCCCAGACCGTCAGGTCGGCGGGATCGCCGACCTGCAGCCGGCCCAGACCGGCAGCGAACGTCTCGCGCGCCAGCTCGGCGTTGGCGTGGAACAGCAGACGTGGTACCTGGGCCCAGCCCGCGCGAGGGTCGCCCGCGGCGTGGTTCTGCAGCAGGTGGGCGCACAGGGCGTCGCGGCGCGGGTCGGCCGTGAAGCCGTCGGTGCCCAGGGCCAGGCGTACCCCCGCATCGCCCAAAAGCTGCAGATTCGCGGCGCCCACTGCGTTGTTCATGTTCGATTGCGGGCAATGTACGAGCCACGACCCGCTGGCGCCGAGCAACGCCCGCTCCGCGTCGTCCAGGTGGACGCCATGCACGCAGATCGTCCGGGGCCCCAGCACGCCGGCCTGGGCCAGCCGCTCGATCACGCGCCGGCCGCTGCGACGCAGCGCGTCGGCCTGATCGGCCACCGCCTCGGCCACGTGCACGTGGCAGCCGGTCCCATGGTCCTCGGCCAGCCGGCGGCAGGCAGCCAGTGTGGCATCGCTCAGGGTGAGCGAGGCGTGCAGGCCCACGAGCGCTCTGAGACGATCGCCCGGCATGGCCGCCGCCCGGTCGAGGCCGCGCGCGTTCTCGGCGATGCCCGCACTCGCGGCATCCTCGCCGCCGCGATCGGAGACCTCGAAGCACACGCAGGCACGCTGCCCGGCGGCCAGGAACCCGTCGGCCAGCGCGGCCAGCGAACCGGCGACGTTCGCCTGCGAGGCATGGTGATCGAAGACACAGGTGACACCGGCATGGAGACCGGCCACCGCATGCAGGCGGGCCGACAGCTCGATGTCGCGCAACCCGAGAGCCCGGTCGAGGCGCCACCAGAGCCGCTCGAGCGTCTGCACGAAGTCGGCCGGCGGCGCGTCCTTCAGGGCGATGCCGCAGGCCAGGGTCGAGTAGGCGTGGGTGTGGGCGTTCACGAGTCCGGGCGTGACGAGCCGGCCGGCAGCGTCGATCACCCCGGCGCCGTCTGATGCGACCGCGCCGCCTGGCGCGACCGCGCCGCCGTCTCCCGGAGTGGCGCCGATCGCGGCCACCACGCCGTCCTCGACGAGCAGGTCGACGCCCGCGCGCACCGTCGCTCCGTCGAAGAGGAGCGCGTCACGAACGAGGACGCGGCTCACGGCCGGCCTCCGGTCGCCGGCAGCTCCACCAGCTCCAGGCAGCCGGCCACGGGCGCCACCGTCAGGCACAGCCCGCAGCCCACGCACAGTTCCGGATCCACCTCGGGCAGGCGGCCGTCCGCCGGCCACCTGACAGCCTCGTGACCGCCGTCGCGACAGGCCACGTGGCACAGGCCGCAGCCGATGCACCGCTCGGCGACGACCCGGCTGCGGACCTCGCGACGCGGCAACGCGTCGTGATCGACGAGGTGGGGCAGGCTCCGGCCGACCAGCGCGGCCGGCGAGGCCAACTCCTTGCGCGTCAGGTACCGGGAGAGCCCGCTGGTCAGATCGTCGATGATGCGGAAGCCGTGGTGCATGGGTGCGGTGCAGTACTGCACCACGCCGGCGCCGACGAGCATGAACTCCACCGCGTCGCGCCAGTCGCCGGCGCCGCCGGTGCCCAGGATGGGGAGCGAGACGTGCCGCGCGATCTCGGCGATGGTGCGCAGCGTGATCGGCTTGATCGCCGGGCCAGTGAGCCCGGAGTAGGTGGAAAGGCCGCGCAGCGCCGGCCGGGGGACGAAGGTCTCGATGTCCACGCCCATCAGCGCCGGCACGGAGTTGCTGGCGGTGATCGCGTCGACGCCGGCCCGCTCCAGGGCGCGGGCCACGGCCACGATGTCGGTGACCTGGGGGGTGATCTTGATCGCGACGGGCACGCTGCCCGCCGCCTCCTTCACCCAGCGGGCCACCCGCTCGGTCGCGTCGGGCGACTGGGCGAGCATCTTGCCCGCGTCCTCGCCCATGCTGCCCTGCGGGCACGAGAAGGAGCACTCGATCATGTCGGCGCCGGCGGCGGCCAGCCGGCTCGCCACGTCCTGCCAGTCGTCGCGGCTGGCGCCCATCATGGAGGCGATGACCACCCGGTCGGGAAAGCGACGCTTCAGACGGCGGACCCGCCGGACCACCTCGCCGGCGTGGTGGCGGCTGATCAGGTCGATGTTGCCCATGCCCACCAGCCGCTGGTCGCCGTGGTCGAGCGAGGACATCATCGGGTAGGCCAGGTCCACCCGCGTCCCCTCGCGCGAGGTGGTCTTGAGCACGGCGCCCGCCCAGCCCATCTCGAAGGCGCGCTCCACCATGGCCAGCTCGTCGGTGCACGGGGAAGCGGCCAGCAAGAAGGGATTCACGAACCGCAGGCCGCAGAAGTCGGTCGCCAGCCCCGGGTATTCGTAGAGGTCGGCCTGCTCGAACCGACGCTCCGGGTCGGGAGCGCCGGCGATGCGGCGGCGGGCCGCGGCGCCGGGATCGGGGCGGCTGCTCATCGCGACCTCCGCAGGCGGGCGGCGATGGCGCGCGCGGCCGCCTTGCCGTCGCGGACCGCCGCCACGATGGTCTGATCCGAGCCGACGGCGTCGCCGCCCGCGTACACGTTGTCCCGCACCAGGCCCGTGGCCGGTTGCACCCTGATCCACCGCGCGCGCGAGCGCGGCAGCTGATCGGCCAGAGCGGGCGGCTCGAGTCCCGTGGCCAGGAGCACGCGATCGCAGGCCAGGGCGAGCTCGTCGCCCGGCACCGCGACCGGTCTGGGACGACCGCTGCGGTCGGGCGCGCCGGGTCGGGTCCGCTGCAGGCGGATGCCGGCGACCCTGCCCCGGTCGCCCTCGATCGCGATCGGCGCCACCTGCAGGTGCAGCTGCACGCCCACGCGTTCGGCCTCGCGGATCTCGCGGTCCCAGGCGGGCATCGCGGCGCGCTCGCGTCGGTACACCAGGTGCACCGCGGTGCCCGCCGCGTCCGACCCGTTCAGCCCGCAACGGACGGCGGCCATGGCGGCGTCCACCGCCACGTTGCCGCCGCCGATGACCACCACCGACCGGCCCACCGGGTTGCGGTAGTTCCGTCGCCGGCACCGCTCCAGGAACTCCAGCGCGGACGATACCCCGCGCAGCTCGGCGCCCGGCAGGGCCGGTTGTCGGGCCACCGCTCCGGGCGCCACGTAGAGCGCATCGTATCGCGCGGCGAGCGCGGCGAGGTCGCGCACCGGACGGCCGTCGAGGATCCGCAGCGACGCCGGTCCGCGCGCGACGCGGCGGCGGGTCGACCCGGCGCCGCCGGCGCGCTCCTCTGGCGCGATCCAGCGCACATCGCCGGCGAGCGCCCGGTCGGCGAACCGGTAGGCCGGGATGGCGTGGGCGAGCACGCCGCCGGCGCGCGCGCGGGCCTCGTGGATGTCGACATCGATCCCCAGGCGCCACAGCTCGCCGGCGCAGGCGAGCCCCGCGGGCCCGGCCCCCACCACGGCCACCCGGCAACCGAGCCGCTCGGCCGATCGCACCGGACGCGCACCGAGCGTCTCGCCCGCCTCGGTGGCGTGGCGATGCAGCCGCCGGATCGCGATCGGTCGGTCGATCCGTGCGCGGGTGCACGCGGCTGCGCAGTACTGCTCGTCGGGGCAGGCCAGGCCGCAGCTGCCGGCCAGCGGGTTGGCGCTGCGCACCACCTCGGCCGCGCTCCCGAGGTTCCCGCTGCGGATCATGCGGATGAAGCGGGGGATGGCGATGCCTGCCGGGCAGTGCCGCTGGCAGGGCGGATCGAAGCACTGCAGGCAGCGCGTCGCCTCGGCCAGCGCCTCGTCGGGCGAGAGCGCTGGCTCGGGGGCGAAAGCCGCGGCCTGGGCGGCGGTCCAGCCGGCGGACGGGTGGTCACGTCGCGGTGCCACGGGTTCTCTCCAGGTCGCGGGCCGCCTGCTCGACGGCCGCGATGATCGGATGGTAGCCGGTGCAGCGGCAGAGCGTGCCGCTGAGGGCGCACTGGATCTCCTGCCGCGTGGGCTGCGGGTTGCGGTCGAGCAGGGCGCGCGCGGCCATCAGCATGCCCGGCGTGCAGAAGCCGCAGGCCACGGCGTCCTGATCGAGGAACGCCCGCTGCAGGGGGTGCAGGCCGGTCCCGTCCGGCGCCACGGCGGCGGCGAGGCCCTCCACCGTCGTCACCCGGCGGCCGGCGACCTGGCCGATCAGGAGCAGGCAGCTGCAGGCCGTCTCGCCGTCCAGGATCACCGTGCAGGCGCCGCATTCGCCGATCTCGCAGCCGCACTTGGTGCCGGTCAGCAGCAGCTCGTCGCGCAGCACCTGCAGCAGCGTCGCCTGTGGCGGGGCCGTCACATGCACGAGCCGGCCGTTGAGGACGAAGGCGACTCCCGCGTCGTGGCCGCTCCCCGGACGCAGAGAGGAGACGGCGGGGTCACCGGGCGCCGGCGGCCGCACGCCGGCCGGCGGGAACGGCCGCTCCGGGAGAGACGATGGCGTCCCTCGCCCGATCGCGGCCTCGATGCTCTCCGCTGCCGCCTGCAGGGCGCGCTCCAGCAGGCTGGCCGCCACCGGCTCCTTGTACGGCGTGGACCAGCGGCGGCCGGTGATCCGCACCATCTCCTCGGCGAGCCGGCGGCCGGCAGCGGCCATCACCGTGGGCTCGACGATCTGCCCGTCCAGCAACTCCTCGACGGCCGGGAACCGGCAGGGCGTCGGCACCACCGAGCCCGCCGCCACCCGCACGTCCGCGAACCGGCCGCCGTCGTCCCGACGGAAGCGCACGGCCACGCTCATGCGCGACACGGCGAGCGCGTTCCTGCGCCCGAGCTTCACGAATGCCGTGCCCGTGCCGGCGGCAGGGCGGGGGAACGTCACGGCCACCAGGATCTCGTCCGCCTCGAGCGCCGTGCGGTACGGAGCGAGGAGGGCGGCGTCCAGCGGCACCCGGCGCTCGCCGCGCACGGAGCGCAGCACGAGCTGGGCGTCGAGGGCGATCAGGGGCGGCGCCGTGTCCGCGCACGGCGACGCGTTGACCAGGTTGCCGCCGAGGGTGCCGCGGTGGCGGATCTGGGGCGAGCCCACGGCGGCGCAGGCGTCCGCGAGCAGCGGCACCGCGACGCGCAGCGCGGGGTGATCGGCGATCTGCGCATGCGTGGCCAGGGCTCCCAGCACGACGGCGTCGTCACCGACCGCGATCTGCGCCAGATCGGCCAGCTGTCCCAAGTCGATCACTTCGATCGGCGGTGCGCTGGCGGGTTCCTGGCGCAGGGCGATCAGCAGGTCCGTGCCGCCGGCCAGCAGGCGAGCATCCGGGCCCAGCTCGGCCTTCAGCGCGAGGGCCTCGCCGATCGAGGCGGGCGTGTGGTGGATCACCCGGCGCACGGCTTGCCTCCGGACTTCGGCGCGGCGGCCAGCGCGGCCGCCCGCCGCGTGGGTCGCGCAAGCGGCGCGCCGAGCAGGACGGACTCGAGGTCGGCGGGCAGGGAGCGCACGCGCTGTCCGGTGGCGTGCGCAACGGCGTTGGCGATGGCCGGGGCGGCGATCTCGGTGGCCGGCTCGCCGACGCTCTTGGCCCCGAAGGGCCCGGCGGGATCGGGGTTCTCGACGATGACGACGTCGATGTCCGGCAGGTCCATGGCGGTGGGCAGCAGGTACTCGTCGAAGTTGTGCGTCGCGGGCACGCCCTCGTGCTGCAGGTACTGCTCGAGCACGCCGTAGCCCATGCCCATCACCACGCCGCCGTACACCTGGCTGCGGACCATGGCGGGCGAGATGGCGCGGCCCACGTCGTGCACGGCCACCACGCGCAGCACGTCGACCTTGCCGGTGGCCGTGTCCACCTCCACCTCGGCCACGTTGGCGCCGTAGACAAAGGTGAAGTAGGCGTCGCCGCGGCCGGTCTTCTCGTTCCAGGTCGTCGGCTCGCCCTTGTGCCAGCCGAAGCCCAGCAGCGGCCGGCCCAGGGCGAAGGCGCGGGCCGCCACCTCGGCGAACGGCACCGTGTCGGCGCCGCCGGCAGCGGCAGGGCGTTCGCCGCCGGCCGTCCGGAAGAAGCGTCCGCCGCGGCAGCGGACCTCGTTCGCCGGCGCGCGGAGCATCTCGGCCGCCACCTCGTCGAGGATCTGTCGCACCTGCACGGCGGCCTTGCGCACCGCCTGTCCGCCCATGACGGTGGAGCGACTGGCCACGGTGGGACCCGAGTCGGGCACGCGGCCGGTGTGCACGTCGAAGAACTTCACCCGCGTCACGTCGATGCCGAGCACCTCGGCGGCGATCAACGACATCGTGGTCGCCACGCCTTGACCCATGTCCGTCAGCCCGATGCTCACCAGCACGGAGCCGTCGGTCTGCACCGAGACGATGGCGCCGGCAGCGTCGACGCCTTCGGCGCCGAGGCTCACACCCCGGTAGGAGCACGCCAGCCCGAGGCCGCGGCGGCGCGCGTCGCCCGACCGTGAACGCTCGGCGTTCGCCGCGGCGAGCGCCGAGCGCCGCTCCGCCCAGCCGCTGCGTTCCTCGGCCAGCTCGAGCACCTGGGCGAGCGAAACACCCGGCGGCAGCGCCTGCCCCGTGGCCGTCACCGCGCCCTCGCGGAAGATGTTGCGGCGCCGCAGCTCGAGCGGGTCGAGATCGAGTGCCGCGGCCAGCTCGTCCATCAGCGACTCGATGGCGAAGTTCACCTGGGGCGAGCCGAAGCCGCGCATGGCCCCGGTGTAGACGTTGTTGGTGAAGGCGGCCACCACCTCCACGTCCACGTTCTCGCAGGCGTAGGGTCCGGTGGCCTGCACCGCCGAGCGCCAGGTGACGAACGGCGAGGTGGCGGTGTACGCGCCGGCGTCGGCGACGATGCGCGCGTGGACAGCGGTCAGCCGGCCGTCCCGGCTCGCTCCCACCCGGTAGTGCAGCACGTAGGGATGGCGCTTGTACGACTCGGCCAGCGACTCCTCGCGCGTGTTCACCAGCTTCACCGGCCGGCCGGTCATCTGCGCGAGCAGCGCGGCCCGGCAGGCCATCTGCGACATCACCTCGTCCTTACCGCCGAACGATCCGCCCATCGTCGCGTGCTCGACCGTCACCCGTGCCAGGTCGAGCTGCAGGATCTCGCCCAGGGCCCGGCGGGTGGTGAAGATGTTCTGGATCGACCCGATGATCCGGATGCCGCCGTCCGGAGTGACCTCGGCGAGCACCGCCTCGGGCTCCAGGTAGGCATGCTCGATGGCCTGGGTCCGGTACGTGCGCTCAAGGACCAGCTCGGCGGCGGCCAGGGCCGCGTTCGCGTCGCCCTGCCGCACGTGATGGCGGGCGCAGAGGTTGGCGCGCGGGTCGCGGTCGTCGTCGGACGGGCCGCCGTCGCCGGCGTCTGCGCCGTGCTCGCCCCGTCCGTCGTGCGCCGCGGCGCCGGCGCTGTGGCCGCCGCCGGGCTCATGAACCAGGGGCGCGTCCGGCGCGAGGGCGGCCTCGGGATCGAAGATGGGCGGCAGATCCTCGTACTCCACGCGGATCGCCGCCGCCGCCGTCGCGGCCTGCTCGGGCGTGTCGGCCGCCACCGCGGCCACGCCGTCGCCCCAGTGGCGCACGCGGTCCCAGGCCAGCACGGGAATGTCCCTGACGATGCCGCCGAAGGTGCGTGCGGCGGGCAGGTCGGCGCCCGTGAGCACGGCGCGGACGCCCGGCAGCGCCAGGGCGGCACCGGTGTCGATGGTGAGGATGCGGGCGTGTGGCCGCCGCGCCCGCAGCACCGCGCCGAACAGCATGCCCGGGGCGCGCAGGTCGGCCCCGAAGCGGGCGCTGCCGGTCACCTTTCCCAGGGCATCCACGCGCCAGTGCGGCCGGCCGATGGTGTCGTGTTCGTGCGGCATGGTCTCTTCCATCCGGTGGTCGCCAATGGTGCCCGATCGCCGGGCCGCTGACAAGGCGGTTTGTCCGGCACACGGTTGCGGCGAGGTGGACACGCCGAACTGGTCCGACGACTCCCGAAAAGACGAGGCCCCGCTCCCTGGGGGAGCGGGGCCCGTTTCATCCGGTCACCGGGTCGAGAGACCCGCCGCCCGACGGCAGACTACCAGCCGCTACGGCGCGGCTCGCGCGGGCGTGCCTCGTTGACGTTCAGGGCCCGGCCATCGACCTGCCTGGTGTTCACGGCCTCGATGGCGCGCATGGCGGCCGAATCGTCCTCCATCTCCACGAACCCGAAGCCGCGCGAGCGGCCGGTCTCACGGTCGAGGACGACGGTGGCGCTGGCGACCTCGCCGTGCTCGGCGAAGAGGTCCTTCAGCTCCTGGTCCGACATGTTCCAGCTGAGGTTGCCCACGTAGATCTTCTTCAAATGATCACTTCCTTGAACCATGGAGACCGGCGTCGTATCCAGGAATCGGTTCTGCTCGCCGGGCTCCCAAAAACGGGACTGGCGTGGTCGCCAGCCCGCGCGCCACGTTAACCGCTCACCGTGAAAGCGCAAGGTCCATCTGAAAACCGCTCGCGGTGGATCGACCGTCGTGTCGAGTTCCCGTCCGGATCGAGGTGCACGCCGCCGGGCCGTGTCGCGGGCGAGACTGCTGCCGGGTGACGGGAATCGTCTTATCTTGCAGTCATCCCTGCTCCGCCGGGAAGAATGGAGAGCCGGTGAAGGTCCTGCTGGTCGAGCCGCGGACTCCCGATACGTTCTGGAGTCTGCGCCACGCGCTTCGCTTCGTCGGCAAGCGCGCTGCGAACCCCCCGCTGGGGGCGCTGACGGTGGCCGGGCTGCTGCCGACGTCGTGGCAGTGCCGTCTCGTCGATCTGAACGTCCGCGACCTGGACGATGCGACCATCGCCTGGGCCGACTACGTGCTGGTGAGCGCGATGCTGGTCCAGCGCTCCTCGGTGCTGGAGGTCGTGCGTCGCTGCCGGGCGGCCGGCAAGCCGGTGATCGGCGGCGGCCCGCTCTTCGGCGCCGAAGCGGAGAACCTGGATGTCGATCACGTCGTGGTGGGGGAGGCGGAGGAGATCGCCGAGGAACTGGTCGCCGACATGGAGTGCGGTACGGTCAAGCCGCTGTACACCGCGCCCCGGTTCCCCGACCTCTCCCTGACGCCTTTGCCGCGCTGGGACCTCGTCGACCTGGACGACTACGCGACGATGTCCGTGCAATCGTGCCGCGGGTGTCCGTTCGACTGCGAGTTCTGCGACGTGGTCGCCCTGAACGGCCGCCGGCCGCGCACCAAGTCGCCCGACCGGTTCCTGGCCGAACTGGACGCCCTGCGAGCGAGAGGCTGGCGGGGTCCGGTGTTCGTCGTGGACGACAACTTCGTGGGCCACCGCCGGCGCTGCCTCGAACTGCTGCGCGCGATGATCGACTGGCGCCGCCGGACGGGCACGCGCATGACGTTTCTGACCGAAGCCTCCGTCGACATGGCCGAGGACCCCGAACTCCTGGAGTTGATGGTAGCGGCCGGTTTCAAGAAGGTCTTCCTCGGTCTGGAGACACCCAGCGCCGCGAGCCTGCGGGAGTGCCGCAAGCTGCAGAACCTGCGCGGCGATCTGGTCGCGGCCGTCCACACGATCCAGGCCGCGGGGATCGAGGTCATGGGCGGCTTCATCGTGGGCTTCGACAACGACGGGCCCGACATCTTCGAGCGCCAGTTCGAGTTCATCCAGAACGCCGGCGTGGTCACCGCGATGGTGGGGCTGCTGCAGGCGTTGCCGCGCAGCCGTCTCTACCGGCGGCTGGCCGCGGAGGGAAGGCTGCGCGGCGACAGCGCCGGCGACAACACCGAGGCGTCCTTCAACTTCGAGCCGTGCCTCGATCGCGAGTTCCTGATCGACGGCTACCGTCGGCTGGTCCAGCGCCTCTACGAACCCGACCCGTTCTACAGTCGCGTACGGACGTTCCTTCAGACCCACCATCCCTCGGGACCGCGGCCGACCGTCAGCAGGGCCGATCTCGAGGCCGTGCTGAGGTCGCTGTGGGTCATGGGCGTGGTCCATCGCGGTCGCCGTGCCTACTGGCGCCTGCTCGCCACGGTCCTGCTGCGGCAACCCGGTCACATCGGCATCGCCGTCACGCTCGCCATCATGGGCCATCATTTCCGGGAGACGGCGAAGGTGATCTGAGCCCGACGGCTCCGGTCACGACGCGAACTCCTGCCGCCCGTGAGGCGACCGCCGGGGCCGATATGCTACTTGAACGATTGGAGTTGAGGGTGAGCGAACTCATCGACAACAGCCGGCAACGCGTGGAGACGCTCAAGGAGGTCATCCGGGGGCTCCACGAGGGCGCCGATCCGGCCGTGGTCAAGCAGCGGCTGAAGGACCTGGTGCAGGCCACCACGAGCGAGGAGATCGTGGCCATGGAAGCCCAGCTCATGGAGGAGGGCATGACGGTCGAGGAGATCAAGGCCATGTGCGACCTCCACTCGCAGGTCACGGCCGAGTTGCTGGGCGATCGCCTCGAGACCACCACCGCCGGCCATCCCCACGACAGCTTCCGCCGCGAGAACGAGGCCATCGCCGCGGCCGCCGACCGCATGCAGCAGGTCCTCGACGAGCTGGACGAGATGCCGGCGGAGAGGGCCGATCGCGACCTGGAGCCTCTGCTCGACCGCTGGCGCCGGACGCTGGAGGATCTGCTTGAGGTCGAGAAGCACTACGCCCGCAAGGAGAACCTCCTCTTCGCCTATCTCGAACGGCACGGCGTCACGGGTCCCTCGAAGGTCATGTGGGGCAAGGACGACGACATCCGGGCCATGTTGCGAGCGCTGCGCGAGGCCCTCACCGAGCAAGACGCCGGGGCGGACGAGTGGCGTCTGGTGGCGCAGCAGGTGGCCCGGCCGCTGCTCGACCAGATCCGCGAGATGATCCACAAGGAGGAGCGCATCCTGCTGCCGCTGAGCCTGCGCAAGCTGACGCCCGCGCAGTGGGGAGCGATCCACGTGCAGTCGCCCCGGTTCGGCTGGTGCCTGGTGGAGCCCGGCACGGATTACACGCCCCCGCCCGAGACCGAGGCCGAACTGACACGCACCGCCGCCGAGACGGCCGGCGATCCGGCGGCGGGCAGCGGTGAGCAGGACGGGACTTCCGGCGCCGCCGGCGATGCTGCTGCCGGCGATGCTGCTGCCGGCGATGCTGCTGCCGCCGCCGCCTTCTCCGGCGCCGCCGCCGCCGCGCCCGCCGCGCACGTCCCGCTACGGGTCGGAGTCGGGACGCTGACGCTCGCGCAGTTGCGCGGCCTCGTGCGTGTTCTGCCGGTGGACCTGACCTTCGTCGACGCCGACGACCGGGTCGTCTTCTTCTCCGAGGGCGACCGGGTGTTCGAGCGGCCGCCGGCGATCATCGGCCGGCAGGTGCAGAACTGCCATCCGCCGGCCAGCGTCGACACCGTGGAGCGCATCCTGGACGACTTCAAGGCGGGCCGTGAGTCGGCGGCCGAGTTCTGGATCGAGTTGCGCGGGCGCTTCGTGCACATCCGCTACTTCGCGGTGCGCGACGACGGCGGCGGCTACCTGGGCACGCTCGAGGTCACCCAGGACCTGACGCCGCTGCGCGCCCTGGCCGGCGAGCGGCGTCTGCTGCAGTACGACGAGGAGCCGCACGGATGAGCATCACCATCGATGCCGAGACGCGGGTAGGCGATCTCCTGCGCGCGCATCCCGAGCTGGAGGAGGTGCTCATCGCCCAGGCGCCAGCCTTCGCGAAGCTGCGCAACCCGGTCCTGCGGCGGACGGTGGCGAAGGTGGCCACGCTGCGAGCCGCGGCCCAGATGGCGGGCGTCGACGTGGAGGCGCTGGTGCGGGTGCTGCGGCAGGCGGCGGCAGAGATCACGGCTACGCCGGACCCGGCGCCGGGGGTGGTGGGGGGCGAGGAGGCAGATTCGCGGACCGCCGATCGGGTCGAAGAGCGGAGGGCCGCCGGCCCGCCCGCCGGGTCACCCGCCGGGCCACCCGCGTGGCCGCCCGCCCGGCCGGACCCGTCGGAACTCGGCCCGACGGCGGCTCCGCCTGCGTGGGCTCGCGATGAGCCGGTCGAGGTTCTCCACGTCGACGACATGCTCGCGCGTGGCGAGCATCCACTCGGCCGCGTCCAGAAACTCCTGCGCGGTGTGGCCCCGGACCGGTACATCCTGCTGCGCAGCAGCTTCCGTCCCGAGCCGCTGATCGAGGCGGTCGGCGAAGCCGGCCACGAGACGCACTGCCGCGCCGTGGGACCCGACGACTGGGAGACCTACCTGCGCGCCGGCCGGCCGTGAGCGCCGCGATCGGGAGGCGCCGGAACGATGTCCCGACGCCTCCCTCGCCCGAGCGACCGCCGTCTCGGTCGCGAGCCGCGAGTCGCGACTCGTGAGCCGTGAGCCCCGTCGACAGCGCGAACCTACCCGGCCGTCACGCCGTTCGCACCGTGGCACCGCCCCGCAGCGGCGCGGTTTCCTGCGCCGGCAGGTCCACCTCGTCCTTCACCGACCAGCCGGTCTTCAGGCCGAGGACGAACCAGGCCAGAGCCAGCGTGCCGATGGCGAAGATCGAGTCGCCGATCACACGCATCCAGCGCAAGGTATTCAGCCAGTCCTGCTGCAGGAACTCGGCCGAACGGGCGTACCAGAGCCCGTGCTCGTGGCTGGCCAGGGTCTGGGCAAGCCCCACCGGCAGCACGCTGAGCAGCACCATGGCCGCCAGGCCGATGTTGATGGACCAGAACGCGAACCGGATGACGCCGTCCTTCCAGACCTTGCGCGCGGCCAGACCTTTCAGCACGAACAGCATCAACCCGATGCCCAGCATGCCGTACACGCCGAACAGCGCCGTGTGTCCGTGCACCGGCGTGGTGTTCAGGCCCTGCATGTAATAGAGAGCGATGGGCGGGTTGATGAGGAAGCCGAAGATTCCCGCGCCCACCAGGTTCCAGAACGCCACCGCCACGAAGCAGTAGATGGGCCACTTGTACGCCTTGATCCAGGGGGTGGCCCGGCTGAGGGTCAGATTGTGGTAGGCCTCGAAGCCGAGCAGCACCAGCGGCACCACCTCGAGGGCGCTGAAGGTGGCGCCCAGGGCCAGCACCGCCGTCGGGGTGCCGGTGAAGTAGAGGTGATGGAAGGTGCCGATGATCCCACCGGCGAGGAACACGTTGGTGGCGAAGAGGGCCGCCGCCGTGGCCAGGTGGACGCGCAGGAGCCCCAGGCGCACGAAGAGGAAGGCGATCACCACGGTGGCGAAGACTTCGAAGAAGCCCTCGACCCAGAGGTGGACCACCCACCAGCGCCAGTACTCGGCAATGGCGAGGTTGGTCTGCTGCCCCCACATCAGGCCCGCGCCGTAGAATCCGGCGATCGCTGCCGACGAGATCACGAACATGGCCAGCAACGGCCGGTTCTCGTCGCCGCGGCGCAGGGCCGGCAGCAGGGCGCGCACCATCAGGAACAGCCAGAGGAACAGTCCCACCAGCAACAGGATCTGCCACAGGCGGCCCAGGTCGACGTACTCGTAGCCCTGGTGGCCGAGCCAGAAGTTCTGGGTCAGGCCGAGCCGCTGCATGATGCCGAACCACTGCCCGGCGAGCGAGCCGCCCACCACGATCAGCAGCGCACCGAAAAGGACGTTCACGCCCAGGCGCTGGAAGCGTGGCTCGTGTCCCGACACCGCCGGCGCCACGAACAGGCCGGTGGCCAGCCACGAGGTGGCGATCCAGAAGATGGCGAGCTGGACGTGCCAGGTGCGCGACAGGGAGTAGGGGAGGATGTTGCCGAGATCGATGCCGTAGAAGCCGCCGCCCTCCACGCTGTAGTGCGCTGTCACCGCACCCATGAACACCTGCACCACGATGAGCGCCACCACCACCCACATGTACTTGAGGGTGGCCTGCATCGACGGCGTGGGCCGCAGCCCCAGCAGCGGGTCGCGGTCGGGCATCATCGTCGGGTCCACTTCGTCCTCGCGGTGCGACGCGTAGTACCACGCCAGCAGGGCGATGCCCGCGATGAGCAGGATCACCGAGAACCCGGTCCAGAGCAGCAGGCTGGCGGTGGGCCGGTTGCCCACCAGGTCGTCCGCAGGCCAGTTGTTGGTGTAGGTGATGTCCTGGCCCGGCCGCTGGGTGACGCAGGCCCAGGCGGTCCAGAAGAAGAACGCCGTCAGGTCGTCGCGCCGCTCCGGCGTGCTGACGGTGCCCAGGCGCATGGCGTAGTCTTCGCGGAGATGGTCCAGGGCCGGGTCGTCGCCGAAGAGCGCGATGTAGTGCGCGGCCACCTCCGCGACGACCGCGGCCCTGTCGTCGCTCACCACGAGGTCGCCGCTGGCGGGGTCGTAGGTGTTCTCGCGCAGGTGGGCCTGCAGGCGAGCGGTCAGTCCGGCGCGCTGCTCCGGGTCCAGTTCGGTCGCCGGTCGGCCATGGTGCTCCAGCGACCAGCGCGTGAGCAGCGCGTCGGCTTCCCGGTGCAGCCAGTCGGCCGACCAGTCCGGCGCCAGATATGCGCCGTGGCCCCAGATCGAGCCCAGCTCGTGGCCGCCGGTGGACTGCCAGACGTTCTGTCCGTCCTTGATCTGCTTGCCGGTGAAGACCACGCGGCCGGATTCGGTCACCACCCGGTCGGGCACCGGTGGCGCCGAGCGGTAGATCTCGCCGCCGTAGTAGCCGAGCACCGCGAACGAGCCGACGATGACGATCGCGAAGACGATCCAGAGCTTCTTGTAGTTCATCGTTCCCCCTTTCTGCCGCCGCCGGCCCGTGGCCGGGCAGGCCGCATCCTGCCAGTCCCCTCAAAAGCTCACCGCATGTCCAGATGCGCTGAGCAGCCCAAAAAAAAGGCCGATCTCTGCGTTGCGGCGTCGATCAGCGGCTCCCCAGGTCGGCCACCCGCCGGGACGAGACCAGGTCCTCGTAGGTCTGACGCACCTTCATCCAGTCGTCGTGCATGACGCAGGGGTTCTGCGGGTCGCACTGCGGCCGTCCGAAGGCGCACTCGTCCCGGATCGTGCTGCCAGGTCCGTCGAAGATCTCCACCACGTCCTTGATCGGCCGGCCGGGTGCGTCCGCGTGCAGCCGGAAGCCGCCGCCCCATCCCTTCTGCGACTCCACCAGTCCCGCCTTTCGCAACTGGTTGAGGATCTTGGACAGGTAGTTGGCCGGTATGCCCGTCTGTTGCGCGATCTCCTCGCCGCGGACCATGGCACCAGGCCGGTCGGCCAGGTGACCGAGAACGTTCAGTGCGTAGCGTGCCGTCCGGCTGATCATATTCAGGACCTCAATGGATGATCTTATCTCTTGAGTGCGAAAACGTCAACTCCCTTGTGCCAGGGGAAATGTGTCCAGCGGTTCGAGGCGCCGAGTGGCAGCATGATGGCTACCACCGGACGGACGAAGGATCAAATCCAGTGCCCGTGCAGGGGTGCTCGGAGCCCTGGACACATTTTCCCTGGCAGAACCTAGGAGCCCCAGAGGTCGTTGGTATCGACTTTCCGGCCCATCAGCTTCAGATAGTAGAACAACTGCGCCTTGTGGGTGGCGAGATGCAACACCATGTGCAACAGGTGCCGGCCCAGCGGCATCTGTCGCTGATCCCAGGGTGCGGCGAAGGAATCGAAGGACAGGCGGTTCTCGCCGGCTTGCTCCAGCATGTCCAGTGCGATCGTGCGGTCCTCTGCCAGGGCGTCGCGGGCCTGCTGCACGCTGGCGACGGAGGGCATTCTCTCCGCGGGCGGAAGCCAGTCCTGGTCGCCACCGGCCCCGGTTGCAGCGGTGTCGCCGGTCGCACCGCCGGCCGCATCACCGGCCGCGCCGCCGGCGGCACCACCGGTCGCATCGCCCGTCGTCGTATCGCTCTCGGCAGCGCCCTCGGCGCCGGGCGTCCAGTCGCCCGTGACGAACCCGCGGAAACAGAAGCCGCAAGCGCTCGTCATGTGCATGAGGAGCTGGCCGAGGTTCATCCAGTTCTCGCCGCTGGCGGGTTTCCAGCCCAGCTCGTCGTCCTGCACCATGGACATGAGGCGATCGGATGCCTGGTAGGTGTCCTCGATCTCTTCCTTCAGCAGTTCGGACCAGTTCATGGCGTACCTCCATTGCGCGTCGGGTGCGGGGCCGATGATGCCCGGGAACCTGGCCGACGGGTAGGCGAAAGTCAAGCGAATATCCTGGCGGGCGTCGCCGGCGGCGACCGGCGGGACATCGCGACGGCACCGGTTGTGGCAGCGGATTGAAACCCACCTTTCTTTTCTGGCGCGGGCCGAGGCCGCTGGCTATTTTCGTGACATTGACGACGGCGTAACTCCTTGATTTTCGAGAGGAAAATCAATGTCAAGCGACACTTCTTCCAGGTGCCCCCACTGCGGTCAGACCTTGCTGCCCTGGCGCAGTCCCGACATGACCAGCTGGGGCGGCAACATCCAGCTCGTGTGCTTCAACGACGAGTGCCCCTACTTCCAGGAGGGGTGGGAGTGGATGTTGTCCCAGTACAACGTCAAGGCCTCGTACCGCCACCGCCTCGATCCGCAGACCGGCGAGTCGGGCCCGCTGGCGGTCTGGAACAAGAACGCGCTCAAGGACAAGATCATGGCGGGTGGACAGGACGGCTAGCCGGCCGTCCGTCCGCAGCCGCCATGCACATCACGACGGGAGAATCCCATGTCCGAAGCTTCCCGCCCTCGGGACATCTCCGCGCCCGGTGCAGCCGGCGATGATCGCGACGACGCCAGCCCGATCGATCGCCTCAAGGAGAAGATCCTCTCCGACTACGAGCGCATGAGCCTCGACGACGGTTTCGCGTTCGGGTGCCACCCCGGCGTGCCCTGTTTCAACGAGTGCTGCGGCGACGTCAACATCTTCCTGACGCCGTACGACGTCCTGCGCATGAAGAACGCGCTGGGCATGGGCTCGGCGGAGTTCCTCGAGCGCTACACCCAGATCCCGATCGAGCGCAATCAGGCGTTCCCGGTGGTGATGCTCAAGCTCGACGACGCCGCCGAGGGCAAGCCGTGCCAGCTCGTCGGCGACAGGGGCTGCTCCATCTACAACGACCGGCCCTGGCCCTGCCGGATGTACCCTCTGGGCCTGGCCAGTCCCAAGGACAAGGACGCCAAGGACTTCTACTTCCTCATGAAGGAAGACGTCTGCCGCGGCTTCGAGGAGAGCGGCCGCTGGACGGTCCGCGAATGGCTCGAGGACCAGGGCATCGGTCCCTACGACGAGTTCGGCCGGCTGTTCAAGGAGATCACGCTCCACGACTACTTCGGCACGGGTCGCAAGCTGACGCCGGAGCGGTTGGAACTGTTCTACATGGCCTGTTACGACCTGGACAGCTTCCGCCGGTTCGTCTTCCGCAGCACCTTCCTCAAGCGCTTCGATCTCGAACCGGATCTGATCGAGCGCATCCGGGACGACGACGAGGAACTGCTACGGTTCGCCTTCCGCTGGCTGAAACTGGCGCTCTTCGGCGAGCCCACGGTGAAGATCCGGCCCGACGCCATGCCGCCGGCGGCCATGGCGCCCAAGGACGCCTGAGAACGGCCGCTCGATGACCGACGGGATCCGCATACGCACGGCCAGGATGAACGACGTGCCCGCGCTGCTGCACTACGCGCACGCCATGTTCTCCGAGCGACTGCCCACGCTCTTCGACGTCGATCCCCTGCCTGATCTGCGCGCCGAGGAAGCCTTCGTCCGGCCGTACGTGGAGCGGCCCGGGTGGGTACTGTTCCTGGCCCTCGAAGGCCGGCGTGTCGTCGGACTGCTGAGCTTCAAACGTCACGACCATCCGCAGCTCTGTCACGGCGGCGAACTGGGCATCTCGCTGCTCGACGGCTGGCGCGGGCGCGGCGTCGGCACGCGCCTGCTGCAGGCAGTCGAGGAATGGGCGCCGCGCCACCAACTGCGGCGTCTCGAGTTGCAGGTGTTCGAGAACAACACCGGCGCCATCCGCCTCTACGAGCGGCTCGGCTACGAGCACGAAGGCCGGCGCCGGGGCGCCGTCAAGGTGCAGGGCCGCTATCTCGACATCCTGCTCATGGTGAAACGGATCGACCCGGTCGCGGCCCGCATGCAGCCGCGCAGCCGGCGTCGTCCTGCCGATCATCCGAAGAAGACGTAGGCCACCAGGATGGCGGCGAGGACGCCGGCCGCATCGGCCGCCAGCCCGCAGGCCGCCGCGTAGCGCGTGCGGCGCACCCCGACGCTGCCGAAGTAGACCGCCAGGACGTAGAACGTGGTCTCGGTCGATCCCTGCATGACGCTGACCAGGCGACCGGCGAAGCTGTCGGCTCCGTGGACGGTCATCGTCTCCACCATCATGCCGCGGGCGCCGCTGCCCGACAGCGGCTTCATGAGGGCGGTCGGCAGGCCGTCCACCCAGCGGGTGTCCACGCCGGCGGCGGCGGCGGCGGAGCGCACGCCTTCGAGCAGGAACTCCAGGGCGCCGCTGGCACGGAAGACGCCGATGGCCACCAGCATCCCCACCAGGTAGGGGATGATGCGTACGGCGACCTTGAACCCGTCCTTGGCGCCCTCCACGAACGTCTCGTACACCGGGATCCTCTGGAGCAGGGCGGCCACCAGGAAGGCGGCGATCACCAGGAAGATGAGCAGGTTGGCCAGCAGCGCCGAGGTGGGGGCGACCTGCTCCTCGGGCATGCTCGCGAACCAGGCCACCAGGCCGCCCACCAGGGCCGTCAATCCGCCGAGGTACGCCAGGACCACCGGATCCCACAAGCGCAGTCTCTGGACCGCCGCCACCGTCAGCAGCCCGACCAGGGTGGAGCAGTAGGTGGCCACCAGGATGGGCAGGAAGACGTCGGTGGGGTCGGCCGCGCCCAGCTGTGCGCGGAAGGTGAAGATGGTCACCGGCACCACCGTCACCGACGACGTGTTGATCACCAGGAACAGGATCTGAGCGTCGGTGGCGCGGTCGGGGTCGGGGTTCAGCTCCTGCAATTCGCGCATGGCCTTGAGGCCCAGGGGCGTGGCCGCGTTGTCCAGCCCGAGCACGTTCGCGGCCATGTTCATGACGATGCTGCCGTGGGCGGGATGATCGGGAGGCACGTCGCGCAGCAGGCGCGTGAGCAGCGGGCGGAAGGCGCGGGCCAGCAACTGCACCAGGCCGCCCTTCTCGCCCAGGCGCATGATCCCCAGCCACAGCGCCATGATGCCGGTCAGGCCGAGGGAGATCTCGAAGGCGGTGGCGCTCATCTCGAACGCGGCGCCCACCATCTCCTGCCACACGCCGGGCTCGCCCAGCAGCAGCCAGCGCGCCAGACCAGCCACCAGCGCAGCGAGGAAGAAGAAGGCCCAGATCGCGTTCAGCATCGCCTCGGTCGCGCTCCGTCGATGGTCCCGTGGCTTGCGACGGCGCCGCCGCTCCGTCGGCGTCCGGTCCGCGGGAGCATAGCCCCCCGCGGCGTGATTGTCATCGGGCGATCGTGCGCTTGCCTCCTCCTGCTGCCCCGACTGGTCGCTTGACGCGGCCGGTCCGGCCGTTCCTGTCACCTGTCGCCGCCGGCTGACGGTTCCGCGGTCGCCGGTCGCCGGCCGGGGACACGGCGCCGCCGACGTGGCCTCTCGCCGCACGCCACAGATCTCCTCCTGACCGTCCCGGCACATCCCGGATCACGTGAACGGCACCCGCGGCGGCGGGCGGGCACCCGGATTGCCTCGCCGGTCGGTGCGGCCGCATGGGCAGGTATCCATCTCATGGAGGAGGGCACGATGATGACCGACGACCGTACCAAGCACGACCTGCATCCGCTGGACCTGGAGGAGGTGGAGCAGCGCCTGGAGGTGAGTCCGCTGCTCGTCGCAGGCGCCGACGACCCGCTCGTCGGGGGCGACACCACGTGCTGTTCGTGCAAGCTGCCGCCTCGCCCGGAGGATCCGGACGTCGGGGAGTAGCCGCTCGCCGGAGCGTCGCCGGCCGTGCCTCGCCCCCGGGTGGCGGCCGGCGGCGCCGCCGGTGCCGGAGCCGGACGGCTCCACGCCCGCGGGCGGAGCCCCGCCGCGCGCGGCGGGGAGGCGAGCCGGACCCGCCACGATCACCTGACGCCGCCAGGGAGGGCGCCGATGAATCAGCAGACCGGTGCGCGAACGTCGCGAACGTTGCGAACGTCGCGAACGTCGCGCTCGTCGCCGGGCGCGCAGCCGGGATCGTCCCCGGCGCCGGCGATCGAGGTGACGACGGATCGGCCGGGGCTCGAGCCGGGGGCTCTCGTCGCCGGAGCGAGTCGCCACTGGGAACTGTGGCTGCTGCGGTCGCTGCTGCCGGAGGCCGGCCCGGCCGACCTGGCGGAGATGCGGGCGCGGCGTCGTCGTTTCGCCGACCACGAGCGAGCCGCCCTGGCGCGGCTGCTGGCCGGTGACACCGCGCCGCTGCACCCCGGCCGCCGCTTCGTGGCCGGCCTGCCGGACCTGCTGCGGCGTGGCCTCGTCGTGACGATGCACGTCGGCCCGTACCAGTTCCTGCCGGAGCCATTCCTTACCGCCGGGGTGTCCCCTGGCATCCTGCTGGACGAGGAGGCGGAGCGTCGGCTGCGACCGCGCGCCGAGTTCATGATCCGGCGTCTGTGCCTGCGCGCGCAGCCGGAGTGGATCGTAGCGACGCAGCCGGCAGCCATCCGGCGCATGATGCGGGTGCTACGCGAGGAGCGGCCGTTGCTCGCCTTCCTCGACGGGAACGCCGGCCAGGGCGGCTTCGCGGCCACGCGCCGCGACGGCATGCCCTATCGTCTGCCGGGACGCGAGATCCGCATGCGCACGGGCCTGGCGCGACTCGTGTGTCGGCTGGAATGCCCGGTGCGCCCGGTGGTGGTGCGCTGGAGCGCCGAGGGGGCCGTGACCTGGACCGGCGACATCCGCCGCACGTACCGCCGCACCGACGATCCCCGTCAGGTCACCCGCGAACTTTGCGACTGGGGCTTCGGGGCGGTGCTCGCCGACCCCGCGCAGTGGGGCTACTGGGAGATGATCCGCGCCGCAGCCTCCTGCTTCGCGCCGGTGGCGCGGCCCGCGGCGGGCTTGCCGGGGGGATTGCATGCGGACTACGAGCGGGCGTTCGCCATCTGCCTGAAGCGCGCTCCGGACTGCGTGCGCGTGCTGCCGGCCCGCGAGGCCGAGGTGTGGAACGATTCGGTCCTCGTGGATCTGGAGGAGGACCGTTTCTACGCGTCGGAGGGACTCACCTCGGCGGCGCTGGTCAGCATCCGGGACGAGCGGCCCACCCTCGCAGCGCTGGCCGAGCGATACGGCGAGGAATGGGTGAGGCGGCACGTGCTGCGCCTCTGCCTGCTGGGGCTCGCTCGACTCGGAGGCGGGGCCGGTGGATGACCCGGTGGATCTGCCGGATGCCATGCGTCTGGTGCCGCACCCGCGTGGCGCCTGGCTGCTGCAGGCGCGCGGGCGGTGCTTCCTGGTCCCACCGGAGCTGGGAAGGAGCCTGGCCCGCGCGGCCGGGGGCGCCGCCCCCGCCACCACCGCCGCGCCCGCCATCTCCCCCGTCATCCCGTCTCCGGCCTCCCCTGACGACCCGCACCATGCCCGGCGGATCCTGGCCGCCGTCGAGGCCGCCGTCAGTGCCGCGCCGCGCCGCCGCCGCCGTACCGCCGGCCCCTGGCTGCGCGTGCCGCTCGTGCCGGCCGCGCTCGTGCAGCGCGTGTCGGCTCGGCTGGCGCCGCTGGCGGCCTGGCCCGCCCTCGCGGCTCAGACGGGAATGGGGGTCGCCGGTTACGTGCTGGGCACCGTCGTGCCGCTGGACGCCACCCTGCCGGCGGACGGCGGGGCGCCGTTGGCCGTCGCGACGCTGGTCTTCCTGATGCTGGCCCTGTGGCACGAGCTCGGTCATGCGGCGGCTTTGCGGCGCGAGGGCTACCCGCCCGGGCGCATCGGCGCGGGCTTGCTGCTGATCGTACCGGTCCTCTACTGCGACGTGACCCCGGTGGCCGCCCTGCCGCGCTCCGGACGGCTGCGCGTGGACCTGGCCGGCGTGGCGTTCCAGCTCGCTGCGGGAGGCCTGGTCTGCCTGGCTGCGCGCGGCTTGCAGCTCGAGGCCCTGCGCTGGGCGGCGGCCGCGGCGCTGGCAGCCGTGGCCTGGAGCCTGCTGCCTTTCCTGCGGACCGACGGGCACTGGATCGTGGCCGACCTTCTGGACCACCACGCGCTCGACCGGCCCCTGAGCCCGGAGCGGACGGCCGGCGCCCGCCCGCCCGCGGCGCTGCGCCGCCGCGCGGGAGCCCTGGTGGCGTACCGCCTGCTCCATCTCGCGGTCGTCGGCGCCGTGCTCGGCGTCCTGCCCCTGCGCATCGCCCGGCACCTGCCGCTCGACGCGATCGCCGGGAAGCTGCCCGGCCGTCCGGACGTCGCCGTTCCGGTCCTGCGCGGCGTCCTCCTGCTGGCGGCTGCGCTCCTCGTCGGCCGGTATCTGCGGCGGGGCACACGTCTGATCAGGGCCGCCCTCAGCGATCTGCGTACCGCGCTCGGTCGCTGAGGCCGGGCGGGCGCCGGTCTCCGGGACGGCCGCCTGCGCTGCCGGGGAGTGGCCGGCCGGCGGGGCCCCGTCCACTCACGGCGTCGCGGGCGCCTGTCCGAGCAGCGCGAGTGCCTCGTCGTGCACGAGGCCGTTGCTCGACACCAGGCTGCCTGCCTGCAGGGAGCGCTCTCCCGTCAGAGCAGTGACGCGGCCGCCAGCCTCCTCGACGATCACCACCAGCGGCGCCACGTCCCACGGCTTGACGATGGGATCCAGCGCCAGTTCGCCGCAGCCCTCGGCCACCAGCAGGTGCTGATAGAAGTCGCCGAATCCACGCGTCCTGCGTCCGCGCCGGTAGAGCGCGGCCCACTCGGGCGGGAGGAAGGTGCCGGCCGCATCGCGCAGATCGGCGTGGAAGAGCTGAGCGTCCTCGAGCTTCGCCACCGACGAGACCTGCAATCGACGGTCGCCGCGGTAGGCGCCATGGCCGCGGGCGGCTTGCCAGCGGACGCCCAGCGCCGGGGCCGAGACGAGCCCGGCCGTCACCTCGCCGTCCTCCTCGATCGCCAGCAGGGTGGCGAAGATGGGGATGCCGCGGATGAAGTTGGCGGTGCCGTCGATGGGATCGATGATCAGGCGGGCGGCGGTGGGGCCCGGTTCGTCGCCGGCCTCCTCGCCGAGCACGCCCAGCTCGGGATGACGCAGTCTCACGATGGTGCGGGCTGCAGCCTCGATGGCCTCGTCCGCCTCGGTCACGGGGCTCGCGTCGGGCTTGGTGGCGACGCGCAGATCGCGGGCGCGAAAATGGCGCAGGGCGATGGAGTCCGCCTGGTCGGCGATGCCGTCCAGGAACGGCAGCCAGCGCTCGGCCGGCGATTCGGTCGTCGCCTGATCGGCGACGCCCTGTCTCAGAGGGGGGGCGTCGGCGGCATGGCCGGAGCCAGGATCCGAAGCGTGGTCCGGAGCATGATCGGTGGGGGCGGGCATGGTGGAATCCTTTCCTCGCCGGAGGCCGTCAGCCAGGGAGGCCCGGGCCGCCGATCGCGGTGGCGGCCGGAACGCCGGGTCTCCATCCGGGGTACTTCCGGAGTCTACAGCATGGCGGGCCTCGTGACGAGCCGGGCCCGGAGCTCTTCTTGTGGTGCCCGCGGGCGGCGGGTATCGTCACGCAGGGTTCCTTGCCCCGCGGCGCGAGCGGCGCCGAAGGAGTGCCGATGGCCAGCGAACACGACGCGAACGAGAGGCATCCCTTCGCCGGCGAGCCGCAGGAGCTGCCGATCGACGGCTGCCTCGATCTGCACCAGTTCTCGCCTCGCGACGTGAAGGACCTGGTCCCCGATTACCTGGAGGCCTGCCTCGAGCGCGGTATCCTCGACGTGCGCATCGTTCACGGCAAGGGGATCGGCGTGCTGCGGACCATCGTGCAGGGCATCCTCGAGCGGCATCCCGCCGTGGAGTGGTTCGGGCACCGTCCGGACGCCGGCTCCTGGGGCGCCACGCTGGTTCGACTGCGGCCGGAGGCCGACGATACGCCGCCCGCGCCAGGAGAACGGTGATGGGGCGGAAGAGTCGCCAGCCCGGCAAGAGCGGCGTCAAGCGGGGCAAGCTCCGCTCCATCCGGTACGAGGCCGAGACCACCGGCCCGCTCGACCGCCCGGCCCGCGCCGCCGATGCCCCGCCGGCCATCCACCTGCGTCAACTCACGCGCGACGAGGCGCTGCAACGGCTCGGGCACCAGCTCGGCGGCTACCGTGCGCGAGGCATCCGCGAGGTCCTGGTCGTGCACGGGCGCGGGCACAACTCCCCGGGGGGAGTGCCGGTGCTCGGCCCGGCCGTGCGCGAGTGGTGCGGGGCCCACCCGGACCTGGTGGGCTCGTGGCGCGAGGCGCCCCCGCGCTGGGGCGGCCCGGGTGCCATCGTGGTGGTCTTGCGGGGCTGATGCCCGAGAGTCGGCGGCAAAACCGCCGCTCCGCCCGCCCGGCTCGCCCGGCTCGCCCGGCGCGCGGAACACTGGCGTCGCGCCCCCCGGCCGGGCTACACTGGCCGGGCGAACGGGAGCAGGGAGGTTTCGCCGATGACGGCCGGGCACGCAGCGGGGCTCGACGATCGCGTGGCGCTGGTCACCGGCGGCGCGCGCCGCGTGGGCCGTCGACTCGTGCTCGATTTGGCGCGGGCCGGCGCCGCGGTGGCCCTGCACTACAACACCTCCTCCGAAGAGGCCGAACGCACCGCCGCGGAGGCTCGCGAGCAGGGCGCCAGGCAGGTCGTCCTCGTGCGCGGCGACCTGTCCCATGCCGCCACGGCCGAGCAGGTGATCGCCGAGAGCGCCGCTGCGCTGGGGCCGGTGGACGTGCTGGTGAACAACGCGTCCA
Organism: Candidatus Krumholzibacteriia bacterium; assembly: GCA_046484865.1. Lineage (GTDB taxonomy): Bacteria > Krumholzibacteriota > Krumholzibacteriia > LZORAL124-64-63 > LZORAL124-64-63 > JAWOID01. The sequence goes on from JAWOID010000063.1 coordinate 102,119, forward strand.
TCTTCGAGCCGGGCGACGTCCTCGCCACCGGTGCGGACGCGTGGGACCGCCACCACGCGGTGAACCTGCGGGCCCCCTTCCTGCTGGCCCGCGCCATGGCCCGCGCATTGCCGGAGGACCGCGCGGGGGCGATCGTCAACCTGAACGACTGGCGCGCCCTGCGTCCCGGCGCCGATCACTTCGCCTACACCGTCAGCAAGGTCGGACTGGGCGGCCTCACGCGGGCGCTGGCCGTGTCCCTCGCCCCCCGCGTCCGGGTGAACGAGCTGGCGCTGGGCGCCGTGCTGGCGCCCGAAGGCGCCTCGGAGGATTACGTGCACACGCTCCGGCGCGAGATCCCGCTGCGTCGCTTCGGCGCGCTGGAGTCGGTCGGCGAGGCGCTGCTGTACCTGCTGCGCGCCCGTGACGTCACCGGACAGACGCTGCTGGTCGACGGCGGGCGGCACCTGGTGTGAACGGCGAGGAGGATCCATGGCCGAGCAGCCGATCCGTGACCGCATCGTCATCGCCGACCTGCTGCTGCGCGGGATCGTCGGCATCAAGGACGAGGAGCGCGAGAAGCCCCAGGACATCCTGGTGAACCTCGAACTGGTCTGCGATCTGCGTGCGGTGAGCGAGAGCGACCGCGTCGACGACGGCGTGAACTACCGCACCGTGGCCAAGCAGGTGATCGCGCTGGTGGAGTCGTCGTCCTTCTACACGGTGGAGCGCATGGCCACGGAGATCGCGCGGCTCATTCTCGGCGGCTTCGCCGTGGCGGAGGTCACGGTGAGCGTCGACAAGCCTGGAGCACTGCGGTTCGCGCGCTCGGTGGGGGTGCGGATCACGCGCAACCGGGGAGATCTGGTCTCGTGACACCCCGAGTCGCCAGCCGCCCGACGCTCGCGCGCGTCCTGCTCAGCCTCGGTTCCAACCGTGCGCCGGAGGAGAACCTGCCGCGGGCGGTGCGCGCCCTGGCCGATCACGGGCGAGTGCTGTCGGTGTCCGCCGCCTACGAGACGCAGCCCGTGGACACCGCCGATCCGGCGCCCTTCCTCAACGCCGCCGTGCTGCTGGAGACCGGCGAGACCCCGGAGCGGCTCAAGGGCGAGATCATTCCCGCCATCGAGGCGCGCCTGGGCCGCCGCCGCGATCCGGGCGACCGCAACGCTCCGCGGACCATCGACATCGACATCGCGCTCTGGAACGACCACGTCGGCAGGATCCTCGAGCGACCGGTGCCTGACCCGGACGTCCTGAGCCACCTGCACGTGGCGTGGCCGCTGTCCGAGATCGCCCCCGATCTGCGCCACCCGGTCGACGGCCGGACGCTGGCGGCCATCGCCGGGGCGCTGGTGCACGAGGGCGCTTTGCCCATCCTGCGCCACGATGTTATCCTGCGCGCCTGATCGCGCCGGCCGCCGTCCGCGACCTTGGTCCGGTATCACGGACGCCATGGCCACCGTCGTCCGACCCCCGACCCTGCCCCTGGAGGTCATCCGTGCCCCGGCTCCGCAAGAAGCTCATCGTGGTGGGCGACCGCATCCTCGTCCGGCCCGAGGAGGGGGAGGAGCGCACCGGCGGCGGCCTCTACCTGCCGCAAACGGCCATCAGCGCGCGGCAGGCCGGCGGCGGCTGGGTCGTGACGGTGGGCCCGGGCTTGCCGGTCGCCGAGCCTGCCGATCTCGAGGACGACGACTGGCACGACAGTGCCCGTCCCATGCGCTACCTGCCGCTGCAGGCGCAGGAGGGCGACTACTGCCTGTTCCTGAAGAAGGCGGCCGTCGAGATCACGTTCGAGAAGAAGAACTACCTCATCGTTCCGAATGCCGCGGTTCTGGTGCTCGTACGCGAGGACTTCGAGACGGGCCAGGACGCCTGGGAACTGGCCGACGAGTCAGGCGAATCCGAGGACGCCGGCCCGAGGGAGTAGCCGGGCACGACGTCCTGCTCATCGCCGTCGACATCCTGCGGTGCCGGCGGTGAACCTACCGGTCCTGCGCGCGGACCGCCCGGGTCGACACGGCCATGCCCGCCCGAGCGCGAGCCCGGCTACCTCCGATCGTCCGCGGCCGCGGACGCCTCCTCCGGCGCGCGATCCGGGTCCGGGTACAGCGAACGCCACCACTGCGGGCGGTCCTTCAGGTACCGGGCGAAGTACGCCAGGATGGTGTCATTCCACACCACCCGCTGATCGTGATCCAGGATGTGGTGGTCCTGTCCCGCCACCTGGACGTACTCCACCTCGCGCCCGAGCAGCTTCAGGGCGGTGAAGAGCTGATCGCTCTCGCCGACCGGGACGTTGGTGTCGCCGGTGCCGTGCAGCAGCAGCAGGGGCGTTTGGATGCGATCGGCCAGGAACAGGGGGCTCTGCTGCACGTACAGGTCGCGCTCACGCCAGGGGAAGGCGTCCGCCAGTGCGCGCGCGCCGTACACGTAACCCCACAGGCCCTCGCCCCAGTAGCTCGAGATGCTCGAGATGCCCGCGTGGCTGACGGCAGCGGCGAACTGGTCGGTCTGGGTCACGATGTACTGCGTCAGGAAGCCGCCGTAGGAGGCGCCGATGCAGGCCATGCGACCCGCGTCGGCGAACGGGTGGGCGGCCAGGAAGGCGCGGGTGCCCTCGATGACTTCCCACGCCGTGCGCTTGCCCCAGTCGTTCACGTGACGCGCCGCGAACTCCTGGCCGTAGCCGATCGCCCCGCTGGGCTGGGGGACGTACACCAGGTAACCCTGGCCCGCCCACACCTCCTTGGGATACCGGCCGCCGTAGTCGCGCTCCACGGGCGAGGTGCCGCCGTAGTAGTAGACGATCACGGGGTAGCGCCGCTGCGGGTCGAAATCGCGGGGATAGTAGACGCGGCCGTCGAGCACCTCGCCGTCGGGCAGCGTGGCGGTCCAGTCCTCGACCGCGCCGAAGCTCACGTGCTCGTAGTGGTGTGCCGCGGGGTCGAGCAGGGTGCGCGGACGGCCCGCCGGCAAGTCCAGCACCTGCAGGCGCGGGGGGATGGACGCGCCGCTGCCCCAGGCCAGGGCCCGCGGCGCATCGGCGGCCAGGTCGATCGCCCTGGTCACCTCGAGAGCCGTCGGCACCCGGCGCCACGGCATCGCACCCTCGGCCGGTAGCCGGGCCACGTCGAGCACGTAGAGATTCTGCTCCTGGCGATCCGCGGTCACCACGTAGATGCGCCGGTCCGCCGACGACCAGTGCAGAGACGTCACGGCCGGATCGAACTCGCGGGTCAACGCCCGGGCCTGTCCGGTGGCACGATCGTAGAGGTATACCTGACCGCCATAATCGTTGGCCGGCATGCCGGCGGGCAGGTTGCGGCCGAGCCCGTCGAAGGCGGACGGCGACCCGGTGAGCGCCAGCAGATCGCCGCCGCGAGGGTCGTAGGCGGCGCCGCCGATCCAGCGCTCGGACAGCAGTCGCCGGGCCTCCAGGCTGGCGAGGTCCAGCTCCCACAGCTCGCTGCTGAAGAAGGGGCGTTCGGTCAGGTCCTGCTCGGAGGCGAGGAACAGCAGGCGTTCGCCGTCGGGCGAGATGCTCCAGTCGTCCGGCCGCACCGGACCGGCGGTGAGCCGGCGGGTGACGCCGTCGGGGACGCTGACCTGCACCAGGTGCTTGCGGTCGCCCCACCAGCCCTGGCGGCCGGCGGGCTCGCGAACGAGCTTCACCCGGCGCG
>JAWOID010000002.1:0-18053 GCA_046484865.1 Candidatus Krumholzibacteriia bacterium
GACGGCGGTAGCGCACCGAGCGGCGGCAGTAGCGCACCGGGCGACGGCGGTAGCGCACCGACCGACGGCAGTAGCGCACCGGGCGGCGGCGGGAGTGCGGAGGTCCGCTGCTCACTCCGGCTCCACGTGCACGAACACCCGCGTCACGTCGCGAAAATCCTCCATGATGCGTGCCTCCACGTCGTGGGCGATCGCGTGGGCGCGACCCACGGTCAGTTCGGGATCGACCGCAAGGCGGAGGTCCACCACGTACTTCGATCCCCGCTGGCGCGCGGTCAGGTCGCGCACGGCGCGGGCGCCCGGGACCGCCGCTGCCGAGGCGGACATGCGCCGCACCAGATCGCGGTCGGGCATGGTGTCCATGAGGACCATCACGTGTTCGCGGCCGAGCTGCCAGCCCATGCGCAGGATGAACATCGCTATGAGCAGCGCGCCCACGCTGTCCAGTGCGGGCCAACCCAGCCGCGCGCCCGCCACGGCGCCGGCCGCCGCCAGCGAGCTGATCGCGTCGCTGCGGTGCATGGCTCCGTTCGACAGGAGGGCCGGGCTGTTGTGCCGGCGTCCCGCCACGAGCGTGTAACGCGCCATCGCCTCCTTCACCAGCACGGCGGTCAGCGACATCACCAGCGCGGCGTTTTCCGGGGCGAGGAAGCGGTGAGTGACCAGCCGCGTGACCGCGTCCTTGCCGATCAGGAATCCGGTGATCAGCATGAAGAGCGCGACGCCCACCGCGCCGAGCGTCTCGAAACCGTGATGCCCGTAAGGATGGTTCGCGTCAGGTGGGCGGGCGCTGGCCTTCAGCGCGAAGACGATGCCGATGTCGGATGCCACGTCGGCCAGGGAGTGGAAGCCGTCAGCGACGAGCGCGCTGGACCGAGCGACCACCCCCACGCCGATCTTGGCCGCCGCGAGCAGGATGTTGCCCACCAGGCCGACGGCGGTGCAGACCATCGGCCGCAGCCAGTATACGTCTGGCTCAGGGCTCATCGTCCTGCAGATCCGGGTACAGCGAGTCGATGACGTCCCGGTAGCGGCGGTCGATCTCGAATCGCCGCACCTTGAGTGTGGGCGTCATCTCGTTCGCTTCCAGCGTGAACTCCCGATCGAGCAACGCGAAGCTCTTCACCTGGTTGAACCGGGGTAGGTCCGCGTTCACCCGCTCGAGGATCCCTTCGAACAGCGCGCGCACCTGCGGATGGTTCAGCAGCGCCGACCGGTCCTCCACCGGCAGTTGCTGCCCGCGTGCCCAGTCCTCCAGCATCTCGAACGTGGGCACCAGGAGAACCACCAGGTAAGGTCGCTGGTTGCCGACCACCACCGCCTGGCTCACGAAGCGGTCCTGCTCGAACGCCTTCTCCACCGGCTGGGGAGCCACGTTCTTCCCGCCGGCGGTCACGATGACGTCCTTCTTGCGGTCGGTGATGAACAGGTAGCCGTCGTCGTCGAGGTGTCCGATGTCTCCCGTGGAGAACCAGCCCTCGTCGTCGAGCACCTCGCGGGTGGCGGCCTCGTTGCGGTAGTAGCCGCGCATCACCTGGGGCCCTCGCGCCTGGATCTCGCCGTCGGGCGCGATGCGGATCTCGGTCCGGGGCAGCGGCTGTCCCACCGATCCCAGCCGCACGTGCCCGAAGTAGTTGCAGGTGAGCACGGGCGACGTCTCGGTGAGCCCGTAGCCTTCCATGATGGGCAGCCCGGCGGCATGGAAGAAGGCGGCGATCTTGGGCGGCAGCGGCGCTCCGCCGGAGATGAAGAGCTTCAACCTTCCGCCGACGCGCGCGCGCAGCTTGCTGAACACCAGCCGGTCCGCCACCGCCGCCTGCATCGCCAGCAATCCGCCCACGGGACGGTGCGCAAGTTCGCGCTGTAGCCGCTCCTTGCCCACCTGCCGCGCCCAGAAGAAGATGCGCTTGCGCAACGCCGGTCCGCTGCTCGCCTGGCTCAGCACGCGACCGTAGATCTTCTCGTAGAGCCGCGGCACGCTGACCACGATCGTGGGCTTCACCTCCTGCATGTCGCGGGGAACCGTGTCCAGTCGCTCTGCATAGGCGATCCCCACGCCGGCATGGAGCATGTAGTAATGGCCCACCATCCGCTCGAAGACATGCGACAGCGGCAGGAACGAGAGGGCCCGATCGCTGGTGCCGACGTCGAACCGCTCGTCCGCGCCCAGCACGTTGGAGACGAAGTTGGCGTGGGTGAGCATCACGCCCTTGGGGTCGCCGGTCGTGCCCGAGGTGTAGATGATGCTCGCGAGGTCCTCCGGGTCGACCGGATGGAAGACGTCGCGCGGCTCCGGCGTCCGGTCGCCGCCGATGTTGCGGCCGATCCCCTCGATGCGCTCGAGGGTCATCGTCTGCGGCACGTCGCTGGGGTCGAACGTGATCACGTCGCGGATGGACGGCAAGTTGCTCCGCACGCGCGCGAGCTTCTCCGCCTGTTCCGGCGTCGACACGAAGACGGCGGTCGGTTCGCAGTCGGCCAGGATCTGGGCGATGGCATCCGGGAGCAGCGTGGGGTAGACCGGAACGGTCACGGCGCCGTGACCGACGATCGCGAGATCGGCGAGGGCCCACTCCAGCCGGTTCTCCGAGAGCAACGCCACCCGGTCGCCGGGCGCCACGCCGAGCGACTTGAGGCCGTGTCGCAGGGCGATCACCCGCTGCAGAGCCTCCTGGGTCGATACGTCCACCCAGCGGCCATCGGGCAGGCGGTAGGAGAAGCAGTCCGGTCGCGGCCGCTCGCGGACAGATTCCATGAACAGTTCGGGGATGGTCTGAACCGGCATGATGCCTCCCGCGGCGAGCGCCGTGAAGACCGGCGCCGGTGGTGAGGCGGGCGCGCCACGCCCGCGTGGACGGTGCCCTCCCGTCGGCCGCGACGACGCCGGGGCGATGGTCGCACGCAGAGAGCGGTTGAACGCGGCGAGACGTGCGTCCAGAATCCGTATCGGAAGCGTGATCGTTTGTCAACGCAACAAGCCGCCTCGATCAAAGGAGTTGCGGTGGGTCCGGAACGGTGTCGAGGGTGTGCCGGCGGTGGCGAGGACCCGACTGTCGCGTCCGCCGGAGCGGGGCCGTCGCTCCCGGCTGCGGATGCGATCGCCTCGCTGCGGGAGCGCCTGCTCGCGTGGTACGACCGCCGGCAGCGGGCATTGCCCTGGCGCCGGCGAACGTCGCTGTACGGCACCTGGGTGTCGGAGATCATGCTCCAGCAGACGACGGTGGCGGCCGTGGTGCCGGCCTGGGAGCGGTTCCTGGCGCGTTTCGCCGACGTGCGCGCACTCGCGGCCGCCGACGAGCAGGAGGTGCTGGCGCTCTGGTCGGGTCTCGGTTACTACCGGCGAGCCCGTGCGCTGCACGCCGCCGCACGCCGCGTGGTGACCGACCGCGGCGGGCGGCTGCCCCACGATCGTGCCGGCTGGCGGGAATTGCCGGGCGTCGGCGACTACACCGCCGCCGCCATCGCGAGCATTGGTCTCGGCGAGCCGGTCGCGGCGGTGGACGCGAACGTGCGCCGCGTGGTCTGCCGCTGGCTGTGCGCCGATCCAGCTGCTGCCGCGGCGCTGCAACCGCGCCTCGTCCATGCGGCGCAGGCGCTGCTCGATCCACGCCGGCCGGGGGACTGGAACCAGGCGGTGATGGAACTGGGCGCGACGGTCTGCCGTGCCGCACGGCCCGACTGCGCCGCATGCCCGGTGCAGCCCCGGTGCCGTGCCGGCAGCGCCGGTACGGCGGCGGCGGTGCCGGCGCCGCGCGCGCGGGTCGTCGCCACGGAGGCCTGGCTGGTGCTGGTCCTCGCCATCCGGGGAGACGCCGTCGCGCTCCTGCCGCCCGACGCGCCCGTGCCCCTGCGAGCGGCGGGCGCCGGACGGCCGGTCCGTCGCGACTTCTCGACTCTCCACGGTGGCCTCTGGGGTCTGCCGGCCTCGCCCTGGTATCCGTCATCGTCCGTGGCGGAGGAGGAACCGGGAAGGCGGACACGTGCGACACCGGCCTGGGAAATGGCGCTGGACGCCACGCGCGTCTGGCTGCGCGGGCGGCTGGAGGGAGCGCGACCGCCGGAACCGGTGGGATGCATCCGGCACGCGATCACCCGCTACCGTCTGGAGGCCCTCGTCGTCCTGGCGATGCTGGGTCCGGGAGCCGATCCTCCGCGGCCCGCGCTGCTGGTGCCGCTCGCCGACCTGCGGGAGCGCCCGCTCAGCACCCTCGCGCACAAGGCCCTGGCGTTGCGCGACCTGGTGCCTAGCACAGGTCCTGGAACGACCACCTGAAGTGGGTTTTCCTCGAAACGCGCCTATACGGATCGACTTGGTTTGACTTTGAGTTTTCGTGCGTGCATCATACTGAGATCCAGCCACCGTCTCCCGGGGTCTCCGGGCTGCGGTACGGCCTCCGGGAACAGGTCCTGCCGGCCCGGTCCGGCGGGGACCAGACGCTTGGCGGCGAAGGATCGACCGCCGGCGAGGTCCACAGTAAGAGGCGGAAACATGCTCCAGATCACGCGCCAGACCGAGTACGCCATCCGGGGTCTGCAGGAGCTGGCCCGGCGCAACAGCGACGCGCCTGTCCAGCTGAAGTCCATCGCGCAGGCGTGCAACGTATCCGAGGCCTTCCTCGCGAAGATCTTCCAGATGCTCTCGCAGCAGAACATCGTCAAGTCGCACCGCGGCGTGAAGGGCGGCTTCAGCCTCGGCCGCCAGGCGGACGAGATCACGCTGCGCGACATCGTCGAGGTGTGCGAGGGGGGCATCGCTCTGAACCACTGCCTGCGGCGGGTGAATCGCTGCGAGGACGCGGACGATTGCACGGTGGCCAAGGTCTGGGTCGAGGCCCAGACCGCGCTCACCGCGGCCCTCGACCGGACGCGACTGATCGACGTCCTCTGAGGCGGACGCCGGGACGTCACGTTCCGGGCAGCGTCCCGGGCAGTTTCTCGGCGGTGGATCGTGCCGGGGCCTCGCCGAACTGGCGGCGACGGCGCAATTGCCCGCAGGCGGCATCGATGTCCTGTCCTCCACTGAGCCTCACGTACGCCGCCACCTCCGCATCCGCCAGCACCCGCTGAAACGCCAGCACCCTCTCCAGCGCCGCGGGTTCCAGCTTGTCGCCGTCCAGGCGATTCAGCGGGATGAGATTCACCTTGAAGGGCCGCCCGCGAGCCAGCGCGGCCAGTCTCGCGGCCTGGTCGAGCCCGTCGCTCACGCCGGCGATCAGCACGTAGGCCAGGGTGACGGTCCGGTGCGAGCGGCTCGCGTAAGCCGCCGCCAGGCGGGTGGACTCGGCGAGCGAGGTCCGCCCGGCAACCGGCATCACGCGCTTGCGCTCCTCGTCGGTCGAACCTCCCAGGCTCAGCGTGAGCCCCACGGGATACGGGCAACCGAGCAGGTCCCGGAGACCGGCCGCCGGTCCGGAGGTCGAGATCTGGATGCGGCGCGCCGACATGCCCAGACCCTCGGGCTCGATCATCGCCGCCACCGCGGCGCCCACCGCCTCCCAGTTCTCCAGCGGTTCGCCCATACCCATGAACACCACGTTGAACTGGCGGTCGCCGTGGTCCGGCAGCGGCTCCGCAGCCAGGTCCTCGCGCAGGTAGAGTACCTGCTCGACGATCTCGCCGGGGGTGAGATCGCGGGCCAGGCCGCCGCGGGCGGTGGCGCAGAAGCGACAGGCCATGGCGCAACCCACCTGGCTGGAGATGCAGAAGGTGGCGTGGCGGTCCATGGGAATGATCACGCTCTCCACCAGGTGCCCGTCCCGCAACCGGAACAGGAATTTGCGGGTGCCGTCCCGCGACATCTGCCGTTCCACCGGCGTCAGACCCTGGAGGTCGTGCTCGGCGGCCAGTTCCTCCCGCAGCGAACCCGGCAGACTGGTCATGCGCTCCCAGGCGAGCGCACCCTGCTCCCACAACCAGTGGGACAGCTGCCGTCCCCGGTAGGGCGGATACCCTGCCGCAGCCAGGCGCTCCGGCCAGGCCGCGGGAGGCACGTCCCGCGCCAGGGATCGTAGGGGGGGCTGGGGCTCGGTCACAGGAACTCCCGGAGGCGCGAAGGGTTATGGTTCCGGAGCGCCGGCCGCCGGCGCCTCGCGAGATCCGTCCGCCGTCGTCGCGGCGTCCGATGCACGCCTGATGCTTGACACGCCGCCGGCGCCGCCGCCATCGTCACCGCCGGGCGCGGACCCGTCATTCTCGTGATGGTACACCGCGACCGCAAGGGAGATCCCGTGAAGACCGTCCTGATCGTCGACGACGAGGTCGCCATCCGCGAAACGCTCGCGCAGATCCTGGCTTACGAGAAGTACCGGCCGCGGCTGGCGCCGGATGGACCGTCGGCGCTGGCACTGGTGGCGGCCGAGAAGGTGGACGTCGTCCTGCTCGACATCAAGATGCCCGGGATGGACGGCTTCGAGGTGCTCGAGCGTCTCCTCGCCGACCGGCCGGGACTTCCCGTCATCGTGGTCTCCGGCCACGGCAACATCGAGACGGCGGTGGAGGCGGTCAAGAAGGGCGCCTACGACTTCCTGGAGAAACCCCTGGACCGCAGCCGCCTGCTGGTGACGCTGCGCAACTGCCTCGACCACCAGCGCGCCATCGCCGATCGGCGGATCCTCGCCGAGCAGCGGGCCGCCGAACCGCTGGTGGGCGAGTGTCCGGCCATGCGCCACGTGCGCAGCCTCATCGAGCGGGTGGCGCCGACGGACACCACCGTGCTGGTGACCGGCGAGAACGGCACCGGCAAGGAACTGGTGGTGCGGGCCATCCACCGCCGCAGCCGGCGGTGCGAGCGGCCGCTGGTGGAGGTGAACTGCGCCGCCATCCCGAGGGACCTCGTCGAGAGTGAGCTGTTCGGTCACGAGAAGGGGGCGTTCACGGGCGCCGACCGCCAGCGCATCGGCAAGTTCGATCAGGCCGACGGCGGCACCCTCTTCCTCGACGAGATCGGGGACATGAGCGAGGAGGCGCAGGCCAAGGTCCTCAAGGCCATCGAGGAGAGCCGGTTCCAGCGTGTGGGCGGCAGCGACATCCGCGAGGTCGACGTGCGGATCGTGGCGGCGACCAACCGCGACCTGGCCCGCCCCGAGTCGGGCTTCCGCCAGGACCTCTTCTTCCGTCTCAACGTCATTCCCATCCATCTGCCCCCGCTGCGCGACCGCGGCAGCGACGTGGACCTGCTGCTGGACCACTTCGTGCAGACGCTGTCGGCGCGTCTGAAGATCGCGCCCAGGACGCTGGCGCCCGAGGCCCGCGCCCTGCTGCGGGAGCATACCTGGCCCGGCAACGTACGCGAGCTGCGGAACCTGGTCGAGCGGTTGCTCATCCTGGCCCCCGGCCCGGTGATCGCGCCGGCCGACCTGCCCCCGCTCACGGGGCGACTGACCGACGTCGCGATCGAGGCGGACCTGCTGGACTGCGAGGATTTCCAGGACTTCAAGGCGAGGGCCGAGGGTCTCTACCTGCAACACAAGCTCCAGCAGAACCGTTACAACGTGAGCAAGACGGCGGAGACCCTGGGCATGCAGCGCAGCAATCTCTACAAGAAGATCACCAAGTACGGCCTGCGCACGCAGCCGGAGGACCCGGGGAGCCCCTCCGAGGCCACTTGAGACACGCCGCCGCAGCGCGGCGACGCGCCCGCGCCGGATCAGGGTGCGCGAGTTGGTCGCTGTTGACGCGGCAGCCCTGAATCCCTACCATTGGGAGGTCGGGCGGCCGTTCGTGACGGTCGGTCCAGATGTGCGATGGGGAGTCGACGAGGAGTCTCTCATGAAGAAGGTCAGCCTGCTATTGGCCCTCCTGCTGGCCTGGACGTGCCTGACGGCTGTGGATACGCCCGTGTGGGCCGCCGGAGCAGAGGATCCGGCGGCGAGCGATCCGGGCGGGTCGGTACGGACTGATCCCGACGGAGGCATCAACGCCGATGGGGATCCCGACGACATCATCGAGGGCAATCGGCGCCTCGAAGGCGGCAATGCCCCGCCGGCGCCGGTACCCGCGTTCCAGAGCACGTCTCCATGGCTGCAGGACCTGATCGTTCATGTCCGGCTGCTGATCTGTCTGCAGCGCTGAACCGGCTGACTGAGGACTGGCCGGCCCGGCGCGCAAACGCGGGAGAACGAGCACTGCCATCGCCCACTCGCCAGGGGATGCAGGATGAAAGAGCCTTTCGAGGGGCATCACGGACGATCGTCGGAGTGGACGGGAGAGAAGCCCTTCCCGGGTGTCGGTGAGTGTAGCCGGCTCGAGGAGGTGGGCGATCTCCACTTCCACGCGTCGGCGTACAGTTCGGCACTCGACTACTACCGCCAGCTCCTGAGCGAGCGCATGCTGACGCGTCTGCCCCTCGAGCAGGCGCTCGGCATCCTCCGCAAGGCGATCGGCGCGGCGCTGAACCTGGGTCGGCTCGACCAGGTGGACGCGCTGCTGTCCCGGGCGCACGCGCTGCTCGGCGACGCTTCCGACCTCCCGCCGTCGGAACTGCGGCGCCATGCTGCCCTGTTCCAGGGGCGGCGCGCGTCGCTGCTGGTTCAGCGGGCCCGTTACCGCGACGCGCTGGACACCGCCAAGCATGCGTTCGCCATCCTGGCGCTCAGCGACGAGCATGTGGAGGTGGCCAACCTCCAGGTGACCATGGGGGCGTGCCACCAGCGACTCGGGCGGCTGGACAAGGCCGAGGAGTTCTTCACCGACAGCCTCGCCACCTTCCGCCGGGTGGGCGACGAACTCGGAACGGCGGCGCTGTACAGCAATCTCGCCCTCATCCACAAGAACGCCTGCCGCTGGGACCGGGCGCTGGCGCTGCTCGACAAGGCGGTGGAGCTGGCATCCCGCCACGGCGCCACGCACCTGCTTTCGCGCCTGTACCTCAACCAGGGCATCGTCCTGACCAAGACCAGCCGCTTCGGCGAAGCCGAGGCGGTCCTGCAGAAGAGCCTGCGCCTGGCGCGCAGCCTCGGCGACCGGCTGCGCCAGGCGAAGGTCTGCATCGCGTTCGCGCGCCTTGAGATCCTGACCGGCCGCCTGGCTCGCGCCGAGGAACTGGTCCACGAGGGCAAGCTCCTCGCGGAGCGGGGCCGGTACCTGCGCGAGGCCACCATCGCCGACGAGTACCTGGGCGACATCCTGTTGCTGCGGGGAGAACCCGAGAAGGCGCTGTTCAACTACGGACTCGGGCTGGAGAAGGCCCGGGGCATGGGCACGGTCAACGACCTCGAGGGCGAGTTGCTGCGACGGACCGCCGAGGCGCAGCGACGCTGCGGGCGGTTGCCCGACGCCATCGCCGCGGCCCACGCCGCGGTGGCCGTCTGCGAGCAGTGCGGCGAGGTCTACGAGCTGGGCTTCTGTCACCTGACCCTGGGCCTGATCTACGCTGCCCAGGGCGACTGGAAGCAGACCGACTCGCACTTCGCCGAAGCCATCCACACCTTCCGGCAGCAGAACCTCGTCCGCGAAACGGCGCAGGCGGTGCTCGACTACCGCGCCGTTCGCCTCGAGAGCGCAGGTCAGCGTGAACTGCTCGTCCTGCGTCGGGAATTCCTCGACGTGCAGGAGCAAGGTGCGGCGGCGCTCAGCGACCGCCTGCTCTGCCTGGTGCTGGCCGGGCTCGCCGAGGTCCAGATCCGCCTGGGGCAGCACGACGATGCCCTGCTGACGGTGTTCGAGCTCGAGCGCCACGCCGCCGGTCTGGAGGAGGACGACCTCACGACCGCCGCCCGCGAGCTGCGCGCCCGCATCGAGCAGGGCCTGCTCGCCGGCGCCGCCGAGGCGGAGGACCACCTGCAGGTGCTCACCGGTATCCCGGGGCTCTTCGACTGGACCGACGCCTCCATTCCGCGGAACCTGGGGTCGGTCCTGAGGGCCGGCATGGAGCGGGTGCAGGCCGACAGCGGGTTCATCGCCATGGAGACCGGCGAGGAGCAGCCGGTCCGCATCGTCGAGCGGCAGGGGATCACCGAGAACCTGTGCGCGCAGCTGACCACCTGGTTCGCGGCCAGGGCGTCCGGCGACGGCGGCGTTCCCAGCCTCCACTCGCGCCTCACCGGGACCAGCGATCTCGTCCTCGCCGTGCCGGGGCTGACGGGATGCGCCGACAGCTGCGTGCTCATGCCGATCGCCCTTCACGGACGCCGGTTCGGTCTGCTGTTCCTGGGCAAGAAGCGCGGCCGCACCGGGGACCGCGCCTTCGCGCGGACGGACATCGACTTCCTCGCCACCTACCTGGGATTCCTGGCCCTGTTCCTCTTCGAGAAGGGGCGGGGCGCCCTGCTGGCGGGCGAGCCGGCGCGCTCCGCGGTCGAGGGGCTGGAGCACTTCGAGAACGTCATCACGCGGAACCCGAAGATGCTCGACGTGCTGGCCCTGGCCCGCAAGGTGGCCCCCAGCGACCTGACCGTGCTGCTCAACGGGGAGACCGGCACGGGCAAGGGCCTGCTGGCCTACGCCATCCACGGCTTGAGCCGGCGGGCGGACCGCCGCTTCCTCGCCATCAATTGCGCCGCCATCCCCGAGACGTTGCTCGAGGGAGAGCTGTTCGGCCACATGAAGGGCAGCTTCACGGGGGCGGATCAGGACAAGAAGGGCCTGCTCGAGGAAGCCGCGGGCGGAACCGTGTTCCTGGACGAGATCGGCAAGATGCCCCTGGCGATGCAGGCCAAGCTCCTGCACTTCATGGACACGAAGGTGGTACGGCCGGTCGGTTCGGCGCAGGAGCGCCGGGTGGACGTACGCATCGTCTGCGCGTCCAAGTCGGACCTGCAGAATCTGGCGCACGCCGGTCATTTCCTCGAGGATCTCTACTTCCGGCTGCTGGACTTCCCGCTGGTGATCCCGCCGCTGCGCGACCGTCGCGAGGACGTCGAGCTCCTGGCGCATCACTTCGTCGAGCGGTTCGCGGCCGAGGCGGGGCTCGAGACGCCGATGATCTCGCCGGCGGTGCTCGATGCCCTGCAGGCCCACGACTGGCCGGGAAACGTCCGCGAGCTCGAGAAGGTCGTCCGACGGGCCCTCGTCCTGATGCAGGGCGACCGGGTGCTGAGAACCGAGCATCTGCCCGCCGACATCGCCCCGGTCGGCGACGACCACGGCGATGCCGCCGTCATTCCCTTGCGCGAGAGCATCGCCGCTCTCGAATGCCGCGAGATGGCGCGCGCGCTCGAGGTCAGCGGCGGCAACAAGTCCCAGGCCGCGCGCCTGCTCAAGATCAGCTATCCGAGCCTCCTCAAGAAGATCCGGCTCTACGGTCTGGAACCCCGCAGCTGACAAGCGGGACGCATTCCCGCCGCCCGCGGCATCAATCTTCTTTACAGGGCCAAGTCCAAGGGAAGCAACGACCTGCGATTTTCCCGGTTTCGGACTGTCAATTCTTTTGATAATCCGTTGCGAGCCGAATCGACAGCCTTCGTCGGCGGCGAGCTAACTTGCAGTGCCACAACGGGATATTTTCTTCCTCGCGTCCGCCGGAACGGTACGCCGAATGCATTTGGTCGGGACAGCAGGGGAAGTCGCCGGGAACGCGAACGGTCCCCTGAAGACGGCAGAATTCGCGATTTCGGGAGAGTGCTCAGTTCGCCTCTCGAAGCGTACCGGCCAAGAGGGAGTTTTCAACAATTCGGCTGGCGAGAAGGTTGTTGAGAGGTGGGGTCTTAAGAGCCGTCGACGCCAGCGTGGGAAAACTCGCGAACGGTCTCTCCCGAATCGCGAAGGACCAACCCGGATCTGATCGGGAAACGAAGAAGAGCCTCACTGGTCTTGAAGAGGCGAGACTCAAGACCAGGATGCCATCCCTCAATGGCGAGGCTCTTTCTTCGTTTCCTCACTTCTGTCCCGCCAGCATCAGGCGGTCGTGCCCCCCGCCGGGGCCGGGGACCCGTCGCTCTGTCCAGCCCCCACCCGGTCGCCATCCACCGCCCGCGACCCGTCCCACCGCCCGCGACCCGTCCGCCCGCCGCCCCGCCGCCCGACGCCTGCCGCCCCGGAGCGATCCGATCCCGTCCCCGAGCGTCCCCGTTTGGGGAAACTGTCCTCTGGTTCGCACACTGTCGGACCGGGGCCGAGCGGCCGCGCCTGGCGGGCGAGAGTGCGATCTCGAAGGGCGCACTTGCGTGAACGTCGTCGGTCAGGTAAATAACGTATTGTGTCTGATGATGTTATCGGAGAGCCGGGGCGGGCGCCGCTCCGCCGCCGCCGCCGCCGCGCAGGCTCGCATTCGGTGACATCGCGAGTGGCACGAAGGATGCGTTCGTGAGGAGTGCATCGCACGCGCGTTCCCGCACGGGAGCCTGGCAGGGGGTGGGTTGATGAAGGATAGCTGGATTCTCGATCTCGACCGGGAGGATCCGGTCCCCGCGGCAGCAGGGGGGGCCGACCGGCGTCATCGCCTGTTCCGGGCGCTGGTCCCGGTGGCGTTCCTTCTGGCGGCCGTCTTCGCGTTGACCGGCTGCAGCGACGACGATTGCGTCAACTGCCTGGAGCTCGAGTCGCCCCCCGCCCCCTCCGGGGTCTTCTCTTTGACCGGCGACAACCTGATCACCGTCTACTGGAACGACATCTACTTCGACGATCCGGATCGAGTGACGTTCTACCGCGTCTACAGCCGCCTGTGGCCCGCGGGCGACGACGATCCCTTCTTCCTCATCGGCGAGGTGGACTGGGACGAGAACTTCGACCCCGCGACCGGCCGGCACTGGTTCGAGGACACCGACGTGGAGAACGGCCAGGATTACGAGTACGCCGTCAGCGCGGTGAACTCGGCCGGACGCGAGGGGCCCCTCAGCTTCGAGTTCGTCGTCGACACGCCGTTGCCCATCAGCGACGTGCCGGTGCAGGTGTTCGACGCCAACGGGCCGAACAGCGACCTGTCGGGCTTCGACTTCAGCCGGGCCGCCGCCCGGGCCGACGGCCGGCGCGACCCGTCCGTTCCCGGAACCACCGCCGACATCCGGGTGTTCTACGAGAGCGGCGTGCCGTTCGTGGAAGCTCTGCGCGCTGACGTCCTGATCCAGGACTACGGGACGTTCTTCGCCGCCGACGGCGACGATTACGAGGATTTCAAGGGCGCGTCCTGGGCGCCGCTGGAAGGCTACTCGAGCACGGGCATCCTGGAGCTCATCGAGGACCACGTCTACATCCTGCGCATGACGGAGCCCGACACGGGCGAGATCCATTACGCCAAGCTCGGCGTCACGCGGGTGGATTCCGGTTCGGTGCGGTTCCTGTGGGCCTACCAGCTCGTTCCCGAGTTGCGCGAGTTGAAGGTCCCGGTGGGATTCGGGGGCGACCACGTCCGCGTGGTCAACGAGTTCGCGCCGATGAAGCTCTAGCCGGCAGTTTTCACGGCGGCCCGGGCCGCCGGTCGACGAAGGAGATCGTCATGCGGAATCGAGCAAGGCACGCGCCGGTGAACGGTCCGGGCAGGGGACGAAAGGTCCTCGGCCTCGGTTCGATCGCCGTCCTGGCGGCCGTGCTGACGGTTCCCGCGGGTGTGCAGGCCTCGCCCACGAGTTCCGCGGCCGGGGCGTCCGTATCCGCGGGCGCCGACCACGCCGACTACAACTATGCCGCCCAGGAACTGAGGGCGGAGGTCTGGCTCGACCGGTCAGGGGACGAGGTCTACCGGCGCGGCGATCACCAGCGCGTCCACTTCCAGACCAACGGCGATGCCTACGCGGTGGTCTATCGCATCGATGCCGAGGGCCGGGTGGAGGTTCTCTGGCCGCGTAGCCGCCTGGACGACGGCTTCGTCTTCGGGTACCACGAGTACACCCTGCCGGTCGGGGGTGCGCGCCAGCTGCGCGTCTCCGATGCCGAGGGCGTGGGGTACATCCAGATCGTCGCCTCGCGCTATCCTTACGACCTGCGTGAACTCCAGCTCGACTTCTTCCACGAGCCCCTCGAGCGGCCGTACGACTTCTACGTGGCGGGCGATCCGTTCCTGGCCATGAACGAGGTCAACTTCGTGGTGACCGGACTCGAGGACGCCGCGGACTTCGTGATCACCAACTACGCGAGCTACTACGTGCACCGCGTGGTGGATTACCCGCGGTACCTCTGTAGCCAGTGCCACATCGGCGAAGAGGCGGTCGCGGTGAGCGATCCGTACGCGACGAACTGCGTCGTGGACATCCGCCACGACTACGGCTGGACCAACGAGTGGTACGTGACCTTCGGCTACTACCCGGTATACCACCACCCGGTCTACTACTACGTGGACCCGTGGACGTACCGGCCCTGGATCAACTACTGGTACCGGCCGTGGTACGCATGGCCCACGGTGCCGGTCTACAGCTGGCACTTCACGCCATGGGGCTGGTGGGATTCCCCCTACTGGCACGGTGACGTCTACGCGCACTACGGGCGGTACAAGAGTAGCGGCACGCGCTATCGCCCGCTGGACAAGGATTGGCTGCGACGCGGGCTCGGCAACGACGATCGGAGCCGGATGCCGCTCGTCACCCAGCGACCCGACGACCGGATCGTGAAGGCCATGCGTGATCGGACGCGGCTTGCCGACGCCCGCGGCCGCATCGCCGCTGGCGGCGCGGACGCCCGCGAGCGGTTCGCGGACCGTCCCGAGCTGAAGAGGGATCGGAAGGACTTCCGGCCGGACCGCGGCGACGATCGCGCCGGCCTGCGCATCGTGGATCGCAAGGCGCGCGACGGCGGGTTCCGTCACGGCGGTGCTTCCGAGCCGTTGCGGGGCAGCGAGGTCCGGCTGCGCACCCTGGACGCGAGGGATTCCGGCCAGCGGCTGATCGACCTGGAAGGCCGGGCGGTGCGTGGCCGCGACGACCGGACGACGGGCGCGCGCGGCGGCGACGACGATGCCCGTTTGCGGAGCCGGGACGTCCGGGGCCGGGACACCGGTCTGACCTCCCGGCCACGGCCCGATCGACCGACGACTCGCGAGGCGCTCCGTGCGGGACCGCAGGAGGACCGCGGCCGCGTCATCCGTCCGGTGGAGCCGCGCAACCGCGGGACCCGGGTCTGGTCGGGGCGGAGCGGCAGCCGCACCGGCGGCGACCGGCCGGATAGCCCGGCTCAGGTGCGACCCGCCCCGCGCGGCAACGATACGAGGCGCGACACGCCGGCGGTGCGGCCTGCTCCACGCGGCAACGATACGAGGCGCGATGCGCCCGCGGCGCGGCCCGCCCCGCGCGGCGGCACGCGACCGGAGACCAAGGTCGACCGGCCCAGCCGGCCGGCGACCCGGAGTGGCGGCGAGCGGTCACGGGTGGAGAGCCCCCGCAGCAGCGGCGGCAACTCCGGCCGATCCGCGACGCCGCAGTCGCGCAGCAGCGGCACGTCGAGCGGCGGCCGCTCGCGGGGAGGAAGGCTCCCCTAGACGATCCGAGTGTGCGTTGGTGGTTTGCTTTTCCCCCCATCAACCGGCTGGCCGGGGAGGACCGGATCCTTGCAGTGGTTGGCAGCCGTCGAGGGAAGGTTCGGAACCGATCGGTCGGGGACCACCAGCACAGTGGAAGGGCTCGCGGTAACGTAGTGTCGATCAGGGGTGGCAGTTGCGGAGCCCGAGCCCTTCCCGAACCACCGCGCCCGGCCCCTCAGGGCCGGGCGCGCGTTTGCCCCGAGGACGATTGACCCGTGCGAGCGGCCCTCCTATACTCCGCCGCGTTCGCCGCCCGACGGGAGTTGCACGCGCGGGCCGCAGCGCTCCGCCGGGCCGCAGCGCTCCGCCGGGCCGCAGCGCCAGGCGTCTGCCGCCCGCTCGCCCGAGAGGTACCTGCCGCATGATCTCGCTCGTCTCCCGCTGGTGGCACCGGTCGGGCAACCGGCCATCGCGGGCCGCAGCGCCCGTCATCGGGCTCCTGGTCGTGGTGCAGGTGCTGGCGCTGAGTCTCTTCGCCGCGCCGGCGCCCGCAGCCGAGACGCCCGGACCGCATCCCCATCCCCTCGGCGGCAGTGCCGCCGATCGCGCCACGGCTCTCGAGCGCGTGCAACCGCGACTGCAGCGGCTGCACGATGACGGCTGGAGTGCGCTGCAGCACCTGCGGCTGGCCGGCGAGAAGGCTCCCGCGAGTCTCGAGGCCGTCCTGGTGACCTGCGACTTCGCCGACAGCCTGCTGGTGGGGCGGCACGGGCAGGTGCCCGGTGATTTTCCGGCTCCCGCACAGTCCGCTTTCTACTACGCAGCCCACGATTCGGTCTATTTCCACCACCTGATGGCGGATGTCGCGGCCTACTTCGGCGACGTCAGCGGCGGCCGCTTCGCCCTGAACTTCACCGTGCATCCGCGCACGGTGAACCTGCCCGAGGCCATGGGATTCTACGGCGATCACGCGGTGGAAGGCGAACAGCACGTGCTGCTCGCGGCGGCCGTGGTGGACAGTCTCGACGGGGAGATCGACTTCTCGCGCTACGACACCGTCATCCTGGTGCATGCCGGGGCCGGCGAGGAGACCGACATTCTCGGCAACTCGCCCGAGCAGATCTTCAGCACCTACCTGGGACCGGACGATTTCGCGGCGGCGGCGGCCGACTCGGTGATCGAGCAACCGTACCTGGCGACCGACGACTTCCCCGCCGGTCGGGGCATCGAACACGTGATGGTCTTGCCCGAGACCGAGTTCCAGGATGGCGTCCTCTACGGCAGTCTGGGCGTCTACTGCTTCGAGGTGGGACTGCGCCTGGGAATGCTCTCCCTGAGCGATTTCACTCCGCCCGGGGCGCCTGACAGCCAGGGGATCGGCCAGTTCGGTCTCATGGGGTACGGCCTGTTCGTGGCCGGCGGCTACATCCCTGCCCACCCCATCGCCTTCAACAAGCTGCTCATGGGGTGGCTGGAACCGCAGATCGCCGATCCCGACGCGGAGCCGCTGGTGACGGTCCGGCCCGCGGAGCAGGCCGGCGGCGAGGATCCCACGGTGCGGGTCGAGATCAACGGCCGCGAGTACTGGCTGGCCGAGTACCGACTGCAGGATCCCGACGGGAACCACGACTTCGACTTTCCGGGCGACCTCAACGGCAACGGCATCCCCGACTACTGGGACGCGGACAGCGTCTTCGGCGACGGCACTCCCAGCGGCTTCTTCGATCCGGCGACCGACATCCACGAGTCGCTCGTGGGCGCGGAGTGGGACTTCTTCATGAGCGAGAACGTGGCGCGCGATCCCCACGACATCACCGAGCGCGGATCCGGCAGCGGCCTCTACATCTGGCATGTGGACGAGGGAGTGATCGCCGACGTGTTCTCGTCGCGCCGCAACCTCTTCAACGCCGATCCGCGGCGCAAGTCGGTGGACCTGGAGGAGGCCGACGGGATCCAGGACCTCGACTCGCGCAACCCGTCGCCGTACATGTTCGGCGGCGACGACGACAGCTTCCGCGGCGAGGGCCAGGACCGCTTCGGCCCGTACACCCGCCCGGACACTCGCAGCGCGGGCGGCGCCTGGACAGGCATCCTTTTCGAGGACATCAGCCCGGTGGTGCTCGACTCCACCCACGCCTACCCGGATGGACGCGTGGGCATCCTCTATGCCGACAGCCTCACCTTCCGTCTGCGCCGGCTGCCGGCCGCGGCGGCGGCGCCGGTGATGGTGGCCCGGCGCGAGCTGCCCGCCGGAGCGGACCTCGCCGGCTCGCACCTGCTCGCGGTCGATCTCGACGGTGACGGTTCCAGCGAGATCGTGGCTGCGGGACATGTGGGCGAGGTCTGGGCGTTCGGGTCCGACCTCTCGGAGCACGTCGATCGGGACGGCGACCCCGCCACGACCGAGCCGCTGGCGGTGGGTCGCGACGGCGCCGGGCGACCGGTGGTCTGGAACCTGCCGGCCGCCGCGGGCGATCTGGACGGTGACGGCGCGCTCGAGATCGTGCTCACCGGTCCGGACGGGCTGTACGGTTTCGACGCCGCCGGGGACGAGATCGCGGATGGGGACCTCGACCCTGCGAGCTTCGGCCGGCTGGTCGCACTGGAGGATTGCCGGGTGCCGGCGGTGCTGATACCCCGGCTGCTCGGCGCCGACCCCGGTGCGCCGGCGGCCGCGGTGGTCGTGGAGTCGCGGGCGGGCGCCAGCGTCCTGCGCTTCCTGACCGCGGCC
>JAWOID010000111.1:0-34818 GCA_046484865.1 Candidatus Krumholzibacteriia bacterium
ATGAATCATCCGGGCTAGGCGGGCGATTCGGGCAGCCCGCAGCGAGTTCTGGGCCGCTGCCGATCGTCCGCCTAGCCCGGATGATTCATGAGCGGCCGTAGCGAGGATGAGGAAAATGCCCGCCAGAACACGACCTCGCAAGGATTGGCGAGGGAGGCGTACCCGATGCGCGACGTTGACCGAGCCGATCCGAGAAGGCGTGTTCTGGCGGGCATTTGACCAGCCGCAGCAGGCCGCTCATGAATAATCCGGGCTAGGCCGCTCATGAATCATGCGAGGTCGGTCGGGTGCCACTCCGGGGGCCGGCGCAGCCTGCGGCGCACTCCGGCTAGCTTTTCACCCGGAAGGGCATGGTCGCCTCCCCGATCGTCCGTCCCGACCTGGCATCCACCAGGTCCACCCGCAGGCGCACGCGTTCCAGGTCCGGATCCACGCGCTCGAAGTAGACCCACCCGTCCAGGCTCCCGCCCGGTTCGAGCCGGCCCTCCGGCAGCGCGAGCTGCAGCATGCGTTCGGTGGGCAGGGCGATATCCACCCAGTAGTCCCGGTAGAGGCCGAAGTAGAGCGGGTCGTGATAGAACGGATCCGCGGCGACGCTGAAGCCGGGATAGTAGCCCCGGTAGTAAGGCGCCACCGCGAAGCGATCGTAGACGAAGGCCGGATCGGCCACCGGCGTGGCAGGCGCCGCGCCGAGGTCGCGAGCCGCCTCGCCTTCGACCTCGAACGGCGGCAAGGCGCTGGAGCGCTCCCCCCCCGGCGCGATCAGAGCGAAGTTCTCGTAGCGTACGAGCAGCGGCGCACTGCCGTCGTTCTCGATGCGCAGCCGCAGCGGGGTGACCTCCTCCGCGATGTCCACCGGCCCGGGCCATTCGGCGGGCACGGCGCTCACGTGGATGCCCGCCACCCGATCGACCGCGCCCGCGCCGCCGGCCATGGTCTCGGCAGAGGGCGCGGGTTCGAGCTCGGCGCGCCCCGCGCAGCCTCCCGCTGCGGCGACCAGGCCGATCAGGACGGCGAGTGCCGCCGGGTTTTCGATTCGTTTCCTTCGCATCTTCCATGACCTCCCGCTGACGTTCGAAACCGTTTCACGCGACGAACGCGCTCGGCGTTTCGTGGCCCGGACCCCTGGTACCACGTTAGATCCGCCGCCCTCTCGGCCGCTCTCCCGATCCGCAAGGGGAAGCAACCCCCACCCCCCCCGGGGGTCGCCCCCTACCGTCCTGCCGTCGGCACCCCGATTTCGCCATCGGCCGCGTGGTGATTGCATGGGTGGGTCCGCACGCACCGCCCATCGCGGCCATGCCAGGCGACTCGCCCGCAGGGGCGGGATGGGCGTACCCCTTCTTCGGTCTGCAGCCGGGAACCGGCATGGCCGGAGACGACCAGGCGGCCGCCAGGCCGTTCAGCCTAAGGAGACGCGTCATGCGCAATTTCGGGAAATGGATGATCGCCGTGACACTCGTGGCGGCCATCGGTCTGGCCGTCCAGCCGGCGGCCGAGGCTCAGTCTTACGACCAGGACAGGGACCGGGACCAGGATCAACGGTGGCAGTCGCAGCGGACGCGGGATCAGGACCGTCCCATGGACCGGCGCAGCGAGTGGGATCGTCCCGACCGCCAGGGCGATCGGATCTCGACCAAGCTGGTCAAGGCCGACGAGCTGATGGGTGAATCGATCCGCGGACGGCAGGAAGAGGACATCGCCAGCGTCGAGGACATCGTGCTGATGCCTGGCCGGGGCGAGATCCAGCACGTGATCGTCTCGCAGGGTGGATTCCTGGGGATCGGCACCAACCAGTACGCCATTCCGTGGGACCGGTTCAACGCGCGGCAGACGCAGCAGTACGGCGACGAAGAGGGCGAGATCGTCCTGTCGTTGAACATGAGCGAGGACGACTTCGACCGGATGACGCCGATCGACGAGAAGCGTGACCGGCAGGAGAAAACCTACCGCGACCGTACCGATCGTACCGAGCGCCGTGACACCCAGCGCCGTGACAGCGGCATCGAGCGCGCGGGCGAGTCGGTGGAACGCGGCGTTCGCAAGACCGGCGATGCCTTCGAGGACGCCTTCGACTACGACGACGATAGCCGCAGCTCGCACTACTCCACCAAGGTTTCCGAGCTGAACGGCAAGTCGGTCCTCGGCAGCAACCGCCAGGAACTGGGTGAGATCGAGGACGTGGTGCTGGACCTGCAGAACGGCCAGGCTGTGTTCGCGATCATCAGCGTCGAAACGGACGAGCTCGACCTGGAGGAGGACATGGTCGCTCTGCCGTGGCACGAGCTCGACATCATGGGCGAGCAGGTGCGGGTCACCACTGCGACCAACCAGCTCCAGCAGTACGCCTTCAGCGGCGACACCAACGAGCTGAAGTCCCGCATGCGCATGGAGGGCAGCCGTCCCTGGATGACGCAGCGCGAGGACCAGGAGTCGACGCGTTACGGCCGCCGCACGGGCGACCAGCGCAACCAGCCGTTCGAGCAGCGCAGTCAGCGCTCCGAGCAGCGCAGCCGGCAGCCGATGTACGGCAGCATGGGTGAGGAAGGGCCGTCGGTGACGGTGACGGGCGAGATCACCAGGGTGCATTCGTCCCGGGGCGAGCTGGAGTTCGAGATCAGGACCGACCGGGGTCATACGGTGACGGTCTTCGCGGGCGACGCCCGGGAGGCCACCCGCAGCGGTGCCGAATTCAACCGCGGCGATAAGGTGACCGTGCGCGGTCATGCGGTCCGCGAGGCCGCCAACCCCACGGTGATCGCGAACACCATCCGGACCGGTGGTCAGGAGATCCGGCTGAACACGGATCGCCAGGACTGGCAGGACCAGCGCGACGACTGGCAGGACCAGCGGCGCAACCGCCAGAACCAGCGGCAGGACTGGTAGGTCCACCGCCCGCGCCGCGAGTGCGATCGGACGACCACGATGCACCGGCGGCGTACCAACGAGGCGCGCGGGGCCCCCCGAGGTCCCGCGCGCCGCTTCTCCGGACCGGCGCGACCCGCGGGACGGTCGACCGAACGCTGGCGCGGCCGGATCAGGTCCTATCGGCTCCAGGCGGCGCGCCGACTCCAGAGGTAGACGCCGCCGACCACCAGCCCCATCACCGACAGGGCCAGGGCTTCGAGGTCATGCAGGCCGAGGATCCCGGCCCCACCGCCCAGGCTCTCGCGGTCGGCCAGGATGAGTCCGAGCGAGCAGGCGTTATGCACGCCGTGCGCCAGCCAGGCGGCCAGCAGCGAGTGGGTTGACTCGTAGACGAACGCGAACACCAGCCCCACGCCGACCAGTCCGAAGAAGTACCACGGCTCGAAGTGGATCAGACCGAAGGCCAGGGCCGAGAGAGCCGCCGCCGGCAGCGGTCCCCACAGCCCGCGGGCGAGGCGGTACAGGATGCCGCGGAAGATCAGCTCCTCCGCGAGGGGCGCCGCCAGCGTGACGGCCACGAACGCCAGTACCGTCTCGCCGGTGGTGGTGGGGAGCTGGGCCAGCAGGTGCCGCACCCATTCTTCGTCCACGGGGCGGATCCGCTCCGAGTAGCCCGCCAGCATCGAGACCGGCACCAGGGCCGAGACCGCCACCAGCGCCGAGGCCGCCAGGCGGCCGGTGCCGGGCAGCACCAGCTGGAAGTCGCGGCCGGGTCCGGCGCCGATCTGCAGCGAGACGAGCCCCGCCGGCAGAGCCACCCCGAGGGCGGCGCCCGCGACGACGCCGAGGAACGTCCCGCCGGCCGCCACGTAGATCACGGATTGCACCAGCAGGTAGGTGGCCAGCAGGAAGAAGCCGAACGCCAGCATCCGCGGTCGGCTCCAGAGCTGCCAGAGATCCGGGCGAGGCTCGCGCGACCAGGCCGGCGGTGCCGTCCCGTGCTCCTGCATACGTTTCCCTTCCCGCGGAGGCGTCGGCCTTGGCAGGGCCGTGAGGTCCCATTAATATGCGGACGGTGGCTTGCGGGCAAACGTCCGTGCGTCATCCGAAGGAGGACCCTTGACCTCGCGGAACATCGACGCGGTGATCTTCGACCTCGACAACACGCTGACCGACTTCATGCTGACCAAGCAGAACGCCATCCGGGCCGCCGTCGCCGCCATGATCGACACCGGTCTGCTCGTGGGACACGAGGAGGCGACCCGGCGGGTGTTCGCCATCTACAAGGACAAGGGGATCGAGCACCAGCGCGTGTTCAACATCTTTCTCGAGGAGGCTCTCGGCGAGGTGGACGACCGGATCCTGGCGGCTGCGGTCGTGGCGTACCGCCGGGCGCGCGACGGCTCGCTGGTGGTCTACCCGCACACCCACCTGGTGCTGAACCGGTTGCTGAAGGAAGGCTACAAGCTGGCCCTCGTGAGCGATGCACCGCGCTTCGAGGCCTGGTTGCGCCTCTGCTACCTCGGGTTGCACCACGCGTTCGACCTGGTCGTCACCTATGATGACACCGGACACCGGAAGCCGCGCCCGGAGCCCTTCCTGTCGGCTCTCGACCGCCTCGATGTGCCGCCGCAGCGGGCGGTGATGGTGGGAGATTGGCCGGAGCGCGACGTGGTCGGCGGCAAGGCGGCGGGGTTGCACACCGTGTATGCGCGCTACGGCGATCAGCTGTACGAGTTCGGCAACCGCACCGAGCGAGGGCCCTCGGGCGCGGACTTCGAGATCGACGATCTGCTCGAGCTGCTGGGGGTCCTGGACCGTCTGAACGGGCGCTCCGTCACCACCTGAGGCGGGAGACGATCATGCGCATCTGCACCAGCGCCGAGATGGCCGCCATCGATCGCGCCACCATCGCCGGGGGCGTCTCCGGCGAGGAGTTGATGGAGCGAGCCGGCGGTCGGATCACCGAGGAGATCCTCGCCTTCCGCGAGGACGAGGGCGAGTTGCCCGACGTGCCCGGTCGCGTGCTGGTGGTCTGCGGCAAGGGCAACAACGGCGGTGACGGTCTGGTGGTCGCCCGCCTGCTGGCGCAGCGCGGCTGGGACACGGCGGTGCTGCTGCTGGCGCCCGCCCGCGAGCTGAGCGAGGATGCGCAGCTGAACTACGGCCGCCTGCCCGGCGGCGTGCAGGTGCTCCCGGCCGAGAACGGCCGGTGGGGCGAGCAGGCCAGGGACGTGGGTGCCGACGCGGACGTGGTGGTGGACGCCGTCTTCGGCACGGGCATCGAGCCGCCGCTGCGCGGGCCGTATCCGGAACTCATCGCCGCCCTGAACACGTTACCCGGCTTGCGGGTGGCCGTGGACATGCCGTCGGGGGTCGCCGGCGACGACGGCGCGGTCGACCCGGTGGCCTTCGCCGCCGACCTCACCGTCACGGTGGGTCTGCCGAAGCTCGGGCTGCTGCTGCCGCCGGGCCGCGACTGTACGGGCGAATTGCGCGTGGTGGATATCGGGTTCCCCGAGGATCTCTGCCGGGCCCACACCGGCGATCGTTGCTACCTGCGGCAACACGACTATGCCGCCCTGCTGCCGCCGCGGGCCAGCAGCGACCACAAGTATCGCTGCGGTCACCTCCTGGTGCTGGCGGGCTCTCGCGCCTACAGCGGCGCGGCGGTGCTCACCGCCTGGGGCGCGCTGCGGTCGGGGGTGGGACTGACCACGCTGGGCATGCCTGCGGTGGTCGAGATGGCGGCCCGGGCGCAGCTGCCCGAGGTCATCGTGGCGCCGCTCGACGTCACCGACGGCGGCACGCTCGCGCCGCTGTCGCCCGGAACGTTGCAGGATCTGCTCGACCGCAAGACCGCCCTGGCCGTGGGGCCCGGTCTGGGCGAACACCCGGCGACCGACCGCTGGGTGGTCGAGGTCGCGGCCGCGGTCGACCGCCCGATGGTCTTCGATGCGGACGCCATCTCCGCCTTCGCCCGCGCCGGCGCCGAGCCACGCTTCGCGACCGGCGACGCCGTGCTCACCCCGCACGCCGGCGAGCTGGGCCGGGTCCTCTCGTTGCCGCCGGCGGAGGTGATGCGGCGCCGGTTCGAACTGCTGCCGGAGCTGGCCCGGCGCTGGAGCGCCACGATCCTGCTGAAGGGTTCGCCCACCGTCGTCGCGGCGCCTGACGGGTGCACCACGGTGAACCCGCTGGGCGGCGACGAACTGGCGCACGGCGGCACGGGCGACGTGCTCACCGGACTCGTGGGGGGGCTGCTCGCCCAGGGAGTGCGCGGCCCGGACGCCGCGGTGCTGGGCGCGTACCTGCACGGGCGTGCCGGTCAGGTGGCGGCGGGCGAGCGCGGACGTCGCAGCGTCCTGGCCCGCGAAGTGGCCGAGGGGATCGCCGTGGCCCTGCGCGGTCTGGAGGAGATCGCCGCGCTCGATCCGGAACTGCGCCGCCGCGTGCGGCCTTTGCACTCCTGACCCGCTTCGGTCGCGCCGATCCTCCCGCCCGCGGGCCTTGCCCGGCGTCCCGTGACGATGGAGCCCCTGCATGCGCGTGCTCGGAATCGAGACCTCCTGCGACGACACCAGCGTGGCCCTGTACAGCGAGGCCGGCGTGGTGGAGAACCTGCTGTCCTCCCAGGCGGACCTGCACGATCGCTTCGGAGGGGTGGTGCCGGAACTGGCCTCGCGTGCCCACCTGGTGAATCTGCTGCCGCTGGTCGACGCCCTCCTGCAGCGGCACGGTCTGAAGCCGCAGGACCTGGACGGGGTGGCCGTGACGCGCGGCCCCGGTCTGATCGGAGCCCTGCTCGTGGGACTCTCCACCGCCAAGGCGCTGGCGGCGGCGGCCGACCTTCCCCTGGTGGGCGTGCATCACATCGAGGGCCATATCCTCGCCAACGCGCTGGGTGGCGAGATGGTGCTGCCCGCGATGGTGCTGGTGGTGTCCGGCGGCCACACGGAACTGGTGCTGGTCCGGGAGGTGGGCCGCTACCGGCGGCTCGGCGCCACGGTCGACGACGCCGCCGGCGAGGCGTTCGACAAGTCGGCGAAGCTGCTGGGTCTGCCTTATCCCGGCGGTCCGGCGGTGGAGCGGGCCGCACGCGGCGGCGACCCGACGCGCTTCCACTTCCCGCGTCCGCTGCTGAGGGATCCGCGGCTGGTCTTCAGCTTCAGCGGACTGAAGACGGCGGTGCGGCTGGCCGTGGAGCAGTTGCCGCGGCCGCTGGCCGAGCAGGACGTGGCCGATGTCAGCCGGGCTTTGCAGGATGCCATCGTGGACGTGCTCACGAGCCGGCTGTTCCAGGCTGCCGCCGCGCACGGTACCGGTGCGGTCTACCTGGCGGGCGGAGTGGCCGCCAACGGCGCCCTGCGCGAGCGGGTGGCCGCGGAGGCCGGGCGCCTCGGTCTCCATTTCCGCCCCCCTGAGCGGGTCTACTGCACGGACAACGCCGCGATGATCGCCTACGCCGGGTACCGCCACCTCCAGGTAGGCCGCCGCGACGCCCTGGACCTGGATAGCTTCGCCCGCGGACCCGTCGCTTCCTGGCGCTGATCGCGGCGCTCGCCGCCTCGCGATGTCCGACACTGCCTCGCCGCGCCTGCCCCCTGCCCGTTCGCCCCCCCGGTCCCGTGTCGCGGCGCCTCTCTTCCTGGCGCTGCCTGGTACGTCCCGCCGTGGAACGACGCTTGCATCCACCACCGGAGAATGCCCGGAACGCCCGGGAAACGTGCCATTCTGCAACCGACCGGAGCGTCCATGGCCGCGACCGGCAAGATTCTCGTCGTCGACGACGAGCCGCACATCCGCAGGATCCTGCAGTTTCTCCTGGAGGAGGAGGGCTTCGAGGTCGCCACCGCGGCCAGCGGAGCCGAGGCCGTCGCTCTCGCCGCGCAGGAGCGCCCGGATCTCGTGGTGCTGGACGTGATGATGCCGCAGATGGACGGTTTCGCCGTCCTGCGGCGGCTCCGATCCGAGTTCGAGACCAGTCGCGTGCCGGTCATCATGCTGACCGCCCGCGGCGACAGCGCCGCAAAGGTCCGGGGGCTGCGGGAGGGAGCCAACGACTACCTGGCCAAGCCCTTCAACCAGGAGGAGTTGCTGCTGCGGCTGCGCAACATGCTCGAGGCCGATCGCGCGCAGCGAGAGGCGAACCCGCTCACCGGTCTGCCCGGCAACCACGCCATCGAGCGGGAAACGTTGGTCCGTGCGCGCAGCGGACAGCCGTTCGCGGTGATGTACGTCGACATCGACCGTTTCAAGAGCTTCAACGACCATTACGGCTACCAGCGGGGCGACCAGGCCATCAGCTTCCTGGCGCGGGTGCTGCGCGACTGCAGCCGCGCCGCCGGGGGCGGCGAATTCGTCGGCCACGTGGGTGGCGACGACTTCGTGGTCCTGTCAGGCAGCGATGGCGCGGAGGACCTCGCCCGATCCCTGCTGCGTGCCTTCGACCGGGGCGTGGTCGACCTTCACGACGAGGTCGATCTGGAGCGCGGCTACCTCGAGGTGGAGAACCGGGCCGGTGTGCGCGAACAGGTGCCGTTGATCACGGTGACGGTGGCACTGGTCGTCGATGCCCGGGCGCATTTCCAGCACCCCGCCGAGCTGGGCGATACCCTGGCCGAGCTCAAGCGCTTCGGCAAGCTGCAGGTCGGCAGCGTGGTGGTGCGGGAGCGGCGCTCGCCGCGATCGGCGCACGAGGTTCTCACCGGCGGTACGTCCGAACAGGACGAATCATGAGCGCCCAGCGCCTGCAAGAGCGCTTGCGCCGCCGCTGGGAGCGCAGCGACGGGCCTGACCGGATCTTGCTCGTGCAGGAGGAACTGACCGCGCAGGCGGGCTCGCTGCCGCTCGTCGCGGTGGCCGCGACAATCTCGCCGCGCGAGCGGACCGCCCTCCTGCGTGAGCGCGGCGACCTCGGATCTCGCCCGGTCCCGCGACCTGCCCGGCTGTCGGAACTGCTGCAGGCGGTGCGCCGGGGCGAGCAAGGCCTGGCGGTTCTGGACGCCGGCGACGCGCGGCTGTCCGGCTGGCCGGGAGCCCGGGCCGTCGAGGGCGTGGCCGGGTGGCTGGTGGCCTCCGTGGGCGCGCCCGGCGAACCGGACCTGCTGGTCATCGCCGGGCACGCCGCCGCGGCGACGGAGTTGCCGGACCTGCAGCGTGCGCTGGCCGGGCTGGCGGGCGTGGCGGGGGCCGCGCTGCTGGGGCGGCAGAGCGCCGATCACCTGCGGCGAGAGCTGGCCTCGGTCCGCGGCGAGAACACCGCGCTGCTCACGCTCAACCGCACTCACGGGCATTTCCTGGCCATGGCCAGCCACGAGTTCCGCACCCCGCTGACCGCCATCACCGCCTACACGGACGCTCTGCTGGAGCGGCTGGACGACTCGCAGTTCGCCCACACCACCGAGTTCCTCCAGGTGATCCGCTCGGAGGCGGAGCGGCTGGCACGCATGACCGATCGCATGCTGGACTATTCCCGGCTCGGCTACGGGCGCCGGCTGCTGGATCTCCAGCGCGTGGCGGTGGCGCCGCTGGTGGAGGCTTCGGCACGCGCGCTGCAACACCGGGTCCGCCAGCGGCGGCAGACGCTGAGTCTCGATCTGCCGGTGGACCTGCCCGACATCGAGGCCGATCCGGACCTGGTGCGGCAGGTGGTGGCCAACCTCCTGAGCAACGCCATCAAGTACACGCCGGAGCAGGGCAGCATCGCCGTGAGCGCCCGCGAAGACGCCGCGACGGTGCGCATCGAGGTGAGCGACGACGGACCCGGGATCGCGCCCGGAGAGCTGCGGAGCATCTTCCGGCAGTTCTACCGTACCCAGGACGCCGCCACCCGCGCCGAGGGCAGCGGTCTCGGCCTGGCGATCGTCAAGCACATCGTCGCGCTGCACGACGGCCACGTCGACGTGCGGAGCGTGCTGGGTCGAGGCTCCACGTTCGGCGTGCTGCTGCCCAAGGTTCCGGTCCACGGCCGCGGCGCCACCGTGCTCGGCGAGTCGCCCGCGGCGGACGGCGGCTTGCGCCAGGTCGTCCGCCTGGGACTGCGGATGGTGGCGGAGCTGCTGCAGTCGCGAGTGGCGGTGCTCGCGATGCTCGAGCCCGCGGGCGCTCATCTGGTGGTCCAGGGCGCGCTGGGCCTGCGCGAGGTCGGCGCCCGCGACCTTGTGCTGGCGCGCACCGGCCTGGTCGCGGAGGCGCTCGCGAACGGCGGCGTCCACGACCTGCGGGATCTGGCTTCCGTGCTGCCCGGGCAGGCGGGCGCGGCGACCACAACGGACGGGCGCGGCGGCATGATCACGCCGGTGGAACTGGGCGGGACCCGGTGCGGCGTGCTCGTGGTGAGTCGCACGCCCGGCGGGGGCGACGAGCGGACGCTGCTGCGCATCCTGGCCGGCACCCTGTCGTCCACGCTGACCACCGCCACGCGCCCGGACGTGGGGCACCACGAGATGGCCGCGCTCGCCGACGCCCTGCACGCGCTGTTGCGACTGCGCCGCAGCGGCGTGCCCACGGCCACGCCGCTGGCGCTGCGCCTGCTCGGCCGGGCTGCGCGCCGCCTGGGTCTCGGCGCCGCCGAGGTGCTGCAGCTCCAGTACGTGGGCGCGTTGCACGACGCGGGGATGGTGCGCGTGGACGGCGAGATCATCGGCAAGAGCGGCCGCCTGAGCCTGGACGACCGCGACGTGATCGACCGGCACCCGGAGGACGGCGCCGAGCTGCTCGCGCCGTTGCTGCCGTTCGCCCACATGCGCGAGCTGGTGCGGCTCCATCACGAACACATGGACGGCAGCGGCTACCCCGAAGGCCGGCGCGGACCCGATATCCCGCTGGGTGCGCGGATCCTGCTGGTGGTGGACGCCTTCTTCGCCATGATCGCGGAACGGCCGTGGCGGGAGGCCATGGCTCCCGCCGCCGTTGTTGCCGAGTTGCAGCGCCACGCCGGCACGCAGTTCGATCCGCAGGTGGTCGACGCGCTGGTCGAGACGCTGGCCGCCGAGGGCATCGTGGACCCCGGAGAGAGTCCGGGGGCGGGCCGGGCCGACCCCGAACGGGTGAGCGGTCCGGTGGGCGGACCCTGACGCGAGACACGGAGGAGAGATTCGTGCAGAACTTCCGCATCCTGATCGTGGACGACGAGGAGCCCATCGCCAACCTGCTGGAGCTGTCCTTCCGGCAAGAGGGGATGGCGGTGGCTCGCGCCCGCGACGGGATCGATTGCATGAACAAGGTGGCCAGCTTCCAGCCCGACGTCATCATCATGGACATCATGATGCCGCGCCTGGACGGCGTGGACGCCACCCGGCTGATCCGCCGCAATCGCAGCCATGCCGGCACCATCGTCGTCGCGCTCTCGGCCCGCTCCGACGACGAGACCCGCGAACACATGCGCCAGGCCGGCGCCAATCTGTTCATGCGCAAGCCGTTTGTCATCGCGCGCCTGGTGGAGCGCGTCCAGCAGCTGCTGGACGCCCGCGCGCAGGTGGGCTAGCGCCGCCGCCCGTCCCGCTGGAGCGCCGGCGGGGAGGCGATCGCAGGAGCCATGGAGAACCTGTCGGTCACCGCCATCGTCTCCGCCGACCAGCTCGCGCCGGCAGTCCTGGCGTGGGTCTCGGACGCGTTGACGTCGTTCCCGGCGGCCGTGCATCAGGCGCTGCTGGCGCTCGCCGGGCTGGCGCTCGCCCATTCCGCCCACCAGTTGTGGATCGTGCGGCGGCAGCCCGGCGACCGCCGGCTGCGCGCGGCAGGGCTGGCGCAGGCGAGCGGTGCGGCGCTGCGTCTGCTGGAACTCGCCGCCGGCGGCGGCGGCAGTCCGCTTCTGCTCGCGAGCCACTCATTGCTGGAGGTCGGCGCCCTGGTCGTGGTGGCCGTGGATCTGCGCTCGCTCGAGCGCTCCGGCCATCTCGCCGGCCGGCCCGTCCGGGTCGCCTTCGGCTGCGCCGTGGCCGCGGTGTTCTGCGGTCTGGTGGGCGGCGACCCGCAGGCGTCGCTGCTGGGCCGCAACCTGCCCGCGGCGCTCGGACAGCTCGCGGCGATCGTGCTCGGCGCGCTGCTGATCCCGCGCGCGCTGAGGAGCGCCCTGCGCACCGGTGCCGACGCCCTCGCCGAGCAGGTGCGCACGGTGGCCGGCGAGCGCGATTTGACGCGCTCGCAACTCGAGCGAGCGAACGTGCGCTGCGCCGAGCTGGAGCAGGAAGCGGAAGAAGGCCGCCGGGCAGCCGGCGAACTGCGTCGCCGCGCCCGCACCCTGGAGCAGATCCTCACGGTGGGCGCCCGCATCAACTCGGTGCGCAGCCTGGGCGAACTTCTGGAGCGCGTGGTCGCCGCCACCGAGGAGATTCTCGGCTTCGGCGAGGTCGTCTTCTACGTGTATTCCGATTCGGTGCAGGCCTTCCAGGCGCGGGCGTTCGCCGGAGTCGCGGGCGAGGACCAGGCGCGTCTGGCCAGCCGGCAGGTTTCGCTGGACGAGTACGCGCGGCTGACCGACCCCCGTCACCGCTACGCCAACTGCTACCTGCTGACCGACGGCAGCGCCGACGGCACCGCGGACGGAGCCATGGACGCCCGCGGTGTCGCCGACCTCGACGCCGGCCCGGCGCGGGACGGCGGCCACCACGGGCGGCCCTCCGGAAGCTGGTGCGATGGCGACGTCCTCGTCGTCCCGCTGGTCTCGGGCGACGGCGATACCAGGGGCTACCTGCGCGTCGGACGACCGGCCGACGGCCGGGTGCCGAGCCCGGTCGACATCCGGCAACTCGAGTTCCTGGTGCACCAGGCCAGCACCGCCCTGGAGTCGGTGGCGGTGTACGACCGTCTCGCCCGGGGCAACGCCGAGCTGGCCCAGGCGTCGGAGAAGCTCAAGAGTCTCTCGGACCTGAAGGCGAACTTCGTGGCGAACGTGAGCCACGAGCTCCGCACGCCGCTGACGTCGATCAGCGCCTACACCGAGCTTTTGCAGCGCGACGTCGAGACCATGACCGACGAGGTACGCCGCGAGTTCCTGCGGGTGATCAACCAGGAGAGCGAGAAGCTCACCCGGGTCATCGACGACATCCTCGAGCTCAGCCGCATGCGCGAGGGGAAGGTGCGTCTGGAGATGGTGCGCACCGACCTCGGGACCCTCGTCCGGCGCACGGAAGATGCCTGGCGCCTGCATGCCGAGCAGGGCCGGATCGACTTCGTGACCGAGGTCCCCGACGCGAGCATCGCCCTGGAGAGCGATCCGCTCCTGCTGCAGCAGCTGCTCGACCACCTGCTGGGCAACGCGTTCAAGTTCACTCCCGAGGGCGGCCGCGTGCGTCTGTGCGTGGAAGAGTGCGGCACCGCCGTCCGGCTGGTGGTGGAGGATTCGGGCATCGGCATCCCGGCGGAGCAGCTCGACGCCATCTTCGAGCAGTTCTACCAGGTGGATTCCTCGGCCACGCGGCAGCACAACGGTCAGGGCGTGGGCCTGGCGCTCTGCCACGACATCGTGGCCTATCACGACGGGCGGATCTGGGCGGAGAACCTGGAGCCGACCGGCGCGCGCTTCACGGTGCTGCTGCCTCGCCGGCCGGCCGTCGTGCAGCCGCCGGCGGCCTACCGTCCCGCGACCGCGCTGCACGACACGGAACAGTTCATGCAGCGGCTGATGCACTGGATCAGCGAGAGTCTCGGCGTGCAGATGACCACCCTCATGCTGCCGGACGAGCAGCGCGAGCACCTGACCATCCGTGCCGCCATCGGGCTTCCCGAGGCCGTGGTGCAGAGCACGCGCCTGCGCCGCGGGGCAGGCTTCGCCGGCAAGGCGTGGGTGACCGGACGCAGCCTGCTGGTGGAGAACATCCGCACCGACGAACGATTCCAGCAGGAGCGGAGCGAGGCGCGCTACTCCACGCCGTCCGTCCTGTGCGTGCCGCTGGTGGACGATCTCGACGTCATCGGCGTGGTCACGGTGAACAACCGCGTCGACGGCCGTCCGCTGGGCGAGAACGATCGCCACCTGCTGGAGGCCATGGCGCCGCGGATCACCTACCTGCTGCGCCGCTTCCAGGAGCACGACGCCACCAGCCGCGAGTTCGCGTCCATCCAGGAAGCGCTGCGGGCCACCACCACGGTGGGTCATCCCCATCACGATCACGTGGCGGCGGTGTGCCACGAGATATGCCTGGCGAGCGCGCGCCGCATCGGCCTGCCCGCTGAGGAACTGGAGCATCTGGCGTTCGCGCTGCAATTCTACGACGTGGGCATGAGCATGGTGCCCGCGCACCTGTTCCATCGCCCGGAGCCGCTCTCGACCGGCGAGATGCGCGAGGTGGCCAGACACGTGCCGGCCAGCCTCGCCATCCTGGCTCCGCTGCAACCTCCCGCCAAGGTGCGCCAGATCATTCATCACCATCACGAGAATCACGACGGCAGCGGCTATCCCGACGGGCTGGCCGGCGAGGCCATCCCGCTGGGCGCGCGACTGCTGCGCCTGACCGACACGCTGTCAGCGCTGCTGCAGCGCCGGCCGTACCGCCCGCCGTTCGGCATCGAGGGGGCCGTGGCCGAGCTGATCGACGGCCGCGGGTCCCGGTTCTGCCCGCGCCTGACGGACGTGTTCCTGGCCGAGGTGGAGGCCCGTCGCGACCGTCTCGACCGGCTCACCCGGCAGGGCGGCGCATCGACGGACCTGGCGCGACCCGCGCCGCGCCTGGTGGAACGGCCGGTGCAGGTCTGAGGCCCGGTCTGTCCGCAGGACTCCCCCACCGCCGCGATTCCCGGTCAAGCATCGCTCCACCCGGCCGATTCCGTGGGTGCCGGCGCCGGGTCCGGCCAACCTGGAGGAGCCCATGCTGCGCAGGATCCTGGTGGTGGACGACGAGCACAACATCCGCAACATCCTCGACTTCAGTCTCGACGCGGAAGGGTTCGAGGTGCTGGCAGCGTCGAGCGGCGCTCAGGCGCTGGCCCTGGCCGAGAGCGAGCTGCCGGACCTGATCATCCTCGACGTGATGATGCCCGGCGATCTCGATGGCTTCGAGACCTGCCGGCGCCTGAAGCAGGACTCCCGGACGGCGGACATCCCGGTGGTCCTCCTCACCGCGCGCACCGGTCGGGAGGACCGGGAGCGAGGCAAGGCCGCCGGCGCCGACGACTACGTGAACAAACCGTTCAGCCCCCAGCGCGTCGTCGACACCGTCCAGGCGCTGCTCACGGCGCGACGCCGCTAGCCGCGCCGGCGGCGATGCACCCGCCGGCCACGGCCGCTCGACCGGCCGGCGGGCGCATCGCCGCCGGCCCCCCCGCATCGGCGCTTGCTCACGCCTGCCGCGGCGGCTACCATCGCCTCGCCGGGTCGCGGGTCGCCGCGGCCGCCCCCGTCCGGCGTGGTCGCCGGCCCGCCCGGCGCACCGCCGGCAGTCGCCGGCCCGTCCTCGCATCTCCTGCACCGAGGCCTGCTGCGTGAACCAGACGATCGCGACGTCCTGGCTGGTGGACGTGGCCTTGCCGGTGCCGCTGGCCGAGCACTTCACCTATCGCTGGCCCCCGGCCGGCGCGCCGCTGGATGAGCCGGCCGTCGGGCCGGCCGACCCGCCGGAGGCCGACCCGCCGGAGGCCGGCGCGCCGGGAGCGACGGCACGGTCGCCGGAAACGGAGGGTGCCGACGGGCGACTCGATGCAGGCGCCGCTCCCGGCGCCGGGACCGTCTCGCGCGCGCCCCGGGTGGGGGACCTGGTCGGCGTTCCCTTCGGACGCCGCCGCGAGGTGATCGGACTGGTGGTCGCCGTCCACCCCGATGCTCGCGAGCGCTCGGAGGTGGCGGGACGCGCGTTGCGCCGGGTGCGCCGGCTCCTGCCGCCGGAGTACGGGCTCGGACCCGGCCGGCTGGAACTGGCGCGCTGGCTGGCCGAGTACTATGCCCTGCCGCTGGGCGAGGTGGTGCCGCTGTTCCACCCGCCGGCGCCGGCGACCCGTTTCCGGGCCGGCCGCCGGCAGGAGGCGGTGTATCCGGACGTGGACCCGGCCACCATCGTGCTGACCGACGAGCAGCAGGCTGCCGTGGCGCAGGTGGGCGCCCGCATCGAGTCCGGACAGTACGGTGTCACGTTGCTGCACGGCGTGACCGGCAGCGGGAAGACGGAGGTCTTCCTGGCCGCCATGGCGGCCGCGCTCGACCGCGGCCGCAGCGCCATCTACCTGCTGCCCGAGATCGCGCTCACGCCCCAGACGCTCGGGCGGATCCACGCACGCTTCGGAGACCGCGCAGCAGCTCTGCACAGTTCCCTCTCGGCGGGGGAACGCTGCCGGGTGCACGAGGCGGCGGCACGGGGGGAGGTGCGGGTGGTCGTCGGGCCGCGATCGGCGCTCTTCGCGCCGGTGCGCGACCTGGGCCTCGTGGTCGTCGACGAGGAACACGAGACCAGCTTCAAGCAGGAGGAGAAGCCGCGCTATCACGCGCGCCACGCCGCCCTGGTGCGCGCCCGCGCGGCGAACGCGCCGGTGGTGCTGGGCTCCGCGACTCCCGAGCTCGAGTCGTTCCACAATGCCCGCACCGGTCGCTACGACCTGCTGGTCCTGCGCCGGCGGATGGGGGCCGATCTGCCGCCGGTGGACCTGGTGGACATGCGCGGGGCCGTGCACGAGGACGGCTTCAGCGAGGAGCTGACGGCAGCGGTGGAGCATGCCCTGTCCGCGGATCGCCAGGTGCTGCTCTACTACAACCGCCGCGGCTTCGCGCGCGCCCTGCAGTGCGGTGCCTGCGGCGACGCTCCGACGTGCCCGCGCTGCGACATCGCCCTCACCTACCACCTGCGCCCGCGGCGATTGCTGTGCCACTACTGCGGTCACGCTCGCGCCGTTCCGGGCGCCTGCCCCGCCTGCGCCGCGGAGGACACGTTCCTGGCGTCCGGCGGCGGCACCGAGAAGCTGGAGCTGGCGCTGCAGGGGCTGTTTCCCGGCGTGAAGGTCCTGCGTCTGGACCAGGATACCACCCGGCGCCGCGGCAGCCACGGCCGCATCCTCGCCGAGTTCGCCGGCGGCGGGGCGGGCATCCTGGTCGGGACGCAGATGGTGGCCAAGGGGCACCACTTCCCCGGCGTGGAACTGGTGGGCGTGCTCGCAGCCGACGACGGTCTCACCCTGCCGGACTACCGGGCCGCCGAGCGTTCCTTCCAGCTGCTCACCCAGGTGGCGGGCCGCGCGGGCCGGACGGCGCCCGGCCGCGTGCTGTTCCAGACCTACCGCCCCGACGATCCGGTGATCCTGGCCGCCGCCGCCCACGACTTCGACACGTTCGCCGCCGTGGAGATGGCTGCGCGCCGGCAACTCCTCTATCCGCCCTTCACCCGCCTGGTGCGCCTGGCGGTGAGTGCTCGCCGGCAGGGCGACGCCGAGGCTGCCGCGGCGGAACTGGCCGGAGCCGTGCGGCGCCCGCTGGAAGAGGCCGGTGCCCACGTGCTCGGACCTGCGCCGGCGGTGTTCGCGCGGCTTCAGGACCGCCACCGCTTCCAGGTGCTCGTGAAGGGCCGGCTGACGATCCGACAGAAGGCGTGGCTCGCGGCCACGGCGAGACACCTCGAGGCCGTGCGCCGCGGTGTGCGGGCCTTCGTCGACGTCGATCCCCTGACGATCTACTGAGGGCAGGGCGAGCCGTGGGTCCGTTCGGGCCGGCACGATCCTTGTACCTTTTCTCGCGCGGCTTGAGGATCTATTATACAAGGGGCAGATTGCGAGTCCGCGCCTCCATTCGCGGGCCATATGCAGGTCACGCGCCGATCGCGTCTATCCAGGGAGATCGAGGATGAACCGGACCGTCACGGCAACGATGCGCCGCTTCTCGTCGCTGCAGACCATCGCCGTTCTGCTGCTGTTGACCCTCGCGGCGGCCGGGACGGCGTCCGCAGCCGACTCGCTGGCCGAGATGCGGGCGCGGATCGCCGCCAACGGCTGGTCCTTCGAGGTCGATGACTCCTTCACCAGCAGCCTCACGCCCGAGGAGCGCGCGAACCTGCGCGGCTACCGGCCGCCTCCCGGTTACGAGGAGATCCTGCAGCGCAACCTGAAGATCTTCCCGGAAGACAAGCAGAGCCTGCCGAGCAGCTTCGACTGGCGCCAGCAGGGGGCGATCACTCCGGTCAAGAACCAGCTCACCTGCGGGTCGTGCTGGGCATTCGCCGCCACGGCCGAGCTGGAGTCGTTCGTCCAGATCTATTACGGCAAGTTCCTGGACCTGAGCGAGCAGCAGGTGGTGTCGTGCAACCGGTACGGCGCGGGATGCGGCGGCGGCTGGGCCGTGGCGGCCTACGACCTCTTCCTGCGCGAGGGCGCGGTCCGCGAGCGGTGCATGCCCTACCAGGCGCAGGACGCACCGGCGGCCCCCTGCGTGCAGGATGATTTCCACAAGTACGGCTGGGTGACCGACTGGTACTCGATCAGCAACAACATCACCCAGATCAAGACGGCACTGCTGAACGGTCCCGTCTGCACGGCGGTGGACGCCTCCGGGGATTACTTCGAGAATTTCGCCGGCGGCTGCTACGACGCACCCGGTTCGGGCACAAATCACCTGGTGCTGATCATCGGCTGGGACGACCGCGCCTGCAGCGGCGCCGGTGCGTGGATCATCAAGAACTCCTGGGGAGGCGCCTGGGGCGAGGGCGGCTACGGCTACATCAAGTACGGCGCTGCCTCGATCGGCACGGGTTGCACACAACTCCAGTACGCCCCGCCGCCGGCGCAGGTGCACATCTCCGTCCCCAATGCGGCCACGGAGTTCGTGGGCGACGAGTTCGCCACCATCAGCTGGTCGACCAGCGGTGCCACGGTATCCGCGGTCGACATCTACTTCTCCCGCAACGACGGCTGCTACGTGGATCCGGTGGCGCTGAACATCCCGAACACGGGCAGCTACGAGTGGCTGGTGCCCAACGAGGCCACCAGCGCGGGCCGTCTGCTGATCTTCCCGACCGGCGATACCGCGCAGGGATACGGGTTCTCGGAGCCCGGCTTCACCATCCTCGGGCACAAGATCCGCTACGTCTCCGGCGCCGGCAGCGACACCGCCCCCTACGAAACCCCCGCCACCGCGGCGCGGACCATCACCGCGGCGGTGCAGGCGTGCACCGGCTTCGATTCCGTGATGGTCGCCGGGGGCGACTACCTCGAGTCCGTCTCCGTGAGCAAGACGGTGCGCCTCTACGGCGGCTGGAGCAGCGATTTCTCCGTGCGCGACCCGGCTCTCCATCCCACCCGGCTGCGCGGGAGCGACAGCGCGCTGCGCTTCTTCTCGGACGCCGGCGA
The DNA here is from genome assembly GCA_046484865.1 of Candidatus Krumholzibacteriia bacterium. Classification (GTDB taxonomy): domain Bacteria; phylum Krumholzibacteriota; class Krumholzibacteriia; order LZORAL124-64-63; family LZORAL124-64-63; genus JAWOID01. The sequence goes on from JAWOID010000111.1 coordinate 19,129, forward strand.
CTTCCCCGTGGTGGAGGATTTCATCTTCCGCGACGGCAGCGGCGGCACCTATTCCCAGCCGGTGAACGGCCGTCACGGCGGGGCGATCTACATCCGCAACGCCTCGCCGGTGATCCGCAACTGCCTGTTCGAGAACAACCGCGCCCATCCCACCGGCGGCACCGGCGAGGGCGGAGCCATCATGGTGGCGGGCGGCAGCCCGCGGGTGGTGAACTGCGAGTTCCGCGGCAACCGCGCGACTTCCGGCGGTGCGATCGCGCTGTACGATGCCGTCGATGCGCGGCTGGATAGCCTCGTCTTCGCGGGCAACGCCTGCGAGGACAGCAGCAGCGGCAATCGCGGCGCCGACATCCTGGTCAGCGGCGGACAGGTGATCCTGGACGAGGTGACGATGACCGGCGGTTCGGCCTACCAGGGCGGCGGCCTGTACGCGACCTCGGCCACCGTGCGCATGACCGGCGGTGCGGTGCGCAACGCCCGTGCCGCGCAGGACGGCGGCGGCATCCATGCCAGCAGTTCGGTGCTGGAACTGACCCGGGTCGAGATCAGCGGCAATCTCGCTCGCATGGGCGTGGGCGGCGGTCTCAACTCCACCGAAGGCGAGGCGAACCTCGTCAACGTCATCGTCCGCGACAACACCGCCCAGTCCTACGGCGGCGGGCTGGCGTTGCTGACCGCCACGGGCCGGGTGGAAAACTGCCTGCTCGTGGGGAACACGGCGCCCACGCTGGCGGCCGGGGCGATCGTGAGCGCGTCCGGCCCGTTCACCGCGCGCAACAATCTCGTACTGCAGAATCAGGGCGTGGGCTGGGCGATCTATGGAACCGAGGCGGTCGCCGACTTCAACGGCGTGTTCGGGAACACCGGCGGCGACTACGGCGGCACTCCGGGCCCGAACGACATCCAGGACGATCCGCTGCTCGTGGATGCGGCGACGGGCGACTACGGTCTGGGTCTCCATTCGCCGGCGATCGATCGCGGCGATCCTGATCCGGCGTGCGTCGACCCCGACGGCTCTCGCGCGGACATGGGTTGCCACGGCGGGCCGCAAGCGATCGAGCCGCCTCCCGCCCGCATCGTGGACGCGCAGGTGCAGGACCTGGGCGCCGGGGCCGTCCGCGTGACCTGGACGGCGTCCACGGAGCCGGATCTGGCGCAGTACGTGGTCTACCGCGACAGCGCCGCGGTGTTCGTGCCCGCCGCGGAGACGGTCGTGGACACGGTGGTCCCGCCGGAGGTGCTCTGCGACGACACGCCGCCGCCGGGCTCCTGGTACTACGTGGTGGTGGCGGTGGACACGACCGGCCGGTGCAGCGGCTTCTCCGATCATGCGTCGCTCGATGTCACGGCCGCGCCCGGCTCCGATCTGCCGCGGGCGCTCGGCATCACGGCCGTGGTCCCGAACCCGTTCAATCCGCAGACGGCCATCGGCTTCGCCGTACCGCGTCCGGCGCGCGTCTCGGTCGCGGTGTACGACCTCGCCGGTCGGCGGATCCGTACGCTGGTGGATGGTCCGGTCGCGGCCGGTCACCACATCGCGGTGTGGGATGGTCGCACCGACCGCGGCCGATTCGTCGCCGCCGGCGTCTACCTGGTGCGCGTCCACGACGGACAGGCGGTCGCCACCGCCAAGGCGGTGCTCGCCAAGTAGCGAGTCGCATCGCCGGATCGTGCCCCTGGAATCGTCGGTTCGCACCTGCGGCGCGCCGTTCGGACCATCCGTCCGAACGGCGCGCCGCGCTCCGTCCACCCGCGTTCCCCGAGGCTGACGGCCGCGTCACGGCGGGGCTCGCAGCCGCACCCCCGGCACCGAGGGTTTCGCTTGTGTACCGGACCAGCGAAGACTACTTTTGCCGCGCCGGGGCGCCTTGCAACGCCCCGGCTCCTTCGATGACGCAGCAAAGGAGTGTTCCCATGGCAGGTCAGATGGTCGAGATCCGCTGGCACGCGCGGGGCGGCCAAGGCGCCAAGACCGCGGCCATGTTCGTGGCCGAGGCGGTCCTGGAGAAGGGCAAGTTTGGCCAGGGTTTCCCCGAGTACGGGCCCGAGCGCCGCGGGGCGCCGATGCGCGGCTACACGCGCGTCTCGGAGCAGCCCATCCGGCGGCATTGCAGCATCGAGAAGCCCGGCATCGTGATCATCCTGGATCCGTCCCTGCTCGAGTCGCCTGCCGCCGCGGTCACGGCCGGTACCGATGACGCCACCGTGTTCATCGTGAACACCAGCGAGTCGCCGGGGAGCATCCGCGAGCGCCTGAACGTGACCGGCGCCAAGGTCTATACGGTGGACGCGACGAAGATCGCCCTGGACACCTTCGGCCGTCCGATCCCCAACATGCCGATGGTGGGCGCATTGCTGGCCGTGGAAGCGCTGATGACCCTGGACGAGCTGAAGGCCGCGATGGTCGAGCAGTTCAGCAAGAAGTTCTCCCAGGCCGTCGTCGATGGCAATCTGGCCGCCGTGGAGCGGGCCCACAAGGAGTTGAGGAAGGAATGAGTCTCAAGCGAGCCCCCGAGTTGCCCGAGGCCGGGATCATCCCCGAGGCCGGCAACGCCCATGAATACAAGACCGGCGACTGGCGCACCTTCGTGCCCCGGTTCGTGGCCGAGAACTGCATCCACTGCCTCTTCTGCTGGATCTACTGCCCCGATTCCGCCATCGAGGTGGACCTCTCCGGCGAGAAGCCGCTGGTGACGGGCGTGGACTTCGACCACTGCAAGGGCTGCGGCATCTGTGCCACCGAGTGCCCGCCTGCGGCCAAGGGCAAGGCCGCCCTGGTCATGGTCCGCGAGGAGAAGTAGGAGCTGGCGACGCTTTGCCGGCCCCAGGATCTGCGCCCCATCAGCGCGAAAGGATGAGCACGATGAAGCAGAAGCTCGTGGCGCTGTCCGGTAACGAGGCGGTGGCCTACGCCTTCAAGCAGGCCCGTCCGCACGTGGCCTCGGCGTTCCCGATCACCCCCCAGACCGAGATGATGCACAAGTACGCCGAGTTCGTCGCCAACGGCGAGGTGGATACCGAGATGATCCTCGTCGAGAGCGAGCACTCGGCCATGAGCGCCGCCGTGGGCAGCGCCGCAGCCGGTGCACGCACCATCACCGCCACCAGCAGCGCGGGCTTCGCGCTGATGTGGGAGGTGGTGTACATCGCCGCGTCCCTGCGCCTGCCCATCCAGATGGCGCTGGTGAACCGTGCCCTGAGCGGCAACATCAACATCCACTGCGACCACAGCGACAGCATGGGCGGCCGCGACGCGGGCTGGATCCACATGTTCTGCGAGAACGCCCAGGAGGCTTACGATTCGGCGCTGATGAACTTCCGGATCAGCGAGCACCCGAACGTGCGCATTCCCGCCATGACGAACTACGACGGGTTCATCATCAGTCATACCGCCGACTCGCTGCACATGCTCGACGACGACACGGCCTATCGCTTCGTCGGCGACTACCGGCCGGCCTACACGCTGCTGGACACGGAGAACCCGATCACGGTGGGGCCGCTGGACCTGACCGACTACTACTTCGAGCACAAGTGGAGCCAGCTGGAGGCGCAGAAGCACGTCATTCCGGTGGCTCGCGAGGTGATCCGGGAGTTCGGCGAACTCACCGGCCGCCACTACGACCTGTACGAGGAGTACCGGCTGGACGATGCGGACCTGGTGATGGTGGTGCTCGGCTCGAGCGCCGGCACCACCAAGGACGTCATCGACGAGTACCGCGAGAAGGGCGTGAAGGTGGGACTGCTCAAGATGCGCCTGTTCCGCCCCTTCCCCCACGCCGAGCTGGTCAACGTTTTGGCCGGGCGCAAGGCCGTCGCGGTGCTCGACCGCTCGGCGTCGTTCGGCGGCTTCGGCGGTCCGGTGTTCACCGAGATCCGCTCCGCCCTGTACGGCAAGGACCAGGTGCCGATCCACAACTGGATCTACGGCCTGGGCGGTCGCGATTACGAGATGAAGCACGCAGCCGAGGTGATCGACTCCCTGCAGAAGATCGCCGCCGGCGAGCCGCTGGAGCCCGTCAACCTGCTGGGCGTCCGGCTCTAGAAAGGAGGTCTGGGATGGCTGTCAACCTGAAGAAGCTGGTACAGAACGAGGACCTCCTGACCGGAGGGCATCGTGCCTGCGCCGGCTGCACCGGCGCCAACATCCTGCGTCAGATCATGCTGACCGCGGGCAAGGACACGGTGGTGGGCGGCGCCACCGGGTGCATGGAGGTGGTCACCACCATCTATCCGTACACCGCCTGGCGCACACCGTTCATCCACAGCGCATTCGAGAACGCTGCCGCCACGGTGAGCGGCGTGGAGACCGCGTTCCGGGCCCTGCGCAAGCGCGGCGATCTGCCGGTGCCGCGCGAGAAGATGAACTTCATCGCGTTCGGCGGCGACGGCGGCACCTACGACATCGGCCTGCAGTCGTTGTCGGGAGCCATGGAGCGCGGGCACAACATGCTGTACGTCTGCTACGACAACGAGGCGTACATGAACACCGGCATCCAGCGGTCGAGCGCCACCCCTCCGGGTGCGCACACCTCCACCACCCCCGCCGGCACGGTGTCGCAGGGCAAGGAGCAGATCCGCAAGGACCTGACGTCGATCATGGTCGCCCACAACATCCCTTACGTGGCCCAGACGACGCCCTTCCACTGGAAGGATCTGGCCACCAAGGTGGAGAAGGCGCTGGCGGTGGACGGCCCGGCGTTCCTGAACGTCCTGATGCCGTGCACGGTCGGCTGGCACTTCGACCAGGCCGACGGCATGCAGGTGGCCAAGGAAGCGGTGGAGTGCAACTTCTGGCCGCTGTTCGAGGTGGAGAACGGCGTCTACAAGATCAACGCCAAGCCGAAGAAGACGGGCAGCGTGGCGGACTGGATGAAGAAGCAGGGCCGCTTCCGCCACCTCTTCAAGCCGGGCAACGAGTCGATGCTCGAGGCCGCGCAGCAGCACGTGGACCGCTACTGGGAGCGGCTGCTGTTGCTGGAGGAGATGACCGGGGGAGCGGCGAAGTAGCGACCGCCGTCGCCGCAGCCAGCGCGAGGCGGCCGCGGCGAGGCGCCGGCCGCGACGGGTGCGGCCTGCCAGATCAGCGAGAAACGAAGGCCGCCCCTCCCCGTCGGGAGGGGCGGTCTTCGTTCCTGGCGAGCCTCGCCGGGCGCGGAGGTTCCGGACGTCGCGCCACGGCGGCCGCCCTTCACCGGGGCGGCCACTCCTCCCGCCGGTACGCGCCGTCCCAGAACATCCATTCCAGCCGCGCCGACGTCTCGTAAGCCGAGGCCATGCGGGTGCGGACGGCATCCGTGGCGGCGGCGGCGACGAGATCGGTGATCGCGACGGCATCGGCCGTGGCTTGCCCGAACTCCTCGCCGGCGTAGGTATCGATCCACCTGCGGTAGGGATTGTCGGCCGTGGCGGCCGCGTGGACGGAAAGCCCCACCTCGCGGTACGTCCAGAAGCAGGGCAGCAGCGCGGCCACCGCTTCCTCGTAGCTGCGATGGGCGGCGGTCGCGACGAGGTAGTTCGTGTAGGCGAAGCAGGCGGGCGCCGGCTCGACCGCCGCGGATACCCCGTGGTCGCGGAAGAACTCCTCGTGCATGCCGCGCTCCACGACCACCGCGGTCCGGGCGAACTCGAGGAAGCGCAGCACCAGCCCAGGCGGTCCCGAGCGGGCGCCGGTGAGCGCCAGCGCCCGGCAGTAGTCCACCAGGTAGAGGGCGTCCTGCTGCAGGTAATAAGCGAACGTCTCCCGTGGCAGGGTGCCTGCGGCCAGCTCGCGGTTGAACGGGTGCGCGAGGGTGGCCTCGTGAATGCGAGCGGTGGCGCGCCACACCTGTTCCGTGAAGGTCATGCCGCCTCCTTCCGCAGCTCGGGAGGTACCGTTCAACTCTCGCCGTCCCGCCACAGGTCGAAGAAGTGGTGGACCGGCGCGTGGCCGTGTCCCAGCGACCGCGAGGCCCCCGCCAGGATGGCTCCGGTGAGGTAGCGCTTGGCCCGCTCCACCGCAGCGATGATATCGTAGCCGCGCGCCAGGTGGGCGGCGATGGCGGAGGACAGCGTGCAGCCGGTGCCGTGGGTGTTGCCGGTGACCACGCGGCGTGCGGTGAACCAGCGGACGCCAGGCTCCGTCGGACCGTCGGTGCGCCCGGTCCGACCGTCGTCGGGATGGCGGCCGGGACCGCCCTCGGTCGTCGCTTCCGGCTGGTCGACCCGGCCGCGGTGCCCGGGCAGCCAGCACAGGCAGTCATCGCTGTCGTCACCGCCGGCGTGGCCACCCTTCACCAGCACGGCGGTCGACCCCAGTGCGAGCAGCCGCCGGCCGGCATCTTCCTGTCCCGCGCGGCCGGTCGCGGCCAGATCGCGGGCATCCACGTCCAGCAGCACCGCGGTTTCCGGCAGGTTCGGCGTGAGCACCGCAGCAAGGGGGATCAGCTCCTCCCTCAGCGCCGCCACCGCCTCGGCGCGGAGCAACTCATCGCCGCTCTTGGCCACCATCACCGGATCCACCACCACGGGCCCGGCGCCATGCGCGCGCAGCCGCTCGGCGACGGCGCGCACGATCTCCGGCGACTGCAGCATGCCCACCTTCACGGCATCGGCGCCGATGTCGGTGAGGACTGCGTCCATCTGCTGCGCCACGAATTCGGGCGGCACGGAATGGATCGCGGTCACGCCGGTGGTGTTCTGGGCGGTGAGGGCGGTGATGACGGACATGCCGTAGCAGCCGAGGGCCGCGAAGGTCTTGAGGTCCGCCTGGATCCCCGCACCGCCGCCGCTGTCGGAACCGGCGACGGTCAGGCAGCGGCGGTAGCCGGTCGGTGCCATGATGTCCTCCCCGGACGGCGGAACGTCCTCTCGACCGGATGATTCACGAGTGACGACCGCAGCAGGTCGCTCATGAATGATCCGGGCCGAAGTGATCCCAGCTGCGGCCGTCGAGCATGAAGTCCCCGCCTGCAGCCAGGTACCGCAGGTCGCCGCCGTCCACCACCCGACCGACGGCGTGGAGCGGCCTGCCCAGGTCGCGCGCGAAGTCCGTCGCGACCGCGGGGAACGCATCCGCCGCGACGGTCGCCAGGAGGCAATAATCCTCGCCGCCCGCGGCAGCGAGGCGGCGCGGATCCCAGCCACGCCGCGCCGCCACCGCGGCGAGCGCAGGGGAGATCGGCAACGCTTCCACGTCGATCTCCATGCCGCAGCGCGACTGCTCCATGACGCGGCGACAATCGGAGTCGAGGCCGTCCGAGACATCGAGCATGGCGTGGACTCCGGGCCGTGCTCCGAGCCAGGCGCCCTCGGCCAGGTGGGCTCGCGGCCGGTGGTGCTCCCGCACGAGGCGCTCCGCATGCCCGTCCGGAGCGCCGGCAGCAGCGGCGCCGGTCACGGCGTCCGCCGCGGCCTCGGGCACCGCATCCGCCGCGGCGTCGGTCACGGCGTCCGCCGCGGCTTCGGGCACCGCATCCGCCGCGCCGTCCCCGGTCAACAGGCGCAGTCCCCCCGCCGAGTCGCCCAGCCAGCCGGTGACGCAGACCACATCGCCGGTCCGGGCCGCCGAGCGCAGCTTCAGGTGGGAGTGTCGGCAGGTGCCCAGGACGGTGACGGCGATCACCAGGGGGCCGGGCGAGCGCGTGGTGTCGCCGCCCAGCAGCGGCACTCGCGCCTCGCGCCCGAGTTCGTGGAAGCCGGCGAAGAACTCGTCGAGCCAGGCCACGTCGAGATCCGCGGGAATCGCCAGGGCCAGGTAGGCGCTGCTGGGGGTGCCGCCCATGGCGGCCACGTCGCTGAGGTTCACCGCCAGCGATTTGTGGCCCAGATCACGGGCGGGAATGCGCCGGCGCAGGAAATGGACGTCCTCGACGAGCATGTCGGTGGTCACCAGTTGCACGCGCTCGTCGGCCACCGGCCCCCGGTCCGCCGTACGGCCCACGTCGGGCGCTTCCGGTGGAATCACGGCACAGTCGTCGCCGATCCCCCGCACACCCTCCGGCAGCTCCCGCAGGAAGGCGGGGGAGAAGCGGGCGATGAACCCGAACTCGCCGACGTCCGACAGCTTCATCGCGGCGCTCCGGCGCGGGCGGCTGCGATCGCGGCCCGCAAATTCCGCGCGGCGTCCATGCAGTCATCGGCGGCGCAGATGGCGGATACGACGGCCACCCCGTCCGCGCCCGCCGCCACCGTCTCTGCGGCATTGCCGGCATGAAGACCGCCGATCGCCACCAGCGGGTGGCGGCTCAGTCGTCGCGCCTCGCGCAGACCGGCGAGTCCGAACGCTCCGCGGGTGTCGCTCTTGGTGGGGGTGGAATGGATGGGGCTGACGCCCAGGTAGTCCACATCCAGAGATTCTGCCGCGCGAACCTGCTCGAGGTTCTCCACCGACAGGCCGAGGATCGCTCCCGGACCGAGCAGGCGGCGCGCGTCGGTGCCGGGCAGGTCGTCCTGGCCCACGTGCAAGCCATCGGCGCCGGCCACCAGCGCCACGTCCGCCCGATCGTTCACCAGCAGCGGCACGCCCGCGGCGCGCGTGACGCGCAGCAGGGCGCGGGTCAGTTCCAGGAACTCCCGGGTGGTCGCGCCCTTCTCGCGGATCTGGACCACGGTGACTCCGCCGCGGATGGCGGCGCTCACCAGGTCGGGCAACGAGCGACCGCGGGCGAGCGCCCGGTCGGTCACGAGATAGAGGCTCCAGTCGATGCCGGCGGTTCGCTCTCGCGGACTGCGATGCATCACCCTTCCTCCCAGCGCAGCCGAGCGTCCACGTCCTGCTCGGCGATCGTGTGCAGCACGTCGATCAGATGCATCTGCAGGCTGCCGGGACCGGCGGCCCGCTCGGCCGCGAGCTCGCCGGCGACGCCCAGCACGACCATGGCGTGGGCGGCGGCGCGCAGCGCATCCGGATTCACGGCCAGGAACGCGCCGGTCAGGGCCGAGGCGGTGCAGCCGAGCCCCGTCACCAGCGGCATCAGCGGATGTCCGTTGCGGATCCTGATCAATCGCTCGCCCTCGACCACGAGGTCCTCGGCTCCACTCACGACGACCACGCACTGGTGTCGAACGGAGAGGGCGCGGGCCGCCTGGAGGGCCTCCGCACTGGCGTGGCTGGCCTCCACGCCCCGGGTGCCGCTCTCGGTCGCGTGGAGAGCACGGATCTCCGACGCGTTGCCCCGCACCACCGCCACCGGAAACGTCGCGAGCAGGCTCCGCGCCGCCGCCGAGCGCAGCGCGGTGGCGCCGGCGCCCACCGGGTCGAGGACCACCGGCACTCCGCGCTCGCCGGCGGCCGCGCCCGCCAGCGCCATGGAATCGAGCCAGGGCTGGCTGAGCGTGCCGATGTTCAGGACGAGGGAATCGGCGATGGCCACCATGTCCGCCACCTCCTCGGCGGCGTGTGCCATCACCGGCAGGGCGCCCACGGAGAGCAGGGCGTTCGCGGTGGAATTCATCACCACGTAGTTCGTGATGTTGTGCACGAGCGGCCGGCGCCGGCGCATCTCGGCGAGATCACGTCCGACGGCGGCTGCTATGGCATTAGCGACCATGTGCGGGCTCCTCCCGTTGCCAGGCCACGGCGTGGTGCCGGGCGTCACGCAGCGGCTGTGCCGCCGCCCACCTGAAGCCGGCGGGGCGCCGCCGTCCGGCCCGAAACGAAACGACGCCGAGACCGGTTCGCGCGCGACCGGACGGCGTCTCGAGGGGTCGGAAGCTGTCCCGTTTTCCTACGCTGGTGTGACCCAGGTCAGGTTCCAGGGGTATGCTCTCAGCCCGGGGGGGGATCGGTCCGGAAAGCTCGCTGTCGCCTCCCGATCCGCATCCAGCACCACGGGCACCCCCAACGGAGAACACCGTGTCTGCGACACAGGTCCTGTCCGCCACGGTAGAGGCGGACCCGGCGCGTGTCAATCATGGCGATATCCGGCCGAGACGCGCGGCCGGCACCATGGTTGCGCCGCGACCGGCGCCGGGCTTTCCTGGAGCAGAGGCCGAAACGACACGATCTCCACTCGAGGAAGCGCCCGATGCTGCTGAGAATCTTCCTGCTTTGGCTGCCGATGGTGCCGCTCGCGATCGTCAACGCGGCGATTCGCGAGCGCACGTACCGCCGCCGCACCTCCGAACTGCGCGCCCACCAGATCTCGTCCATCACCGCCATCCTGCTGTTCGGGATCTACGTGTGGGCGGTGTACCCGTGGCTGGAACTGGACGCCGACCCGGAGGCTCGCCTCGTGGGCATGTGGTGGGCCGGATTCACTGTGCTGTTCGAGTTGCTCTTCGGCCGCTACGCCATGAGGCACTCCTGGGCGCGGCTCGGACACGACTACGACCTGCGCGCCGGCCGGATCTGGGTCCTGGTGGTGATCTGGGTCGGTGTGGCCCCCTACGTGTTCTACCACTGGTTGGGGTGACCATTCCGCCCGCCGGGATTCCCAATGGTCATCCGATGCGACGCATGGTAAAATCATGGGCCGTTCGGTGCTCGACGCGGAGCCCGCTCACGTGTCGGCTGCGCCGAGGTGCGCCGACCCCCCGGGGGGCCGGGTCCGCACCCGCTCGACCCGTCACCAGCCCGAGGATGAACATGCGTCCGCTGACCCGTCTCGCCCTCCTTCTGATGCTGATGCTGGGCGCCCTGCCCACGGCCGGTGCCGCCGCCGCCGCCGTCTCGGACCTCGCCGCAGGAGCCGGTGCCGACAGCCTGCGCAGCGCGCCGGCGGATGTGGCCGAGGCCGGACTCGTCGTCATCGCGCCCCACGTCCGGGTCGCTCCCGGCGTGCGTCTGGAACGCGTCTGGCAGCCGGACGCCGGCGGAACCCCCGCCCCTGCTCCGCTCGCGGCCAAGTCGCAGCAACTCCTGCAGGAAGATTTCGAGGACGGGGTGGCGAACGGGTTCGTGCCGCTCGCGGGCAGCTGGCAGGTGGTGGGCGGAGAGTACTTCACGCGTGTGGAGATGGCCGGGCTCGAGCACCGGTCCCGGGCCGGCGATCTGAACTGGCGCGACTACCGGTTGCAGATGGATCTCAGGGCCGACGGAGGCGCTGACCAGCGACTCCATTTCCGGTGCACGGAGAACGGTGACCGCTACACCCTGGTGGTGCGTGCCTCGCCCTACGACGACATCTGGCTGCGGAAGACCGTGGCCGACTCCACGGCCACGCTGTTGCAGATCACCGGCTATCTCAACTCCAACCTGCTGTCGGTGCCGTATACCGTGGAGGTGGTGGGCGCCACGATCACAGCCCGCCGTGGCGGCGACGAGCTGTTCGTTCTGACGGACGCCGAAGGCCCCCTGCTGCGGGGCGGCATCGCGTGCGGCGCCTTCGCCGGCGCCGCCCTGGGGTGGCAGGAGGTCTACTGCGACAACGTCGTGGTGACGGCGCTGGGCACCATCACGAGCCGTTTCGCCGACTTCGCCGGCTGGCCGGCGGCGCTCAACGATCCCGGCCGGGCCGCCGGCACCGCGTGGGTGGACTTCGACGGAGATGGACTGCTGGACGTCTGGGTGGCGGGCGCGGGCGGCGATGCCAGCGTGCTGGCGCGAAACGAGGGTCTCGGCGGATTCACCCGCGTGGACGTGCCGGTGCTGCAGGCGCCTCAGGATCTGCAGGGCACCTGCTGGGGCGACTACGACCGCGACGGGGATCTCGATCTGTACGTCGCGGGCCTCTCGGGAGGCAACCGCCTGCTGCGCAACGACGGCGGGGGCAGCTTCACCGACGTCACCGCCGGCGACGCGAGCGGCAACCCGGCGGGCAATGCCGCCGTGACGTGGCTCGACCTCGATGGCGACGGTCACCTCGATCTGTACGTCGTGAACGCCTTGGCGCCCAACCTGTACCTCGCCGGCGACGGACTCGGGGGCTTCACCAGTGTCCCCTGCGGTCTGCTGGCGGACACCGGCGCGGGGGTTGAAGCCGCCTGGGGCGACTACGACGGCGACGGCGACATGGACGTGTACCTCACCAAGAGCGGCGAGCCCAACCTGTTGCTGCGCAACGACGGCTTTCCGGTCTTCGTCAACGTCACCTCCGGTGCGCTGGCCGACGGCGCCGACAGTCGCGGCGCCGCCTGGGGCGATTACGACGGCGACGGGGACCTGGACCTCTACGTGGTCAATGCCGGCACGGCCAACCGGCTGCTGCGCAACGACGGTGGCGGGATCTTCACCGATGTCACCAGCGGGGTCCTGGGCGATCCGGCCAGCGGCCGCAGCGCCGCCTGGGGCGACTACGACAACGACGGGGACCTGGACCTGTTCCTCACGAACCACGGGGCCGCCGACCGGCTGTTCACCAGCCTGGGCGGCGGCCTGTTCGGTGAGGTCGAGGGACAGAACCTGGCCGATTCCAGCGACGGGGTCGGCGCCGCCTGGGGCGACATGGATGGCGACGGCGACCTCGATCTGTCGGTGGCCAATGCGGGTCAGGCGAATCACGTGTACACCAACGAGCTGGTCTCGGAGCACCACTGGATCCACGTGGCGCTCACGGCCACGCTGTCGGCTCCCGGCGCTTTCGGGACCCGGGTCACCGTCACCGCCGGCGGCGTGACCATGATCCGCGAGGTGGGCACCGACGGCGGCCTCTGGTCCGCCGGTTCGCCGGTGCTGGAGTTCGGACTGGGCAGCGCGAGCGTGGTGGACACCCTGGTGGTGCGCTGGCCCAGCGGTCTCGTGCACGAGTACACGCAGGTGACGGCGGACCAGGTGGTCCCGCTGGTGGAGTCCGACCAGCAGGCCGGGTCGGCGCTCGTGCTCGAACCCGCCGTGACCGGACCGGTCGCCTGCGATGATTCGTTCACCGCGTCGGCGGTCTATCATCCCGGTTTCACGACCGTGCCGCTGCGCGGCTACAGCATCCGGCTGGTCGGCTCGCCCGGGCTGGAGTTCGGCGCGGGGGACGTGCAGGTGAACGTCGTGCCCAGCGGGAGCAACGCGATCTTCGAGGTGCTCGGGAACGGACCCGGCGACGTGACCGTCGACTACACCGTGACCGGCACCGGCGCCTGCGTCCAGAACACGGCCACGCTCTTCACGGTGACGGTCCGCGCGACCGCCGATGGCACGGGTTCCATCGCGGTGGCCCACGCCGACTGCCGCGACGAGAACAACCAGGCCATCTTCGTGGATCATGACGCCGTGAGCGCGGTCACCGTCGACTGCAGCCCGCCGGCGCCGCCGTCCGGACTGGACGCCCGGCCGGGGCACCAGCAGGTGGAGATCACCTGGGCCGATCCGCCCGAGTCCGACGTCACCGAGATGCTGGTGTATCGCTCGCTGTGGCACGACGGAGCGATGGCGACGGCTTACCCTGCCTACGGCCAGATGGCGGGCGACGTGGTGCCCGCCCGGCACGACACCGTGGCCGGGTACGAAGCCAGTTCCGAGTGGACCCTGCTCGCCCAGGTGCCGCAGGGGATGCAGGCATTCACCGATACGGTGGCCGTGCGCGGCGCCTACTTCTACGAGGTCTTCGCAGTCGACGCCACCGGCAACGTCAGCGCGCCGCCGGCGGCCTGGGCGGGAGCCACCAGCTACGTGCTCGGAGACTTCGCGGTCCCTCACGACGGACTCGTCGACATCGCCGACCTCAACGCACTGGGCGACTCCTACGGTATCGCCTGCGGCAATCCCCTCTATGACCCGGAAACCGACGTGGGTCCCACCGACACCGGCGGCGGAGACGGCATTCCGCTGCCCGACTGCGCGGTGAACTTCGACGACCTGATGATCGTGGGCTTCAACTTCGGTCTGGTCGAGGGCGCGGCGCCGCCAGCGGTCCGGTCACCGGCGGTCGCCGGCCGGGTCGGCACGCAGGCCGAAGCCGTGGCCCTCGCCTGGGAACGTCTCGACGAGCGCACCTGGGTCTGCCGTCTGCTGGCGCCCTGCGCGAGCCTCAAGGGGCTACGCCTGCTCGCTTCGCTGCCGGCCGACCCGGCGATCGCCATCGCGGCGGTCACTCCCGGCGAGCTCGTCAGCGGCGGGCCGGTGCCCGTCTTCCTGGCGCGCGCCCGGGGGCGCGACCTCGACGTGGCGATCGTGGCGCTGGGCCCGGGCGCCACCGTGACCGGTGCGGGCGAGTTGCTGCGGGTGGAACTCACGGCGGCGGCGGCGATGGCGCAGCTGCAGGCCGAGGCGCGCGACCTCGGGAATGCCGCGCTCGCCGTGGATCTCGGCGCAGGCGACCCCCCGTCCGTGGTGCGGCGGTTCAGCCTCGCGCAGAACTTCCCGAACCCGTTCAACCCCGCCACCAGCATCATCTTCGAGTTGCCGCGCGCCGGGCGGGTGGACCTGGCGGTGTACGGGCTGGACGGGCGCCGCGTGCGCACTCTGCTGGCGGAAGCGCCGCACGGGGCGGGGCGGCACGAGGTGATCTGGGACGGTGCGGATGACGCCGGTCGCCGGGTGGCTTCAGGCACCTATTTCTACCGTCTGCGTAGCGGAGACCGGATGGCCAGCCGCAAGATGATCCTGGCGAAGTAGCCCCCGGGAGTGAGCATGGAAGGACACCGGGACCGGGGGAGCATGGGCGGGGTGCGTCGGCGCCGGCCGCGCCATCCGGCCGGCCGGCGGGCGGTACGAACGGGCGTGGTGCTGGCGCTCGCCGCGTCGGCCGTCGCCGCCAGCTGGTGCCCGGTCGCCGCGCAGGTGGAACTGCGTTTCGTGCCGCACGACACGACGCTGGCGGTGGGCGACACCATCAGCCTGGTGATCCGGCTGGACGAGGCGCTGGACGTGCGCAGTTTCGAGGTCCGGGTGCGATTCGATCCCGTCCGGCTCGCCAGCCTGGGAGGTCGGCCCGGGCAGGACCTGATCGACCTGGGCTGCTTCCTCTACGAGGGATTCGAGCTGGAGGCTCAGGACACCTGGTACGGATACGCCGTGGTGATGGACGCTGCCTGCTGGCTCACCGGACCGGGCGATCTCTATGTCTGGGAGGCGGTCGGTGAGGCCGGCGGGCTTGTGCTGCTCGAGGCCCTGGACGTGGCGCTCTACGCTCCCCAGACCGGCGAGATCGCCGGCGTGGGGCTGCCCACCGCCTCGGTCCAGGTGATCGCTCCGGCCGGCATCGACGACCGACCCCCGCCTCCGGGCCGGCTGCAGGCGCATCCGAATCCGTTCAATCCGCGCGTGACCATCGCGTGGGACCTGCCGCGGTCGCAGGCCGCGGAGATCGCCGTCCTCGCCCCTGACGGCCGGCGCGTCGCCGTCCTCGCGACGGGACGGCTGCCCGGCGGCCCCGGCCAGGTGACCTGGGACGGGCGCACGGACGCCGGCGCATCCCTGCCCGCCGGCCTCTACCTGGTGCAACTCCGGACCGAGGACGGCCTCCACGTGCGGAAGGTCACGCTGGTCCGGTGATCACGAATCGCACGAATTCGGTTCTCCCCGCGAATCCAGCGGTTTCCCTGTCTCCACTGTCGGCGCTCCTTCAGTCGTCAGACCTTCTTCACCACCTGCTGGATGAAATGCCCCCGTGGATTCGGGGTCGGTCCCTTTGCCGCATTCCCGGCTCTCCGTTACGTTGCCTGCCGGGGGACGTGACCAGCGAAGCGACGGGTGGAGCGTGCATGGAGGGACCCGACCGGACGCCGCGAGCGGAACGACAGCACGAGTCGGCGGAACCTCGATCGGCCGAGGGTCCCGGCGACGACCGCGCCCGCCGCATCCTCGCGACCATCACCGACGGCTACGTGCGCCTGGACCGC
>JAWOID010000117.1:0-11747 GCA_046484865.1 Candidatus Krumholzibacteriia bacterium
TCGACGAGATCCTCTCGCACCGTCTCTTCCGCAGCCACGTCCAGCTCCCTCCCCGATGGGCGGCTTACTACGAGCAGCAGGTCGTCACGCGGGCGCTGCCGCGCAACCGGGTGCACGACCTGAAGTATGCGTTCTGAAAACAGGTGGGAAGCTATCGGGCCCCCGTGTGCACAATCTTCGATCCATAACGAGTTGATAAGGGCTTGTCTCCGGTGTGCGATCTGATAACTTTGGTGCGACTCGCCGCCCGCCCTGCGGCGGAATCCTGTGCCGGAGGTCCACCGTGAGCAAGGCCATCAGGCTCCTGATCGTGGATGACGAGACGGAGTTCCTCGCTGCCGTCGAGGAGCGGCTCGGTCACCGCGGTTTCGACATCGTCACCGCCGACAGCGGCGAGGCGGCCATTGCCGCCTCCGAGCACCAGAAGTTCGATCTCGCCCTCGTCGATCTGCAGATGCCGGGCATGGACGGCCGAACCCTCCTGGCGGCCCTCAAGGAGCGGCACCGCTACCTCGAGGTGATCATGCTCACCGGCCACGGATCGATCGACTCCGCGGTGGAGTGTACCAAGCTGGGGGCCTTCGATTACCTCACCAAGCCGTGTCCGATCGATCATCTGGTGCAGGTCCTCCGCGCCGCGTACGAACACCGTCTGCGCCGCAAATTCGAGCAGGACAGCAAGCGGATCGAGGAACTGGGTCGCATCGCTCTGGGCGAGAGTCCGCTGGGCATCATGAAGCGGATGCGAGAGCTGGACGACGACGAACGGTAGTCCCGCTGGCATCCCTGCAGCCGACCCGGAGGTCATGCCACGGTCAAGCACGCCACCCTGGGCGGCATCCGCGTTCTCGCACTGACACTCGCTCTCGCGGTGGTCCCGCCGGGCTGGGCGGGCGGTACGGGACTGGCGCACGCCGCAGATACCGATCCCGCCCCGGCCCCCGCCATCGATTTCCACTCCGGGACCGATGTCGATGGCGCTCCCGATGCCGCCGCGACCGGCACCGTCGCCCCCGGGTCCGGGGTCGATGGCGCTCCCGTCGCCGCCGCGTTCGGCGCTGTCGCCACCGATGCCGCCGCCGGAGCGGGGCCGGCTGCCGCGCGCGGGGACGACGGGGACGATGCGCCCTGGTGGAAGTGGCCGCTGATCCTGCTGGTGACGACGTTCGGCATGGGGGTGGTGGCCGTGCTCGGGGGGGTCGGAGGCGGCGTCCTGTACGTCCCCATTATCAGCGGCTTCTTCCCCTTCCATATCGATTTCGTGCGCGGCGCCGGTCTGCTGGTGGCGCTCTCCGGGGCGCTGGCGGCGGGGCCGGGTCTGCTGAAGGCGAACCTCGCCAGTCTGCGGCTGGCGATCCCGGTGGCCCTGATCGCCTCGAGCTGTGCGATCGTGGGCGCCATGGTGGGCCTGGCCTTGCCGACGAAGGTGGTGCAGATCACGCTGGGGGCGACGATCCTGGCCATCTGCGTGCTGATGCTGGTGGCGAAGAAGTCGGTCCGTCCGGTGGTGCCCGCACCCGATCGGCTGTCCGCCGCACTGCGCATCTACGGCGTCTACTACGAGCCGAGCGCCCGCGAGGCCGTCGACTGGCAGGTCCATCGCACGCCGCTGGGGTTGATTCTGTTCATCTTCATCGGCGTGCTCGCCGGCATGTTCGGCCTGGGCGCGGGCTGGGCGAACGTCCCGGTACTGAACCTGCTGATGGGAGCGCCGCTGAAGATCAGCGTGGCCACCAGCAAGTTCCTGCTCTCCATCACCGACACCTCCGCAGCCTGGATCTATCTGAACCAGGGAGCCGTGATCCCGCTGATCGTGGTTCCCTCGCTGGTCGGAATCATGCTGGGCTCCTTCGTCGGCGTGCGGGTGCTGCGGGTGGTCAACCCGTCGATGGTGCGCTGGATCGTGATCGCCATCCTCGCCTTTGCCGGGCTGAAGTCTCTCACCAAGGGGCTGGGCTGGGGCTAGCCGGACCCACAGGCGACGGGTCCGGAGCGCAGGTTCCGGGCCGGACACACTCGAGAGGTTCGATCTGCATGGCCGAATCACCGCGACCGATCCTGAGGGCCAGCCCCGAGCAGCGGAGCTACGCCGCCATCCTGGAGAAGGGCATGCTGCTGGGGCTGCTGCTCCTGCTGCTGACCTACCTCGTGTACGTCACCGGTCTGCTGAAACCGTACGTTCCACTCTCCATGCTGCCCGAGTACTGGGGCCACGAGGTGGGCCACTACCTCCACGAGGCGCAGGTGCCGATCGGGTGGAGCTGGGTAACCCTGTTGCGTTACGGCGACTTCCTCAACTTCCTGGGGATCGCCACCCTGGCCGGCACCTCGATCATCTGCTACGCTCGCATCCTGCCGCGCCTGTGGCGTGGCGGTGACCGCGTCTACGCCCTGCTGGCGGTCCTGCAGATCCTGGTGCTCTGTCTGGCCGCGAGCGGGTTCCTGGGCAGCTCGGGTGGGCATTGACGCAGGTCGTGCGATCGTGCCGACGTGCGGCCGCGTGCGTATCATGAAAGAGCGGGAGGATCCCCGATGAAGGACTTCAAGGTACTGCTCGTCGACGACGAGGAGGACTTCGTCCGGAGTCTCGCCGAGCGCATCGAGATGCGCGACGTGAGACCCGACGTGGCGCTGGACGGAGAGGAGGCGCTGGAGAAGATCCGGCGCGAGGCGCCCGACGTCATGGTCCTGGACCTGAAGATGCCGGGCATGCACGGCCTGGAGGTGCTCGAGAAGGTCAAGAAGGCCTTTCCGGACCTGCAGGTGGTCATCCTCACCGGACACGGCACCACGCGGGACGAGGACGATGCCCGCCGTCTAGGCGCGTATGCCTACCTGAAGAAGCCGGTGGCGCTGGACAAGCTCATGCAGACGGTCACGGAAGCCTACCGGCACAAGGTGGAGTTGACGATGGCCGCCTCGGCGCTGGCCGAGGGCGGCGACTTCGATTCCGCGCGGGAGATGCTCGACAGGCAAGAGGCCGAGAAGCGCAAGCGCAAGGACAAGGGCAAGGACAAGGACAAGGACAAGGACAAGAAGAAGAAGCCGTAGTAGGCCGAAAGCCAGGGGCGTGAACCGTGAGTCGACGCATCCAGTTGCTTTTCGTCGACGACGAACCCGACTTCGTCGAGTACATGACGCGGCGCCTGGAACGCCACGATCTGGAGGTGGCGGCGTACACGAGCGCGGTGCAGGCACTGGAGGAAACCCGGGACCGCCGTTTCGATGTCGGGCTCCTGGACCTGAAGATGCCCGAGATGATGGGGGACGAGCTGCTCGAGCGCCTGAAGGAGCGCGACCCCGGCATGGAGGTCATCATACTCACCGGGCACGGGAGCATCGAATCGGCCTTCCGCACCGGCCAGATGCAGGCCTACGAGTACCTGCTCAAGCCCTGCGACTTCGAGGCGCTCGTCCGCGCCATCAACAGCGCCTATGCCCGGCGGATCAAGGAGCAGCACGGAGATCGGGCGCCGCAGGTGGACAGCCTCATGAAGCGGGCGCTCAGCATGAGCCCGCTCGACGTGCTCGCCGAGCTCAAGCGGATCAACGACAGCGTGGGGCAGAGCATGGCGGCCACGGCGTTCGCCGAGAGCGGCGAGCACGACACCGCGCGCGAGATGATGGAGGGGGAATCCGGTCCCGAGCGCGGCAAGAGCGGCACCCAGGCCCCCGACCCGGACGACAGCTGACCGCAGATCGCCGGGGCGGGCCGATACCCGCACGCCCCGGCTTCAATCGCGGGTTCCCACCGTCCAGCGAAGTGTGATCCGGGCGCCGCCCGCGGCGGCCCCGGGCTCCACGTCCGCTTGCACACCGAGGTCCCCCGCCAGTCCCAGCAGACTGTCCTGCAGTTCCAGGCTGTCGGAAGCGGCATCCAGCGGGTCGGAGCTGCCGATCACCACCTTCGCCGTCCCGGGCGTGGTCTGCAGCGCCATCTGCACCGAGCGCCCTCGCCCGCCGCCGGCGAGCGCCAGTTCCACGCCACGGTAGATCACCCGCAGCACGCGGAAGCCGCGGCTGGTGACGGTCACGGGCTCGGCGGGCACGGTGCAGGACAGTTCCGCCCGGCGCAGCACGGCCATCCGCTGCGCGAGGGCTTCCACCGCTGACACGGCAGCCGTCAGGTCCACCGGCCCGCGCGGCTCGTCGACCGCATGGGCGAACTCGTTGAGGCGGTCGACGTAACCGACACCGCGTTCCACCTGTCGCTGGATCCGACCCGCCACATCGGCCAGCTTCTGCGGCGCCACCGGACGGTCCTCGCCGGCAGCCCGGGCCAGATCGTCCAGCAGCCCGTTCAACTCCGCGACGACCGAGAGCACGTTGTTGATCTGGTGCGTGACGCTGGCGGTGACCTGGCCGAAGAACTCCAGGTCCTCGCCCAGGCGTGCGTCCTCGGTCCGATCCAGCCCGCTCATGGTCGACCGTCGCGGCGGCGTCCGGCCGCCCGCTGAATCATGTCCACCAGGATGTCGATCTTCACCGGCTTGAGCACGTACTCGAAGGCTCCGAGATTCAAGCCGTCCTCCGCGCTGCGGGCCGAACTGTGGCCGGTGAGCAGGATGACCTGCACCTCGGGGCGCCGCGCCTTGATGCGCTCGATCACCTCCAGACCGCCCAGGCCGGGCATCTTGACGTCGAGCACGACCACGTCGAAGTCGTCCTGCTCCAGGCGCGCCAGCGCCGCGGCGCCCGAGGTCACGCCCTCGGCGGGGAACCCACGGAAGTGCAGGCGCTCGGTCAACGTGGAGGTCAGCTCCTCCTCGTCGTCCACAACCAGCACGCGGGTGATCTCGCTCATGGCCGTCTCCTAGGGGGCGGGGGCCTCGAGGGGGAGCTCGACGACGAAGCGCGTCTCGCGGCCCGGGTCGCTGGTCACCGCGATGTCCCCTCCCAGTTTCTTGATGATGCCGTAAGTGATCGAGAGTCCCAGGCCGGTGCCGTAGCCGGCCTTGGTGGTGAAGAACGGCTCGAAGATCAGGTCGAGGTTTTCCGGAGCGATGCCGCTGCCGTTGTCGGTGACCTCCACGGCCACACGATCGGGGCCGGAACGGCGCAGCACCACGGTGATGCGGCCGGTCCGGTCGGGCACGGCGGCCAGGGCGTTGTTGACCAGGTTGAGGAACACCTGCTCGAGTTGCCCGCGGTCGCTCTCGATCAGCGGCAGGTCGTCCGCGGACTGCACCGTGACCGCCACCTGGCGGTGGTGCGCCTCCTTCTCGAGGAAGCCGAGCACCTCACCGATCATGTCGTGCAGCGAGATGTGCTCGTGCTCCACCTCGATGTGCCTGGCGAACCCCAGCAGGCGGTGGGTGACGCGGCTGGCGCGCTCCACCGAGTGGCTGATGGAGTCCATGGCCTTGAGGATGCGCTCCCGGTGAGGGAAGCCGTTGCCTGCCCCGACGATGTCCTCGATGAGGCCGGCGTTCTCCCCGATGATGGCCAGGGGGTTGTTCACCTCGTGAGCCACGCCGGCGGCGAGCCGGCCGATGGTGGCCATGCGCTGCGTGTACTCGGCCTTGTGCATCACCGCGGCGCGCCGCTCGTCGGCCACCCGGACGCGCCGCACCAGCACCGTGGCGCTCAGCCACACGACCGCCAGGATGAGTAACGCGCTCGCGGCCGCGAAGCCGATCAGTTCCCGCTGGGTGCTGCGCAGGTTGGCCAGCAGCGCCTCGGGATTGCCGGTGAGGATGAAGATGAAGGGCGAATGCTCCACGTAGGAATAGCCCAGCAGCAGGGGGCGGCCGTTCGAGCCGCGACTCTCCAGCACCTCGGTGTCCTGGCTGAAGGGCGGTACCGGGAACGGCAGCGTGTCCAGCACTGCCCCGTACTGCCGGCTGGGCGTCTGCAGGCGTCCCGCCTGATTCACGAGGAAGGCGTCGCTCGCAGGGTGGCGCAAGCTGATCTCGCGAATGCGGCGGGCCAGTTCCTCGCTGTCGATCGTGGCGCGCAGGATGTACCAGTCGCCTTGCCGCCCCTCGTGCTTCACGGCGATCACGAAGTGGGGGAAGTGACGGTACCCGAGGAAGACGTCGCTGACGTGGATGCCGCGCAGCCGCACCTCGTGGAACCAGTCCTGGTCCAGGTAGAGCTTGCCGCGTAGATCGTACGGTCCCACGTAGGAGCGCTGGCTGCCGCCGGAATCGATCACCCCGAGGTCGACGAAGCCGCCGAAGGCGCGGGAGAGATCACCGAAGACCTTCTGCAGGTGCTGTTCGTCGGTCAGGGCCGGCAGCGGCTGGCTGGCCACCACGAAGCGCAGGGCCGCGAGCCGTTCCTCGAGGAAGAACTCGAGGCTCTGAGTACCGTAGGTGGTCTGGCGGCCGATGGGGCCGAAGGCCTCGGCGCGGTACACGCGCTCGTACTGGACGCTGCTGACGGCGGTGATGATGACGAGCGGCGCGATGGCGACGAGCGAGGCGGCAAGCACCACGTTGCGACGCAGCCGGCTGTAGCCGGGCTCCGGAACGGTCGCAGATTTACGGTCCTCGTCGTGCATGTGGTTCCGGCTCTGCGGCTGGAGGTCGGGTCCGCCCGCAACCATATCACCCCGGGTCTGGCGACGGAAACGACTTCCGCACCCGGCGGGAAAGATGCGTGCCGGCCCGTTGCACCGCGGCGATGCCGCGCGCAGCGCTCGCAGCCCGGTACGGCGCGGCGACTCCGCCTGGGACTTTCCCGAGGAACGGGCGATGCCGAACGGGCCGGAAACGGCAGCGCGAAACCTCGCCCGCGAGTGACCTTCGATCCCGCGACTGCCGCCAAATCCTTTTCAATCGCGGCGATCGGGGAGTTCGCGTCGCGGCAGAATTGCCATGCGATCAGGACCGGCATCGACGTGCTTCCGCTGTTCCTCTTTTCGCCCGCTCGCGACCGCCTTGACGCGGTCGAGAACGGCCCATAGGTTGATCGAGCGACTCGAGGTAAGGAACCCCACCGAATCCCGGGAGCGCGATCTCACGACCCGCCGACTGATACCCCCGACTGTCAGTTGACGCTCCGCATCCCGACAGCAAACCGTAGTCCGGAAAGGAGAAGCGCCCAGCGCCGTCCGGCGCGAGGACTGCTTGGATCGAGCGTGATTCGCACGCAACCACTGGTAGACGTCCGGGATACCCTGCCCCGGGCGCCGCTCACACATCGACCGGCACACACCCGGTCTGGATGGGGGAAACACATGAAGAACACGACCACTTTCGCTCTGCTCCTGTCTCTCCTGATGGCCGCCAGCGCGCTGGCGGGAGACAGCGCCGAGCGACCGCAACCGAGGGAAGGCGACTACGGCGTCCTCTCGAATTCGGCCGACGGCTTCGCCAAGCAGGTCGGCGACACCCTGTATCTGATGGGCGGTTCCGGCGACCACACCGGCCGGTTCCAGAGTTCGGTCGGCGTTCCCGGCTGGAACGGCTGGACGAGTCTCGACGTCACCCGGGCCACCGAGTCGCACTGGCACGTCAGCACGTACAACGGTGCGGCGACCGGCGCCGCTCCGGGCCCGGGCAATCACGTGGCCTACGTTGGCGACGCGACGATCCCGTCGTGCGGCGGCAGCGACCCCGTGGGCGGCTACGGGAACAACTGGCGCGACTGGCTGGACTTCTACGGCACCGCGCCCGATCCGTCGTCGTCGACGCTGGTCGAGATCAGCTACTACATCAGTCACGATGTCGAGGTGGACTTCGACTGGGTCCTGCTGCAGGTCGAGCGCGCCACCGGCTGGGAAGACGTGGCGGTCTACACCGACGTGGCGGAGAACCTGTTCGAGTCGCACAGCGTCTCGGTCGCCGTGTCCGACTACGTGGGTTCCGGTCGCGACCAGGTGCACCTGCGCTGGGCGTTCGAGTCCGACGTCGCCTATGCCGACTCGGACTGCAACTACGCCGGCAACGGCGCCGCCCAGATCGACGACCTCGAGGTGCGGTTCGACGGCACCGTGGTGAGCTACGACGATTTCGAGTCGGCCGGCTCCGGCGATGTCGGCAACTGGTCGACCGTCCTCGCCCCGGGCGTGGGCGACTTCGCCCGGATCTGGACGGATCTCGAGGATCTCGATCCCTGCAACAGCAACTACTCCGCCCAGGTCGCGTTCGTCGACGACGGTTACGTGGTTCCGGGCACCGGCGGCACCCCCTGCATCAGCTGGTGCTACGGTCCGGACGGCTACATCGTCAACAACAGCGGCGGTCTGGCGGGACCGGACCGGCACCTGAACGTCCAGATCGTCTCTCCGGTGCTCGAGTGGCCCGGCGGCTCCTTCGACGGCGCGATCCTCTACTTCGACGTGTACCGTCACGAGGAACTGGGCGCGTTCTCCGTCTGGCCCGGCATGTTCTACGTGTGGAACGTCCGCTCCGTGAACACCGGCAACCCCGCCGACCTCGAGTCGGCCGAGTGGGTGAACCGCAACTTCGTCCAGTACGGGGGCCCGGACTACATCCGGCACCGGGAGCCGGTCACCGACCTGATGGTTCCCGGACGCACCCATGTCCAGATCGCCCTCGAGGTGACGGAGTTCGGCTGGGTCTGGGGCTGGGAGGGTTCCGATGGAACGCCGGCGCCCTACTTCGACAACGTGGCCTTCAAGGTGTTCGAGTTCACGGGCCCCGGCATCGCCACCCGCGAGATCGACATCGCGCAGGACGCGTTCCCCGAGCGCGGCTCCATCGACTACGCGAACCCGCAGATCAACTGGTGCCGTTTCGACATGGCCCGCGACATCGGGATCGAGTCGCTCGTCTACGACTTCGGCGACTCCATCATCGTGGACGTCACCCCCGTGCGTGCCGGCTCGCAGCTGACCGTGCGTCCGCGCATGTACTACAAGCTGAAGACCAATCCCCTGTTCAACCCGTACCGCGGCACCGAACTGGGCTCTCCCGACGCCGCCGGCTTCATCACCGGTTACGTGGAGGGGGACAGCGCGCGGAACAACTCGGGCCTTCCCCTGGAGGGCCGGTGGTTCTTCGACCTGCCGGACACGGGCCAATTCTATCCCGGCGACAAGCTGCATTACTACATCTGGGCGCAGGACGTGGCGGGCGGCGTCGTGCAGTCGTCGACGCTGCCGGCCGACACCACCGGGTTCAGCAACTTCCGTGGCGACCTGATCTATGATCTGGCCGACGCGTCGATCCCGGCGAACTTCAGCGTGAGCTTCCTGCCCTCGCTACACACCTTCACCCCCGGCGATCATCCGCGGATCCTGTTCTGGAACGACTTCGCCAACCGGGGTGGCCAGCAGGAATGGCACACCGCTCTGCGCAACAACGGCTACCAGGAAGGAGAGGACTTCGACGTCTATTACACCAACGGGCCGTCGTCCGGCGTGTCCAACGGTCTGGGCGGCGCGGCCACCCCGTCGCTGCTGAGCGGCTATCAGACCCTGCTCTACTCGTCGGGCAATCTCAGCGCCACGACGATCAGTCCGGCCGTCGAGGACGGCGACAAGGCCGACGACACCGCCTTGCTGAGCGCCTGGTTCGAGCAGGGTCAGAAGAACGCGCTGTTCACCGGCGACGACCTCGCTTACGACCTGAGCCAGATGGCGCCCAACTTCCTGCAGAACTGGCTGGGCATCGACTTCAAGGTGAAGAGCGTGCGGAGTTCCATCGAGAACCAGACGGCGCCGCTGGTGCTCGCGACGGCCGCCAACCCCGTCTTGGCCGCCGACAACACGAGGTGGGTGGCGTATGGCGGTTGCCCGGGCATCAACCAGTTCGACGGTGTCGACGAGCTGGGCGGGACCGTCGCCCTGGCCGAGTTCGCCAGCCCGGCTGGCTATGCCGGCGGGTACGCCTACCCGGCAGCCACGCACCACGTCGATGCCACCCGCGGCAATCAGGTCGTCTACCTGCCGTACGATCTGATGTACGTGCGCAACGACCCGAACGTCGAGAGCAGCACTCCCCTGGCGGCCCGCGCGAAGATCCTCCGGGACGTCCTCGTGCGGTTCGGCCAGCTGCCGGGCAGCCCGGCCACCGACGTGCCGCAGGCCGCGGCTCTCGGCGCCACCAACTACCCGAACCCGTTCAATCCGACCACGACCATCAAGTTCACGGTGCCGCGGACTGGCGACGTGAGCCTGCGGATCTACAACGTGCGCGGCGAACTCGTTCGCACGCTGCTGGACGAGGCCCGCTACGACGCGGGCACGCATCCGGTGGTCTGGGAAGGAACGAACGAGAACGGCGGGAAGGTCGCCTCCGGGGTGTACTTCTACGAGGTACGCGCCAACGGCCAGACCGTCATCAACAAGATGGCCCTCGTGAAGTGATATGGAACGGCTAGTCGAGCACGGCTAGTCGGGTCTCTCTTCATGGCCCCCGGGCGATAGCCCGGGGGCCAGTTCTCTTCGGGGTCCGCCCGCGCCTCCGGCCGGGGGGCTCGAGGGCGCTTGCCGGGACCGGTCTCCGGTAGTAGGCTCGCGGCGACGATGGGACGCCAGTCGCGCTGCCGTGCCGCCGCTGCTGCGGCGCCGGCCGTTCTGCCGAGCCGCCGCTGCTGCGGCGCCGGCCGCCCCCTGCCCCGCCAACCGGGAGGTCCCCATGAGCACGCTGGTCAAGATCGCCCTCGTTCTGACCGTCGCCCTGCTGGCGGCTTCGCCCGCCGGCGCCGTGACCGAGCCCAAGACGGGGACCGAGTACCCGGACACGCTGGGCGTCGAGGTGGACGGCGAGACCATCCTCCTGACCGCCACGGGCGCGGGACTGCGCGAGAAGACGTTCCTGAAGGTGGACGTCTACAGCATCGTCTCCTACCTGGATTGCGAGGTGGAGCCGGGGGACGACGCAGCCCGCACGGTGCTCACGAGCGATGCTCCCAAGCGCATCCAGATGGATCTGCGGCGCAGCTTCGGCCGCGACAAGCTGGTGGACACGTTCCGCGACGTCATCGGCAAGAACTACGACGACACCTCCGCCTTCGCCGACGATCTGCAGACCTTCCTGGCCTACTTCGACCGCGATGCCCAGGAAGGCGACCGGCTCGTGTTCGACTACCACCCCGGGCGCGGACTGACCACCATCCTTAACGGCGAGGTGAAGGGGGTCATCGACAACCCCGAGTTCGCGCAGGCGCTCTGGACCGTGTGGTTCGGCGAGAAACCGGCGGACAAGGGCCTACGGCGCGACCTCACCGCGCAATTCGCTCGCTGATCACGAGCCGCGGGCCGCGGGCCGCGCGAGGCGGATCAGGACAGGATCACGCACTCCTCGAGATCGCGGGCGAACCGCTCGGTGAGTCGATCGAGGGCGTCGGCGGGGACGGCCAGCGAGGCGAGCAACTCGTTCAGCTGGCCGTCGCCGCCGTTCGCATCGGGCAAGGTTCCGCACACATGGCTCAGGAGGTTGCCGGCCTCCACCACCCGCACCAGGAGCGTGTGGTCGTCCGCAGCCGCGGGAGCATGGTGGTGCGACGCGCAGGCCACCAGGGCTGCCGGCATGTTCCACCGCTCCAGCAGGAGTCGGCCCACCTCCGTGTGATCGAAGCCGAGCCCCTGGCGCTCGGCGGCCAGGTTCGCGCCGCCGCCGCCGAGCTGCCGCTGGCGCAGGTGCCGGTGTTCGTCGGGCAGGTTCAGGAGCATCACCAGCTTGCCGATGTCGTGCAGCATCCCGCCCACGAAGGCTTCCTCGGGATCCGCCTGGCCGGAGGCCTCGGCGATGCGCCGCGAGGCCAGCCCGCACTCCACCGCATGTTGCCAGAGAGAGCGTCCCCAGTAGCCGAGATGGGGGTCGTCGGTGGGG
>JAWOID010000134.1:0-5536 GCA_046484865.1 Candidatus Krumholzibacteriia bacterium
GGCACGCCCGCGCGCCGCGCCATCTCCAGGTCCCACTCCGTGTCGCCGACCATCAGGGTCGCCTCGGGCGTAGCCTCCAGCCCGGCGCACCACGCCGCTTCTGCCAACAATGAAACACCGGGAGGTGTTCTGCGCCACGGCAGGTCGCTCGTCAGCGCGTGTCGCCCCCCCCCGCGTCGTCACCCAGGCTCTGCCGCACGAGCGCGTCGAGCTGCAGGCCGTAGATCAGCACCATCGACGAGAGGTAGAGGTACCCCATGGCGATGATGATCGACGCGAGGTTGCCGAAAAGCGACTCGTAGTCGGCCAACGAGGTGACGTACCAGCGGAAGATGAAGGAGGTCACGACCCAGCCCCCCACGATCACCGCGCTGGTGAGCGATCCGTGCGAGATGGCCCGGCGGTGGGCCGGCGCGTAGCGCACGAAGAGCAGCAGGGCCACGTACAGGGGGACGAGGGTCAGGGCCCAGCGGATCACGCCGGCCAGGGCGCTGAAACCGAAGCCCACGTCCAGCCGGCCAATGAGCGCGGGGCTGAGGTAGATGGCGACGCTGGCCAGACCGAAGCATACCGCCACCGCAACCGAGAGCAGGATCGAGATGCCCATGCGGCGCCGGAAGGAGCGGGGGTCCTTGGTGGCGTAGATGCGGTTCATGACGCCCATCAGGGCGCGGGTGGCACCGGAGATGTACCAGAGGGCGAGGACGACGCCGATGGTCAGCCAGAAACTGTTGCGCGACTCGAGGACGCTCCGGGCGCCGCCGTCGACGAGCCCGAAGATCTCGTCCGTCATGGCCTGGCGCAGCCGCGGCGCGAGTTCGGAATCCCACACCTCTTCCAGGTTGAGGAAACCGAGGACGGCCAGCCCGGCCAGCATGACCGGGGCCAGCGCGAAGATGATCTGGTAACACACGGCGCTCGCGTAGGTGAGCAGGTCGTTCTCGGACGTGGCGGTCACCAACCGGCGGGAGACGTCCTTGATGGTCCGTCCCTCGTCCAGCCAACGGCGCAACCTGGCGGTGATCCCCTGGGAGCCCGGCATCCTGCCTCCTGCGGTTCCGGAACCTCGTGCGGTCCACCTTCCCAAGGAAAGCAGGATCGGGCGGGGCCGCCTTCGGTCCGTCCGGGAATTGCGGCGTAGATCATTATGATCGACCTGCTCTTCGCGTTCGTGGTCCCCGTTCGCAGAAAAATGTTCCAATATTCCATGTCACCGGCGCCGGAATGCGCGATGTCGATTATCATGCTAAAGGGAAAATACCATAATCTCAGCCGGCGACACGCTCCTCACGTTAGCGCGATGTACCGGCGGTCCACCGTGTGAGGATCCGTCATGGATATGATTCGAGACCTATCCGTCGATACCGTCAGGGTCACGCCCCTGGCCAAGCTCGGCACGGGAGTCGACGGCCTTGATGAAGTGCTCGACGGCGGCTTCCCGCAAGGCCGGACGACGATCATCAGGGGCGGGCCCGGTTCCGGCAAGACGCTGTTCGCGCTCCAGTACCTTGTCCAGGCCGCCCTGCAGGGCACGGCAGGGATCTTCGTCACCTTCGAGGAAAGCGCCGAGGCGGTCCGCATGAATGCCGCGACGCTGGGCTGGGACCTGCCCGCGCTCGAAGCGATGGGCCTGCTGTTCATCCACCACGCCAGGCTCGATCCGGCCGCGGTGATTTCCGGTCCGTTTTCCCTGAAGGGCCTGATCGCCATCATCGACGGGAAAGCCAGGGCCCTGGGCGCCCGCCACCTGGTCATCGACGCCGTCGACATCGTGATGCGCCGGTTCGAAGACGCGGACCGCGCCCGTGACGAGATCAATTCCCTGCACGAGTGGCTGGATGAGAACGAGTTCACGACCCTGCTGTCGGTCAAGCTGAACCACGATCCCGACCTGGCGTCGCGGTTCGGCTTTCTCGACTACATGGCGGACTGCGTCGTCCGCCTCGATCATCGGGTGACGGAACAGATCAGCACGCGCCGGCTGCGCGTCCAGAAGTACCGGGGTTCCTCGTTCGGGACCAACGAGTATCCCTATGTCATCGGCGGCAACGGCATCTCCCTGGTCCCGATCGCCCCGGCCCGGCTCGAGCACGGGGCGCTGGGGGCTCCTCAGTCCAGCGGCAACCGGGAGCTGGACGTCGCCCTGGGCGGCGGGTATCGCCGGAGTGCGTGCGTCCTGATCGCCGGCGCCAGCGGCACCGGCAAGACCACCCTCGCCGCGACCTTCGTCACAGCGGCCTGCGCCCGCGGGGAAAGGGTGCTCTACATCAGCTACGAGGAGTCGCCCGAGGCCCTGCAGACGGCGGTCCTCAGCGCGGGCGTCGACCTGCAACCCGCCCGCGAGGCGGGGAACCTGGAGCTCGTCTGCCGCCTGCCCGAGAGCATGGGTTCGGACGAGCATCTGTTCCACAACCTGGCCGTGATCACCTCGTTCAAGCCGGATCACCTGGTGGTCGACGCGATTTCGGCCTGCCATCGCATGGGTTCGGGAAAGGCGGCATTCGACTACTGCATGCGCCTGGTGAACGCATGCAAGGAGCGCGGCATCACGTGCCTGTTCACCAACCAGGCGCAGGGCTCGATTGCCTGCGACGACCTGAGCGGCATGGGCTTCTCCTCGCTCGTGGACGCGGTGATCCAGCTGCAGTTCGAACTGGTTGATGACGACCTGCGGCGATCGCTGGCGATCATCAAGGCCCGGGGCTGCCGGCATTCGCACCGCCTGCACGAACTCCGGATCACCGACGACGGCCTCCTGCTGAGCCCGCGGCGATCGCCGGCGGGCGCGGCGCCGGCGGGAAAGCCCGAGTGCGGGCCCCAGACGCGGGGAGGTGCGCTGTGAACGGCGCTGTCGGGTCCTACAAGTTCACCCTGTTCGTGGTGGGGAATGGTCCCAATTCCCTGCTGGCCCAGGACAACCTCGAACGCATTTGCGCGGAGTACCTGCAGGCGGGGACCTGCACGGTCAAGGTCGTGGATGTCCAGAAGGACTTCGAGACGGCCGTGGAATACGACATCCTGGTGACGCCGACAACGGTCGTGGAAGGGCCGCGGGGGCGCTCGATCATCGTCGGCGACCTGTCCGATGTCGACCGTGTGCTGTTGACGCTCGGCTACGATTGAAGGCGGCCCCGACTCGTCGGCCGCGAACCGGCGCGCCTAGGGGTCAGAGCGGCCAGACGAGGAGCAGCATCGGCACCGACACCGCGGTCACGATGATCTCCAGCGGCAGCCCCAGCTTCCAGTAGTCCCCGAAACGGAACCCCCCGGGACCCAGGATCAGGGTGTTGTTCTGGTGGCCGATCGGGGTCAGGAACGCGCACGATGCGCCAATCGCCACCGCCATCAGGAACGGATCGGCACTGACGCCCAGCGTGGACGCGGTGCCGATGGCGATCGGGCACATCACCGCGGCGGTGGCGGCGTTGTTCATCAGGTCGGAAAGGAACATCGTGACCACGAGAATCAGCGCCAGCCCGGCCACGGCATGCCCTTGCGCCACGGTGGCGATCAGGAAGTGCGCGATGAGATCCGCGGTGCCGGTGGTTTCCATCGCGCCGGCAACCGGAATCAGCGCCGCCAGCAGCACGATGACCGGCCAGTCGATCGCCTCATAGACCTGGCGCGGCGGCACGGTGCGCAACGCCATCGATGCGAGCACGCCCATCGCGAAGGAGATGGCGGCCGGCAGCAGCCCGAAGGTGGCGACGCCGATCGCCAGGATCAGGATCAGGCTCGCCTCGAAGATCTTGCGCTTGTTCGGGATATGGAAGTCCCGCGGCGCCAGCGGCACGCAGGCGTTGTCGGCCGCGAACTCCGCGATCGACGGCGGCGGCCCCTGCATCAGCAGGAGATCGCCGGAGCGGATCGCGAGCGAACGGAGCCGCTTGATCGATCGATGACCTTTCCTGGAAAGCGCGAGCAGGTTGATCCCGTAGCGTGTCCGCAACTGGATATCGCTGGCCGAGCGTCCGGACAAGGGAGAGCCGGGCAGCACGGCGAGCTCCATCAGCGCGATCTCGCCGGATTGTTCGTGA
The DNA here is from genome assembly GCA_046484865.1 of Candidatus Krumholzibacteriia bacterium. Taxonomy (GTDB): domain Bacteria; phylum Krumholzibacteriota; class Krumholzibacteriia; order LZORAL124-64-63; family LZORAL124-64-63; genus JAWOID01. Next base: position 4,038 of record JAWOID010000134.1, read on the forward strand.
GCGTCGCCTGCGGATTCCTCCTCCGCGGTGTCCGGGCCGGGTGCAGCCTGGCTTCCGGTAGCCTCGTCTCCCGGCGGGGCGGAGGATTCGGCCTCGGCGGCCTCGTCGGTCTCGACCGACTCCTCGAGCTTCAGGCCCAATATGGACAGGACATCGGTCAACGACTCCGCTGCGGTTTCGATCAACAGGATGTCACCCACGATCACCCTGCGGCCGGGGTTGGCTGCGATGAGCCGCACCTCTTTTCGCACCAGGCCGATGATCTGCGTGTCGCCGTCGGCGAGCGCCGCCTCGATCTCGCGCAGGCTCATGCCGGCGGCTTTGCTCCCTGTCTGCACCCGGACTTCGGTGATGTAGGCGCCGGATTCGAAACCCTCCATTCCCGACTGCCGACGCGCCGGCACCAGGCGCCAGCCGACGAGAGCGACGAACAACATGCCCGCCAGCGCGACGGCCAGACCGATCGGCGTGAAGTCGAACATCGTGAAACTGCCCAGGCCGGCTTCGGCGCGGAAGCCGGACACGATGAGGTTGGGCGGGGTGCCGATCAGCGTGGTCATGCCGCCGAGGATGGTGCCGAAGGCCAGCGGCATGAGCACCTGCCCGGGGGTGAGTTCCAGGCGCTGCGACAAGCGGATCGCGACCGGCATCAGCAGCGCCATGGCGCCGACGTTGTTCATGAACCCGGACAGGAAGGCCCCCAGCCCCATCAGCGCGGCAAAACTGACCAGGCGTCCGGCAGCGGCCGGCAGCAGCGTGCGTGTCAGCGCATCGACGGCCCCGGAATTCAGCAGGCCGCGGCTCAGGACCAGCACGCAGGCCACGGTGATCACCGCCGGGTGGGCAAAGCCGGTGAACGCCTCTGCGGGGGCGACCAGCCCGGCCAGCACGCAGGCCAGCAGCGCGCCGACCGCCACCATGTCGTGACGCCAACGCCCCCACAGGAACATGGCGACGGCGGCCGCCAGGACCGCCAGGATCAGCCATTGATCGGTCGTCATGGGTGCTCCGTTTTCACTCCCGCCATTCGTCGCGCGGCAGCCCGCGTCGGCGAGGCCGCATGGGCGCCGGACAGGGCTCTCAGGAAGGACGATCCCCGGCAAGACGCGCCGCGCGTGCTTCCACGATCTTCAGGCATTCGAGTTGGCAGGCCACTGCCTCCGCACATCCGGCCGACCCGCAGTCGGATATGCCCGCAGCCAATTCCTCCCGCAAGGCTGCGAGCGCAGGCAACCGGACGTTGCGATAGAAGTCCGGCACTTCGGCACTGACGTTCGTCAATCCGCCATCTCGCCAGCCCCATACGGCCGACGGCGCATACTGGATCTCCCTCACGCCGGCCATCGCGACGTCACAGTCCAGGGCGCAACGTCCCGCATCGTCCATCTCGAAAGTCGTTTCGATCTCGACGGTTCCGTCAGCGTCCAGGTCGTACGCTGCCTTCCACTCGCCGATGTCCTGCTGGTGGAACATGCGGCCATCCCACCGCACGACATGCC
>JAWOID010000018.1:0-141630 GCA_046484865.1 Candidatus Krumholzibacteriia bacterium
GCAGGCTGCGGGAGTCGGGGAACTCGGCCTCGGTGCCCACGTCGGTGCGGCTGGCCGCCCGTCGCCACCCGTCGCCGTCGCGCAGGAAGATCACGCCGTGCTGCGGGCGCAAGTACCGGAACATGCGATCGAGGATCAGATCGAGCAGTTCTGCCACCGTTCCCGGGCGCGAGAGGGCGGCATGGACCTCGTTGACGATCCGCATCCGGTCGGCGTACCGGGCAATTCCGTCCGGCTCGCCGTTCAGACCCGCGCTGCTGCCGCGATCCTGCTCGAGGATCGCCGAGGCGCAGAGCAGCACGCTGTCGAGCGGCTCCCGGCCGGCCGGCGCCGGCGCCGGGTCGGGGACCACCAGCAGGCGCACGACGTCGCTCCCGAGCACGATGACGTCGCCGTCGGCGATCGTCTGCGGTCGTGTGATCCGGCTGCCGTTCACGAAGGTGCCGTTGCTGGAGGCGAGGTCCTCGACCGACCATCCCGTCGGGGAGCGGAAGATTCGCGCGTGGCGACGCGATATCGAACGGTGGTCGATCACGATATCGGCGCTCGCCGAGCGGCCGATCACCGCCTCGTCACCCGCGAGCGTCTGTTCCCAGCGATCGCCTCGCTCGGGCTCGATACGCAGGATCATGCCTGCCTCCCCTCCGTGCCGGACGGCGACCCTCGCGCAGCTTACCACGCGAGGCGTGGTTACCGGAATCCCCGCCACGTCGCCCCGCCACGTCGCCTCGCCTCGTCGCCTCGCTTGCCAGCAGCGGTCGGCGCGTGCTAGCATCTCGACGGGGATGAGGTCTCATCCCTGCCGTGCAGCTCCGCTGGAACACCCCGCCCCGAGACCCTTCCCCGCAGACCATGGTGAGCGTGCGCTTAGCCCGGGACCTGGCGGCCCTTCCGGACGCCTTCGCGGCCGTGGCGCTGTTCTGCGTCGAGCGGCCGGAGGCCGGGAGTTCGCAGCCCGCGCTCGAACTCGTGGTGGAGGAGCTGTTCACGAATCTCGTGCGACACAACCAGGGGGGCGGCAGCGACATCGTGCTCGAACTGGCATGGTCCGACGGCGCGCTGCGAATCCTGCTGATCGACCGCGAGGTCGACGATTTCGAGTCGCCCGTGGCGCTGCCCCCGCCGGACCGGCGCGCGCCGCGGATGAACCGGGAGGGCGGGCTGGGCATCCCGCTCGTGCGCGGACTCTGCGATGAACTGGTGTACGACTATCGCGACCGGACCGTGACGGTGACCGCTGTCAAGCGCCTGTGAGGAAGGCCATGTTCGACATCCAGAGGATCGGGGACCACACGGTCGTGCTCTCGGGACGTCTCGATGCCTCCCAGGCGACCCGGGCGCGCGAGGTGTTCGAGGGGATCGACGAGTCGAGCACGGTGGACCTGCGTGATCTCGAGTACGTGTCGAGCGCCGGCCTGGGCATCCTCGTCTCGACCCAGCTGCGGCTCGCGGGTCGCGGCGAACGGCTGACGCTGGTCAATCCGACGTCGCACGTGCGCGAACTCCTGCACATCACCGGTCTCGACGCGATCCTGCAGATCGATTGAAACGCCGCCCGATATTTCGACCAACTTCGGCCACGGTCTCGTGTACGTGGGAGAGACATGGACGAGCGCATCATCGACAGGGTGCTCGAGGGTGATCGGAAGGCGTTCGCGATGCTGGTGTCCGCATACGAAAAACCGGTGTACAACGTGGCCTACCGTATCCTGCACCATCCGGAGGATGCCGCGGATGCGACCCAGTCGACCTTCCTGAAGGCGTATCAGAAGCTGGAGACCTTCGACCGCGAACGCCGCTTCTTCAGCTGGCTCTATCGCATCGCGATCAACGAGGCCATCAACCTGCGACGCGGTCGCCGCCCCGGCGCCGAGGCGGCGCTCGACCTGCCGTCGGCGGGGCCGTCGCCGGAGGACGACTACGAGCTGACGGAACTGTGCGAGGCGCTGGAGCGGGCGTTGTCGGGCATGAGCCTCGAACACCGCGTGGTCGTGATCCTGAAGCACCTGCTGGCGCTCTCCTACGCCGAGATCGCCGAGATCCTCGAGATTCCCGAGAAGACGGTCAAGAGCCGACTGTACGAGGGCCGCCAGGCCCTCAAGAGCCGGCTCGTCGCGCAGGGGTACGTCGGATGAACGGCGGGCGGATCGACGACCTGATCAACGGCGAGATCGACGGGGTCAACGGTCCCGCCGACTGCGACGAGCTGGCCGCCCTGCTGCGCCTCGATCCGGAGGCCCGGCGGCGCCGGGAGGAGTTACGCGAGGCGGTCGGCCTGCTCGAGCGTCTCAGGCCGGTCGAGCCGCCCGCGGCGCTCCGCGGTCGCATCCTGGCGGCCATGGACGAAGCCGTCTCCCAGGGGGATGGGAGAGGGGCCGGCACAATGCCGGCGCGAGAGGCGCTGCCCCGTCTGCTCGACTGGTTCCGGCGGCCGGTGCCGATCCCGGCCTTCGCGGTGGTCGCGGTGGCGGCCGTGATCGTGATCGCCGTGGGCCTGCGGATCGAGACCGGGCCGCGGCAGCCCGCGTCGCGGGATCTGCTGGGCGTTGTGCTGCCGGCGGATGCCCCGGCGCTGGCGGTCTTCCAGGCCGCCGCGCCGGCCGTGCGCGGTGCCTGGCGTTCCGCGCCGCATGGCGAACGGACGTTGCTGAGACTCGATCTGGAGTCCGAACGACCGGTGGTCATGTCGGTGGACGCCGGCGCCGGCGCCTCGTGGGCGGGATACGTGAGCCCGCAGCCGCCGGCGGGTGGGGGGGGGATCGACGGCGGCCGGATCGAACTGAGGGGGCTGGCGAGCGGCCAGCACGTTCTGCTCTTGCAGCAGGTTTCACCCGGGCCCATCACGCTGAGGGCCAGGATCACCGCGGACGGAGCCGTCATCGACGAGAGGGTGTTCACGGTGGGGCGAGATCGACGCGACGACTGAAAACAGGCTCCCAACACTTCGCCTGCCACGTTGTATGTCCATCTGAAGGCCGTATCCGGAACCGGACCAGGAGGTTGTCCCATGAACAGGAATCGTTGGTACGTCGGTGCAGCGCTGGTGGTGGTCGTCGCGGTCATCGGTTACTTCGCGTTCTTCTACCCGCCGGCCGAGGAGCCGGACGTTCGCGGCACGGTGGGTGCCGCGCAGAGGCATCAGGAAACCCAGATCACGGCCGCCGACGTGCGGCTCGACGATCCGGAACTTCAGCGGGTGCTCCAGAGCGATGCTTTCCACCGTCTGGCGCAGGACGGTGTGTTCCAGGATCTGATGGCGAATCCGGCGTTCGCCGCGGCCCTGGCCTGCCCGGAGTTCTGCCGGGCCCTCGCAGTGCCGGAGATGCACCGGGTCCTCGCATCGCCGGAGTTCCAGGCGGCGCTGGCCAGCGCGCAGGTGCGCCAGGCGCTGGCCCGCCCGGAGATCCAGCTCGCCATGGCCAACCCGCAGATGCACCAGGCCCTGGCCGCTCCGCAGATGCAGGCGGCCCTGGCCAGTCCGCAACTCCAGGCCGCCCTGGCGAATCCCCAGGTGTTCGAGGCGCTCGCCAGCCCGCAGATGCAGCAGGCCATGGCGCGTCCCGACGTGAGCGCGGCGCTGGCGTCGCCCGAGTTCCAGCAGATCATGGCGGGTCCGCAGATGCATCTCGCCCTGGCGAGTCCCGAGTTCTGTCAGGCTCTGGCCAGCCCGCAGCTGCGCCAGGCACTGGCCTCGCCCGACTTCCGGCAGGCGCTCGCCAAGCCGGAGTTTCAGCGGGCGCTGGCCAGCAAGGACCTCCAGGCGGCGCTGGCCCGTCCGGACGTCCGGGAAGCCCTGGCGAGCCCGGCGCTCGAGACGGCCATGGCCAACCCTCGGTTCGCCGCCGCCCTGGCCAGTCCTCAGGTGTGCCGGGCTCTGGCCAGCCCGGAGCTGTCGCAGTCGCTGGCCCGCCCCGAGCTCCAGGCAGCCCTCGCGCGGCCCGACGTCCAGGCGGCCCTGGCCCGCCCCGAGTTGCAGGCTGCTCTCGCCACCCCGCAATTGACCCGGGCGCTCGCCAGCCCGTCGCTGCACGCGGCCCTGGCCCGGCCCGACATCCAGGCCGCCCTGGCCTCACCGCACCTGCACGCGGCGCTCGCCAATCCCGACCTGCGCCAGGCCCTGGCCTCGCCCGACCTGCACCGGGCGCTCGCCGGTCCGCAGCTGAGCGCCGCGCTGGCCCGGCCTGAGATCTGTGCGGCTCTCGCCAGCCCGCAGTTCCAGAGCGCCATGGCGAGTGCCCGATTCCAGAACGTTCTCGCGACTCCGGCGTTCTGCGCGGCACTCGCCAGTCCCCAGCTGCAGCTCGCACTGGCCCATCCGCAACTGGGACAGGTCATGGCCAACCCGAAGTTCGCCGCGGCCCTGGCCAATCCCCGGTTCCAGGAATCGATGGCCATGAAGGTGAAGGCCGAGATGTGACGTGAGAGCGATCGGCTGAACCAGCGGGAGGCCGCCCTGCCGGAGCAGGGCGGCTTCCACTCGCCGGGAGAGACCCGCATGGTGTTCCCGTGGACGAGGCTCCTTGCGACCGCCAGCCGGGCGACCCGTCTTCGAGCGCGCCGCGGTGGTGCTCGGCGCCTCCCGCGGCGCCCGGCGTTGCGGCGCTGCCTGGTACCGGTGATCCTGATCGTCGGATCCGCTCCCGCCGCCGCCCAGCTGTCCTGCCTCGAGACCGATCGCCTGCGTCTGGTTTACCTCGACCCGCACCAGTCGTGGCTCGTGCCGCACGTGGCGCGCTGCTTCGAGAACTCCCTGCGACGCCAATCGCAGCTGTTCACGTACGATCCGGCGGAGAAGATCAACGTCATCCTCAACGACTTCGCCGATTACGGCAACGGCGGCGCCGGCACCGTGCCGCGCAACGGGCTGCTCCTCTACATCGCCCCCATGAACTACGCCTACGAGACCTACCCCGCGAACGAGCGCATCAACACGCTGATGAATCACGAGCTGGTGCACATCGTGAACTACGATCGCTTCACCGGCGGCGACCGCTTCTGGCGGCGTCTGTTCGCGGGCAAGGTGGGCGAGACGCCCGAGCATCCCGAGACCATCATCTTCGGCTATCTCACCTCGCCCCGCGCCGCGGCGCCGCGCTGGTATCACGAGGGGGTGGCGGTCTTCGTCGAGACCTGGATGGCCGGCGGCATCGGGCGCGCCCAGGGCTCGTACGACGAGATGGTGTTCCGTGCCAAGGTGGGAGACGGCAGCCGGTTCTACGATCCCCTCGGACTGGTCGCCGAGGGCACGAAGGTGGACTTCCAGCTGGAGCTGAACAGCTACCTCTACGGGACGCGGTTCGTCAGCTGGCTCGTGTACGAGTACGGTCCGGACGCCGTCTTGCGGTGGTACACCCGCAGCGAGGGGAGCAAGGCCCACTATGCGGCGCAGTTCGCCGCCGTGTTCGGGACGTCGCTCGGAGAAGCGTGGGCCGGCTGGATCTCGTTCGAGCACGAGTGGCAGCAGCGCAATCTGGCCGCCATCCGCCGCTTTCCGGTGACGCCGCATCGCGACCTCTCCGATCGCGCCCTGGGCTCGATCTCGCGCGCATGGTACGACCCGGAGCGACAGCGGATCTACGCGGGGTTGAACTACCCCGGCGTGGTCGCCCACGTGGGCGCGATCGACCTGCGGACCGGCGCGGTCGAACGTCTGACCGACGTCAAGGGACCGCTCATGTACAGCGTCACCTCGCTGGCGTGGGATCCCCGGCGCGCGCGGCTCTTCTACACCGCCGACAACTCGGCCTGGCGGGATCTGATCGAACTCGATCCGGAAACCGGCGCGACCCGTTGCCTGATGAAGGACCTGCGCGTGGGCGAGCTGGTGGTGGACCCGGTGGACGGCGCTCTCTGGGGGGTACGTCATTTCAACGGCCTCTGCACGCTGGTGCGGCTGCCCGTTCCGCACGACGACTGGCAACAGGTGCACACCTTCGACTACGGGCGGACCGTCTACAACCTCGACATCTCGCCCGACGGCAGCCTGCTGGCCGCCTCGATCGGAGAGGTGACCGGCCGGCACGCGGTGCACGTCCTGCGCACCGACTCCCTCGCCGTCGGCTCGCCCGTCGCGGTCGCGAGCTTCGACTTCGGCAGCACGATCCCGTCGAACTTCGTCTTCGATGAGACGGGGCGCCGGCTCTACGGCACCTCGTACTTCACCGGCGTGTCGAACGTCTTCCGCTACGATCTCGACACGGGCGAACTGCAGTGCCTGAGCAACACGGAGACCGGCTTCTTCCAGCCCGTGCCGGTAGGGGCCGACTCGCTGATCGTGTTCAGGTACACGGGGGACGGATTCCTGCCGGCGATGCTCGGCATCCACCCCATCGACGACGTCGAGCCGATCGCATTCCTCGGCGCCCGGATCTGGGAGCGCCATCCGGAGGTGCGGGACTGGAAGGTGCCATCGCCGGCGATAGTCCCGCTCGATTCGCTGGTCACCTACCGCGGACCCTATCGCGCGCTCTCCCGCGTGGAGGTGGAATCGGTGGTCCCGGTGGTGGAGGGCTACAAGGACGCGGTGGCCTATGGAGCGCACCTGCGCCTCTCCGATCCACTGGCGCTGCACTCTCTGGCCGCCACCGCGAGCTGGAGCCCGGACGGCAGGCTGGAGGGAGACGAGCGCCTGCACGCCGAGCTGTCTTACCGGCGCCACGACTGGCGACTGGACGCGGGCTGGAACGACGCCGATTTCTACGACCTCTTCGGGCCCACCAAGACCAGCCGCAAGGGCTACCGTCTCGCCGCGGGCTACACGCGCACGCTGCTGTACGACCTGCCGCGCCAGCTCGACCTGAGCCTGGACCTGTCCTGGTGGGGGGGGCTCGAGCGTCTGCCTGCCTACCAGAACGTGCTGGCGTCGTACTCCGAGCTGTTGACGGGCCGCGTCCACCTCGGCTACCGGAACCTCCGCTTCTCGCTCGGGGCGGTCGACTACGAGAAGGGACACAGCTGGTCGCTCGCCCTCAGCGACAACCACGTCGCCGGGCGCAGTCTGCCGCAGGCGGTGGCGACGCTCGACGCCGGCCGTCCCCTGGGCTGGCACCACTCGTCGCTCTGGCTGCGTCTGGCCGGCGGCGTGGCGCCCGCCGAGCACGACGACCCGTTCGCCAACTTCTACTTCGGGGGGTTCGGCAACAACTGGGTGGACCGGGGGGAGATCCGTCGCTACCGGCTCTGGTACGCGTTTCCTGGCCTGGACCTGAACGAGGTGGGCGGCACCAGCTTCGGGCGCGTCCTCCTCGACTGGAACCTGCCGCCGCTGCGGTTCCGCCGGCTGGGCAAGCCGTCCTTCCATGCGACCTGGGCCCGGACGAGCCTCTTCGCCGGCGCGCTGGTGACCACCCCCGGCAACCCCGAGCACCGGCGTTCGCTCGCGACGCTGGGCGTGCAGACGGACCTGCGCCTGGTGTTGCTCTCGCATCTGGAGATGACCGCGTCGGCGGGGTATGCGGTGGCCATCGAGCGCCACCGTGGACCCGGAGAGGAATTCATGGTCAGCCTGCAGATCCTCCGATGAGCGGCCTCTCCCTCAAGGCGCTGTTCGGACTCGCCCCGGTCGCCCTGTTCCTGGCGGCCATGCTGGCGCTCGACGGCTGGAAGCTCGTGAGGCCGCGCCAGGCGGTCGTCGCGGCGCTCGCCGGGGCAGGGGCGGCCCTCGTCTGCCGTCTGGTGCACCAGTCGCTGATTCCCTGGCTGGACCTCGACCTCCAAGGATTCTCCCGTTACGTGGCGCCGCTGACCGAGGAGACGGCCAAGTCGGCCTGGCTCGTGCTGCTGATCTGGCGACGTCGGATCGGGTTCCTGGTGGACGCGGCGATCTACGGCTTCGCGGTGGGCGCCGGCTTCGGGATCATGGAGAACGTCTTCTACCTGGGGATTATCGGCGACGCCCACTGGTCGACGTGGCTGCTGCGCGGCTGCGGCACCGCGCTGATGCACGGCTGCACGGCCGCCGTGTTCGCCATCGTCGCGCACACGCGCTGCGAGCGGCGGCAGGGGTGCGGGCCGCTGCAACTCCTGCCCGCGCTGGCGCTGGCGGTGCTGATCCACTCCGGGTTCAACCACTTCTTCCTCACGCCGGCTCTCACCGCCATGACCCTGATCGCGGGCGTACCGCTGGTGCTGGCCGCCGTCTACCAGCAGGGCGAGTCGACGCTCGAGCAGTGGCTCGGTCTCGGCTTCGACACCGACGCGGAGATGCTGCGGATCATCGACTCCGGACAGGTCTCCGCGACCCCGGTGGGCATCTACCTCGCCAGCCTGCGGGATCGGTTCGCACCCGAGATCGTCGCGGACATGTTCTGCCTGTTGCGCCTGCAGGTGGAGCTGAGGTTGAAGGCCAAGGGGCTCGTCCTCATGCGTCGCAGCGGTTACGAACCGCCGCGGCCGGAGGGGGTGGCCGAGCGTCTGGCGGAGATCAGGTTCCTGGAACGCAGCATCGGCCAGGCCGGCCGGCTGGCCCTGCTGCCATTCCTGCGCCGAGGCCGGCGCGACACCTGGGAGCGGCACCTGCTGGAAGGCGGCGGCTGAGGGTCGCCGGTCGCGGGGGAGAGGGGGCGGTGGCCGGATGGGACGGCGGGCCCGTGACCACCCGTGGCCGCCCGAGACCGTCAGCGGCCGTCAGAATCTCCGCGCCGCCTCGCCGAGCCTCCGCGTCACCAGGGCCACCACCTCGCGGGCCGACGACTCGATCGGCTTGGCGGTGACGTCGACCGTCGCGATCCGGCGCTGGCGCAGCAGCCGCCGGCAAGCCTCGATCTCGTCCATGACGCGGGCGGGATCGGTGTAGGCGGTGGAGACGTCCAGGCCGGTCTCGACGTGCCGCTTCTCGCGGTGCGAGATGAGTTGCTGGTAGTCGATGGCGAGGCCGACGACGCGCCGCCGGTCGACCCGATCCAGCGCCTCCGGTAGCGGCAGACCGGGCACGAGCGGCACGTTGGCCGCCAACCAGCCCTGCATGGCGAGGTACATGCTCAGCGGAGTCTTGCCGGCGCGGGAGACGCCGAGCAGGACGATCTCGGCCCGCGGCAGATCGCGCCGGTTCTGGCCGTCATCGTGCGCGATGGCGAACTCGATGGCCTCCATCCGCGCGAAGTAGTCCCGGCGCAGCCGCCGGTAGAGGCCGGGCTGGGCCAGCGGTTCCTCGCCCGTCAGGGTAGACACGCGCTGGATCAGGTCGCCCATCAGATCCACGGCGGCGACGCCGCGGCCGGCGGCTTCCTGGACGAGTTCGCGCCGCAACTCCCGGTCCACGAGGGTGTGCACGAGCAGCCCGCCGTCGGCGGCGGCGCGGTCCACCGCGGCCACGACCTGCGCGCGGTCACGGACCAGCGGCACGGTCACGATGCGGGTGTCGGTGGTGGGGAACTGCGCGAGGACGGTGTTGACCAGCTGCTCGCCGCTGGCGCCGGTGCCGCCGGAGATGACCACGATGACCGTGCGAGCGTCCGCTCCGGGTGGCGACATGATCGACCCAGCCTCCTGCGTGGGGCCTGCGACCGGGTGGATGTCGGACCGCGGTGCGCACGGCGCCGGTCGGCCCCGCAGGCGGGGCCGCCGGTCACCGCGCGCTGAGAATCACCGCCGCGCCCCGACCAGCCGGCCTCGCCGCGCCGGCGCCCGGCGGCGGCCGCCGCCGAAGCCGTTGATCGGCGAGAAGCCGCCCGGTCGGAGAGCGCGGTCGGGGTTGAACACCCCGTAGTCGAACTCGTCGAGCCGTCGTCGCTCGATGCGCTCGCCCAGGACCTGCTCGATCTGCCGGATGACGCCCGCGTCCTCGCCGGCGGCCAGGGAGAAGGCGGCGCCTGTCTGCAGGGCGCGGCCGGTCCGGCCGATGCGGTGGGTGTAGGCATCGACGCAGTCGGGCATGTCGAAGTTGATCACGTGGCGGATGTCCGCCACGTCGATGCCGCGCGCGGCGATGTCGGTGGCGACCAGGATCTCGTAGCGCCCGCTGCGGAAACCGTCCATGGCCGCCTGCCGGCGGTTCTGGGTCATGTTGCCCTGCAGCTCCGAGACGCTGTGGCCGTGGCGCTCGAGAGCGCGCGCCAGGGTCCGAGCTCGGAACTTCGTCCGGGTGAAGATGAGCACGCGTCCGGGCGGCAGCATCTCGACCATGGCGAGCAGGAGATCGGTGCGCAGGTGGTCGGTCGTCGGGTAGATCGCATGCGAGACCGTGGTGGCCGGGGCCGCGGCGTCCACCTGGACCGTCACCGGGTCGCGCAGGATCTGGGCGGCGAGGCTGCGGATATCCACCGGCATCGTCGCCGAGAAGAACAGCGTCTGCCGTTCGGCGGGCACCCGCGCGAGGATGCGGCGCACGTCGGGCAGGAACCCCATGTCGCACAGGCGGTCGGCCTCGTCCAGCACCAGCGTCTCGACGTGCGAGAGGTCCACGTAGCCGTCGCCGTCGAGGTCGAGCAATCGTCCGGGACAGGCGACGACGATCTCCGCGCCCCGGCGCAACGCGCGTGTCTGCGCGTCCTTGGGCACGCCGCCGTACACCGCCACGCAGCGCAGGCGGCTACGGGCTGCCAGCCGTTCGCACTCGCCGCGGATCTGCTCGGCGAGTTCGCGGGTGGGGGCGATGATCAGTGCCCGCACGTGGCCGCGCGGGCCCGGGAGCAGGCGGTGGAGGATGGGCAGGACGAAGGCTGCCGTCTTGCCGGTGCCGGTCTGGGCCATGCCCATCACGTCGCTGCCGGCCAGGACCGCGGGAATGGCGGCGACCTGGATGGGGGTGGGAACGGTGTAGCCGGCGGCGGAGATGCCGGCCTTCAGACGGGGGTCGAGGTCGAAGGTAGAAAAATCCATCCAGAGAACTCCTTGGCTCTCGGGAGCCAAGTCGCACTCTTAGCTCGATCGGAAAGGGGCGATGCAGCGAACGGGATGCGAACAACTTGCCCGTCGGGTTGGTCTGCAATAGCGGATCGCCGTGCAATATACGTGCTCAGCCGCGCGACCGCCAGCAAAAATCCACCGCGAGCGTCATCGCCCCTCGCGGTAGAGGTCCTTGACCTCGGTCCACGTCACGGTCTCGGCAGGCTTGGCGAACCCGGTGAAGTCCTCGATGCCCAGGATGCGCCAGCCGTTCGTCTCCGCCATGGCAACCACGTAGAACCGGGCCATTCCCCGGACCCAGAAGTAGTACGCCGCACCATCGGGCGAGAAGTTCAGGGCGACCGAGAACGTCCGCTGCTGCGCTCCCGTGCCGCCGAAGCGGGGATGGGCGGCGTCGACGGCCGCCCACTCGCCCTCGGGCGCCAGCCAGGCCACGATGTCGGCGATCCCGGGCACGACGGTCCCGCCGGTGCCGGTTCCCGGCGTTCCCGTGAAGAGATTGCTGGTGATCGCCATCTCCACGTCGAGGCCGTAGGTCTCGTCCTCGGTCGTCACGAAGAGGAAGTCGTCGCTCAGCAGTTCCCGGTAGTAGTCGTGGTTGCGCAGCTCGTAGGCCTGGTCGAACGCGGCGACGAGTTCGTCGGGCGACGCCATCGCCGGCACCTCGACCCGCACCACGGCCGCTGCGGCACCGATCCGGCCCGCGGTGTCGCGCACCTCCAGGTGCACGAGGTGCTCGCCGAGCGCGTCGAAGGCGATGAAGGTGTCGCGGCTGGCGGTCCAGTTCGACCACGGCCCCCGATCGGTGCTCCAGCGGTAGGGCACCGCGTGCAGTTCGCCCGAGGGGTGATGGCTGCCGGTGGGATCGAAGGTCACCAGCACGCCGGGCAGCGCGGTCGCCGAATCGGGCGCGACGACCGCCACCGGCCCGCCGCCGGGAGCCACGGGGCCGTCATCGTCGTCGCAGCCGGTCAGCATCGCGGCCGCCGTCAGGATCAGGGGGAACAGCACGAGAGAAAGCGCCGGACGCAGCGCGCGCGAGACCAGCGGATGCTTCATGACGGACCTCTTAGGCAGCGACATGGCTCCGGCCGGGGACGAGTCCGGGCGAAGATGACGGGATGAAGATGAACGAGCGACATCGTAATCCCGGGGGGCCGGCGGCACAAGGCGTTCGCGTGTCGGCACCGAGCGCGCCCGTCTCAGACCGCCTCCGCGCTCGGCCGCTCCAGCCCGTGCCCGTGCGGACCCCGCTCCCGCCGCAGCAGCAGCACCGCGAACAGCAGGCCCAGCGTGCCGAGCAGGCCGAACAGCACCATGGCCGCGCCGTAACCGCCGGTGCGATCGCTGAGGGAACCGGCGACCACCGGCACCAGTGTCATGCCGACCATCTGCACCATGGTCATCAGACCGTAGGCGGTCCCCAGGCGCCGCTGCTCCACCAGGAGCGGCACGGCCGCCCAGAGCGCCGCCGGCACCAGCGAGAACGCCATCCCCATGAAAGCCATGGGCAGCCACGGCGGCACCGACGTGGTGCCGAGCACGAAGTAGGTGGGAGCGAAGATCAGCGAGCCGACGACCATCATCGCCGCCCGGCGCCCGTAGCGGTCGATGAAGAAGCCGAACACCGGCGTGAAGACCATGGCGGCGAACACCAGGATGCTCGTCGTGCGGCCGGCCGCCTGCAGCGAGAGTCCGAAGCCGGAGACGAAGAAATCGGTGGCGAAGTAGGTGAAGGGGAACACGGCCGAGTAGAACAGCACGCAGAGGGCGGTGAGGTACCAGAAGCTGCGGTCGAACACGAGCACGTCGCGCCAGGTGATCCGGTCCTCCTTCGGCTCCGGCAGCTGCGTGCGGCGCTCCGCCCAGCGGTCCATCGCCACGTAGGCGAGGAATGCGCCGGTGGCCGCCACGGTGAGAAAAGCCGCGAACCAGAGCGCGCCTCGCCAGCCCAGCGCCTCGCTGATGACGGCCATGCCGCCGAAGGCCACCAGCGAGCCCAGTCGGCTGATGGCGATGGTCACACCGAACGCCAGCGCCAGTTCGCGGCCCTTGAAGTAGCGCGCCACCACCTTGTTCTGGGCCAGGATCAGGCTCTCGGCGCCGAGTCCGAAGAGGACCCGGCCGGCGAGCATCACCACGATCGTCTGGCCCGCCGCGGTCAGCACCGTGCCTGCCACGCAGAGCAGGCTGAGCAGGATCCCGGCCCGGCGCGTCCCGAGCCGGTCGAGCAGGATTCCGCCGAGCAGGACCATGACGATGTTGGGCAGGCTGTAGAGGGTGGCGAAGAGCCCGATCTGGGTGGCCCCGATGCCCATCTCCTCGCGCAGGATGGGGGCGATGGGGCTGATCGAGTCGTAGACGAAGTAGCCGCTGAACGTGACCAGGGCCATCAGCACGAGCACGGTCCAGCGCCACCAGGCGGGCAGCGGCAATCCGGCCGTCGGGCGGGGTCGAGGCTCGTCCAATTCGTTCACCGGGTATCTCCTACTCGGGAAGGTTCACGAAACGCACGAACCCGTTGCGCTCCAGGTGGTAGAGGTACTGGCACACGCGGTCGGCGGGCTGCTGCTCGGCGGGGAAGGCGGCCACGAACGCCTCGACCAGCTCGCGCGCCGGGGTCCGGCCGTCGATCCGACGCCAGATGAAGTCGCCGCGAGCTTCGAGCGGCACCTTGATGAACCGGCGCGGCCCCTTGAGCAGCGGCTGCAGGATGCGGTGATAGAACGTGCCGGAGAACCGCGGCATCAGCAGCAGCACGCGGCCGCGGCCGTCCTCCTCCCAGTCGACGGCATGTTCGGGCACGAGGGTGAGGAAGTCCACACCCTCCCACCGGCTGCGCCGTCCGAGCCAGGTCGGCAGTCTCACCTTCACTAGCCGCGCTTGCCGAGCCCCTTGAGGGGCATGGCGATCATGTACCACAGCAGCGCCACGAGAATGACCACGGCCAGCAGGTGCGCGAACCAGCCGAAGGCCGCACCGAAGAGCGCTGCCGCCGACCAGTCGGGGAGCAGGTTGCCGGACGCCGGCCTTGCCGCCTTGATCCCGGTGAGGACCAGGGCCATCAACGCCTCGCCGGCGACGAGGCCGCTCGCCAGCAGGATGCCGCGATTCTCGCTGGTGGACATCGCTTCGGCGTCGAAATTCCGCCGTGCGCGCAGACGCTCGGTGACCGCCTTCGCCACGCCGCCGAGGAAGATGGCCGCGGTGGAGTAGAACGGCAGGTACATGCCCACCGCGATCAGCATGGGGGCCGGAGCCCGGATCAGCAGGAGGCCCACGCCCATGAACATGCCGACGATCACCAGCGGCCAGGCCATCTCGCCGCCGACGATGCCGCGGGCGAGCATGGCCATCAGGCCGGCCTGGGGCGCCGGCAGCTTCTCGGAACCGATGCCGCCGCCGTACTCGTCGAGCAGCATGATGGGAATCACGAGCACGCTGGCCGCGGCCACCACGCCGATGATCTCGCCCATCTCCATGCGCTTGGGCGTGCCGCCGAGGATGTGGCCCACCTTCAGGTCCTGCATCATGTCGCCGGCCACGCCGCAGATGCAGCACACCACGGCCGCCACGCCCAGCACCGCGGTCACGCCGGGATCGCCCTTCACCCCGACCACCAGCAGCAGCAGCGCCGCCACGATGAGGGTGGAGAGGGTCAGGCCCGAGATGGGGTTGTTCGAGGACCCGATCAGGCCCACCAGGTAGCCGGCGATGGCGCTGAACACGAATCCCGCGAAGCCCATGACCAGCGTGGCCACCAGGGCGCCGATGACGATGCGCGGGGTGGACAGGTCACCGTGGGCGCCGTGGCTGATGAAGTAGTAGTACAGCGCGAACATGCCGACCAGGCTCACCCCGACGCCGGCGAAGACGTACCGGAAGGGGAGGTCGCGGCCGGTGCGCGGGACCGCTGCGTCGGTGCCCTTGGCGGAGATGTCGCCGAAGGCGCGCCTCATGCCGCCGATGAGCTGGTCCTTCATCTTCCAGAGGGTGGAAGCCGCGCCCACGAGCATGCCGCCCACGGCGATGGGCTTGACGTAGTTGGCGAAGACCAGCCGCGACAGCGCCACCTCGTCGGCCACCAGGTCGGGTCGATCACGCAGCAGGTCGGCGAAGCTCGACGGGTTCAGGTACAGCAGCAGCGGCACCAGCAGTCCCCAGGCGAAGATGGCGCCGCAGAAGGTGATGGACGCGAGCTGCGGGCCGATGATGTAGCCCACGCCGAAGAGGGCGGGGGAGATGCCCGGCGAGGTGATGGTCAGCCCGCCGTGCCCCGCGTGGGAATAGAACGCGTTGCGGGTGGTGTCGTCGATGAACTGCACCGTGGAGGCGCCGAACGTCCGGAACCAGGTCCAGCCCGTGCGCATGATGCTCAACTCGCCCAGGGCGAGGATCCCGGCGCCGACGAGGCCGCTCTGCAGCACGGTCCTCGCCTCGCTGCCGCCCTTCTGGCCGGCCTTGTGGATCTCGCCGGCCGCCACCGACTCCGGGAACGGCAGCCCCGACTCCTCCACGAGGATCCGGCGCAGCAGCACCACGAAGAGCACGCCCATGACGCCGCCGGTGAGCATGATGGCGGTGCTCTCGAAGTAGTTGAAGTGGTCCCAGACCCCGGCGATCTTGAAGGCGGGAATCGTGAAGATGGCGCCGGCCACCAGCGCCTCGCCTACCGAGGCGACCGTGCGCGCCATGTTCTCCTCGAGGATGGACCCGCGCACCATCCGCAGGGCCGCCATCCCGACCACTGCGGCGGGGAAGGTGGCCGCCACCGTCAGTCCGGCCTTCAGGCCGATGTAAGCGTTTGCGGAGCCGAGGATCACCGCCATCACCACGCCCAGTAGCACCGCGCGCAGCGTGAACTCCGGGAGGTCCTGGTCCGCGGGCACGAACGGAGTGTACTCGGGGACCCTGGTGCCTGGCGGCGGCGAGGGCGGCTGCGAATTCCGGGTTCGGGCCATGGTCACTCCTCGGCTCGGCTGGTCGTCGTCGGTGGCGCGAACGGGCGCGGCCACCGTGCTGCAACGCGACGGTCCGCGTCCGGCGAACCGCCCTGGGGAAAACCGCGGCGGGTGCACGAGCACCGGCCGTGCGACGCGCCGCGGCAGAGGGTAACAGCCGCACCGGAGGCGGGCAAGAACCGTCGGCGCCGTGCCGCCGCGGCGCAGGGCCCTTGTCGCTTGTCCGGTGGATTTCACGGGGACCATCCCTTATACTTCTGCCCGATCGGTCGGGAGGGAACGTGTCCACATTCGGTCGGCGCAGGGAGGCGTCGTCGAGGAGCGGATCGTGGCGGCAGAAAGATTGACCCGGAAGAAGCTCAAGCAGGACGGTTTCGTGGCGTCGGTCGAGCAGGGACTGGAGTTCGTGCAGAAGAACTTCGTCGTCCTGGGCGTGGTCGTGCTTGCACTGGTGGTGACCCTGGTGGGGATCTCCATCTACGGCACGAGCCGCCAGCGAGCCCAGCAGGAGGCCTCACGTCTGCTGTACGAGGGCCAGATCGCCCTCGGACAGGGGGCGTACGGGATGGCCGTCAACCGCCTGCGGGAGGTCGTGGAGGAGCACGGCGGGGTTCCCGTGGCGGACCTGGCACGGATCCAGCTAGCCAACGCCCAGAACCTGGCGGGCGAGGGCTCCGAGGCCCTGGCCACCATCGAGACCGCTCTCGAGCGACTGGACGGGGACGACCCGCTGCGCGCGGACGCCCTCGTGGTCAAGGGCGTCATCCTGAGCGACGCCGGCCGACCGGCAGAGGCCGCGGACGCCTATGCCGAGGCGATCGCAGGCGACCTGCCGCCGGAGCGGCGCTACGAGTTGACCCTCCGGCTGGCCGAGAGCCACCGCCAGGCGGGACAGCCGCGAGCCGCGGTCCAGGCCCTCGAGAACCTGCGCGACGCGATCGCCTCCGGGGCCACCGAGGGCAACCTGCGGGATCTCGACGCGCAGATCGCATTCTATCGGGCTCTGTCGACCATCTGACCCGTCGCCGCAACGCTCGGCGCTGGACGCGGGGCCGCTTCACCGAGGTGGAGGACAGACCCCCGGGGGAGAGTCACCGTGCACACCGAGCAGGATCCCTTCGACGACGACGTGACCGGCCTCGGCGCACCGGAAACCGGCGCGCGCTGGCGTGCGAGAACGACCGGTCCCGGCGGGGAACGCGTCGCCCGCGACCGCTGGCTCGCGGCTCTCTGCTACGCCGGCTTCCTGGTGCTGATTCCCATCTTCTTTTCCGACAAGAGCCGCTTCCTCGCCCGTCATTGCCGGCAGGGTTTCGCGCTCTTCTTCGCCGAGGTGGTCGCCTGGATCCTGCTCGCGACCATCGAATCCACGATCGGACGCATCCCCATCCTCGGCTTCCTCATCAGCATCCTGCTGGTGCTCGCCGTCACGGTCGTGTTCCTGGCCATCTCGGTGCTGGGGTTCGTGAAGGCGCTCGCCGGCGAGGACTGGCGAGTCCCGTTCCTCGACGAGCTGGCCGACCGGGTGCCGATCCAGTAGTTTCCGGCGATCGAGGGCCCGGCGATCGAGATCGCGTCCCCGGCGGGCCGTGATCCGGTGTCCACCGGCGAGTCGCCGCGGGTGCAAAACGCCACCCCGGCACGGTGGACACATTTTCCCCAGACGCGCAAATGTCGAGATTCCAGCGGACTGGACCGCTCACATCCAGTACGGCGCATAATGTATATTATGTTAAATAAAGACCAGGACCTTCTGGCCGCATATCCACGGCCCGGCGGAAATCTCTTCCGTTACGGAACTTAAGACGCCGAGAATCAATCAGCCGAGCAGGCCGTCGATCCTGTCACGGATCCGGTCCTCCGAGACCGCCCCGATCAGCGAGTCGCGAACCTGACCGCCGTCGAAGAGAATCAGCGCCGGGATCGAGCGGATGCCGAACCGCACTGCGACCTGCGGACTGGACTGGATGTCGATCTTGGCGACCCGCAAGCGGCCGGCGTACGCGGCGGCGATCTTCTCGACGGTCGGTGTCAAGGCCTTGCAGGGACCGCACCAGGGTGCCCAGAAGTCGACGAGTACCGGGAGTTCGCTCTCGAGAACGTGCGTATCGAAGTCGGCATCGGTCAGGTCGAGAATACCGTCGTGCATCGGGGCTCCTCCTCGTGGTTCTCCTCCGGGGCATCTCGATCGGGACGGATCTGAACCGATCTGGACCGATCTGAAAGGATTGCGGCTGCGCCGAACGGGTCGCCGTCAGCGGTCCTCGGTACGGCGGCACACCTCCAGGACGAAACGCTCGAGCACGATCGCCGGCGACACCGGCGACGACTTGAGCGCCGTCTCGCAGCGCAAGGCCGCCGCGAGCGCGTCGCGCAACCTTTGCCGGCCCATCCGCGCGATGAGCGGGCGGATCTGCGAGCGGTACACCCACGAATTGATGCCGGTCAGACCGGGAATCGCCCCGGGGTCGGCGCCCTCGGCGGCGAGCGCCTCGGCTGCGACCGCGCCCCGGAACCGGTGCATGATCAGGGGGGCGGCGCGATGAGGCGTCTCGCCCCACTCCGCCAGGCGGCACCATGCCTTCAAGGCCTCGGCGCCGCCGTCGGGCACGATGTGGTTGGTCATGGCGTAGATCTGCAGATCCGCCTGGTCCATCACCACGGCGAGGATCTCCTCCGCCGCTGGCAGCCTGCCGTTCTCTTCCGCCAGCAGGGCGATCTTGTCGATCTCGCCGGAGAGCGCGCGCAGATCGCTGCCGACGAGGTCGATCAGCAGGCTCAGCAGTTCGTCCGGCAGTTCGACGCCGGCGCGCCGGGCCGTGCGGGCGGCCCAGGCCAGCAACTCGCCGCCCTTGGGCGCCTCGGCCTGGTACAGGCAGCCTGCCTGCTGGCAGGTCTTCACCCAGCGGCGCCTGCCGTCCACCTTGTCGGCGGTGACGATCAGTACCGTCTGGTCGATGGGCGCCGCGAGGTAGGCCTCGAAGGCGGCGCCCGAGGCATCGTCGGCGAGGCAGGTCTGGGCCCCGCGCAACCAGATCACCTGGCGTCCACCGAGCATGGGGTAGCTGCGGGCCTGCTGGAGCACGTCCTCCATGGTCACCTCGTCGCCGCGGAAGACGTGGTCGTTGAACGTGGCGTTGGGCCCGTCGCCGAGCACGTCGCGGCGCATGCGCTCCACCACCGCGTCGGCCCGGAAGGTGTCGGGACCCACCAGCACGTAAACGGGTCCGTAGGTGCGGCTGCGCAGGGGGCCGGCGACCAGGTCGTCGAGAGTGTTCATTCCGCCGGACTTGCCGCCGGTGCGCGCTACCACTCTTCCACCACCTGGGCCAGCACGTCGTTGACGATCTCCTGCGCTGCCTGTGCCCGCGCCTCGGGTTCGCCGAACTCCGGATCCGCGAGCACATAGTTGCCCGCGCCGGTGAAGGTCCTCTCCTCGAAGATGCTCGTGCCGGTCTGCTTGACGAAGAAGGTGAGTCGCAGGGCGATCTGGACCTGGTACTCGTCGACGGTCTGCTGCGGATTGGTGAAGGCCTCGCGGACCTGATACCGGGTGACGCTGCCGCGCAGGACGGAATCGGCGCTCGACTCGTCCACCACCTTCAGGGTGTTGTCCCGCTGGAGGGCGCTGATGACCTCGTCGGTGAGGAGAACCTCGATGTTCGGCTCGGCGGTGCGATTCTCGAAATACGGCACGGAGACGCGGCGAATGGACTCGTCCACCCGCCCGCTGGTGCCCGAGTAGATGCCGCAACCGCCGATCGCCGCCACCAGCGCCAGCGCGAAAACGGCGGCGACGGTCGCGCGGCCGAACCTCACGCGGAACTTCAATTCAGGACGTCCTTGGCCTTGGTAATCGGTCGTTTACATGCGACAGCGCGGAACGCTTCCGTCGCGACGAACCCGGGGTCACGCGAGCGCGACCGCTGCTCCGATTATCGTGGGAGCAGCGGTCGCGCGCAAGATCGGGTTCTTGCCGTCCGGTGCGGATAGTTGCGGCGGTTCGGGGCCGGCACGCGCCCGCCGGTCAGTGTGCCCCCTCGCCCTTGAGCACCACCCGCACGGTACCCAGGAGGATCCGCAGGTCCTGGACCACGCTGCAGTCCTGGATGTAGCGGCGGTCCAGTTCCACCTTGCGTCGGACGGAATCGGTGTCCTCGTCGTAGCCGTTCAGCACCTGGGCGAGGCCGGTGATGCCGGGCTGAACGAGCAACCGTTCGTGGTACTGCGGGATCTCCTGCTCGAGCTGCCGCACGAAATGCAACCGCTCGGGCCGCGGTCCGATCAGGCTCATCTGCCCGGCCAGGACGTTTGCGAACTGCGGCACCTCGTCGAGACGCGTCTTCCGCAGGACCTTGCCGACTCTCGTGACCCTGGCGTCGTTCTTCTGCGCCCAGCGCGGACCGTCCTTCTCCGCATCCGTGCGCATGGTGCGCAGCTTGACGATGCGGATCGGTCGGCCGGGCTGGAGGACCTTGCGCCGCTCCCCCTCGACACGCTGCCGGGCGCGCCGCCGGCGATTCATGCCGACGCGGTCCTGCATGAAGAACACCGGGCCGGGAGAATCGATCTTGATCGCGAGGGCGATCAGCGGCAAGACCATGAGGAAGACCGTGAGCGCGACCACCGCGATCAGGACATCGAGCGCCCGTTTGTACGCCCGGTACGCCGGCCGGTCGGCCCGGACCGCGGTGCCGGTCCATCCGCGCTCGTACGCGCCCGGTCCGAAGGGCGTCGCCTCTCCGGCGACCGCGCCTCTGCCGCCCGCCCAACCCGGGACGGCGTGGCCGTGGGCCATCTGCGCAGAGGCTTGGAGATCCATCGCGCCTTCTTCCCACTGAGAACTGGAATCCATCGGATGAAAAGTCATGGGTGCCCTATCCCTGTCATTGGTGCTGTTTCCTGCTCAGCCGCGCGCAAGTGCGCGCGTCTACGCATCGTTGCTGCCCTTGCAGGGATCCACGAACCCACGAAGCCCCCCCAGGCCAGAATCAAGGTATATGATATCTCAAAACACTGGCAATCCGCAACCCGGATCGTGACCTTTTCCTTCAACTTTCCGGAAATGGGGCTTTTGCCCGTCCAAGACCCTTGACGGGCCACCGGCTGTCCCCCACGCTTGCCGCTGCCTCGCTGCGCACCTCCGGGCCCCCGAATCGACGGGAGAAGGCGAACGTGCGCCTGCCGAACCGCTGGATGAGTCGCAGTTTCGCCGTGGTCGGTTTCACGGTGCTGCTCTATGGCGCTGCGGCCGCGATCACCGGCTGGGGCGAGTTCCGCGCCGGCCTGGCAGACGTTCCGCTCGCGCTGGCAGCGCCGCTGGTGGGGCTGTCGCTGATGAACTACCTGCTGCGGTTCGGCCGCTGGCAGTTGCTGCTCGGACGGCTGGGCGTGGTCCTGCCCGCGGCCTGGTCCGCACGGCTGTACTTCTCGACGTTCCTCATGGTGATCACGCCCGGGAAGATCGGGGAGGCGTTCAAGGCGGGAGTCATGCACGAGCAGCGCGGCGTGCCGCTCGGCCTGGGTCTGCCGGCGGTCGTCGCCGAGCGCATCTACGACCTGCTCGGGGTGCTGCTCATCGCGGCAGCGGGACTGCTGCTCTGGCCGGGACCGCTGGGTGGCGTGACCACCGCCCTGGTCGCCGCGGCGTCGGTGCCGATCGGACTGGCCCTGCTCCGCTCCCGGCGCGTCCGCGAGCAACTCGTGGCGCGGGCGAGTCGCGCGCCCTTCCTGCGTGACCGCCGCCCGGCGCTCGGCGAGGCTCTCGAGGCGCTGTCGCAACTCCTCGCGCCGGGGCCGGCGCTGGCGGCGCTGATGCTGAGCACGGTGGCGTGGGCGGCCGAGTGCTTCAGCCTGTGGCTGCTCTGCCGCGCACTGGGACTGCCGGTAGGTCCGGGAGAGGCGTTCTTCATCTATGCCGCAGCGACCCTGGTGGGCTCCCTGTCGTTCCTGCCGGGCGGGCTGGGCGGCACCGAGGCAGTCATCGTGGCCCTGCTCTCGTCGCTTGGCGTGACGGTCGCGGAGGGGCTGACCGTGGCGCTGGTGGTTCGCCTGGTCACGCTCTGGCTCGCGGTCGTCCTCGGTGCCGCGGTCTTCCTGGCCTCGCGCGGCCTGTGGACCGACCGCGCCCAGGCCCGCACGTCCGCCCGCCGCTCGTGAATAATCCGGGCTCGGTCCGAGGGTTCTCGGACAGACCTAGTCGTCCTGGATCCGATCGTACACGAGATAGATCGTCGCCACCGACGAGAGCACGCCGAGGAAGAGCGGCAGGTTGCGTCGCATCCAGCTTTCGCGGCGGTGCTCGAGGTGGAGGGCGTCGCCAGGGTAGATGAGCGGGTTGCCGGCCAGGCTGCCCCGCTGGAAGTACCAGTTGAGGTCCACGCGACGCGCCGTGTACCGATCGCCGCCGTCATGGTGCACCCACCAGATCTTGTCGTAGGCGGCGTTCGCCGTCGGCGCCCCCGCCTGCATCAGGCAGGAGAGCAGCCGCGTGGGGCCGTCGAGGGGAATGACGGTCGGCGTTCCCACCGCACCCACGATCTCCACTCCGGCGGGCGCAGCGGCGGTGAGCAGGCCGGCATCCCCGATGTTCGGCACGATCATGGTGTCGCCGGAACGCAGGATCACCTCGGGAACCTCGCCGCCGGTGAGCAGTCCGCTGAGGTTCACGGTGCGCGTCTGGGCGCGCGTCTCCGTGCGGGTGATGATGCGCACCGAGCCGAGATTGGCCGTCTCGTGCGGCCCGCCCGCGGCACGGACGGCGTCCCACGCGGTCGGCGTGCTCGTGAACGTGTATTCGCCCGGGCGTACCACGGCGCCCAGGACATAGACCCGCAGCGAGTTGTATTGCGCCACCTGCAGCGTGACCTTGTTGATGCGCGGGTTGAACACCTGCAGGCGGCTGCGCACGAGGTCCTCGGCCTCCGTGAGCGTGAGGCCGTCCACCTCCACCTCCCCCACCTGCGGGATGAACACGGTGCCGTCCTGCTGGATGGCGCGCTGGAGGTCGAGCGACGGATCTTCCAGGACGTTCAACTGCAGGACGTCGCCGGGCCCGAGCCGGTAATTCTCCTGCGGCCGTTCGGTCCTCGCCCTGTCCTGGGCCTGCGCTGCGGCCGGCGCCACGAACATGGTGATCATCAGCAGGGAGGTGAGGATCCTGCCCGTCAGCTTGTCGCGCAACCAGCTTCGTGTCATTCCCAGCTCCTCGTTCCGGCGCGTAGCCGGCCCCGGTCCCGTTCCTCAGGCACGCTCGCGGTACCACGCCACCGTGCGGCGCAACCCCTCGTCGAGATCGACGCTCGGGCGGTAGTTCATGAGTTCGGCCGCCAGCGTGATGTCGGCCTGCGAGTGGCGCACGTCTCCGGCGCGCGGCGGCCCATGCTCCGGTTTCAGCTCGGTGCCGAGCAGTTCGCGGATGCGGTCGCAGAGGTCCGCGATCGTGATGCGCTCACCGCAGGCGATGTTGAACGTCTTGCCGCACGCTGCCGCCGGCGCCTCGGCGGCAGCCAGGTTCGCTTCCACGACGTTGAGGATGTAGGTGAAATCCCGCGATTGCCCACCGTCGCCGTGGATCAGCGGGGCCTCGCCGGCGAGGAACCTCGTGATGAAGAGCGGGACCACCGCGGCGTACTGGCTGTGCGGGTCCTGTCGGGCCCCGAACACGTTGAAGTAGCGCAGCCCGATGGTCTCGAGGCCGTAGAGCCGGTGGAAGACCGCACCGTACAGTTCGCCCACGTGCTTGGTGATGGCGTAGGGCGACTGGGGGCGCGGCGTCATCCCCTCGTCCTTGGGCAGCACCTCGGTATCGCCGTAGACCGAGCTGCTGGCAGCGTACACCACCCGCCGCACGCCGCTCTGGTGAGCCGCCCAGAAGACGTTGAGCGAACCCGTGACGTTGTGTTCGTTGGTGAGCAGCGGGTCGTCGACGCTGCGCGGCACCGACGCCAGCGCCGCCTGGTGGTAGACGGTGTCCACGCCCTCGCAGCAGCGCCGGACGGTGTCCAGATCGGTGATGCTACCCTCGACGAAGCTGATGCGATCGGCGCAGCCGGCGAGGTTCTCGCGCTTGCCGGTCGAAAGGTTGTCCAGCACCACGACGTCCTGACCGCGGTCGGCCAGCTCCTCCGCGAGATGCGAACCGATGAAACCCGCACCGCCGGTGACCAGCGCGCGAGGTCTGCGATTCTTCATGCGTCTTCCTCTCGCCGGCAGCTTCCGGGCCGCCGGCCGTGGACTAGAGTCTCAGGATGTTCTCCGATACCCTTCCCTTGAGGGCGTTGCGCGTGTCCACCACCCGGATGCCCGCCTCCAGCAGCAGGTCGTGATCGACCCCGCGATGCGCCGTCACGATCACCGCCGCGTCGAACTCCGCGAGGGTGTCGCGGTCCCAGGCCCCGCAGCGGGCTACCTGCAGTCCTGCGGGCAGTTCCTGCACGTGCGGATCGTACCAGTGCACGTCGCCGCCTCGCTGCTGCAGCAGGTGGATGATGTCCAGAGCGGGCGACTCGCGGATGTCGTCGATCCCGGCCTTGTAGGCGATGCCCACCACGAGGATCCGGCTCCCCTTCACCGGCTTGCCGGCGGCGTTCAGGGCGTCCGACACCAGGCCCGCCACGTGGCGCGGCATGACGCCGTTGATCAGGCCCGCCAGCTCGATGAAGCGCGCCTCGAAGCCGAACTGCTTGGCGCGCCAGGAGAGGTAGAACGGGTCGATGGGAATGCAGTGGCCGCCGAGCCCCGGGCCGGGGTAGAACGGCATGAAACCGAACGGCTTGGTGGCCGCGCCCTCGATCACCTCCCAGACGTCGATGTCCATGGCGCTGCACATGAGCGCGATCTCGTTGACCAGCCCGATGTTCACGCTGCGGAAGGTGTTCTCCAGGAGCTTGACCGTCTCGGCGACGCGGACCGACGAGACCGCGACCACCGTCTCCATCACCTGCTCGTAGAGGGTGGTGGCCACCCGGGTGCAGGCTGGCGTCACGCCGCCGACCACCTTCGGGATGTTCACGGTGTGGTAGACGGGATTCCCGGGGTCCACGCGCTCCGGGGAGAAGGCGAGATAGAAGTCGCGTCCCACCACCATGCCGCCCTCGGTCAGCCGCGGCAGGATCACCTCCTCCGTCGTACCGGGATACGTGGTGCTCTCGAGGATGACCAGCATGCCGTCGTGAAGCGCCGGGGCGATGGATTCCACCGCGGACTGGATGTAGGAGATGTCGGGATCGCGGGTCTTGCTCAGTGGCGTGGGGACGCAGATGTTCACGCTGTCCACGTCGCGCAACCGGCTCATGTCGGTCGTCGCCTCGAAGCGCCCCGACTCCACCAGCTGCGCCACGTCCGCGGAAGATACGTCGATGATGTAGCTCTCGCCGCGCTGCAGCGCCGCGACCTTCTGCTCCGCGAGTTCGAAGCCCATCACGCGAAAACCGGCCTTGCCGTAGGCCACCGCGAGCGGCAGACCGACGTAGCCGAGTCCGAGGACCCCCAGGACGGCCTCGCGCCGCTGGAACTTCTCGAGAACCGCTTCCATCCGCTCTCCTTATCCTCGTCGCCCGCTCGTTGCGACCCGCCCCGTCGCCGGAGCGAGCGGGCACCGAACGGTCGAGCAAGGCACGTACCGTATCGCGCGGCGGCCGTGGCGGCGACTCCGGCCGGGGATGGCCGGCAACCCGCCAGGCGGCGGCACGGTAGCAATCCTCGCGGGGAGCGTCAACTGCGCCGGTCGTCGGCGGCGGGATCGCCCCGCGTTCCGGCTGCCTCGTCCAGGGGGCGGCTGTCCGGCCGCCGGCGGAGTTCCGACTGCAGGCGGCGCATCTCCTGCCAGGTCTCGCGCAGTTCCCGTCCACGGTTCACCACCCGCCGCACGAGCAGGAGCACGAAGGCGGCCACCATGGCGAGGGCGGTCCAGCGCAACCCCCCCGGCAGGTCGCCGCCGTGGCGCTCGAAGATCTCGTTGACGGTGGGTCCGAAGAAGCCGACGGTCACGGTGAAGGCCACGAGCAGGACCAGGTGCAGGCTCCCGCTCATCAGGTCCTCGCGGCAACGGAGGTACTGCCGCAGCGGGAAGTCCACCCCGCTGCCGTCCTTGAACCGCGACTGGAAGAGTTTACTCTTTTTCGGAGATCTCCTCGAAATCAGCATCCGCGATCTCCTGTCGCGTGAGGGGATCCGGGCGATCGTCCTGGCGGGCGCGTGCGTGCACGCGCGGCTCGCCGCGACGGCCCGTCACCAGGAAGCGACGGACCACCCGGCTCAACCACCAGGCAGCGAGGAGCAGCAGAAGCCACCGTATCACGCCGATTTGCGCCTTTCTCGGGACCGCGGTCTCCCGGAGGAACCAGGTCCCGGCCTGGAGGTGCCGGCGCGGTCATGCGCCGGCCCGTGGTGATCGGTACGGCCGTGGCGCGAGAGACGCCGACCGTCCGATACTCTACACCCTAGCCCAGAAAAAGCTCCCCGAAACCCGGAATCGCGCCGGGACCCTTCCCGGCCGCTCCGCGGCCCCGAATCGGGGAGAACCCGGCGCGGTGTCTCCGCCCGCTGCGCTTGTGCTGGAAGAGGCTCGAGAGAGACGCTGGTCGGGGTCCGATACGGCAAGTTCGCGGAGGCCGGTCTTGCGTCGACCCGGCGGTCGGATCGTGCTGGTACGCCCGGCGGGATTCGAACCCACGACCTCTTGCTCCGGAGGCAAGCGCTCTATCCAGCTGAGCTACGGGCGCACCGAGTCGGCGCGGCCCCAGGGGCCGCCGGCACCAACTTACAGCCTGGCGCGGTCCTGTCAAGCGGGCGTCCCGGGGCGGTCGATCACGTCTCCACGACGGCGCCGCCGGTCCGCAACAGCTGACGTGCATAGGTCTCCTGCGCATCGCGGTCGCGGTCGGCGTAGCCCTCGCCGCCCAGCAGCCGCGCCACTTCAGCCACTCGCTCCTCCGGCGCCAGGACGCGCAGGCGCAGCGCCGTGCGGCCGCCGCCGACGACCTTCTCCACCCGCAGGTGCCGCCGTCCGTGAACGGCCATCGTCGGCAGGTGAGTGATGCAGACCACCTGGTTCCGCCGGGCGATGCGCTGGAGCAGCCGCGCCACGGGGGGCGCGGTGTCCATGCCCAGACCGGCGTCGATCTCGTCCAGCAGCAGCAGGCGACCGGCCGCCGGCTCCTGCGCCAGCGCGGTCAGGCCCAGATGGATGCGCGACCGCTCCCCTCCCGACGCGATCCGCGCGGCCTCACCGGCCTCCTCACCCGGATTCGTGCGCACGAGCAGCCGGATCCGGTCGGCGCCGTGTGCCGCCACGGCGCAGGGTCGCCCCTCCACCTCGATCGCACCATCGTCGGCCGTGGCCGGCTCCACGGCGAAGACCACCTCCAGGTCGGGCAAGGCGAGCGCGCGCACGACGCTTTCCACGCGCTCGGCCGCCATCGCGGCGCCGCGGGTGCGAGCCTCGTGCAGTCGCACCGCTGCGTCCTGCAGCCGTCCCCGCGCCGCCGCCAGATCGCTCTCCAGACGCCGCAGGTCCCCCTGGACCCGGGCCTGCTTCTGCAGGCGTTCCGTCAGGCGGTCTCGCAACTCGAGCAGGGCGCTCACGTCGCGCCCGTACTTCCGCCGCAGGTCGTGATAGAGTTCCTGGCGCGCCTCCAGCTCGTCGAGACCTCGCGGATCCGTGTCCAGACCCTCGAGGAACCGCTGCAGATCGAGCGACGCGGTCTGCAGGATGTCCGCCGCCCCCTCGACCTGCTCCGCGATCTCGGCCATGCGACCGCTCTGGCGCGACAGCGGGGCGAGGGCGGTCTGGACGGCGCCCAGCCGCTCGCGGGCATTCCATTCGCCTTCGCTGAGCGCGTCGAGGGCCGCCGCTGCGCCCTCCTGCAACGTGGCGGCATGACGCGCCACCAGCAGGCGCTCGGCCAGCTCCGCCTCCTCCTCCGGGTCCAGCCGCGCGCCATCCAGCTCGCGATGCTGGTACTCCCAGAGGTCCTGCTGCTCGCGGGCCAGCCGCTCCTCGTCGCGCCGTTCGGCGAGTTCCTCCGCCAGTGCGCGATGCTCCCGGCGCGCGGCCGCGACCTCCGCCAGCAGGCTGTCGTGCCCGAGCTGGCCGTCGAGGTACCGTCGCGCAAAATCCGGATCCGACAGCTCCCGCTGCTGATCCTGACTCTGGACCGCCACGAGATGGGGGCCGATCTCCTCGAGGACGGCCAGCGACGAGATGCGGCCGTTGACGAGGACCCGGCTGCGCCCCTCGCGCCGGACTTCACGGCGCAGGACGAGGATGCCGTCGGCACCGGGCAGGACGCCGTGGCGGGCCAGCGCAGCGGCGAGCGTCGACTCGAGGTCCACCTCGAAGACGCCCTCCACGACCGCTTCCTCGCGGCCGCGCCGCACCAGGTCCTTCGGGGCGCGGCCGCCGGCCAGGAGGCTCAGGGCGCCGGCCACCATCGACTTCCCCGCTCCCGTCTCGCCGGTGAGCACGGTGAGCCCCGGGCCCAGCGGCACGGTCACGTCCTCCGCGAGCGCGAAGTCGGTGATCCGCAGTTCCAGCAGCATCAGGTTTCTCTCCCGAACTGCCGTCCGGTCGTTCCCCAGCCGAGCTTGTGGTGCATGACGCGGTAGGCGTTGCTCCAGGGAAACTTGACGAGCTGCACCTCCGGTGCCGAGCTGCGCACCAGCAGGCGGTCGCCGCTCTGCAGCCGGGTGGCCGTCTGGCCGTCCGCGGTGAGCGTGGCGCCTTCGCCTGCATTGTGAAGGACCAGCTCTATCTTCATGTCGCCGGATACGATGAGCGGTCTCATGCCCAGCGTGTGCGGACAGATCGGGGTGAGCAGGAGGCAGCTGAGGTCGGGCTGACAGATGGGGCCCCCGGCCGAGAGGTTGTAGGCCGTCGATCCGGTCGGGGTGCTGAAGATCATCCCGTCGCCGAGCACCCGCCCCAGGGGCACGCCGTCGAGCACCAGCTCGAGATGCAGGGCGCGGGGCAGCGGACCCATGTTCACGACGAGGTCGTTCAGCCCGGACGTATGCGCCACGCTCTCGGCGGCGCGGATCACGTCGCCGTACACCCGCGACCGGGCGTCCAGGTGCGCCTCGCCGGCCAGCAGGCGCTGCAGCGCGGGCTCCAGTTCGTCGAGCGGAACGTCGGTCAGGTAGCCCAGCGAGCCGAGGTTGATGCCGAGCAGCGGCACGCCGCTGGTGCCGATGAGTCGCGCCGCCCGCAGCATCGTGCCGTCGCCGCCCAGGGCCGCGATGATGTCGGAGCGTGCGACGAGTTCCTCCTCGCCGAGTCCGGCGCCACCGCCGACGGCCGCCGCCAGCGACTCGGTCAGGAGTACGTCCACCCCCATGCCGCCGCACAGGTCGCGGACGGCAGCGACCGCCGCACCCAGTTCCGCCTTGTGGGGGTTTCCGAAGAGGCCCAGCGCTGAGATCCGCATGGCCGACCCTCTCCGGCTCAGGAGGCCGTCTGGGCGCTGCTCTTGCCGCCGTGGTGCTCGAGTTCCGCCAGGGCGTGTGCCGCCACCGTCTCGCCGGTGAGCCCGGTCTCCTCCAGCAGTTCCTGCCGCGTGGCATGCTCCTGGAACGTGTCCGGAATGCCGAGGCAGACCACCCGCGGCGACACCGCCGCGTTCTCGGCGAACCATTCCAGCACCGCGCTGCCGAAGCCGCCGCGAACCGAGTTCTCCTCGACGGTGATCACGAGCCGGTGCCGCTCCGCGGCCGCTGCCAGCAGCTCGTCGTCCAGCGGCTTGACGAAGCGCATGTCCACGACCTCGGCCGAGATGCCGCGGCGGGCCAGCCGCTCGGCAGCGTCCTCGGCGACCGCGACCATCGATCCGATCGCCAGCAGGCAGACGTCCTCGCCCGCCCGCAGCAGCTCTGCGCGGCCGATGGGCAGCGGGGTGGCCGGTCCGTCCATCACCACGCCGCGGCCGGATCCGCGCGGGTAGCGCACGGCCGTCGGGCCGTCCTCCCGGGCCAGGGCCGTCGCCAGCATGTGGCGAAGCTGGTCCTCGTCCCGGGGTGCCATCACGACCAGACCGGGGATCATGCGCAGGTAGGTGAGGTCGAAGACGCCGTGATGGGTGGGACCGTCCTCGCCGACCAGACCGGCGCGGTCGACCGCGAACACCACCGGCAGTTCTTGCAGGGCCACGTCGTGGATGATCTGATCGACGGCCCGCTGGAGGAAGGTCGAGTAGATGGCCACCACCGGCCGCTGGCCGCAGCAGGCGAGCCCGGCGGCGAAGGTCACCGCGTGCTGCTCGGCGATGCCCACGTCGTGAAAGCGGTCGGGGTGCGCCTCGCGCAACTTGCTCAGCCCGGTGCCCGTGGGCATGGCGGCGGTGATCCCCTGGACGCGCGGATCGCGGTCGGCGAGTTCCACCATCGTCGAGGCGAACACCGAGGTGTAGGATGGCACCACCGGCGGCACGATCTTGATGCCCTCGGCCTTGTCGAACTTGCCGACGCCGTGGTACTTCTGTCCGTCCTGCTCGGCGAAGGCGTAGCCCTTCCCCTTCTCGGTGATGGCGTGGATGATGATCGGGCCGCGCAGCTTGCGCACCGCCTGCAGGGTCTTGACGACGATGTCCAGATCATGGCCGTCGATCGGCCCGTAGTAGCGGAAGCCCAGCTCCTCGAAGAGGATGGTGGGCACCACCAGGTTCTTCAGCCCCTCCTTGATGCGGCTGGCCAGCGACTGGGCCTTGCTGCCGTGGGGGATCTTGCCCAGCAGATCCCAGATATCGGATTCGAACCGGTTGTAGAGCTGGCCGGACGTGATGCGGGTGAGGTACTTCGCCAGCGCGCCGACGTTCGGCGAGATGCTCATCTTGTTGTCGTTGAGGATGACCACCAGGTCGGTCTGCGCCTGGCCGGCGTTGTTGAGTCCCTCGAAGGCGATGCCGCCGGTCAGGGCGCCGTCGCCGACCACCGCGATGACCGCGTGGTCCTCGCCGGCCGCGTCGCGGGCGCGGGCGAAGCCGAGCGCCGCGCTGATGGCGGTGCTGGCGTGGCCCACTCCGAACATGTCGTGGGGGCTCTCCGAGCGCCGGGGGAATCCGCTCACGCCCCCCTTGCGGCGCAGCGTGGCGAAGTCGCGGTGCCGGCCGGTGAGCAGCTTGTGCACGTAGGCCTGGTGCCCCACGTCCCAGAGGATCCGGTCGCGCGGGGAGTCGAAGACCCGGTGCAGCGCGACCGTGAGTTCCACGACGCCGAGACTGGCGCCGAGATGGCCACCGTTCCGCGAGACCGTGCCGACGATCTCCTCGCGCAGCTCGGCGCAGAGGCGCGGCAGGTCCCCCGGGGGCAGCGCCTTGACGTCCCCGGGGCCGCTGATGCGGGGCAGGATCGGATGCATGTTCACCCTCCTGGGACGGGCCGTCACCGGTCTGTCCCGCCAACCTTCACTGACTCGTCCTCGAAAACCCTAACCCCCGCCGATGCCGAGCGCCAGCGCGAACAGTGCTCCGAAGACCACCCCCACCACCACGTGACCGAGATGATGGGCCCGAGGATCCAGGTATCCGAGCACGCGCTGCTGGAAGCGCTCGTCGCCGGGAAGGTTCGAGACCAGCCGATGGACGGCGCGGCGCTGCTCCTCCGCGACGCCGCGCAGTCGCATGCCGTCGTGCACGACGATGGTGGTGAACACCACGGCCGCCGCCGTCGTCGAGGCGCTCCAGCCGTCCCGCAGTCCGAGCAGCACCGCCAGGCACGTGAGCGCCGCCGCCGGCAGGCTCGGCAGGCCGGTGCTGCGGGTCAGGAGCGTGAGTTGCAGCCGCCGCTCCGCGGCCGAGTAGGCCACGACCTTGACCACCTGCACCGCGAACCCGCACGCCACCACGAGCAACCAGATGGGCCAGGAATGGGTCGCCAGCGCGGCTGCAACCACCTCAGCTCTCCCGCTGCCACATCAGGTCCGCGAGTCCGACCAGGCGCTCGCGCGCCGGGCCGGCCGGTAGCGACTCCTCCAGGCCGGTGCGTCCGCGCTCGCCGTATCGATGGGTCCGCCGGCGAGCCCTGGCCAGTCCTTCCACGCGGACGAAGGTCGCCTTGCCGGCGGCTGCATCCTTGCCCGGACTCTTGCCCAGCTGCTCGGCGGTCGCGGTGGTGTCCAGCAGGTCGTCGGCGCCCTGGAACGCGAGCCCCAGCCACTCGCCCGCTTCGGCCAGACGCTCGCGCAGCGCGCGATCGGCCCCGCCCAGGTGCGCGCCGCCGGCGAGGGCGGCCGACAGCAGCGCCGCGGTCTTGCGCCGGTGGATGCGCTTCACGCGGGCGGCGCTGACCGTCTCGTGCTCGGCATCGAGATCGTCCTGCTGGCCCCCCACCATCCCGGCCGGGCCCGCCGCGTCTGCCAGCAGCGCGACGAGATCACCCCCGACCGGACCGAGACGTCCGAGCACCCCGAACGCCAGCGCCTGCAGGCCATCCCCGGCGAGGATGGCGGTGGCCTCGTCGAACGCCACGTGACAGGTGGGCCGCCCGCGGCGCAGGACGTCGTCGTCCATCGCCGGCAGGTCGTCGTGGATGAGGGAGTAGGTGTGGATCAGCTCGAGCGCCGCGCCCGCCCGGGCGGCGGCCTCGCGATCTCCCCGGGGGCGGCGATGCTCCTGCACCACCGCGTCATAGGTCCAGAGCAGCAGCACCGGACGCAGGCGCTTGCCGCCGCCCAGGAGACTGTGAGCCATGGCCTGCCGGAGGCGCCGCGGTACGCCGGCTTGCTCCGCCAGGAGGCGCCGCAGCAGCTGGTCCATGCCCCGCTTCTCGCGGGCGAGGGCAGCCCGGACCTCGTCAGGCCCCATCCAGCCCCTCCGTGTCCGCCATCGCCTCGAAGGTGTTCTCCAGCAGCATGGCGATGGTCATCGGGCCGACGCCGCCCGGCACGGGAGTCAGAGCCGCGACCCGACCCTCCAGGGCCGCCGCGTCCACGTCGCCGACCAGCCGGGTTCCGCGCCGCGCCGCAGGGTCGTCGATGCGGTTGATGCCGACGTCCACGACCACGGCGCCTTCGCGCACGTGCTCGGCGCCGATCGCGAGCGGCGCGCCCATGGCGGCCACCACGATGTCGGCCCGACTCGTGACCGCCGCCAGGTCACGGGTGCCCGAGTGGCAGAGCGTCACCGTGGCGTTCGCGTCCGGACGCTTCAGCGTCAGCAGCAACGCGAGCGGACGCCCGACGATCACGCTGCGTCCGACCACCGCCACCTCGCGCCCGGCCACCGGCACATCGTGGTGGCGGAGCAGGCGCACGATGCCCTTGGGGGTGCAGGGGATGAAGCGCGGCCGGCCGGCGGCCAGGCGGCCGAGGTTCTCCGGGTGGAATCCGTCCACGTCCTTGCGCGGGTCCACCGCGTTCAGGACCAGCTCCTGGTCGATGTGAGCCGGCAGCGGCAGCTGCACCAGGATGCCGTCGATGGCATGGTCGGCGACGAGGTCGGCCACCAGGGCGAGCACGTCGTTTTCGGACGTGTCCGCCGGCAACCGGTGGGTGACATGGTGGAATCCCACCGCCTCGCAACCCTTCTCCTTGTGCCGCACGTAGACGTGCGAGGCGGGATCGTCCCCTACCAGGACCACGGCGAGGCCGGGTGCCCGCGGAGCGCGGAGCATCCTCTCCCGCAGCTCGGCGAACACGGCGTCGCGGACCTCGTCCCCCCGCAGCAAACGCGTCTCCAAACCGTGCCTCCCTTGGCCGGGCCACGCACCGGCGGCCACGCCGCCGCGTCAGCGCGCGATGGCGGTGGCGCGCGTCTCGCGGATCACCATGACCTTGATCTGTCCCGGATACTCCAGCTCGCCCTCCACGCGCCGGCTGATCTCGTCGGCGAGCAGGGCCGCTTCCGCGTCCGACACCTTCTCCGCGTTGACGAGGATGCGGATCTCCCGGCCGGCCTGGATGGCGTACGACTTGTCGACGCCGTCGAAGCTCTGAGCGATGCGCTCGAGGCTCTCCAGCCGCTTCACGTAGTTCTCCAGACTCTCGCGCCGGGCGCCGGGACGGCTGGCGCTCGCCGCGTCGGCGGCGGCCGTGATGAACGTGTAGGGGGAGATCGGCTCCACGTCGCCGTGGTGTCCGCCCACGGCGTTGATCACGATGTCGGACTCGCCCAGCTTCCGGCAGATGCGCGCGCCGACCAGCGCGTGCGGCCCCTCTTGCTCGTGGTCGGCCGCCTTGCCCACGTCGTGCAGGAAACCGCAGCGCCGGGCCAGCTTGCCGTCCAGACCCAGTTCGTCGGCGATGATACCGCCGAGCGCGGCCACTTCCTTGCTGTGCATCAGCACGTTCTGGCCGTAGCTGGAACGGTAGTGGAGGCGCCCGATGTGATCGTGCAGGCCCGGGTTCAGGTGCTGCAGGCCCAGCTCCACGCAGGCCGCCTCGCCCAGTTCCCGGATCCGCTCGTCCACCTCCTGCCGGGTCTTCTCCACCACTTCCTCGATGCGTCCGGGATGGATGCGGCCGTCCTTGATCAGGCGCCGCAGGGCCATCGTGGCCACCTCGCGACGGATCGGGTCGAAGCCGGAGATGATCACCGCTTCCGGGGTGTCGTCGATGATCACGTCCATGCCCGTGGCGATCTCGAACGCGCGGATGTTACGCCCCTCGCGGCCGATGATCCGCCCCTTCATCTCGTCGCCGGGCAGAACCACCACCGCGACCGTCTCCTCCGCCACGTGATCGGCGGCATAGCGCTGGACCGCCTGGCTGAGGATCTTCTGCGCCGTGCGGCGGGCGCTGCGATCGGTCTCGTCCTGGATCTCCTTGATGCGGACGGCGGCGGAATGGCGCGCCTGATCGACCATCGCGTCCATGAGTTGCCGGCGGGCATCGTCGGCGGTGAGGCCGGCGATCTCCTCGAGCCGGCGGCGCTGCTCCTCGGAGGCGCCGCGCAGCCGTTGCTGCTGCGCGTCCAGTTCCGCGGCCCGGGCCTTGAGCTGCTCGTCCAGGCGGCCCAGCCGGGCCTCCTTCTCGTCCAGCAGGGACGCCTTGCGGTGCAGGCCGGTCTCGCGTTGCTCGAGGGTGTCCAGCCGGCGCGAATGCTCCCGGCGCAACCCGTCGCCCTCCTCCTCGAGTCGCTGCCGCCGCTGCAGCAGTTCCTCCCGCGCCTCCAGCTCCGCGTTCTTGCGCAGTTCCGCCGCCTCGCGGCGGCCCTGGGCCAGGATCTCGTCGGCACGCATCCTGGCGCCCGTGCGTGCCCGGCGCTCCAGCCTGCGCTGGAGGAGAATTCCCAGCACCAACCCGGCGGCCATCGCGATGACGGCCACGAGACCCGGTACCTGCGGCATCCTGGGCTCCTTCCATTCCGGTGTATGGACAGCGGAGGGCGCTGAAGCAGGAACGGCGGGGGTATGGATTCCCCGCCGGACCGTGTGCGTCGGAAGCAACTGAACCGAGTTGCTTCAGGTGGGTCCCCTGTTCCTCGCTTCGACCTTCCCTCGCGGGCGTGGCCTCGGCTGGGAAACGTCGAGAACCCAGTGTTGGCGTGTTGGCTCACTTGTTCGACACATCACGCGTCAGGCAGGGAATCACACCGTCCTCTCCTGGGGGCCGGACGACCCGCCGACTTCCCGATCGAGCAGGCGGGCCATCTCTCCCGTCTTCTCGTCGAGCATGGCGAGGGCCTCGTGGCGCTTCTGGCGCTCCCGGAACAGCTCGTCGGCGACGTTGATGGCCGCGAGGATGGCGACCTTCGTCGTCGACATCGCCGACGAACTGTCCGCCACCTCCTGCATCTTCCGATCCACGAAGCCAGCCACCTTCTCCACGTACTCGGGGTCGGCATCGCCCCGGAGCGTGTACTGGTGACCGAAGATGGTCACGGTGACGGTCGTGGGTTCGATCATCTTGCCTTCACCGCCGCATCCGCTGGCTGCCCGCCGGGGGCATGACCTGCGGCAACCGGAGGAGTCGGCGGATGTCCGCCTAGCCGAGGGCCTCGAGCTTCTCCAGCAGGCCCCCCACCTTCTCCTCGATGATCCTGCTCTTCTCAGCGTACTGCCCGGCCTGCGCCGCAGCGCTGCGGGCCTCCGCCAGCTCCTCCTGGAGCCGCCGGTTGGCCTGCTCCAGCTCGTCGCAACGGGCCTGGAGCTTCTCCTCGCCCTGCTTCAGCCGGCTGTTCTCCGCCCGCAGTCCCTTGATCAGGTCGACGGCCTCGACGACCTTCTTTTCCAGGTGAGCGAAACTGGTCTCCATTCCCGTCGCTCCTTCTCGCGCCCCTCTCCGAGCGGGCGCCGGCGGCGCCGCTGCCGCGCAGGTGTCTCGCTGGGACCGGTTCCGCGGGTCAACCCCGCAGCCGGATATCGTGTTCCCGTTCCAGCGCGGCCTGGACGTCCGCGATGGTCCGGTCGATCGTCTCGCCCTTCAAGTTACCCTTCGTGCTGCGGAACTTCAAGCGAATTCCCAGTGCGGCGTGGACCGCTCCGAGTTCCTTACCTCTATAGAAGTCAAACAGTTCCACGCTTTCAAGATGCGGGCCGGCGTGGGCCCGGAGCGTCGCGACCACCGAGCCGTACGTGACGCCCTCCGGCACGAGCAGCGAGAGGTCGCGCTTCACGGCCGGGTAGCGCGCGAACGGCTGGAACCGGACCGGTTCGCGCGCCGTGGGCAGGCGGTCCAGGACGATCTCCGCCACCGCCAGCGGGTGTTCGAGGTCGAACCGTTCCGCCACCGAGGGGTCGATGCGCCCGGCAGCGCCGAGCACCGTCCCGTTCGCGTCCTCCAGCCGCCACTGCCGCCCCGCGGCGAGATACGGCTCGGCTGGCGCGGGTACGGCCCGCGCCTCGACGCGCAGGAGCGCGGCCAGTTCGTTCAGCATCCCCTTGATCTCCAGCAGGTCGGCCGGCACGCCGCCGAGTCCGTCCTCACGCCAGCCGGCGATGCCCAGCTGCAGCACCAGCGGCTCGTCCGGTAGCCGTTCTTCCCCGGGATGCCGTGCATCCGGGCGGGGCTCCGCGACCGGCAGGAAGGCGCGGTTGATCTGAAAGAACCGGGCCGGCACGGCCGCGCCGGTATTCAGGTTGCGGCGCGCCACCTCCAGCAGCGACGGCAGCAGCGTCGTGCGCAGGACGACGTCTCCACCATGCCGTGCGTTGCGGACCGACAGCGTGCGCCGGCGCCGGTCGCCGGCGTCGAGCAGCAGGCGGTCCGGAGCGTCGGCGGGCATGAAAGTCGACGTGAGGATCTCGACGTAGCCTGCTGCGGCCAGGTAGGATCGCAGCGCATCATTGCGCCGGTCCTGGGGCCGCCGGCGGCCGGCGAAGCTGCCCCGGAAAAGGCCGTCGCCCCGGAGCTGGTCGTACCCGTGGCGTCGCGCGATCTCCTCGATGAGATCGACCTCCCGCTGCAGGTCGCGCCGGAAGGAGGGCGGCTGGACCATCATGTTCACGGCCTGGCTGGTGTGGCTGTTCGGATTGCCCATCGGTTGCACGTTCAGGCCGAGCGACTGCAGCAGATCGGCCGCCGCGCCGGTGGACAGTTCCGTCCCCAGCAGACGGTTCAGCTGGTAGGTGCGCAGCGGAACGGGCTCGGCGGGGCGCCGGTCGGGATCAGTGCGGTCGACGCGGTCAGCCACGATGCGGGCGCCCGCATGCTCCTGGATCAGGTACAGCGCCCGGCGGGCGGCGCGCTCGACCATGTCCCAGTCGGCCTCGCGCTCGAACCGGTAGGAACTCTCGCTGACCAGTCCGAGGCGCCGGCTCGTCGCTCGCACCAGCGCCGGGGAGAAGAAGGCGCTCTCGAGCAGCAGGTCGGTCGTGTTCTCGCCCACCTCGCTGCTGGCCAGCCCCATCACGCCGGCGATGGCCACCGGACGCTCCGCATCGGCGATGACGAGGTCGCCGGCGAGCAGCGACCGCTCCGCGCCGTCGAGGGTCACCACCGTTCCCGGCGCGCCCATGCGGCGCACCACGATCCGCGCGCCCTCGATGGTCGCCAGGTCGAACGCGTGCAGCGGCTGCCCCAGCTCGAACATCACGTAGTTCGTGATGTCCACCACGTTGTTGATGGGGCGGGCGCCCAGCGCCCGCAGTCGGTTCTGCATCGCCCGCGGCGACGGTCCGAGCTTCAACTCGCGCGCCACGTGGGCGGTGTAGCGCCGGCAGTCGGCGAAGCTCTCGATCTCCACCTTCACGCCGGCGCTCGCGGCGGTCGGCTGCGGTGTCCAGACCGGCGGCGGCGTGAGCGGGTTCCCGAAGATCGCGGCCACCTCTCTCGCCACCCCCAGATGGCTCAGCCAGTCGGGGCGGTTGGGCGTGACCTCGACGTCCAGGACCACGTCGCGGAAACCGTAGAGATCGTCCGCCGGCGTGCCCGGAACCGCCGTGGTGTCGAGCTCGACGATGCCGCTGGACTCCTCGCCCAGGCCCACCTCCACGGCGGAGCAGATCATGCCGTGGCTCTCCTGGCCACGGATGCGCGTCTTCTTGATCCGCAGACCGTTCGGCAGGTCGGCACCGACCCGCGCGAAGAGCACCGACAGCCCCTCGCGCACGTTCGGCGCGCCGCACACCACCGGCACCGTCTCGCCCGAGCCGTCCTCGACCCGGCAGATGCTCAGCCGGTCGGCGTCGGGATGCCGCTGGC
Source organism: Candidatus Krumholzibacteriia bacterium (assembly GCA_046484865.1). Classification (GTDB taxonomy): domain Bacteria; phylum Krumholzibacteriota; class Krumholzibacteriia; order LZORAL124-64-63; family LZORAL124-64-63; genus JAWOID01. The sequence continues at coordinate 38,380 of JAWOID010000018.1, forward strand.
ACCCGACCACGCGCCCCACCACCACGCCGGGGAACTCCAGCCGGATCTCGTGCAGCCCCTCCACGTTCAGACCGGCCATGGTCAGGCGGTGGGCCAGCTCGTCGGGCGCTGCGTCCCAGGAGACCAGATCTCGCAACCAGTCCAGGCTGATCTTCACGGCATACCTCGGAATTGGTGGAGAAAGCGCAGGTCGTTCTCGTAGAGCAGCCGGATGTCATCGATCCCGTACCGCAGCATGGCGATGCGATCGATGCCCATGCCGAAGGCGAAGCCCGTGTACGCGTCGGCGGGGTAGCCGGCGTGGCGGAACACCTCCGGGTGTACCATGCCGGCGCCCATGATCTCGAGCCAGCCAGTCTGGCCGCACACTCCGCAGCCGGCACCGCGACAGAGGAAGCACTGCATGTCCACCTCCGCCGACGGCTCGGTGAAGGGGAAGTAGTGGGGTCTGAACCGCGTGGGGCGCCCCGGCCCGAAGAACGCCGACACGAACGCCTCGACCGCGTCGCGCAGGTCGGCCATGGTGACGTTCCGGTCGACGCTCAACCCCTCGATCTGGAAGAACTCCGCCGAGTGAGAGGCGTCGACGGCCTCGTTGCGGTAGACCCGGCCGGGGAAGACGTACGACAGCGGCGGCTGGACCCGCTCCATCAGCCGCACCTGCACCGGCGAGGTCTGCGTGCGCAGCAGCAACTGGTCGTCCACGTAGAACGTGTCCTGGATGTCGCGCGCCGGGTGGTCGTCGGGGAAGTTCAGCGCGGCGAAGTTGTAATAGTCGAGCTCCACGTCCGGGCCGTCGTCACGGTCGAAGCCCATCCCGTAGAAGATCTCGCAGATCTCCTCCACCACCGCCACCAGCGGGTGCGCCACGCCGAGGGGCGCCGGCGGTTGCCCCGGCAGCGTGAGATCGAGGGACCGCTGCGAGGACGGCCCGGTCGCACTCAGGCCCGCCTGACGCTGCTCGAGCCGCTCGGTCAGCGTCCTCTTCGTCTCGTTGAGGGCGGCGCCGAGGGCGGGCCGGTCGGAATCCGGGACGTCCTTCAGCGCACGCAGCAGTGACGTGATCCGCCCCTTGCGGCCCAGCAGCTCGACCCGCACCTCCTCCAGGGCGCGGACGTCGGCGGCCGCGTCGATGCGCGCGAAACCCTCCCTCTGCAGTCGCTCGATCGTCTCCCGGGACATGACATCCGTCATCTCGCGTCTCCTGTGGAAGTCGGCGGGGGTGCGGCGACGAGCGGCCACTGGCACCATCGCCAAAGGCAACGGGCGGCCCCAGTGGCCGCCCGCTCCCGACATGGACGTGGTCCGGCGCCGCGGACGGCTCGCGCGTCCGCTAGAGAGCGTTCTTCGCCACCTCGGCCAGGCGCGCGAACCCCGTGGCATCGTGGACCGCCAGATCGGCCAGCATCTTGCGGTCGATCTCGATGCGTGCCCTCTTCAGCCCGTTCATCAGGGCGCTGTAGCTGATGCCGTTGAGTCGGGCCGCCGCGTTGATGCGCATGATCCAGAGGCGACGGAAGTCGCGCTTGCGGTTTTTGCGATCGCGGTAGGCGTAGACGCCGGCGCGCTCGACGGCCTCGCGGCCGATGCGGACCTGGTTCTTGCGGCCGCCGTAGAATCCCTTGGCGCGCTTGAGAATGCGCTTCCGTCTTTGCTTGGCGGCAGGGTTGTTGGTTGCCCTGGGCATGGTGTCGCCTCCTGGTATCCTGGCTCGTGGTTTCCCGGCGTGACGCTCAGCCGCAGCCCAGCATCCGCTTGGCGTGCCGCTGGTCGCTGGGGGCCACGAGATTCGACTTGCGCAGCCTGCGCTTGCGCTTCGGGCTCTTGGCCGTGAACAGGTGGCCGTGGTAGGCCCGGTGGCGCTTCACCCGGCCGCTTCCGGTCAACCGGAAGCGCTTCGCGGCGGCGCGGTTGGTCTTCATCTTTGCCTTGGCCATGCCATTGCCCTTCTGCTGTCGTTACGGCCGGGTTCACTTGCCCTGGGCCGTCTTCCTCGGTGCGATGATGAAGGTCACGAAGCGCCCCTCGCGCATGGGTTGCGACTCGGGGACGCCGAACTCGGCGACCTCGTCCACCAGGTGGTGCAGGAACTCGAGCCCCAGATCGAGGTGCGAGATCTCCCGGCCACGGAACTGCATGATGACCTTGACCTTGTTGCCCTTCTGCAAGAAGTCGATGATGTGGTTCTTCTTGAAGTTGTAGTCATGGTCATCGGTCTTGGGCCTGAACTTGATCGTCTTGACCTTCACCGTGTGGGCCGCCTGCTTGGCCTTGCGGGCCTTCTTGCTCTGCTCGTACTTGTAGCGGCCGTAGTCCATGATCCGGCAGACCGGGGGCCGGGCGGTCGGGGCCACTTCCACGAGGTCCAGACCTCGCTCCTCGGCCAGCGCGAGCGCCTCGCGCGTTTCCAGGATTCCCAGCTGCTCGCCGGCCTCGTCGACCACCAGCACGCGCGGAATCCTGATCATGCGGTTCACCCGGGTCGTCCTGTTTTGCTTGATAAGGCTACCTCCTGACTCGCTGGGCGTCCGCGGCCCGCCGCATGCGCGCCGACGGCGAGCGGCGGACACACTGGTCCGCCGTTGGCTGCGACCGGCGTCGGGTCGTGGCCCGACGGCGGTGAGAGGGCGAACCTCTGCTTGTTTGCGCGGCCGGCAACCACTCCGGTCTCGCCGCGATTTGCAACCCGGAGAAGTTATTCCCTCAGGGCCACGGCGTCAAGGAGTTCGGTTCCGAACTCGTCCACCGGGCGAACGCCGAGGTCGCCGCGCTTGCGCGCGCGCACCGCCACCGTTCCGCCCTCGAGTTCCTTGCCGCCGACCACGAGCATGTACGGCACGCGCAGCAGTTCCGCCTCGCGGATCTTGAAGCCGATCTTCTCGTCCCGCGCGTCCGCCTCCGCGCGCAGCCCCCGGCCCCGCAGCCGGCCGGCCACCTCCCGGGCGTAGGCGTGCTGGTCCCGGCTCACCGACAGCACCCGGACCTGTTCCGGCGCCAGCCACAGCGGGAAGTCGCCCGCATGATGCTCGGTGAGGATGCCGATGAACCGCTCGATCGAACCGAGGATGGCGCGGTGCACCATGTAGACGTGGCGCTCCTGCCCGTCGCGGTCGGTGTAGCCGACGTCGAACCGCCGGGGCAGGTTGAAGTCGAACTGGATGGTGCTCGCCTGCCACTTCCGGCCGATGGCGTCGATGAGCTTGACGTCGATCTTCGGTCCGTAGAAGACCGCCTCGCCCTCCTCGCGGGTGTAATCGAGCTGGTGCACCGCCAGGGCGTTGACGAGCGAACGCTCGGCCGCCTCCCACTCCTCGTCGGTGCCGGCGTATTTCGCCTTGTCCTCCGGGTCGCGCACGGACAGCTCGACGCGGAACTCGCGGAACCCGAACGTGCCCAGAACCTCCTTCACCAGCCGCAGACAGCCGCTGACCTCGTCCTCGAGCTGCTCGGGCGTGCAGAAGATGTGGGCGTCGTCCTGGGTGAACCCGCGCACGCGCATCAGCCCGTGCAAGGCACCCCGCAGCTCGGCCCGGTAAACGGTGCCGAGCTCCGCGTAGCGCACCGGCAGGCTGCGCCAGCCGCGGGTCTTGCGCTTGTAGATCAGGATGTGGCCGGGGCAGTTCATCGGCTTGACGACGTGCGGGCGGTCGTCCTGCTCGAACACGTACATGTTCTCGCGGTAGAACTGCATGTGGCCGGAGGTCTCCCAGAGGCTGGCCTGGGAGATGTGCGGCGTGGTGACCGTCTCGTAGCCGTCGCGCCGCAGCACGTCGACCAGGTATTCCGTGATCTGGCTGCGCAGGATGTCGCCGCGCGGGAACCAGAAGCTCAGCCCCGCGCCCGCCTCCTCCATGATGCCGAAGAGGTCCAGTTCGCGACCGAGCTTGCGATGATCGCGCTTGCGCGCCTCCTCGAGCATCGCCAGGTGCTCGTCCAGTTCCTTCTTCTTGAACCAGGCGGTGCCGTAGATCCGCTGCAGCATGGTGCGGCTGGCGTCTCCCCGCCAGTAGGCGCCGGCCACGGTCAGCAGCTTGAACGCCTTCAGCTCCTTCGAGCTCGGCACGTGGGGCCCCTCGCACAGGTCGCGGAAGCCGCCCATGGTGTACACGCTGAGCCGTTCGTCACCCAGGGCGTCGATCTGCTCCAGCTTGTAAGGCTGGTCGGCGAAGAGGTGCAAGGCCTCGTCGCGGGTGACCTCGTGGCGTTCGAGGGGTACGTCGCGCGCGGCCAGCGCCGCCATGCGCTCCTCGATGCGCGCCAGATCCTCGTCCGTGAACGGCTCCGGCCGGTCGAAGTCGTAGTAGAACCCGTCGTCGATGGCGGGCCCGAAGGCGAACTTCACCCCCGGGTACAGCTCCTGCACCGCCCACGCCAGCAGGTGGGCGGTGGAGTGGCGCAGCGCCTGGTAGCCCTCGGGCTGCTGACGGGTGATCACCTGGAAGCGTCCGCCGCCGGCCACCGGATCGGTGAGCGGGTGGTGGACTCCGTTCAGCGAGACGGCCAGGGCGTTGCGGGCCAGTCCGGGGCCGATGCCCTGGACCACGTCCCGGAACGACTGTCCCTCCTCCACGCTGATCGACTGGCCGTCGGGCAGGATGAGATCCACCTTCGCCATGGCGGCAGCTCCTCGTCAGGCGTCCCGCGGCGCCCGGAAGTGATGTCTCGCGCGGTCGGAACGAATCCCCGGCAGCAGGGCCGCCGGTCCGGCCGGGTCGGCCGGGTTTCGGCCGGGTTGCGGCCGGCGGAGACAAAACAGGGGTCGCTTCCGGCAGCAACCCCTCGGTCCGTGTCATCCCGTCGCCTCGCCCGCTTTCCGGGCTCCCCCGGAAAGCTGCCTGGTGGGCGATACTGGGCTCGAACCAGTGACCTCTTGCGTGTCGAGCAAGCGCTCTAACCAACTGAGCTAATCGCCCACCGGACCGCGAAATTAAGACGCGTCGGCACCGCTTGTCAACGTCGGATCGGCGGCCGCGCCACCCGGAGAGAGGCCCCGCACGCCGGGAAGCGCCGGGGCCTCGGATCGAACGGGATCCCCTCTACTTCAGGTAATCCACGAGCTTGTCGCCGGCGACCGCCTGCCGGATCTTCGCCAGCGCCTGGTTCCGGATCTGCCGGACGCGCTCGCGCGAGAGACTGATGTCCTGGCCGATCGCCTCGAGCGAGGCCGTCTCCTCGGTACCCAGCCCGTAGTAGCGGCAGACGATCTCCCGCTCCCGGATGGTCAGCAACTGGAGCGCCTGCGCCATCTCCCGGCTCAGTTCCTCGTCGACGTAACCCTCCTCCGGAGTGCGGTCCTCGGGGTTGACGAGCGTGTCCGCCAGTGTCGCGTCGTCGTCGTAGATCGACTGATCGAGGCTCAGCATCGGCCGGCTCGCCGCGCGGATCTGGCCCATCTTGCGCAGGCTGAGGTCCATGGCGTCGGCGATCTCGTCCTCGCTCACCGGCCGGTGGAAGCGCTGCTCCAGGCCCTGCGCCACGCGCTTGATCTTCTGCGCCTGCTGCGAGCGGTTGATGGGCAGGCGGACCGTTTTGGTCTGCTCGTCGATGGCCTTCTGGATGGCCTGGCGGATCCACCAGACCGCATACGAGATGAAGCGGAAGTCGCGGCGCTCGTCGAACCGCTTGGCCGCCGTGATCAGGCCGATGTTGCCCTCGGCGATCAGGTCCATGTAGCTCAGGCCCTGGTTGAGGAACTTCTTGGCGACACTGACCACGAAGCGCAGGTTGGCGTTGACCAGCTGGTCGAGCGCCACCTTGTCGCCCCCGCGGATCCGTCGCGCCAGCTCGAACTCCTCTTCCTTCGTCAGGAGATCGTATTTACCGATCATCTGCAGGTAATGCTGCAAGCTCGAGTCCTCCCGGCGATCGCTACTCAGTTCCACCTCGTACACGTGGTCTTCCTTTCTTCCCGGGATCCGTCCCCGGTCCTGAGCCGGACACATCCTGCGACCCGTGGTTCATCCCACCGTCCCGGCTCCAGGGGGCATGATACGCGCTGCCGCCGTCAGGTTTCCAGGGGGGGAATCCCTGATTCGGTATCCACGATCCTGGACAGTTCACCCTGTGTCGAGATGACCGGCGGGTGATACTGGATCGCGGAGTCGATTCTACTAAAACGGAGCTGAACTGTCTAGATATAATTTACGTCCGGTTTCCCGGGGAGTTTGCGGGCGGGCGCCGGCCGTCGCCCGCGCCCGCCCCGCGCGCAAGTCAGTCCTCGTCCACCACCTCGTAGTCGGCGTCCACCGAGTCTTCGTGTCCCTCCTGCCGTCCTCCGGGAGCCTCGCCGGAAGGTCCGCCGTTTTGGGCCTTCTGCTCTTGCCCGCCGCCGGCCGAGGCCTTCGCGTACGCCTTGCTGGCAAGTTCCTGGAGCGACCGCGTCAGCCCGTCGGTCGCCGTCCGGATCATCTCGGCATCGTCCCCCTTCCGGACCTCGTCGAGGGCCTTGATCTTCCGCTCGACATCCTCCCGCAGGCCCGGCTCCACATCGTCCTTCAGATCCTCGAGCGTCTTCTGGGCCTGGTGGATGCGGGCGTCGGCGTCGTTGCGGGCATCCACCAGACCCCGCTTCGACCGGTCCTCGGCCGCATGGCTCTCGGCGTCCTTCACCATCCGCTCGATCTCGGTGTCGCTCAGCCCGCTGGACGCCTGGATCTTGATGGACTGCTCCTTGCCCGTCGCCTTGTCCACCGCCGCCACCGACAGGATCCCGTTGGCGTCGATGTCGAACGTCACCTCGATCTGCGGGACGCCGCGCGGCGCCGGTGGGATGCCGGTGAGCTGGAACCGCCCGATCGTCTTGTTGTCCACCGCCATCTCGCGCTCGCCCTGCAGGACGTGGATGTCGACGGTGTCCTGATTGTCGGCCGCCGTGGAGAAGATCTGGCTCTTCTTGGTGGGGATCGTGGTGTTGCGCTCGATCAGGCGCGTCATCACGCCGCCCAGGGTCTCGATGCCCAGGCTCAGCGGAGTCACGTCGAGCAGCACCAGGTCGAGATCCTCGCCGCCGAGCACGCCGCCCTGGATCGCTGCACCCATGGCCACGACCTCGTCCGGGTTCACCGTCCGGTTCGGCTCCTTGTCGAACAGCTCCTTGACCTTCGCCGCCACCGCGGGAATGCGGGTGGACCCGCCAACGAGCAGCACCTCGTCGATCTCCGCCGTCGACAGACCGGCGTCCTGGATGCACTTGCGGCAGGGGCCGGCAGTCCGCTCGATGAGGTCCTCCACCAGCGACTCGAACTTGGAGCGGGTCAGCGTCAGCGCCAGGTGCTTCGGTCCCGCCTGGTCCGCCGTGATGAACGGCAGGTTGATCTCGGTCTGCGAGGAGGAGCTCAGCTCCTTCTTGGCGGTCTCGGCCGCCTCCTTCAGGCGCTGCAGCGCCATGGCATCCTTGCTCAGGTCGATCCCCTCCTGCTTGAGGAAGGTCTCTACCAGGTGATCCATGACCCGCTGGTCGAAGTCGTCGCCGCCGAGGTGCGTGTCGCCGTTGGTGGCGAGCACCTCGAAGACGCCGTCGGCGAGGCTCAGGATGGAGATGTCGAAGGTGCCGCCGCCGAGGTCGAACACCGCGACGGTCTCCTCCTTCTGCTTGTCCCGATTGAGACCGTAGGCCAAAGCGGCCGCCGTGGGCTCGTTGATGATGCGCTTGACCTCGAGCCCGGCGATCTTGCCGGCGTCCTTCGTGGCCTGCCGCTGGTTGTCGTTGAAGTACGCGGGGACGGTGATCACCGCTTCCTTGACCTCGTAGCCCAGGTACTCCTCCGCGGTCTCCTTCAGGTTGCGCAGGATCTGCGCGGAGATCTCCGGCGGCGTGAACTCGCCCTGATTCGTCCGGATGCGCACGTCGCCGTCCGGTCCGGCCACCACCTCGAAGGGCACCTCGTCCCGCTCCGTGGCCACCTCGTCGTAACGGCGTCCCATGAAGCGCTTCACGGAGAAGACGGTGTTCTTCGGGTTCGTGACCGCCTGCCGCTTGGCGAGCAACCCCACCAGACGGTCTCCGTTCTTGTTCCACGCGACCACCGAGGCGGTGGTGCGGTTGCCTTCCTTGTTCTGGATGACCTTGGGCTCGCCACCCTCCATCACCGAGACCACGCTGTTGGTCGTGCCCAGGTCGATACCGATGATCTTGGCCATGTCGACTCCCCTTCTCCGCTGCTCGGTTCCGTTTCGGCAATTGCACTCGTACGCCCGGACGCGGAACAAGGCCCGTGCCGGGCCGCCGATCCAGGCAGTCTTTCCGCAAGTCACTGGCGCTGAGTGAGTTCTCGGGTCGGCCGACCGTCGTCGGCGACCGTGGCGCCCCTGTCAGGTCGCGTCAGGCCTGCCGTAGTGGCTGTCATTCGCGTCAGGTTGGCAGGTCGGGCTCTGCCCGACGGCCGTCCCCCAGACCTCGCCGGAAGCAGGTGAGAACCGCCAGATCCATGGCGCGCGCATACGCCGCGAGACCGCGCGGACGATGGTCGGCGGCCGTCGGCCAGCGCTCGACGGCGGCCAGCGCGGCCGCCCCGCCCGGACCGTCGAGGAGCGAGCGCAGCGCTCGTGCCCGAGCGGAGGGTCGTCCGCCCGGAGGATCGACCACCAGGTCCAGCCGCATCTCGGCCAGGCGGTGCGGGTGCAGGGCGGCAATGAGCTGCAGCGAGTCGCGGCCGCACTCCCGCTTCTTCTGCAGGTACTCCTGCAGCGTGTGATGATGGACGTGTCGCGGCACCGGATCGAGCAGCGCCGTGAAGCGCAGGCCCGCGTCCTCGAGCCGGAATCCCGCCTCCATGTCCTCGAACCCGTAGCCGCCGAAGCGCTGGTCGAACCCGCCGGCCTTCAGGAAGGCCTCCCGGGGCACGCCCGCGTTCTGCGTGACGAAGTAGCGGGCCGGCGCCGGCCCCGGCGGCAGCTTGGCCACAGCGCGACCGTCGAGGTAGAAGAAGTGCGGGGCGTCCACCAGCGTCGGTTCGGTCACCGCGTACCCGATGGTCCCCCGGGCGGGAGCGGCCGACAGCTCCCTCAGGTGCGCCGCCAGCAGGCCGGGTGGGGCCACGATGTCGTCGTCCAGGAAGACGAGGTAGCGTCCTCGCGCGCGGCTCACGCCGAGGTTGCGGGCACCGGCCCGGCCGAGGTTGCGAGCCGGCCGCACGGGTTGCAGCAACGGGCCGCCCGGCGCTCGTTCGCGGGCGGCCAGCAGGTCCGCGGTCCCGTCGCTCGAGGCGTCGTCCACGACCACGATCTCCCAGTGTGCGTCGTCCGGCAGTTGCTGGGCAGCGAGCGCAGCGAGCGTCCGCCGCAGCAGCGGAGCCTTGTTCCGGGTGGGGATCACCACGGAGAGGATCATCGCGGCACCTCCGCGGCCGGCGTTCCCGCGGCGGCCAGGCGGGGCAGGGACACGGCCTCCGGCCAGGAGCCGCGGCCGTCGATCAGGCGGCCGAAGATCGCGTCCACGCGCTCCATGTTGGCGTCGAAGCCGGCCACCGCCCGGGCGGTGGCCAGGGCGCGCTCGCCGCAGGCGGCCCGCAGGTGCGGATCGCCCGCGAACCGGAGCATCGCGCCGGCGAGCGCCGCCTCGTCCCGCGCCGGAACCACCAGCCCCGAGACCTGGTCGGCGATCCACTCCGTGGACGACGGCAGGTTCGACACCACGATGGCCCGGCCGCAGGCCATGGCCTCGAGCAGGCTGACGGCCGTCGCGTCCACCGACGGCACGGACAGGAACACGTCGCCCGCGTTCAGCGCGACGGCGAAGTCCACGTGGGGTATCCGGCCTGCGAACGCCGAGACGTCACCGATGCCCGCGTCGGTGGCGCGTTCCACGAACCGCGCCGGGTCGCCCTCGTAGCCGGCGAACAGGAACCGCGCCCGCGGCTCGGCCGCGCGCACCCGCGCCGCCGCGGCGATGATGACGTCGATGTTGTAGTAGGGCTGCGTGAAGCTGCGCGGTGAGAAGAAGACGACGTGCTCATCGTCGAATCCGTACCGGGCCCGGAACTCGCGCGCCGGCTGCGGCCGGAAACGCTGCAGGTCCACACCCCAGAGCACGCGGAAGGCGCGCCCGGACGCGGCGCCGAGCTCGACGCTGCGCAGCAGGATGTCGGTCGAGTCGCCCGTCAGCGCGTCGCACGAGGTGAGCGCTCGTCGCGCGAGCCAGTGCTTGATCCTGCTCTCGAAGGGCGTGACATAGACGTCGTCGCCCCACACCGTCAGCACGTTCGGGTGGAAGCCGGAGAAGTGCCCCCAGTAGCCGTACCCGGTGAGGAAGTGCGTGTTCAGGAGATCAGGGGCGATGGCCGCCAGCAGCCGCTTCACCTTGCGCAGGGAGAGCGCGTAGCGCAGCGGCTTCGGGCCGACCGGCGCGGTGATGTCGTGGACGGTCACCCCCGGCACCGGTCCCGGTTGCACCGTCAGCAGGTGGCATTCGTCGCCTCGCTCGGCGAACCAGCGGATCCAGCGCTCGGTGTGGATGTGGCGGCCGATGGAGAGGAAGGCGAGGCGCACGGGCAGCTTCCTGGGTGACGCACCGGCCCGGGGACCGGTGCCGGTGCTCGGACGGGGGCTGGTGCCGGGAGCCGGACTCGAACCGGCAAGGAGCAACGCTCCAGGGGATTTTAAGTCCCCCGCGTCTACCCGTTTCGCCACCCCGGCACCCAGCCGGACGCGCTCGCGGCCATCCGGGCCGTCACGCGCACGACGAAAGAACCGGGCCCTCTGGGGCGCCCGGCTCGAGGGGTTCCGCACGCAGGATCCGGTGGCGAGGGCTGGAGGCGGCACCCGGAGTCGAACCGGGGATAACGGTTTTGCAGACCGTCGCCTTAGCCACTTGGCTATGCCGCCTCCCGGATCCCATTATCGCCTCCGCGGCGGCGGCCTGTCAAACCGCCTTTCCGGCCCGTACCGCGGCGCCGCCGGCGCCGCAGGCGCCGCGTTCCGCCGGAGGAAACGCACGAGCAGAAGAAGCACGAACAAAAGAAGATGGAGCGGGCAACGAGACTCGAACTCGCGACCACTACCTTGGCAAGGTAGTGCTCTACCAACTGAGCTATGCCCGCTCCAGCGATGGAAAAAATAGTACCTGGGCGGGACGTGTCAACCCCCAATCGCTCCGTCCCGGGTGCGCTCGCGCCCTCCTTCGCGAGGAGCCGCGCCGCCGTCGTCACCCGCGGTGCGAGCCGGCTGCCGGCGGCCGGCGAGGACCGTGCGGTACAGCGCAGCCGTGTCCGCAGCCACCCGGTCCCACGAGTAGTTCGCTTCCACGCGCCGGCGCGCGCCCTCGCCCAGCCGTCGCCGCTCCTGCGGATCCCGCAGTAGCGCCGCCAGCTTGCGGCCCAGATCGGCGGCGTCGCCGCTGCGGAACGTGCTCACCCACGCGCCGCCGGCCTCGCGATTCGGCGCGATGTCGCTGACCAGGCAGCAACGCTCGTAGCTCATGCCCTCGAGCAGCGTGATCGCCAGCCCCTCCAGGGTCGACGGCAGCACCAGCACCGCCGCACTCGTGTAGAGTTCTTCCAGGATCCGACCGTGGACGAAGCCCAGGAACTCCACCCCGCCGGGCGCCGACTGCCGCAACTGCGCAGCGTATCCGCCGGTGAAGCCCGCGTCGCCCGCGATCACCAGGCGATGGTTCTGCCGCAGGTCCTCCGGCAGCGACGCGAAGGCCTCCAGCAGGAGGTGGCATCCCTTCTCCGGCACGAGGCGGCCCACGAACAGGATGTACGGACCATCGAGGCCCCGCTCCAGGATGAGGCGGGGCGGCTGTGGAGTGGGCGGGCTGATGCCATTGGGGATGTAGATGGTCTCGCGCCCGTGCCGCCGGCGGTAGTGCTCCTGAAGGTCACGCGAAACCACCACGGTGGCGTCCGGCAGGCTCGCGCTGGCCCACTCGCCGAGCCTGAGCAGTGCGCGGGCGCTGCGGCCCCACTTCGCCCGCTGCCAGTCGAGACCGTGCACCGTGACCAGCGTCCGCTTGCGCGCCAGCGCCCGGGGCAGTCCGGACAGCAGCGAGGGGCCCAGTGCATGGTAGTGCACCAGGTCGATGCGGCGCGGCAACACGTCGGCGGTGCACAGGAGGCTGTGCGTGGCGGCGTCCAGGTTCTTGGTCGGCACGCTCGGCATGCGCCGCACGCTGACGCCAGGCACGTCCGTCGGTCCGCGGAGGGAACTGTAGTGGGGTCGGCTGTAGAGCAGCAACTCCACGCCGTGGCCGGGCAGGCGTCGCGCCAGCTCCGCCACGTGTCGCTCGATCCCGCCGTGCACGGGGGGATACCCCTTCTGGCCGATCATGGCCACGCGCACCGGAGCGGTCGGCTGCGGGGGCGCAGGCGACACGTTGGTCTCGCCTTCCGTGTCCGGCTCGGCGGACGCCGTCAAGTGCGGACAGCCGCCAGTTCGTAGGGCCGCCCATCGTGCCGGATGGACTGGCAGGCCTTCGCGAGCGTCTCCACCACCTGCAGGCCGTGGTAGCCGTTGCAGAGGGGTTCGGCGCGTCCCAGCAGCACGTCCACGAAGTGCGCGGCCTCGATCTTCAGCGGCTCGGTCTGCTCGAGCCGCGGGATGTGGACGTCGCCGAACCGGTACGACAGCTGGAACTCGCCGAAGTTGTCGTAGTGGGCGGGAACATCCACGCCCTTGTCGTAGACGCGGATCTTCTCGAGCGCGGCCACGTCGTCGTACACCAGCATCTTGCGACTGCCCACGAAGGTGGCCTTGCGGATCTTGTTCGGGTCCAGCCAGCTCACGTGGATGTGAGCGAGTTGCCGGCCGGGATACTCGAGCGTGAGAAACGCCACGTCCTCGTTGTCGAGCTCGCGCTGCACGTAGCACCGGCCCGTCGCGCTGACGATCGCCGGCGTGGCGCCGAACAGGTGGTTCAGCATGGCGACGTCGTGCGGCGCCAGGTCCCAGACCACGTTCACGTCCGGCTGGAAGATGCCCAGGTTCACCCGGGTGACGTCCACGTAGTAGATGTCTCCGAGTTCGCCCACCTCCATCAACTCGCGGATCTTGCGGACGGCCGGCGTGAAAAGGAAGGTGTGCCCGACCATGATCTGCAGCTCGCGCTGCTCGGCGAGATCGATGAGACGGCGGCACTCGTCGGGACTCGCCGCCATCGGCTTCTCCACGAAGAGGTGCTTGCCTGCGGTGAGGACCTCGGCGCCCAGCGGGAAGTGGGTGGATACGGGCGTGGCCACCACCACGGCGTCGATGCGCGGGTCCTTCACGATCTCCCGGTAATCAGTGGTCTGCTTCACCCCCGGATAGAGCTGTCCGACATGGGCCAGCCGTCTGGCGTCGAGATCCGCTATCGCGACCAGCTCCACCTCTGGCAGATGCTGGAAATTCCTGATCAGATTCGGTCCCCAGTAACCGCAGCCGACGACGCCCACCTTGATCATGTATGCTCGCTTTCACTCGTTCGTTGTCGGTCCCTGATCGACCCGTCCACGACGGCGTCGACGGTGGCGGAGGAAATGTCCGCTCTTCCCGCCCGCATGTCACGGCCGGTGTACGTGGCCCCCGCTCCGGGCGCCGACCGCGCCGGACGGCGGCGATCGGCGACCCTGGCGGAAGGCTCAGTACCCCCCCGTGCCCCGGATGATCACCGGGAGCGTCTTCGCGAGGATGCCGAGATCGAGCAGCAGCGACCAGTTGTTGATGTAGTGCAGGTCGAGCCGCACCATCTCGTCGAAGCTCACGCTGCTCCGCCCCGACACCTGCCAGAGTCCGGTGATCCCCGGTGTGACACGCAGCCGCTCCATGTGCCACGACCGGTAGTTGTCGATCTCGTAGCAGATCGGCGGGCGAGGGCCCACCAGCGACATCTCGCCGAGCAGGACGTTGATGAGCTGCGGCAGTTCGTCGAGGGAGGTCCGTCGCAGCCAGGCCCCCACCGGCGTGATCCGGGGGTCCCGCTGGATCTTGTAGGCGGACTTCCCGCCGTTGGTGCGCCGGCAGCCTTCGTTGTCGCCGTTGATGAACATCGTGGCGAAGCGTCGGTGGATGGTGTCGTCGCTGTCGTGCTTCATGGAGCGGAACTTGTAGAAGCGGAATGGTCTGCCGTCCCGGCCGAGGCGTTCCTGGATGAAGAAGATGGGGCCGCCGTCGGTGCGCTTGATGACGAGCGCGATCGCCAGGAACAGCGGGACGGAGAGAAACAGCAGGATGGCCGCGCCGGCCAGGTCGATCGCCCGCTTGATCCGGCCCTGCGCGCCATAGAAGCGGGTCGTATCCACCGGGATGTAGATGCTGGGCGCGGTCACGGGCAGATCACGGACCGCTACCGACAGAGCCGCCGCGTCTTCCTTCATGATGCCAAGACTCCCTTGCCGCGAAGCAAGATGGGAAGTGATTGCTCAGGTCGAAACGCGTTAGCTTCTGCCCATCGAGATCCTTTCATGTCCCGGTCATGTCCCGGACCCAGCAGTCGGATCGACGCCGCTCCCCGACCGACAGGGCGGATTATAACATGTTTTTACAGCGCGAGTCCAGAGGGTCCGCGTAATTTTTTCGCTTTCGGCACTCCCCCCGGCCGAAAGTGCCGACACGTTAGCGCTTTCTCTCCCCGGTCACCAGTTCCGGTCCGCAAGTCGTTGCCCGGCGTACCGCGACGGACGCTCGCCATCGCGATCGAGACGCTCCGGGACCGGCTCCGTCCCCGCACATTTCTTTTGCCTAAGCCTGGACAGGGGCCTATCCTGAGATCCCGTTCCCGCCGATCTCTAGCCTGAAGAGGAGTCTGGAAATGCCCGAGAAGCTGCAGATCGCGCCCGTCGAGGGCAAGCTCGGCGTCCTGACGCCCGGCATGGGCGCGGTTGCGTCGACATTCATCGCCGGCGTCGAGGCCGTCCGCCAGGGCTTGCGCCTCCCCATCGGTAGCGTGACCCAGATGGGTCACATCCGTCTGGGCAAGCGGACCGAGGGTCGCCAGCCGCTGATCCGCAACTTCGTCCCGATCGCCGAGGTCGAGAACCTGGCGTTCGGCGGCTGGGACATCTTCCCGGACAACATGTACGAGGCCTCCATCAAGGCTGGCGTGCTGGAGCGCAGCCTGCTCGATCAGCTCGCCGAGCCGCTGAGCGCGATCGAGCCCATGCCGGCGGTGTTCGAGAACCACTACGTCAAGAAGCTCGACGGCCCCCACGTCAAGAAGGCCGCCACGAAGATGGAACTGGCCGAGGCCGTCATGCAGGACATGGACGATTTCCAGCGTCGCAACGGGTGCTCCCGGCTGGTGATGATCTGGTGCGGCTCGACGGAGATCTACCTGAAGCGGACCGACGTGCACGCCAGCCTCGAGGCGTTCGAGAAGGGCCTGCGGGACAACCATCCCGACATCGCCCCCAGCATGATCTACGCCTACGCGGCCATCAAGAAGGGCGTTCCGTATGCCAACGGCGCCCCCAACCTGAGCGCCGACTTCCCCGCTCTCGAGGAACTGGCCCGCCAGACCGGCGCCCCCATCTGCGGCAAGGATTTCAAGACGGGCCAGACGCTGATCAAGACGATCCTGGCGCCCGGTTTCAAGTCGCGCCTGCTGGGCATCAGCGGCTGGTTCAGCACGAACATCCTCGGCAATCGCGACGGCGAGGTCCTGGACGATCCCGAGTCGTTCAAGACCAAGGAGGAGTCGAAGCTGGGCGTCCTCGGCAACATCCTGCAGCCGGAGCTCTATCCGGACCTGTACGGCAACCTCTATCACAAGGTGCGGATCAATTACTATCCGCCCCGCGGCGACAACAAGGAGGGCTGGGACAACATCGACATCGTGGGCTGGTGCGGCCGTCCCATGCAGATCAAGGTCGATTTCCTCTGCCGCGACTCCATCCTCGCCGCACCGCTGGTGCTCGACCTGGCCCTCCTCCTCGATCTCGCCGGGCGCGCAGGCCTGAGCGGCATCCAGGAGTGGCTGTCGTTCTACTTCAAGAGCCCGGTGGTGCCCGCCGGCCTCTACCCTGAGCACGACCTGTTCATCCAGCAGAAGAAGATGAAGAACACCCTGCGCTGGATGATGGGCGAGGAACTCATCACCCACCTCGGCCGCGAGTACTACGAGGACGAGGACGACCGCTAGCAGCGTCTCCCGCGGGGCGGCGGTTCGCCGCCGCCCCGCTCCCGCCCCTCCGGAGCGAGGCCGCCGTGACCACCTGGCAGATCGAGACCCTGACCGTCGGCCCGCTGCAGATGAACGCTCACCTGCTCACCACCGCGGCCGCCGCCGGAGAGCCCGGCCTGGCCGTGCTCGTCGATCCCGGTGACGAGCCGGAGACGCTGCTGCGGCGGATCGACGCCGGCGGTTGGCGGCTGACGGCGCTGCTGGCCACTCACGGGCACTTCGATCACGTCGGTGCCGCCGCCACGATCCAGGAACGCTGGGACCTGCCCCTGATATGCCATCCCGGCGACCTGCCGCTGATCGAGCGCATGCCCGAGATCCAGGCCGCCTACGGCTTCCCGGCCAGCGGGCTTCCTCGCTGCGAGGCGAGCCTCGTCGACGGTCGGGAGCTCGCGTACGACGGCGCGGTTCTCCGGGTGATCCATGTGCCCGGCCACTCTCCCGGCCACGTGATGTTCGTCTGGGAAGGGCATGCGGTGGTTGGAGATTGCCTGTTCGCCGGCTCCGTCGGGAGGACCGATCTGCCGGGCGGTGATCATGGCGCCCTCGAAAAAAGCATCCGGGAGCGCATCTACACGCTCCCGGATGCCACCATCGTCCACCCCGGCCATGGCCCCGACACCACGGTGGGTCGGGAACGGACCGGCAATCCCTTCGTGCGCGGTTGACCCGCGGCGACCGCTGCCTCCGCAGCCTTTCCGGGCGGGAGGGGCGCGCCGAGCGGCCTAGACCTCTTGCTGCGCTGCCGCCGGTTGCTCCTGGGCCAGCGGTCCGCCGAGCATGGCAGCCTCGCGGCGCTCCACCCGCTGCTTCTCGAGCTTCTGGTGGCGCTTGCAGAATTCCTTCTTGATCCAGTCGCGGTACAGCGATGCGCCCAGGCAGCCGGAGTCGTAGGCGTAGATGCTCTGGAAGTTCGCCGGCGCCTCCTCGATCTTGATGTTGTTCGAGATGATCGTCCGGAAGATCTCGTTCTTGTCGAAGATCTGCCCCAGTTCCCGGCGGACGTTCTTGAGCAGCGGCGTCCGGCCGTCCTTCATGGTGACGAGCACCCCGAGCACCTGCAACCAGACGTTCTGGCGCTCCTGGATGCGGCCGATCAGTTCCTTCAGTTGCCGCAGCGGCGGCACGCAGAGCCCGGTGCAGGGCGTGGGGATCAGCACGTAATCCGCCGCCACCAGCGCATTCTGCGTCAGGACGCCGAGATTCGGCGGCGTATCGATGATGATCCAGCCGTACGAGGTCGAGAGCGCCTGCACGACCTTGGTCAGGCGATCGGTGATCTGCGTCTTGGCCATGCTCTCGAGCGACGGGTTGGACGGCAGGATGTCGATGTTCTCGTCGTACACGGTGGACGTGATGCCGTCCTGCGGGGTGATGGCGCGCCGCAGGACGTCGAAGACGCTGCGGGCCGGCGGCTCGCCGTCCATCTTCCCCAGCAGCGTGCTCGTGGCGCAGCCATGGGGGTCCATGTCGATGAGCAGGCAGGACGACGTGTGCTCGGAATAGCGCGTGAGTCCGGCCGCGAGGTTGATGGCGGTGGTGGTCTTGCCGACCCCGCCCTTCTGATTGACGACGGCAATGACGTTGCTCATCGGCTGCTACCCTCGTACTCTCGTGGTTTCCCGGACCGTATAAATCACGAATTCCGAATATAGTCCGGGCTGCAGATGGCGCCAAGGAAAAACCCTGGCGCTCTCCGGAGTGTCTTTCAAGAAAGGTTATAACATATTAAATGGAAATGAGTTCCCGGTGAAGGTTCGTGACGCTTCACAGGCGCGTCGGCCCGTCGTCAGCGTCCACTTTCGAGGACGTTTCTCGTCGCGGTTCATCAGAGCCGGAGCCGGACCGTCCCGAAGATCTCCCACAGGTGCTGCGGCGTGATCTCGTCGAAGTCCACGGCGGGTTCGCTGGTTCCCGCCGCGATGGGCTGGTGATCCGCGAGGTTCAGGTTCAGCAGGTTGTCGCGGATCTCCACCCGGACGCTCCACCGGTCGTCGAGATCGTGGTTGAGTCCCACGCCCAGGCGCGGCCCGATGCGCGCCGTGTCGAAATCCGGAGCGTCGAGGGAACGGACCGTCACCAGCACGGCGCCGCCGACGAGGTAGGGGTAGGTGCGATCCGGGATCAGGCGGTACTCGCCCGCGAGCCCGACGAGAAAGACATTCCACTCGTCGTAGGGCAGCACCTCGCCCGTCTGGCCGACCACGGCCAGAGCGCTCAGGCCCACGCGCGCCCAGCTGAACTCGGCCCGCACCGCCAGCCTTGAGGACGCCTGCCAGGCGCCCTGCAGTGCGATCTGGAGGTCCTCGTCCAGGGTGACGGTGAAGCGGTCCGAGCCGAAGGAGGCGCCCGCGGGGGTCAGCCAGGTCAGTGCGTTGCCGCTGCTCGCCCGGACCCGGAAGAGATCGCCGCCGGCCAGCACGCCCCCGCCTGCGCCGATCGCCCAGCGGGACGGGCTCGGCGCCGTCTCCACCTGCGTGCGACCCGTCTCGGTCGTCTCGTCGTCGGGCCGCTGGCGGCCGGTGACGCTCTGCGCCTGGGCCGCCGGGGCGGCCATCACCAGCGTGACCCCGAGGACAGCGAGCAGCGCCAGACGCCTGGCAGAACGAAGCATCTCGACATCACGCAAGAGACCACCATCCCGTCACGGTTGAGGCCGCTCGAGCGAGAACGTGGCCGCCACCGCCTCGAGCCGCCGGAAGAAGGTCATCTTGTCCATGCCGGGCGCGTAGACGAGAACGTCGATGCAGAACACGCGCCCTCCGGCGGGATCGGCCACGAAGTAGCTCCAGAACGGGCCGCCGCCGGCGAAATCGTTGCTGGTCCAGACGCCCTCGAGCTTGACGGCGTCACGCTCCCCGAATCGCTCGCGCAGCCACACCTGGGGCGCCTCGGCGACCTCCTCGTCGTGCACCGCGCGCCCCATGCTGCTGCGGAGCTCGAAGAGGAACTCGCGGTCGTCCAGGGCCTCGACGGGCGCGTCGTGCGGGGCCCACGCGACGGTGATGCCTCGCGACGGTGCGTTCTGCATCAGTTCCACCGCCGGATAGCCGCCCGGGAGCACCTGGTTCTCGCGGTACTCGCGCGGGATCTCGAGCAGGAACCCGAAGCGGTTCCAGTAGGAGTTCATGAGGCGTTCGTCCAGGCCGTCCTGGCGGTTGCGCCGCTGGATGCGCTTGCGGTTCTTCTCCTCGATGAGCGTGCGCACGCGCTCGCTGTTGCCGCGCAAAATGCTCAGGAGGCTGTTGCGGTCGCTGGAGGCCAGAACGATGGCGTATTGGTAGGTGGCGTAGGGATCGTCCAGCTGCACGAGACCGCCCGGTCCCTGCCCGATCTGCTCCAGGGTCTCCGCGGACACCAGCTTGCGCACCTCCTTCTCCACGGGGCCGCCCCCGCCGAGGACGACCAGGAAGAGGATGTTCTTGTAACCGCGTCCGAGTTCCCACCGACGGGGGCCGTAGATGTCGACGTTGAAGCGATCCTCGGCCTGGATGACGAAGGTCACCTCGCGGTTCACCTCCGCGAGGAAGCGGTCCGCCGCCGGCTCGAGGTCTCCGTCCGACACGAGGACGGCCAGGTCGCCGTAGGAACCGGCCGCCATGAGAATGCCGCTCTCGCGGCCGCCCTGGCAGCCGGCCAGCGCGAGGGTCGAGAGCGGCAGGAGGGCGGCGAGGAACCAGCCCGCCGCGCGGCGTCGTCCGCGGTCGCGTCCCGCACCGGGCACGGATGCGGACGCGGGCCGCAGACGCGGGATGCACGCTGGCAAGGTGATGGGGCCTCCTGAGGGATCGGGCCGTTCCTAGCGAGTCTCCTGGAGATCTAGGCCACCGTCCCGGGTGGTGTCAAGCTGAGCCTCGAGGAGATCGATCCGTCCCTGCAGGTGTCGCACCAGCCGGGCGAGGCGCTCGTTGACCTGGCGCAACTCCGTGATCGTCTCGAGGTCGCGCACCCCGTCGCCGGACCAGGCGTTCAGCCGGGTACGGCTCGCCGGCGCGGCTGCCAGTGCGCTGCCCTGCCCTCCGGAACTCACCAGTCGCGCGCGCAGTCCGTTCTCCGCCGGGAAGAGCGGTCTGCGGTCGAGGGCCGCCGCGGCTCCACTCTCTTCCGCCCGCGGGACGAGCGCAGCGGTCTGCGACGGCGTCGAGGTCATGCCCTGCTCGGCGGGCACCGGGTCGCTGTTGCCGTCCAGGAACAGGGCCACCGTCAGGACCGCGGCGGCGCCCAGGGCCGCCGATGTGCCGAAGCGGCTGCTCCACGCGCCCCGGCCGGAACGCACCTGCCAGGGACCCGCGGCATCGCGTGCGGCCGCCGTGAGCGACTGATTCAGGCGCGATCTCAGCCGCCAGTCGAACTGATCGGACAGGGTGGGTGTGGTTGCCGCCAGCATGCGGCGCCCCAGGAGCAGATCGTCCCGGTGGGCGCGGCAGGCGGAGCAGGCCGAAAGATGGCCTTCGAGCGCGACGACGCGGTCCGGCGGCAATGATCCATCCAGGTCCAGGCTCACCCATGCTCGGGCTTTCCCGCATCGCATGCTGCTTCCTCCTCGTGGTCCCTCAGTCATCCTCCGCGCGCTCGTCGAGCATGCGCTGCTCGAGCCGCTCGAGATCGGCCAGGAGCGTCTCGTTGCGCAGGAGGGGTTTGATGTTCTGACGGAACTTGTTGCGTGCTCGATTGATGCGTGAGCGCACGGTTCCCAGCTTCAGTCCGGTGGCCTGCTGGATCTCCTCGTAGGTGAGCTGCTCGACCTCGCGCAACAGGAACGGCACCCGGTACTTCTCCGGGATCCGCTCCGTGGCCTCGGCGATCAGCGAACCGAGTTCCTGACCCTCGATCTCTCGCGTGGGATCGGCGGTGGGGTCGGGGGGATCCAGCGGCGTCTCGTCCTCGTCCGGCGTGGGGTTCAAGGTCAAGAAACGCGGCAAGCGCGCCCGGCGGCGCATCTTGTTGCGCACCAGGTTCGTGGCGATGGTGAAGACCCAGGTGGAGAAGCGGGCGATCTCGCGATACTTGTCGGCGTGCAGGTAGACCCGGATCAGCGTCTCCTGCGTCAGCTCCTCGGCCGTCGTGGGGTCCTTCACCATGCGCAGCAGGAAGCTGTAGAGGCGGCCCTTGTACCGGAAGACCAGTTCATCGTACGCCCGCCGGTCGCCCTCGCGGACCATGACGATGAGGTCCTCGTCGCGGATGGTGGTGAGCCCCTCCGCTTCGCGGCGCCGGGTCCGGGCGTCGCGTGCCTTGGCCGTACCGTTCAAATCACCCCTCCTCGGGCCCTCACGCGGACGTGACGTGTCGTCCATGAACACCACCCCCCTCGCGAGGTTCCGCCCGGAGTCGCGAATACCCGGGCGCCGGCGGACTCGCCGCCGCGGATTCCCCTGCACGCGAAAGCGGGGAAACCGCTGTCGCGGCGCCCCATTCCCCTCGCGGCTCTGGGCATGAAGCTACGGAGACTCGATGAGATCGGCCAGCGGCCAGACGGGGACGAACGTCTCCCAGCCCGGATGCCGGACCGGCTGCGCGCCCCGGTGTCGGAGCGCCACCGACCCCGTGCGCCGCGAGGAGGTCACCACGAGCCGAGGCTCGCCGATCTGGCCGCCGGCCCAGCGGAAGGTGACGATCTCGGCATCGGCGCCACGGCCCCGGCCGCGCTGCACGAGATCACGCCGCAGACATCCGCGCGGAGCCCGGAGCGGCGGCGGCGCCTCGTCGTCCGTCGGAACCGCGACCGCCATCTCCGGCGACAGTCGGGGCAGTTCCACCCGCGCCGCCCCGGTCGCCGTCAGGCCCGGGCGGCGCCAGCCCGCCGTTCGCCGCTCTCCATCGCGCCGGGGGTCCGGCACCGGCGGACCCGCCTCGACGCGTTCGACGACCTGTTCCAGCAGGGTCGCGAGCGCGGCGGGCGCCTCGCGCCAGCGGGCTCCCCACGGCTTGAGCAGGGGACCGTCACCGCCGGCAGTCACCGCCTCGGTGCCCGAGGCCGTGAAGGTCCACCCCTCGCCCTGCCGGCGCAGCAGTTCATCCGTCACGTGCGCGGCCCCGTGATCAGCTCGCCCATCTCGCGGCTCCGCCAGGATCTCCAGGCGCAACTCGCCCGCCCTCCCGCGCAACCACGCAGCCCGGCCGCTCACCGTCCGGCCGAGGACCCCGGCCTCCCAGACGGCATGGTGCAACAGAGCCGGCTCGCCATCCGGCGCGGTCGCCGTGTCCGGGGTCGTCGTCGCCGGAGGTTGCGGGAGTTGCTGACTCGCTGCGGTCACCGGACCCGCGGCGACGGCCAGCGCCAGGGCGCACACGATGCGCCGATCCGCGCGCGGTTTTCCCCGCGCCCGGGGAAAGAGCGTCACGGCTTCGCCTCCTCCTCGAGTTCCGCCAGCAGCCTGTGGAGATGCTCCTCGTCGCCGCCCGCCTCCAGGGCGCGCCGCAGCACCGCCCTGGCCTCGTCGGTCCGGCCGAGGGCACGCAGGGTGAGCCCCATGTGCTCCAGGATCACCGGATTCTCGGGGAATGCGTTCGCCGCTTCGACCAGCCGGTCGAACGCCGCCTCGTACTCGCCCCTCTGGTAGTGGACCCAGCCGAGCGAGTCGAGGTACGCACCGTTGTCCGGTTCCACCTTCAGCGCGGCCCGGATCAACTGCTCGGCGTGATCGAGATCTTCGCCCCGCTCCGCCAGCATGTAGCCCAGCGTGTTCGCCAGGTCGGCCTCCTCGGGAAACTCGCGGCGGAGTTGCTCGAGCAGCTCGCGCGCGGCCTCCGGCTGGCCGAGCTCGTCCTTGCAGAAGGCGAGCTGCACGCGGGCATCGAGGCGCAGCTCCGGGTCTCCCGCCGCGACGACGAAGTGCTCCGCGGCCCGCCCGAGTTCGCCGAGCGTCCGGAACGCATGGCCGAGGACCATGTGCCCGGGGTGATCGCCGGCCTGCACCATCGCCGCCGCCGCGTCACTCTGCTGCCGCAACTCGCCCCGGAAGGCCACGGCTGACGCCGTCGTCGCCGTGCTGTCCAGGTCAGAACCGCCGGCCAGCAGCAGGATCTGCACCAGGGTGGTGCGCACGTCCGGTTCGTACGGCTCCAGCTCCGCCGCGCGCCGCAGGTGGGGCAGCGCATCGTCGAACCTGCGCTGCCGCGCCAGAAGCCGGCCCTGAAGGTACTCGGCCCAGCCCGAATCGGGCCAGCGCGCCCGCACCTCCCCGATCACCTCCTCGGCCTCCTCGCCGTCGCCCAGGCCCAGCAGGAGCCGGCCCAGCCAGAGGCTCTCCTCCTCGCCGGGCCGGCCACCGCCGCGCCGTTGCTGCAGGATGGCCACGGCCTCCCGGTAGTGGCCCCGGCGCGCCAGCAGGTCCGCCAGTTCCAGCCCGTACGACCGGGCGGCGGCGTTCTGCGCTCCCGCCTCCACACCGTCCCGATCGCCGGACGCCTCGCCTTGCGCCACGGCCAGGGAGTCGGCCGTCGTCGCCAGGTTCCGGGCAGCCTCGAGCCGTTCGTCGTCGACGAGCAGGTGCAAGAGGCCGAGCCGGAGCGGACGCGAGTCCGGCGCGACGGTGAGGGCCTCGCGCAGCAGCTGCTCGAGTTCGGCACGATCGCCGTGGCGTTCGATCAGCGACGCCATCATCACGTAGATCTGCTCCGCCTGTTCGGGCCGGTCGCGCAGCAGGAGCCGATACGTCGCCAGGGCCTCGTCCGTGCGCCCCACCTGCACCAGCAGGCCCGCCTCCAGCAACGCCAGGTCCCCGTCGTGCTCCAGCGAGCCGACCGTCACGGAGTCGGCCCCGGCAGCCTCGAGGGTCTTGACCAGGGCGACCTGCCGCAGCGCATCCTCGTACCGGCCCAGATCGGCGAGCAGCAGCGCGCGCTGCTGCTCCAGATCGCGGCGGTCGGGATGAACGGCGCGCAGCGCGTCGAGCACCTTCAGCGCCTCCCCGCGCTGACCGGTCGCCAGCAGGGCCGACAGGTACGGCAGCGCGAACTCCTCCTGGTCCGGCGCGGCGAGATAGGCCGTGGACAGGTGCACCAGGGCTTCCCGCAGCTCGCCCCGCTCGAGCAGCCCCTTGCCCAGGAGATACGCCGAGGCGGATCCCTGCGGCAGGCTCTCGCTCACCAGAGAGTCGGGACGCACCACGTCGGGCGGCAGTCCGCGGCCCGCCGGCAAGTCGGCCGGAACCGCCACCGACAGCAGCAGCGACCAGATCAGGATCAGAGGATAGGGCATGCTTTCGCCTTCGGCGCGGGGCTGGGAACGCGCACATCGGGGTTCAATCGGGCAGGCCGTCGAGAAGTTCCGGGTCGTTCTCCAGCCGCTCGAGGGCCTCCCGTGCCGCACGTTGCTCGGCCGTCTTCTTGTTGCGCCCCTCTCCCTGGCCCAGTAGCACGCCGTTGAAGCTCACCCCGACGCTGAAGACGCGCGCGTGATCGGGGCCTTCCGCGGAAACCACCCGGTAACGCGGCGGCGTCTTGTAGCGGGCCTGGATCAGCTCCTGCAGCCGGCTCTTGTAGTTGCCCAGCGAGCGCCGCGCCAGTACCCGGTCACTGCCGTCCAGGATCGCGCGCCGGATCACGCCGTGGGCTGCGACCAGGCCTCCGTCGAGGTAGACCGCGCCGATGAGCGCCTCCATGGTATCGGCCAGGATGCTCGACCGCTTGCGCCCGCCGGTGGCGGCCTCGCTGCGGCTCATCTGGATATGGTCGCCGAGCGACAGGTCGCCGGCCACCTCCGACAGGCGGGTACCGCAGACGAGGAGCGACTTCATCTTGGTGAGGTCCCCTTCCGAGCGTTCGGGGAAGCGCCGGAACAGGTACTCGTTGACCACCAGGCCGAGGACCGCGTCGCCCAGGAATTCCAGGCGCTCGTTCGACTGCACGCGGTCGTTGCGGGTGACATGGATGTGCGACCGGTGCAGGAGCGCACGCTCGAGGAGTTCCAGGTCGGTGAAGGCGTAGCCGAGCTTCGCCTGCAAGACGTCGTGGTGTTCGAATCGCTGGAGCGGCACCCCGGGTTCGGCTTGCTCCTTGCCCGGACCGCGCAACAGGCCGCGAAGTCGTCGCCAGGCGCCCGTCATCATCATGTTTGCGGCCTTCTCTGCCGGGTCTCAGCGTCGCGCACCGAAGCAGAGCGAGACGTTGTGCCCTCCGAAGCCGAACGAGTTCGAGAGCGCGTACTCGACGTCGCGCTCCACCGACTGGTTGGGGCAGTAATCGAGATCGCACTCGGGGTCGGGGGTCTGCAGGTTGATGGTGGGCGGCAGCACGCCGTGGTGCAGGGCCAGCACGGTGACGGCCGCTTCCAGGCCACCGGCCGCGCCGAGAGTGTGCCCGACCATCGACTTCGTGGCACTGACGATCAGGGAGTCCGCATGGGCGCCGAAGGTGTCGCGAATCGCCTTGGTCTCGATCTTGTCGTTGTACGGCGTCGACGTCCCGTGCGCGTTGATGTAGCCGATGGCCTCGGGCTGCAGCCCCGCGCTCTCGATCGCCAGGCGCATGCAGCCGGCGCCGCCGACGCCGTCGTTGTCCGGCTGGGTCATGTGGAACGCGTCCGCGGTGGCACCATAGCTCACCATCTCGCCCAGGATCGCGGCGCCGCGGCGACGGGCATGCTCCTCCTCCTCCAGCACGAGCACCCCGGCGCCTTCGCCCAGCACGAACCCGTCGCGCTCCGCGTCGAAAGGGCGGCTGGCGTGGGTCGGGTCGTCGTTGCGGGTGGAGAGGGCCTTCATGTTCCCGAAGCCGGCCAGCGCGCATGGCGAGATCGTCGCCTCGCTGCCGCCCGTGATCATGACGTCGGCCTGGCCGAGACGGATCTGATCGAAGGCGCAGGCGAGCGCATGCCCGCCCGAGGCGCACGCCGAGACCGTGCAGAAGTTCGCGCCCCGGAAACCGTACCTGATCGAGATCAGTCCCGCCGCCATGTCGGCGATCATCATGGGGATGAAGAGCGGCGACACGCGCGACGGCCCCCGCTCCAGCAACCGCTTGTGCTGCTCTTCCCAGGTGATCATGCCGCCGATGCCCGAGGCGACGATCACGCCGGCGCGGAACGGATCCCGCACCTCGCCGACGCCCGCCTGCTCCATCGCCTGTCGTGCCGCATCCATGGCGAACTGGCAGAAACGGTCGGCCTTGCGCGCTTCCTTGGGTTCCATCGACCGGTGCGGGTCGAAGTCCCGCACCTCGGCGGCGAACTGCGTCCGGTACTCGCCGGCATCGAAGGACTCGATCGGGCCCACGCCGTTGCGGCCCGCCACGAGCGCCTCCCAGGAAGCGTCCCGATCCTTGCCGACCGCCGTGACGAGACCCAGACCCGTGACCACGACTTTCCGGTGCTCCAACGCTCCAGACCTCCGTGCGCGCGGGCCCCCCGGCCCGCTTCCCCTGAGTTGCTGACGACGCGGCGAACTGTCGGCGGCGCCGAAACCAGAACCCGGTCTCGCCCGCCTCCGCGGCCGAGACCGGGATTCAAGCCCGATCCTGCGCCGGTACGGCCGACGCTCGACGTCAGCTCTCGAGGTGCGCTTCCAGGTAGTCGATGGCGTCCTGGACGGTCCGCAGCTTCTCCTGATCCTCCTCGGGGATCGTGATGTTGAACTGCTCCTCCAGGTCCATCACCAGTTCCACCGTGTCCAGCGAATCGGCCCCCAGATCCTCCGTGAACGACGCCTCCGGCGTGATCTGCTCGGGGTTCACCGAGAGCTTGCGCTCGATGATCTCGTACACCTTGTCCTGAATCGACGCCATTCTGACGTTTCCTCCTGAGAGTGCGAATCGTGCTCAGGCCATCATGCCGCCGTCCACCACCAGCACCTGGCCGGTGATGTAGGCCGCGTCCGGGGAGAGCAAGAAACTGACGGCTCCCGCGACGTCATCGCCATCGCCGAACCGTCTGAGGGGTATCCGCCGGAGCATGTCCTCCTTGACCTTGTCGGGCAGGGATGCCGTCATATCCGTGGTGACGTACCCCGGCGCAACGACGTTGGCCGTCACGTGACGGCCGCCCAGTTCCCTCGCGACCGACTTGGTCAAGGCGACGATTCCAGCCTTGCTCGCCGCGTAGTTGACCTGCCCGGCGTTGCCGGACATGCCGATCACGGACGAGATGCTGACGATCCTCCCCTCTCTCCGGCGCATCATAAGAGGGGCCACCGCCCTTGTAAAGTAGAACGTCCCGTTGAGGTTCGTATCGATAACCGATTGCCAGTCCTCCGGTTTCATGCGCACGAGCAAGGCGTCGCGGGTGATCCCGGCGTTGTTCACCAGACCGTGGATCTCGCCCAGGTCGCTGGACGCCTGCTGGACCACCTCCTCCACGCGCGACGCGTCCACGATGTCGGCGGTGTAGGTCCGCACCTCCGCCGTGCCGCCGCCGATCTCGGCCGCGACCGCGGCGAGCTTCGCCTCGTCACGCGCGACCAGGGCCAGCGGCCACCCGTCGCGGGCCAGGCGCGCGGCGATGGCCCGTCCGATACCGCGACTGGCGCCGGTGACGATCACCGCGCCGCGCGACACTCCGGATCCGGCTTCGTTCGCGACCATGATCTCAGCTCCTTCCGTACCGCGGTTCGGGGGGCATGCGGCCGGCACCGCCGCGTTGCCGGGCCACGATCTCGATCCGTCAGATCCCGTGCTCGTCCAGGAGAGCGTCGATCCGCTCCAGATCGTCCACCGTGCCCACCGCCGCGAAGGCGACCTCCGGGTACTCCCGGCGGGCGAGGTTCGACAGCACCTTGCCGGGGCCCACCTCCAGCACCAGCCTGGGCGCCTCGCCGGTCTCGGGACGGCAGATGCGTTCCATCGTCTCCTGCCAGCGTACCGGCGCGGTGAGCTGGCGCTCGAAACCGGCCCGCAACTCGGCCGCGGTGCTCACGGGCTCCGCGCTGACGTTCGCCACCAGGGGCATCACGGGGTCGGCCACCTCCAGCGCGGCCAGGAAGGTGGCGAACGACCGCGCCGTGCCCTCCAGCAGCGGCGAGTGGAACGCGCCGCTGACGTTCAGCGGCACCACGCGCCGGGCCCCGGCCGCGACGAGGGCCGCCGACGCGGCTTCCACCGCCTTCACCTCGCCCGAGATCGCCACCTGGACGGCAGAGTTGTGATTCGCCACGACGACCACGCCGTGCTCCCGCGCGACCTCGGCGCAGACCTCCGCCACGCGGGCGGCCGAGAGCCCCAGGACGGCGGCCATCGCGCCGGGCTGTTCGCGGCCGGCGGCGAACATCAGCTCGCCGCGGCGACGGACCGCCATCAGCCCGTCGTCGGGGGCCAGCGCGCCGGCCGCCACGGCGGCGGAGTACTCGCCGAGCGAGTGGCCGGCGACGATCGACGGCGCCACGCCGCGATCGAGCAGGGCCAGGACCACGGCCACCGAGTGCGCCAGGATCGCGGGCTGCGCGTGATGCGTCTGCGTGAGGATGTCGGCCGGCCCCTCGAACATCACCCTGGTGAGCCGGTGCTCCAGGATCCGATCCACGCGGCACAGGAAGTCGGCCGCGGGGCCGCTGCCGCCGGCCAGATCCCGGGCCATCCCGACCACCTGCGAGGCCTGCCCGGGGAAGATCATCGGCACCAGACGCATGGTCGTGCGGCTCCTCCGGTGAACCCGGCTGGACAGCCCGAACTTCAGGCGGCCAGGGTGGCCTGCAGCTTGCGTGGAATGGCGAGTTGCACCTGACGGTGCGCCACCCGCACGGCATTCGCGATGGCGCGGCTGGTGCTGCGCCCGTGGCTGATGATGGAGACGCCCTCGATCCCCAGGAGCAGGGCCCCTCCATAGCGTTCGTAGGAGAAGTGCTCCTGCAGGAAGGCCAGGAGCGGCCGCAGAGCGCTGCGGGCGGCGGGTTCCATGTCGCTCCGGCTGCCGAGCCCGGCGAGGAACTGACCGATCCCCTCCACCAGCTTCAGGACGATGTTGCCGGTGTAGCCGTCGGTGACCACGACGTCGGCGGCGTCCTGGAGCAGGCGGTTGCTCTCGACGTTGCCCACGAAGTGCAGCCCCGAACTCCTCAGCAGCTCGTGGGCCGCCACCGTCAGTTCGTTGCCCTTGGTGGCCTCCTCGCCGATGTTCAGCAGCCCCACCGTGGGATCGGGGACGCGCAACATCTCGCGGGCGTAAAGGGCGCCCATGCGCGCGAAGGTGAGCAGGTGTTCCGGCGTGCACTGCACGTTCGCGCCGGCGTCCACCAGGAGGATCTCGCCGCCGACGGTGGGCACCACCGTGGCGATCGCAGGCCGGTCGACCGACGGCAGCCGTCCCAGGATCAGCAGGCTGGCCGCCACCATGGCGCCGGTGCTGCCTGCACTCACCACCGCATCCACCCCGCCTTCGGCCTGATCGCGCATGGCGCGGACGATGGGCGAGTCGGGACGGCTGCGAATGGCCGTCGCCGGCGACTCGTTCATCGCGATCGCCTGGCTGCAGGGCACCACCTCGATCGTGGAATCGTCGGCGCGTCCGCCGAGCTCCGAGCGGATCGCGACCTCGTCGCCGTAGAGCCTCAGGCGGAAACCACCCTCGCCGTCCAGCGCCGCCAGCGCGCCGGGGACCACGACGGCAGGTCCCACGTCGCCCCCCATGGCATCCACGCCCACCACCGGCACCCGTCGGGCCTCGCTCACGCTCGCGACCTCCCCCGCTCGGGATCGTCACGCCACCCCGGCCGAGAGCCGAAACGGCAGGCGACGATCTACGATTCGACCACCAGCACCTCGCGTTCGCCGTAGAATCCGCACTCTCGACAGACGCGATGCGGCAGGCGCGGCGCGCTGCAGTGGGGGCACTTGTTGGGGTCCGGCTTGGTCAGGTGCCAGTTGGCGCGACGAAGCCCCTTCTTGGACTTGCTGGTCTTCTTCTTCGGAACGGCCATGATGTCTCCTCCGCGCGCCGCGCGGTCAAGCGTCCGGCAACCCTTCCCAGCGCGGGTCGGGCGACTCCGGGTCACAGGTGCAGGGGCCCCGATTCAGGTCGGCTCCGCACTGGATGCAGAGGCCGCGGCAATCCTGGTCACACACGGTCACCAGCGGCACGGCCAGGATCGCGGACTCGCGCAGCGCGTCATCCAGATCCACCTCGCCAGTGCGCTGATGGATGACGAGGTGTTCGCCCTCGTCCTCCCCTTCTTGTTCGCCGCCCCGCAGGATCATGATCTCCACCGGAACCGGGTAGGTCAGCTCGAACTCGGCCAGGCAGCGGCCGCATTCCCCGCGCCCGCGGGCGACGAGGTCGCCCCGGACGAGGAATCGCTTGCCGAGATTGTCGACCGCGAGTTCTCCCTCCAGCCGCACGGCGGCGGGCAGGGATCCCTCGAGCAACGCGAGGTCCTCGGCCACCAGAAGCGTGGAGCCACCGGGTGGCGTCCGGTCCAGATCCAGTCTCATGCGAGCGCCCAACTCTAGGTTTGGAATCCGTTTATGTCAAGGAACGGGCCGGTGCGGCCGGCCCGTTCCCGTGCTCCGTGCGCCGCCTCAGGCGCCGAAGATGATGCCCAGCTCGCGCTCGGCGTCGTCCGCGCTCGCCGAGGCGTGCACCGCGTTCTGCTGCAGCGACGTCCCGTGGAGGAAGCGCACCGTCCCGGTGGCCGCATCCCGGGGGTTGGTGGCCCCGATCAACTCGCGCAACCGCCGCACCGCGTCCTCCCGCTCGAGGCGCACCGCCACCACGGGCCCCGAGGCGATGTAGCCGACCAGATCGTCGAAGAACGGCTTGCCGCGGTGTTCGGCGTAGAACTCCTCGACCGTGGCCCGGTCGAGACGCCGCAGCGCTAGGTCGACGATGCGGAACCCCGACGCGTTCACCTGGGCGAGGATGGCCCCCACCTTCTGGTCGTCCGCGGCGACGATCTCGGGCTTGAGCATGAAGTAGGTCTGCTCCATGGCGCTCCCTCGCGGTCCCCGGGACCGCGGCAGCCGCTCTCAGCGGCGCCAGATCTCCTCGAGCCTGGGCACGATGTCCCGGGGGCGGTCGGCCACCGGGATGCCCGCTCCTTCCAGCGCCTTCTTCTTCTCCGCGGCCGTTCCGGTACCGCCGGATACGATAGCGCCGGCATGTCCCATCCGCTTGCCGGGAGGCGCCGTCTGACCGGCGATGAACGAGACCACCGGGATCTCGACGTTCGCGCTGATGTATTCGGCTGCGCGCTCCTCGGCATCGCCGCCGATCTCTCCGATCATCACCAGCGCCTCGGTGGCCGGATCGGCCGCGAAGGCCTTGATGGCGTCGAGGAAGCTGGTGCCGATGACGGGGTCGCCGCCGATGCCCAGACACGTGCTCTGGCCCAGCCCCGCCGCCGTCAGTTGCCAGACCACCTCGTAGGTGAGGGTGCCGCTGCGCGACACCACGCCCACGGTGCCTTCCTTCACGATCGAGGCCGGCATGATGCCCAGCTTGCAGATTCCCGGGGCCAGAAGCCCGGGGCAGTTGGGGCCGATCAGCCGCACGCCCCGCTCCTGCAGGTACGGCATGACCTTCACCATGTCCAGCGTCGGCACGCCCTCGGTGATGCAGACCACCAGCCCGATGCCGGCGTCCGCGGCCTCGAAGACCGCGCCCGCCGCCGCGAACGGCGGCACGAAGATGATGGACGTGTTGGCGCCGGTCTCGGCCACGGCGTCCTGCACGGTGTCGTACACGGGCACGCGGTCCTCGAACGTCTGACCGCCCTTGCCCGGGGTGACGCCCGCCACGACCTTGCTGCCGTAATCGAGCATCCCGCGCGTGTGGAAGCTGCCGTCGCGCCCGGTGATGCCCTGCACGACCACCTTGGTGGACTCGTCTACGAAGATCGCCATTTTGCGCTGCTCCTCTGTCTCGACGGACCGCGCCGCGCCCGCGGCGTCGGGCCGCCCGCCATCGCGGGCCTGGCCCGGACAGCGATGCCCTGGGGCGACGTCCGCCTAGCCGGCGAGCTCGATGGCCTTCTGGACGGCCTCGTCCATGGTCTCGGCCGGAACCAGCCGCGTCTCGGCCAGCATCCGCCGTGCTTCTTCCTCGTTGGTGCCGGTCAGGCGCACCACGATGGGCACGTCGATCTGCATGGATTCCGTGGCCCGGATGATGCCCTGGGCCACGTCGTCACAGCGCGTGATTCCCCCGAAGATGTTGAAGAGGACCGCCTTCACGTTCTCGTCGGCGAGGATGATCCCGAGGGCGTTCACCACCTTCTCCGGGTTCGAGCTGCCGCCGATGTCCAGGAAGTTCGCCGGCTGCCAGCCGTAGTACTTCACCAGATCCATGGTGGCCATGGCCAGACCGGCGCCGTTGACGAGGCAACCCACGTTCCCCTCGAGCTTGACGAAGGAGAGGTCGGCCTCGCGCGCCTGGCGTTCCGAGGGATCCTCGGCCTCCAGGTCCCGCAACTCCTCGTAGCCGGGATGCCGGAACAGCGCGTTGTCGTCGAGGTTGACCTTGGCGTCGATGGCGTGGCCCTTGCCGTCCTTCGTGAAGATGAACGGGTTGATCTCAGCGAGGCTGGCGTCGGCGTGCAGGAACGCCTGGTAGAGCTTCTGCATCGCCAGGGCCAGCTGCCGGGCCTTGCGGACGTCGCCGCCGGTCAGCCGCAGCGCCATGCCCAGCGCCTCGTGATCCAGCAGCCCGTAACGCGGATCGATCGGCTGGCGCAGGATCGCCTCGGGATTCTCCTTCGCCACCTGCTCGATCTCGACGCCGCCCTCGGCGCTGGCCATCAGCAGCACCCGCTGCGTGTTGCGGTCGATGAGCATGCCGACGTAGTACTCCTCGGCGATGTCCACCGCCGGGGTGATCAGCACCTTGCCCACCGTGTGTCCCTTGATGTCCATGCCCAGGATGCGCCCGGCGTGATCGCGCACCTCCTGCTCGGTCGTGCAGTACTTCACGCCGCCGGCCTTGCCGCGGCCGCCGGTGAGGACCTGCGCCTTCACCATGGCCGGCAAACCGACCTCGCGCGCATGAGCGACGGCATCGTCCGCCGTGGTGGCGACCTTGCCGCCCGGCACCGGCAGGCCGTAGCGGGTGAAGATCTCCTTGGCCTGGT
This sequence comes from Candidatus Krumholzibacteriia bacterium, assembly GCA_046484865.1. Classification (GTDB taxonomy): domain Bacteria; phylum Krumholzibacteriota; class Krumholzibacteriia; order LZORAL124-64-63; family LZORAL124-64-63; genus JAWOID01. The sequence goes on from JAWOID010000018.1 coordinate 71,467, forward strand.
ACTCGTGGATGTTCACGGATCGCCTCCCCGGATTGCGGCGGTGGCCGGCCCCGATCGATCCGATCGCCTCGGCCGGCCGCCCCTGCTTCTCGGCTAGCCCAGGAAGCGGGCCAGCAGTTGCTCCAGATTCGGCTCTCCGATCTCCTGGAGCTCGTACTTCACGCGAACGGTCGGCTTGTCGATCTTCACGATGCGGTTCAGGTCGATCGGCGTGCCGATGACCACCACGTCGCAATCGACGGCGTTGATGGTCCTCTCCAGGTCGGCCACCTGCTCCGCGCCGTACCCCATGGCCGGCAGCAGCGTGCCGATCTCGGGATACGCCTCGAAGGTCTCGGCCAGCCGGCCCGTCGCCCAAGGGCGCGGGTCGACGAGCTCGGCGGCTCCGCGCCGCAGCGCCGCCACCACGCCGGCGCCGTAGGTCATGTCGCCGTGCGTGAGCGTGGGGCCGTCCTCCACCACCAGCACGCGCTTGCCCCGGAGGTCGACGTCGCCCTCGACGGTCAGCGGGCTGGCCGCGTCGACGATGACCACGTCCGGGTTGATCTCCAGGATGTTGCGGCGGACGGTCTCGATGTCGTCGAACTCCGCCTCCACTTCCTTGTTGATCACCACGACGTCGGCCAGGCGCACGTTCGTCTCGCTGGGGTAGTATTCCTTCTCGTGGCCGGCGCGGTGCGGGTCAGCGACGACGACGTGCAGGTCGCTCCGGTAGAACGGGGTGTCGTTGTTGCCGCCGTCCCAGAGGATGATGTCGGCCTCCTTCTCCGCCTCGCGCAGGATCGCCTCGTAGTCGACCCCGGCGTAGATGACGCCCCCCGCCACGACGTGCGGCTCGTACTCCTCCATCTCCTCGATGGTGCACTCGTGCTTCTCGAGGTCCGACAGCTCGGCGAAACGCTGGACGCGCTGCTTCACGAGATCGCCGTACGGCATCGGGTGGCGTACCGCCACCACCTTCTTGCCCGCCGCCCGCAGGATCTGCGCGATGCGCCGGCTGGTCTGGCTCTTGCCGCAGCCGGTGCGCACCGCGCCCACCGACACCACGGGCTTGCTGCTCACGAGCTGCGTCAGCCGCTCGCCGAGCATGGTGAAGTCGGCGCCCGCGGCGTTGCAGACCGAGCCGAGGCTCATGACCTGCTGGTACGAGCGGTCGCTGTACGACATCACGCAGAGGTCGGCCTCGTGCCGGCGAATGAGTTCCACGAGATCGCTCTCGTCCTCGATCGGGATTCCCCCGGGGTAGAGTTCGCCGGCCAACTCGGCGGGGTACCGGCGGCCGTCGATGTCCGGGATCTGGGTGGCGGTGAAGGCGACGACCTCGTAGTCCGGATTGTCGCGGTAGACGCAGTTGAAGTTGTGGAAGTCCCGCCCGGCTGCGCCGAGAATGATGACCTTCCTCTTGCCCATGATGCCTCCTTGGCGAAGCGGGAATACGCGCCGCGCGGCCGCATCCCGATCAGCGGCCAGGATGCCGCGGTCAGGTCGGCTCGCGTCGAATGGCAGCGATGATCCGAGAGGTCGACCAACCCGCCCGCATGGGCACTCTGACGACCCTGCCGCCCCAGGATTCGACTTCCCGGGCGCCCACGATGTCTGCCTCGGCGTACTCGGACCCCTTCACGAGCACGTCGGGCCGCACCAGCAGTATGGTCTCCAGAGGGGTTGGCTCGGGAAATATGGTGGTCGCCGAAACGGGCCGCAAGGCGGCGATCAGCGCCGCGCGGTCGGCTGCCGGCACCAGCGGCCGCCGGGGACCCTTCAGCAGCTGGACGGACGCGTCGTCGTTCAGCGCCACCAGCAGCCGGTCGGCCTCGGCCGCCGCCCGCCCGAAGCTGTCCAGATGACCGCGGTGGACCAGGTCGAAGCAGCCGTTCGTGAAGGCGATGGTCAGGCCGGCGGCGTGCACCTCGGCGGCCCATCCCGCGAGCTCCGCGCGCCCCAGCACGCGGCCCAGATCCACCGGGCGCGTCACCTCACGCCTCCGGCGTGCGCCGGCGGCGCTCGCCGAGGATCTCGGCCGCGGTGACGGCCACGGTGCCGAGTTCGCGCACCGCCACCCCCGCCGCCCGGTTCGCCAGCGCCGCCGCCGTCATGTAGTCGGCGCCCGCGGTGAGGGCCGCGGTGTACACGGCGACCACGGTATCCCCCGCACCGGTCACGTCGAACACCTCGGTGGCCTCGGTGGGCAGGTGATGGGCCGCACCGTCGCGCTGGTAGATCGCGATGCCGTGCTCGCCGCGCGTGATCAGCACGGCCTCCGAACCGGTGCGCTCCAGGAGCATGCGTCCGGCGGTGTCGAGGCTCGCCCGGTCCTCGATGTCGATGCCGCACGCCTGCTCCGCCTCGCGCTGGTTGGGCGTGAGGGAGGTGGCCCCGTAGTACTGGGAGTAGTCGCCGCGCTTCGGGTCGACCACCGCCACGCCTCCGCGCTCGCGGACGTGGCTGATGGCGCGCGCCAGGGTGAGGTCGGTGAGCACGCCCTTGCCGTAATCGCTGAGGACCACGCCGTCGAAGGGACCGCTCTCCACCAGCCGGCGCACGAGCTGGTCGGTGATCGCGGCCGTCACCGCGTCGACGCGTTCGCGGTCGGCCCTCACCACCTGCTGGCTGTGCGCGATGATGCGCGTCTTCACCGTGGTGGGACGGTCGTCCACCTCGATCAGGCCGTCGTCCTCGATCCCCGCTTCCGCCAGCAGGCGGCGCAGGTGCGTCGCCGCCTCGTCCTGGCCGCAGACCGCCAGCAGGGTGACCCTGGCCCCCAGGGCCCGGATGTTGGCTGCCACGTTGGCGGCACCGCCCAGCGTGGCCGTCTCGCGCTCCAGACGCACGACCGGAACCGGAGCCTCGGGACTGACACGATCGACGCGCCCCCAGAGGAAGCGGTCGAGCATGCAGTCGCCCAGGACGGCGAGGCGCCTGCCGGCGATGCGTTGCAGCAGCCCGTCATCGCCCGTTGCGGGCGTGTGGGCGGCGGACGCGGGGATGTCCTTGTCAGCGGGGGGCATGCGCGCCTTCTTTGTCCATGACGGTCGCGGGCCGGGGGCGGGCCGTCGCGAGAACGGCGGCACGCTAGCATCGGCCGCCGGGAGTGTCAACCGCAGCCCCTGCACCATCTCCAGGAGGCGACCGCGTGAACAAGCCACAGCGCCCGCAGATCCAGGTGGACCTCGGGGAGAAGGAAGCCGAGGGGATCTATGCCAACTTCGCGATCATCACCCACAGCGCCTCGGAGTTCATCGTCGACTTCGCCAGGCTGCTGCCGGGTCTGCCGAAGAGCAAGGTCTTCGCCCGGATCATCATGACCCCGCAGAACGCGAAGGCGCTGCAGCGCACGCTCCAGACGAACGTGGAACGGTTCGAGCAGACCCACGGCGAGATCAAGCTGTCCGCGCAGCCCGGCGCCACCTCGGGACAGAACGCGGGCATCGGGTTCCAGTCGTCGGAGGAGTAGCCGGCACCGCGGCCGCGGCTGGACCGTCGCGCACCGGCGGGGAAGACGGTCAGCCCGCAGCGGCGCCGGCGGCCGGGGGCTGCGTCTTCCAGCGCCGGTGCACCCACCAGTAGTGTTCGGGCGCCGCGCGCACCGCCTCCTCCAGCTCGCGGGTGTGGGCCTCGGTGAGGCGCGCGATGGCGGTGGCCTCGTCCCAGGCGGGGTCGGCACGGTGGGGGGCGTTGAATCGCAGCACGTGGGTGCCGTCCGGCAGGCGGCGTGGGAACCCGGTCAGCAGCGGGCAGCCCAGCCGGTAGGCGTACGCCGCCGGACCTCGGTAGACCGACGCCGGCCGGCCGAGGAACTCGACGAAGTGTCCGAGCGGTCCGGCGTCCTGGTCCCCCAGCAATCCCACGAGATCACCCCGGCGCAGCGCCCGGATCATCTCCTTGAGCGACGGTCCGACGCGGATGATCCCCACCCCCACGCGCCGCCGCAGGTCGTTCTGGAGGCGGTCGACGCGCGGGTTGGACTGCGTCTTGGCGAGCGCCTGCACCGGATAGCCCCGCGCGGCCACCGCCGCCGCCTGCAACTCCCAGTTGCCGTAGTGTCCCGAGACCAGCAGCGCGCCGCGCCCCTCCCGGCGCACCTCCTCGAGGTAGTGTTCGTTCTCGATGACGGTGATCCGGCGCACCCCCTCGGGGCCGAGCTTCGAGAAGGCGCAGAACTCGAGCAGGGTCGTGCCCAGTTCCACGTAGAAGCGCCGGGCAAGTCCCTCGATCTCGGCCGGGGTTTGCTCGGCGCCGAATGCGGCGCGCAGATTGGCGAGCACCACGTCCCGGCGCACCGGCGCCACGTGCCAGGCGGCGCGTCCCAGGCGCCGTCCCCAGGGGCGGAGAGAGTGCCAGGGCAGGCGGGCGGCACCCGCCTGGATGCTGCGCAGGAGGGCGTAGTCGGCCGCGTGCCGCAGGCGTTTGCCGGGCGGCCGCTCGTCTCGCGGCGCTGATCGCGTCGATTCCACGTCGGATCCCGGTCAGGGTCCAGGTGCAGCCCGCGGGCGCAGCCGCCGCCGGCCGCGCGCGCGCGAGTTGCGCGCCGGGGCTCAAGGGTCCCAGATGGTACGAGCCAGGCGGCCGCCTGGCAACCGCCGGATCAGCCCGGCCAGTTCCAGCGCCAGCATACCCTCGGCCCATGCTCCCTCGCTGCCGCACCAGCGGCGGCGCAGGTCGTCCCGGCATACGCCCTCCAGGTCGAGCCGGTCCCAGATCCAGCGGGCCGGACTGCCCGGCGCAGGCCGGAGCGTGCCGTTGCCGCGCGCGTCGGCCCGCACGACGTCCCGGGTCGCCTCCGGCTGGCCGAGTTCGCGCACCACGTCCGCCGCGCTCTCGACCAGGACGCCGCCCTGGCGCAGCAGATGATGGCAGCCACGCGATTCCTCGCGATCCACCGGCCCGGGCACCGCGAAGACCTCGCGCCCGAGGTCGAGAGCGAGGTATGCCGTCAGCAGGGCGCCACTGCGTCGCGGCGCCTCGACGACCACCACGCCGGCAGCCAGCGCAGCGATGAGCCGGTTGCGGCGCGGGAACTGGTGCCGGTGGGGCGTCACGCCGGACGGCAGCTCCGTCACGGCGCAGCCCGACGCCTCGATCTGCCGGCGCAGGGCGCGGTGCCGGGACGGATAGGTGATCTCGATGCCGGTGGCCATCACCGCGACGGTGCGGCCACCGGCTGCGAGGGCTCCCCGGTGCGCGGCGGCGTCGATGCCGAGCGCCAACCCGCTCGCGATCGTCCAGCCCGCCATGGCCAGGTCGGCCGCCAGGCGCTCGGCCACGGCCAACCCTCTCGAGGTGGCGCCGCGGGTGCCCACGACGGCCACCGCCGGAGCGGCGAGCGCGGAGGGGTCTCCCGTCACGTGGACCTGCGCAGGCGAATCGCGCAGGTCGTCCCAGCCCGCCGGCCACGGTGGGCGGCCGCGCGCGAGGAGGAGCGGTGTCGGCACGATTCGCCGATCCTCTCCGGGAGGCGGTGAGAAGGGCTCAGGGTCTCGGCGCCCCTGGCGGCGGCGCATCCGGGCCGCCCGGCTCGTCGGGTGCCTGCGGTGCCGGCCAGCGTCGCAGCAGGCGGCGGAGCCCGCCCAGTCCGGAACCGGTGGCCGACGAGATCATGAGCGTGGTCTCCGCGCCGCGCGTGCGCGCCCAGTTCTCCACCTTCGCCTGGACCGCGGCCGCGGCGGACTCGTCCAGGAGATCGGACTTCGTCAGGACCACGGTGAAGGGAAGTCGCTCCAGGCCGTGTCCGTAGGCGCCCAGTTCCTCGCGCAGCATCCGCGCCGACTCCCACGGTTCGCCGTCGGCCGCGTCCACGAGCAGCAGCAGGGCCCGGGTGCGCTCGATGTGGCGCAGGAACTCGTGCCCCAGCCCCTTGCCGGCCGCTGCGCCCTCGATGAGCCCGGGAATGTCGGCCAGAGTGCAGCTGGCGTAATCGCCGAGATCCGCGATGCCCAGGTTGGGTACCAGGGTGGTGAACGGGTAGTCGGCCACCTTCGGCTGGGCGGCCGTGAGCACCGACAGCAGGGTGGACTTCCCGGCGTTCGGCGCGCCCACGAGGCCGACGTCCGCGATGAGCCGCAGTTCCAGACGCACCTCGAGCGATTCGCCCGGTTGCCCGGACGTGGCCTTGCGGGGGGTCTGGTTACGCGAGGAGCGGAACTGCCAGTTGCCCTTGCCGCCGCGGCCGCCGCTTGCCACCAGCAACCGGTCTTCAGGCGCGATCAGATCGCCCAGCAACTCGCCCGTCTCGACCCGGAACACCGAGGTGCCGCAGGGCACGGGGATGACCACGTCCTCGCCGGCGGCGCCCGTCCGGCGTTGCCCGCCGCCGGGTGAGCCGTCCTTGGCCTGGTAACGGCGGCGGTAGCGGAAGTCCATGAGCGTGGTGCTGTCCGAGGTGGCCGCGAAGACCACGGAACCGCCGCGGCCCCCGTCGCCGCCGTCGGGGCCGCCCCGCGGGACGAACTTCTCGCGGCGGACGGAGATGCAGCCGTCGCCGCCGCGACCGCCTGCCACGTGGATGATGGCGACGTCGATGAACACGTTCGCTCCTGGTTCCGTGCAGGGAACGCGGTCGCGTTCGCCGCCGGTGGAAGCAAGGATGGTGCGCCGGGCACGCCATCGGGGACCGGACCGGACAACCCGTCGCTGCAGAGGCCGCAGACCCGCCGGCAGCGACCGCCGCTCGGGCATGACTGCAGCCCCGTCCGCCGGCGGCGTCGCGGCACGGTGACGCCGGGTCCGCTCCCCGTCACTCGCGGGGGTCGGCGCGGCCGAGCGCGCGGCGCAGACGATCGACCACCGCGGAGGGCACCAGTGCCTCCAGATCGCCGCCGTGGCGCGCCACGTCGCGCACGAGGGTGCTGCTGACCGCCGCCAGGTCCGGTCGTGCTAGCAGGTAGACACACTCGAAATCCGGCGCCAGCAGCCGGTTCACGTTGGCCAGCGCCCACTCGTGCTCGTAGTCGCCGGAGGAGCGGATGCCGCGCACGACTCCCACGGCCCCGCGCCGCCGGACCTCGTCCACGAGCAGACCGCCGAACCCCTGCACGTCGCAGCCCGGCAGGCCCGTCGCGGCTGCGCGGGCGAGTTCGACGCGTTCCGACACGGGCAGGAATGCGGCCTTGCCGGCTTCCGCGACCACCACCGTCACGCGGTCGAACAGCTTCAGCGCCCGCTGCAGGACATCCAGGTGGCCGCGGTGGAAGGGATCGAACGAACCCGGGTAGAGGACGTGACGGTCGTTCATGCGGACTCCCTAGCTTCCGGGTGGCGGTTCCGCGCCGGGTTCGCCGGCGCCAGCGGGCTCGCTTTCGTCAGGTCGCAGGATCGTCAGCGCCGTCCGCCCGTACCGCCGTCGATCGGGCACGAGCGGCCCCACGGACGGCAACATCTCCTCCGCGGCGTGCTCCAGGGCCGCCGCGCGCAGGGGAACGCGCAGCGCCAGGTCGCCGATCCCGGCCGCCAGTTCCGCGGCGAGCCCGGTGCCGTAGGGGGGGTCCGCCACCACCAGCACGTCCTCCCCCGCCACGTCCCGCCCCGCGGCCGCCAGCCAGCGGCGCGCATCGGACCGCACCAGCCGGTATGTGGCGGGATCGGCTCCGCAGGCCGCCAGGTTCGCGGCGGTCAGTTCCAGCGAGCGCCGGTCGCGATCGACGAACACCGCCCGGACCGCCCCGCGGCTGAGCGCCTCGATCCCCAGTCCCCCGGCCCCGCAGCAGAGGTCGACCACCAGCACGCCCGGTACGTCCAGCGCCAGGATCGAGAAGAGCGCCTCCTTGACGCGGTCGGCGGTGGGGCGCACGACCAGCCGCCGATCCATGCGCAGCCGTCGCCCGCGCCAGCGGCCGCCGCTGACTCTCACCCGACGCACCTTTCGTCGTCGTCCCGGGTTCCCGGTTCCCGTGCCGGGCGGCGGTCGCCGTCCGTCACGCCGCGGAGAGGGCGCCGCGTCTCCGCGAGAGCCGGCGACGCCAGATGAGACCGCGCAGCAGCGCGGTCTGGGCCACGTCCCGCGGCGGCATGCGGTCGGTGCGTAGCCGGAAGTCCGCCGCCGCCGCGTACAGCGGCAACCTACGGGCATGGAGCGATCGCAGGCCCTCCCACCCCAGCAACTGGATCAGCGACCGCGCCCCGGCGCCCGTCGGGCCGACCTCGAGCCGCGCCCGCAGCACCTCCCAGGGAGCATCCAGCCAGAAGACCGCACCGCGTTCCCGCAGCAATCCGACCGCTTCGCCGCTCTCCACCACGCCACCGCCGGCCGCCAGGATCAGCGATGGAGCCGCGCTCAGCCGGGTGAGCGTCTCCAGTTCGAGGCCGCGGAGCCCCGCCTCTCCTTCGCGTCTGGAGAGTTCCGCCAGCGTCGCGCCCGAGGTGCGCTCGATCTCGTCGTCCAGGTCCAGCGCCACGCGCCCGGTGGCGCGTCGCAGATGCCTGGCCGCGGTACTCTTGCCGCTGCCCATGAAACCGATGAACGTCGTCCACATGGCAACCCCCGGCCCGCTGCCGGCTCCGGTCCGGCGCGGCGACCGGCCTCCGGATGACGGCCGATCGACCGCGCGCCGATAGTAGGGAAAAAGCCGGACCGGAGCAAGGTCGCTCCGGTCCGGCGGGAAGGGCTCCGTGCGAGCGCGGCTAGAAGAACGCGGGCTCCTGCAGGGAACGCTGCTCCAGCGGCTCTTCCCCGTAGTACAGGCTGCCGCGATTCAGGTATTCGGACGTGATGATGCGCGGCGTGACGAAGATCACCAGCTCACGCTCGGCACGCGTCCTCGAGGTGTGCTTGAAGAGCTGCCCCAGCAGGGGAATGTCCTTCAGCACCGGCACGCCCTTCTCGTAACTGGACTCGACGTCGCGGATCAGGCCGGCGATGATGGCCGTCGCACCGTTCTCCACGAGCACCCGGGTGTCCGCCTCGTTGGTGTTGATGATCACGCCGCCCTGCACCGTGGCCTGGCTGGAGAGGTCGCTGACCTCGTTGTGGATGTCCAGCGTGATCTTGTCGGGGCTGTTGATGTGCGGCGTCACCAGCATCTGGATGCCGATCGTGGTGAGCTGCGTGATGGCGTTGCCGGCCTCGTCCGAGACGATCAGCGGGATCTTCTGCCCCACCAGGATCTTCGCCTCGCGGTTGTCGGCGGTGGTCACCACCGGATTGCTGATCAGCCGGGCCTTGTTGTTCTGCTGCATGGCCTCGAGCTTGGCCATCAGGTCGCCGTAGGACTGCACGGTGCCGATGCGGAAGTCGCCCGACGGATCCTGCACCGGGCTGGAGACCGTGGCGCTCCCCACCACGTTGCCGCCGTCCGGCTTGAAGTTGGCGATTCCCCAGCTGATGCCCAGCTCGCGCGTGGCCCGCGTGTCCATGTCCACCAGGCGGGCGTTGATCTCCACCTGAGGCGTCTCGGTGTCGAGCCTGAGCGCCATGTCCTCCATGATCGCCACCCGCTCCGGGATGTCGTTGATCAGGATGGCGTTGGTGCGGGTGTCGACGTCGATCTTCCCGCGCGAGGTGAGCATGTCCTCGAGCGTGCCCTTCACCTCGGCGGCGTTGGCGTAGTGGAGCGTGACCATGCCCATCGTGAGCTTCTCCAGGTCAGCCACGCTGCGGTCCGCCTGCTTCTCGGCCAGCCTCTCCTGTCGCAGTGCGTCGGCAGAGTCCACCCGGAAGATGCCGTTCTCCACCACGTAATCGAAGCTGTGCGCCCGCAGGATCACGCCGAGGGCCTTCTGCCAGGGCACGTCCTCGAGCTTGACCGTGACCTTGCCCTGCACGCGCGGCGACGCCACGATGTTCGTCCCCGAGAAGCTCGCCAGGCTGCGCAGGACGGTGCCGATGTCGGCGTCCTGCACGTCGAGGGAGATGGGGCGGCTGTGGTCCGCCGGCACCGTGACCGTTGCAGCCAGGTCCGTCTGCTGGGCGAGCGCCGGGCAGGCCGCCAGCAGCACGGTCAGCGCCGCCAGGGCGGACCAGGGCTTCCTTGCCATAGGTCGCGTCCGACCGATCATGATGTTACCCCTCCGTTCTGTCGAGCTTGAGGACCACCGTGTTGGCGATCCCGTACAGGACGACGCGCGCGGTCAACCGATCCTCGCTCACCGCGGTGACGCGGCCGTTGCGGACCCGGTCGCCGAGGCGCAGGATGTAGCCGAACCCGTCCGTGTCCTCCACCAGGGCGAAATGGTCGTCGGCACCCCACATGACGCCGACGAGCCTGGCGGTATTCAGATCCACCAGTTCAGCACCGGTGGCCGGCTGGTAATCGCCGGACACCAGGACCCCGAACGGGTCCGGCTTGCCGAAGGACTGGTAGAAGAACTCGTTGCGGCGGATCTGGTTGATCCGCTCGCGCGCTTCCTGCGACGGCGACGACGACTCGTCCGTGACGTCGCGGTTCAGCGTCGCAGGCGACTCCGTGGGCGCGGCCACCGCCGCATCCTGCGCGCGGACTCCGGTCGCTCCCGTGGCACAGACCACCAGGAACCAGCCGAGCGCCAGCGCGATCATGCTCTGCTTCCGCGTCATCCTCCGCCCCCTTCTAGTGCCGCGCCCTGGCGGCGGTGCTGGCCTGGGTCGTCCCGTCGACCCCGGCATCGCCGCCGGCGTCCGTGGCTCCCGATCTGGCGAGTTCGCGCGTCTGTGCGGGCTCCCCGGGCACCCCTCCGCCGAGGGTGTAGGCGGTCAGACGGAATGTGGTCTCCACGCCGCCCACCTCTTCGTCCTTGCCCTCGCGGCCACGCATCTGCAGGCTGCTCACGTTGACGATCCGGTTGAGATTCGCGAGCCGGCTCAGGAAGACGCCGGTCTGGTGGTATCCGCCCAGGACCCGCACCTCGACCGGGTTGTCCGTGTAGAAACCGCGGGGCAACGGGTCCTGGGGCCGGAACAGGTCGAATTCCACGCCGGACTGCTGCCCCGCCGCCGTGACCTTGCGCAGCAGATTGGGCATCTCGTTCTGCTCCGGCAGCAGGGTCTGCGCCACCTTCCACTGCTCGTGGAGGATGGCGTACTCCTGTTCCACGCGCTCGAGGTTGCGCACCAGCAGGCGCGCCTTCTCGAGGTCGCGACTCAGCACCTGGTGGCGCGCCTCCAGTTGCTCCACGTTCGTCTGCCGCGCCGCGTGGGTGAACGGCGCGACCGTGGACGCGAAGTCCAGGGGCACGACCGTCACCACCACCAGGATGGCGATCGCCCAGCGCAGGAAACGGGGATCCTTGACGTCGATGTTCATGCGAAGCTCTCCTCAGCCGCCGAAACCGACGTCCGGCGCATGGCGCACGGCCGTGGTCTGGGCCTTGAACTTGACCACCTTCACCTCGCCGATCATCCCCTTCTCGGCCACGAGCAGGTCGACGCCGGCGAAGTACGGCGACAGCGCCAGGTTCTGCAGGAAATCGCTGACCAGGAAGTTCGAGAACGTCACGCCCTCCACCGCGTAGCGGTCGCCGCCGACGTCCTCGAAGCGGGTCAGCCAGAGGTGGCCCGGCAGGCTGCGGTTCAGCTCGTCGAGCAGGTGCACCCGGTGGTAGCGGTCGCGGTCGAGCTGCGTGATCGCGTCGAGACGCTCGTTCAGGTCCTGCCGCTGCTCGTTCAGCCGCTTGATCTTCGCGATCTCCGGCGCCAGGCGGCGGCTCTCGGCCTCTTCCTGGGCGATGACCTGCTCGAGCTGTGCGGTCTTCTGATCCTGGTAGAAGTGGGCCGCGCCGATGCCGGCGGCCGCCACGAGCACCATTGCCACCGGCGCGAAGGCGCCCAGGTTCGGCAGGGCGATGCCGCGCTTGGCCGGGGCCTCCTCACGGGGCAGCAGGTTGATCCGGATCATGCCTCCACCGCCTTTCGCAGGGCCAGCCCCACGCCGACCGCGAGCATGGGACTCAGCTCGGCGGGATCCTGTTCACCGAACAGCTCCGGGTCGAACTCGAGGACGGCCAGCGGATCTGCGAACTCGCTGGGGACGCTGTAGCAGTCCGCCAGGTACTCGCGCAGGCCCGGGAGCTTGGCGCCGCCACCGCTGAGCACGATGCGATCGATCCCCTCCGCCTCGCCCGACGTCTTGAGATACGACAGGGACGGTTCCAGTCCCTGGAAGATCTCCGCGCCGACGCTGCGGACGATGTCCTGCACCAGCTGGGCGTCCACGTCGCGCGTGTTCCCGCGCGCCACCGTCTGGGCGGTCTCGTAGCTGAGGCCGAGCTGCTTCTGGAATTCCTCGACGAAGTGGCTCGTGCCCACCGGCAGGTCGCGGGTGAAGTACGGCACGCCGTCGCGCACGATGTGCACGTTGGTCACGCCGCCGCCGACGTCCAGCAGGGCCACGAACTCGCCGTGGTTGGGCGACCCGCTCCCGTCGTCGCCGGCGTCGGCGTCGTCCAGGTCGGCGTCCAGCCCGTCTTCGGCCAGCTCGTCGCCCAGGTCGGGCGCCTCGAGCATCGGGCCGATCGGCGCCACGGCGCCCGCGACGAGCTGCTCCCAGGCGTTCTGGTTGGCGAAGGACGCCACGTCGATGACCAGCGGCTGGAAGCCGGCATCGCGGATCAGTTCCGCGTGGCCCAGCACCATGTCCTTCTTGGCCGCCACCAGCAGGAGTTCCATCTGTCCCGCGCCGATGTCGCCCTTGAGGATCTGGAAATCGATGCTGATGTCGTCGATGTCGAAGGGGACGTGCTGCTCGGCCTCCCAGTAGATGGCCTCGCGGGCGTCCTCCTCGCTCATCCTGTCCATCACGATCTTCTTGACGATCACGGCGCGTCCGGAGACCGCGCTGGCCACCGGCTCCTCCGGCAGACCCGCCCGGTCGGCGCACTGCCTGATGGCCTGGATCACGAGCTCGCGATCCATGATCTCGCCGTCCACGATGGCCTCGGGCGGCATGTCCACCATGGCGAAGTGCGTGATCCGGGGCTGCTCCCCCGTGGTGTCCAGGCGGATGCACTTCACCACGCTCGACCCGATGTCGAGGCCGATGAGGCTCTTCCGCTTGGGCTTGAGGAATCCGAACATGGTGAACCGCCTCCGCCGTTTCGGTCCTGCCGTGCGTGCTCCCGGCTCGCCGCTGCCTCGGCCGCGACGCGCCGGTGGAACTCCGCGGGCAACATGCATGCCACTGAGAGCATCGGCCGCCGATGCGGTCGCTTGAGCCTCGACATGGCCCCTGGCGGCGATTATCGGGGGGTCTGGGGAAACGGACCGCGCCTGCTGTCCACCATACCGTGCGATCCGCAACGCGAAGCCCTCCCGGCGCCGTTCAGGACGCAGCGCACGTGGGCGATTTCTGCCTACGGGGGCGGTGGAAAGGTCCAGGCGGCCGCGCCCGGGGCGCGGTCCAGCGAGGATGGCTGAGTTCGTGGTTGCCCCTGCCACCCGGATTGCGTGACCGGGGCCGGAAACATCCTTCGTGGAATCACTCAACCGGTCTGCAGGAGGCCCGCATACCAGCGGAAGAGCGGCTCTCCCGCCATCAGCACCAGGACGGCGGCCGCCGCCAGGAAGGTGCCGAACGGCAATCGTGCAGTGCCGTCGAGCCGGCCGCGCTGGAGGACCAGGACGTAGACGGTGCCCAGGAGAGAGCCGCCGAACAGGACCGCGACGGCTCCCCAGGGACCGACGAAGGCTCCGATCATGCCCATCAGCATCACGTCGCCGAAGCCCATCCCCACCACGCCGCGGACTGCCCGGTAGCCGTACGCCAGCGCGAGCACGATGCCCGCGCCCACGGCCGCTCCCAGCACCGCGTCCATCAGTGTCCGTCCGTCCGCCAGCGTCGCAGCCAGCGCGACGGCCAGCCCGGACAGCGTGACGGTGTGCGGGATGATCATGTGCTGCCAGTCGACCACCGCCACCACGAGCAGCAGCAGCAGGAACACTCCGGCGGCAAGGCCGGTCGGGTTGGCGCCGAAGCGCACGAGCCCCGCGGCCAGACAGAGCGCGCCGGCCGCCTCCACGGCGGGATAGCGCCAGGAGATGGCGGCATGGCACTGCCGGCAGCGGCCCCGGAGCAGCAGCCAGCTCAGCACCGGAACGTTGTCGTGCCAGGCGACCTGGGCTCGGCAGGCAGGACAGAAGGACCGAGGGCCCATCACGCTGAGGTTCCGGGGCAGACGATAGATGAGCACGTTCGCGAAGCTGCCGAGACAGGCGCCCATCAGGGCGGCGGCCGCCAGGATCAGCGGCAGCGGCAGCAGCGAGGCAGAGGACATCACGGGGCGGCCTCCGGATCGGCGAGGGTTGCCGCTGCGGGCGGCGAAGCGGCGGGGCCGGCGCTCAGCTCGGCCTCGATCTTGGCGACGTGCTCCTCGGCCAGCGTCCGCAACTCGGGGCTCGCGGATGTCGCGGCCAGGTGGCGCCACAGCGCCAGAGATCCGTTCAGGTCGCCCGACTGGCGCCGGGCGTACGCGGCGAACCGCTGGTGGAACTCGCTGGCCTCGGGAGCCGCCGCCGCGGCGTCGAACCAGACCCGGGCGCGAGGCGTGTTCTTCTCGAAGACATAGTACAGGAAACCGGCATGGAAGGGCAGGCTCGCCGCCGACGGATTGTGCAGGATGCCGGCGCGCAGCACCGCCACCGCCCGGGGGATATCGCCCAGGTCGAGGCAGGCCACCAGCGACGAGAAGTAGTAGGCCTCGACGAACCGCGGATCCAGGCGGGTCACCGCATCGACCAGGAGGTCGAAGTAGCGCATATCGTGCTCGCCCTTGCGATACCCACCATAGTACTGGACCAGCTCGAACCAGAGGTAGTCGGCCGCCATCTCGCGGAAGCCGCAGGCCGCCTCGCGCAGGAAGCGGCCGCTGGGGAAGTACAGCCGCTCGTCGCGCCCGGCGCGGTCGAGTTCCTGGTCGTAGGCCTGCAGCGCTCCCACGCAGACGAGCGCGAGGGCGATCGTCAGCGCGGCCGGGCCGACGCGTCCCCCCGCTCTCATCGCAGCTCCTTGCGCGCAAAGACCGCACCCGCCGCCACCAGGAGCAGCGCCGTGTAGGCGAGTCCGTAGACCGTGGCGATCAGCAGGTGCTCGCCCGAGACGGTGTCGCCGTGCACCACGGCCCCCCGCACGTTGAACATCTCCAGGTTCGGCAGCACGTGGTAGACGATTTCGCCCACCCGGGCGTAGGCCTCGCTCCCGACCGCCTGGCCGAAGCTGCGCAGCGATTCGCTCATGTGACCCATCGCGTAGAAGCCGAGAGCGAGCACGGCCGCCAGCGCCGGCGACATCAGCGCGGAGAACAGGGACACCGCCGCGTTGACGAGCATCAGTTCCAGGAAGGCGAGGTAGATGGCCGGCAGGTAACGAGCCGTCACGCCGCCGGGGGTCAGCAGCAGGACCAGGAAGAAGAGCGCCCCCATGATGCCCATCATGCAGAGCAGCGTGAGGTTCAGGCCGCAGAACTTGCCCAGCAGGTACGTGCGGCGGGCGAGCGGCTTGGCGAGGATGGTGGTGATGGTGCGCCGGTCGATCTCCTTGCGCACCATGTTGCTGCCGACGAGGATCGCCACCAGCAGGCCGAACAGCGACATCGCGCCCAGCCCCACGTCGCTGACGATCTTGTCCTGGGCGCCGATGGTCAGCGGCGAGATCACGACGCTGCTGGCGACCAGCACGAACCCGAAGGCCCCCACCAGGTAGAAGATCCGGTCGCGGACAGTCTCGCGGTAGGTGTTCACGGCGACGGCGAACACGTGGGATGCCACCGGGCCCAGCGGCAAGCGCGTCGGTGTGCGGAACTCCATCAGACCTCACCTTCCTCGTCGTGCATGGCTGCCAGGAAGAGCGCCTCGAGGTCGGATCGGCGCGCCCGGACGTCGAGCACGTCGATCTCCTGCGCCGAGCACAGGTCCAGCAGACGGGCGAGCGACGGCGCGTCCGGGGCTGCCAGCTCGGCCGCGGCGCAAGTCGCCTCCACCCGCGCCGCACCGGGCGCCGGCCGGCAGGCGGTCAGAACGGGTTCGGCAGCCGGGCCGCCCGGGAGTCGCGCGACGCGGACCAGGTATCCGCGACCCTCGCGGCGGTCGAGGCGGTGGCGTCCCACCAGCAGTCCGTTCTTCAGGAAGAGCGCCTCGTCGGCTAGCGCCTCGACGTCGGGCACGATGTGCGAGGACAGCAGGATGGTGGCGCCGCGATCCCGCTCGGCGCAGAGCAGCTCGCGCGCTTCTCGCCTGCCGATCGGGTCGAGCCCGGACATGGGCTCGTCGAGCACCAGCAGGTCGGGCCGGCCCAGCAGCGCCTGCGCCAGCCCGAGCCTTTGGAGCATGCCCTTCGAGCACTTGCGCACGGGGCGGTCGGCGCGGTCGGCCAGCCCCACCCGCGCGAGCAGTTCCTCCACCTGCCGGCGCCGTTCCGCCGCAGGCAGGTCGAGCAGACGGCCGTAGAAATGGAGCAGTTCGCGGCCGGTGAGGTGCTCGTAGAAGTAGGGCTGTTCGGGCAGGAAGCCGAGTCGCCGGCGCGCCACCGGCCGCGCGTGCGGTTCACCGAAGATGGTGATCTCGCCGGCGTCCGGCCAGGCGAGCCCGAGCACGCAGCCGATGGTGGTCGTCTTCCCGGCACCGTTGGGACCGAGCAGCGCCACCACCTGTCCGCGCGGAACGGTGAACGAGACGCCGCGCACGACGGTGGTGCGACGCCGCCAGAAGCCGTGCAGATAGGCTTTCTCGAGTCCGAGCACGCGCAGCGCGTCCTCCGTGGCCGGCCGCGAGGGCGGCCGCGGCAAGATGCTCTCCGCCACCGGCGGATTTGCGACCAGCTGTTCGTGTGGCATGTCTGCTCCTCGGCCGGTGAACGGTCCCGTTGGCGCCGGGAAACCTGCGCGGCCCACCGGCCGCCGTCCCGACCGGAACCGAAATGCAACGGCGGTGCCAGGACGCCGGGAGCGAGCCGGATTGCGGTGATCAGCGCCGAGGCGCCGACCCGGTCAGGACCAGCAAGGGGCGCGGACCGGCATTGCCGGGGGCGTAGGCGGTAATCCGGTAATCGAGACCCGGCCGCGTCCAGGCGTACGCGAGGTCGCCGGGCGATCCATCGAAGATCGACAGCGCACCCGTGTAGGGGTTCCGCGGGGAGCGGCCCTCGGGCAACAGTGCAACGAGATCCACCGGGTCCGTGGGATAGACCCCGCCGTACCGGGCAGCATGGACCTCCGCAGCGAGCTGGAGGGTGCGGGCGTTGCGGCAGACGGCTGCTTCACGGGTGTGGGCGCGGACCGAGCCGAGCGAACACCAGCCCGCGACCAGGAGCAGGACTGCGAGCGCGCCGGCCAGCAGGAGTTCCGCCCGACGAACTGGACGCCAGTGCCGGTCCACGTCAGCCCCCCCGGCCGTTGCTGAGGGTGATGACCACGCCGTTGCTCCCCGGCCCCGAGTCGCGAGCAGCGCCGTATCCCTCGATGACGTAGATCTGCCGGGCCGATCCGTAGCCGACGTCGCCGCGGCTGTAGGCCGCGAGAGGTCCCAGGACCAGCGGTGCCCGGGTGAACGGGTTGTCGGGGAAGACCCCGCGCGCGAAGAGCGACGGGCCGATGTCCTCGGCTCCGGGAGCGCTGCCGTCGTTGGCCGCGACCCAGAGCTCGACCGCGATCTGGACGTTGTGCACGTTCGCTTTCACGCCCGCTTCCTTCGCGCGTTCGAGGACCCGGACGAAGTTCGGCAGGGACATGGCGAACAGGGTGCCCAGGATGACGACGACCACGGCGACCTCCACCAGGCCGAAACCAGCCCGGCGGGTCCCCGGTCCGCGCCGCCCGACCCGCGCTCCGGCGATCCGCCGCCGCGGGGTCGACGCCGCCGGCACAGGCGCGGACGGCGCTCCCCCGCGAGGGGCGAGCGCCGTCCGGTTCGTCGCCGGAATCACGTGACGAAGGATCAGCCGTTGCTGAGCGAGATCACGATGCCGGTCCCGTCCGGCCCGCTCGTGGCCTCGTAGCCATAGCCCTCGATCGTGTACACGAGACCCGCCAGCAGGTAGCCCAGGTCGCCCTGGCTGTAGCCGGGGGCCGCGATCGCGATCGGAAGACCGGTGAACGGGTTGTCCGGGAACACGGTACCCGGGAACATGGTGGCATTGATGTCTCCGATGGCCGGCAGCGTGCCGTCGTGCACCACGGAGTAGTCCTCCACCGCGAGCTGCAGGGAGTGCGCGTTGGCCTTCACGGAGGCCTCCTTCGCGCGGCTCTGCATCTGGATGAAGTTCGGGATGGCGATGGCGGCCAGGATACCGATGATCACCACGACGATCATCAGCTCGATCAACGTGAAGCCCTTGCGATTGATCACGACTCTCCTCCTTGCTCCGGTCGCTGCTCTGCCGTCCGGGACCCCGACGGGCCCGGCTGCCTGTTGGCGGCGTCGCTGTCGGTTGCAACGGATGTGCCATACCCGCGCTTCCTCCCTCTTCTCCCCCGGCCCGTTGCAAACATTGAATTTGAGGCCGGTTCGCGGTCTTCCGGCCGGCCGCCGCCCGACCGTCCGGACGTGCAGGATGCACGTGGACCGGGAAATGTGCACCGGTCTGCCCGGCAAGAGCCGTCCGGCCGGGGAACCCGCCGGCCGGTCCTGGAACCCTCAACCGACGGTCACCGGCTCCTCGCGGCGGCCGGCGGTCGCCCCCGGCGCCTCGTCGCTCCCCGCGACGCGATCCGGGGATCCATCGTCCATCTCCTCGTCGTCGTCGTCGCGGCCGCTCACGCCGTAGCGAAGCAGCTTGCGGTACAGGGTCGAAGGATTGATCTGCAGGATGTCGGCGCACCGCTTCTTGTGGCCGTCGACGGCCTCCAGGACCTTCAGGATGTGGGCGCGCTCGAGTTCCTCCAGCGAGACCATCCCGCCCACCATGCTGGTGGGCACCGGCTCACCCTCGGGCTGCCGCACCAGATCGGGCAGGTCGCGCAGGGTGATGCGCTCCGCTTCCCGGATGATGCTCGCGCGTTCGATGACGTTCTCCAGCTCCCGCACGTTGCCCGGCCACTCGTAGGTCTGCAGGGAACGCATGACGACGTCGTCCACGAACGAGGCGAGGTTGCCCTGGTAGTCGGGGCAGCACTGCCGCAGGAAGTGGTCGACGAGCAGCGGGATGTCGTCGAGGCGTTCCCGCAGCGACGGCAGCAGCAACGGGATGACGTTCAACCGGTAGAACAGGTCGGTGCGGAAGTTGCCGCGGGCCACCTCCTTGTCCAGGTCCCGGTTGGTGGCGGCGATCACGCGCACGTCCACCTTCAGGGCGCTGCTGCTGCCCACCGGATAGATTTCCCGCTCCTGGAGCATGCGTAGCAGCTTCACCTGGATCGTGCCGGGGGTCTCGCCGATCTCGTCCAGGAAGATCGTCCCCCCCTCGGCCTGGCGGCAGAAACCGTCGTGGTCGCGGTCGGCGCCGGTGAAGGCGCCCTTCACGTGGCCGAAGAGCTGCGACTCGAGCAGCGTCTCGGGGATGGCACCGCAGTTGATGGCGACGAACGGACCGTCGGCGCGCTCGCTGCGGTCGTGGATGGCCCGCGCCACCAGCTCCTTGCCGGTGCCGCTCTCGCCGTTGATGAGGACGGTGGCCGGGGTGGCGGCGATCTTGTCCACCATCTTGAACACCGACCGCATGCGCGGGCTCTGGCCGATGATCCGCTGCCGGCTCTTCTTGCGGCCCAGTTCGCGCTTGAGCTGGTGGTTCTCGGCCTTCGTGCGACGCAGCGTCAGCGCATTGCGCACCACCATCTTGATCTCGTCGTTCTTGCAGTGCTTCTGCAGGTACGAGAAAGCGCCGAGGTTCACCGCCTCGATGGCGGACTGCTCGCTGGCGTAGGCGGTCAGGATGATCACCGGCACGTCCGGATCGATCCCCTTGATTCCCTTCAGAAGCTGGATGCCATCCATCTTGGGCATCTGGATGTCGGTCATCACCAGGTCGAAGGCCTGGCTCTCCACCTGGCGGAGGGCCTCCAGGCCGCTGTTGGCGGTGACCACCTCGTGCCCCTCCTTGGTCAGGAGGATGGAGAGGTACCGGCACATCGACTCCTCGTCGTCCACCACCAGGATCTTGCCCTCGACCATGGCGTCGCTCCTTCGCTGCTGCTTCGTCTCGCTGGGGTTCTGCGGAATCACGTTCGTCTCCTTCGGGCGCGCCTCACACGGCCGCGGTCTCGCGCGGTCGGACGCCCGCTTCCGTGCCGGCCGTGGCGACCGGCGCCGCCAGCGGGTCTTCCTCGGGGCGCGGCAGCCGCACCACGAACAGTGCACCGCCCTCGGGCGGGTTCTCGGCCTCCACGGTGCCCCCGTGGGCGTGGGCGATCCGGGCCACCATGGGCAGCCCCAGTCCCGTGCCGTCCTTCTTGGTGGTCATGAACGGATCGAAGATCCGCTCGGCGACGTCCGCGTCGATCCCCGGTCCCCCGTCGGAGACCCGGATCTCGCAGCTCTCGCCGGCGGCGCCGAGCACCTCGATGCGCAGGCGTCCGCGGTACCCCATGGCCTCGCAGGCATTGAGCGCCAGGTTGAGGAGCAACTGCACCATCAGCTCCGGATCCATGGGGAACGCCAGGTCGCCGGGTTCCACCGCGCAGCTCAGCTCGACCGCGCCGCCGTGTGCGCTCACGTCCTGCCGCACCTGCAGCGCCACCTCGTCCAGGAACTCCGCGCAATCGACGACCCGCCGGCTGGGCGGACGCAGCCGCGCGAACTGGAGGAAGTGGTTGATGATCATGTTGACCCGCGCGCTCTCCTTGAGGATGAGATCGAGGAGTTGCGCCTGGTTGCCCTCGAGCTTCAGCTCCGACGCGAGGATCTCGACGCTCCCGCGGATGCTGCCCAGCGGATTGCGGATCTCGTGGGCGATGCTCGCCGCCAGCTCGCCGACGCCCGCCAGACGGTCGGCCTTGCGCAGGTGCTCGCGCATGCGCTGCACCTCGGTGAGGTCGGTGAAGATCGCGACGGCACCGCAGATCTCGCCGTCTCCGTCCTCCAGGTAGTTCACCGTCACGCCCAGGGGAACCTGCCGGTCGCCGCGCTGAAGCGGCAGTTCGGCCCGCCGCAGGGGCGGCCCGGCGGCCGCCACGTCGAGGATGCCGGCGGCCAGCGCCTCGCCGCCCGGGCCGAGCGCCGGTTGCAGGAGCTGGCCGAGCACCTCGTCCGCCCGCACCTGCAGGAGCCGGCAGGCCGCCGGGTTGATGCGGGTGACGCGACCCGACAGGTCCACCGTCACCAGCCCGCTGCTGAGGTTGTCGAGGATGCTGCGCACCTCGGTCCGCGTGCGCGCCACCTGATGCGCTGCGTGCTCCTGCAGGCGCCGGCGCTGGGAGCTGCGGCTGGCCAGCTCGCCGCCCACCATGCCGACCACCAGGAACAGCCCCACGTGCAGGAAGGTCACGAGCAGCTCGGTGCCGCCGGTGTAGGCCAGCCCGCTGGCCGTGCCGGAGAGCCAGCCGCCGAGCGCCAGGCCCGCGTGGCCACCGCCGGTGAGGACCGCCGCCAGCCCCGCCACCATCAGGGCGGCACGCGGGCCGAGGAACGACGCGGCCAGCACGATGATCAGGCAGTGGAGAGCGGGGAACGCGCTGTGCGGTCCGCCGCTGAGATGCACCAGCAGCCCGACCGCGATCGTGTCCACGGCCAGTTGCGCGCCGAGCAGCGGTCGTTCCGGCACGCCTGCCCGGCCCAGGTGCCAGGCAACTCCGAGACTCGCGTACAGCGCCAGCAGCGTGAGAACCAGACCCCGATCGAGAACCGGGCCGCCCGCCAGCACGCTCGCCAGCGTGCCGGCTCCGGTGAGGAAGATCGCGAGCATGACCCGCCACAGGAGCAGATGCCCCAGTCGGTCCCGCTCGGCGCGATTGCGGACGGCCGCGGCCATCTCTAGCTCCCCCCGACGATCTGCCCCATCTTGAACATGGGCAGGTACATGGCGATGAGCATGCCGCCCACCATCGTGCCCATCAGCACGATCATCAGGGGTTCGATGGCGGCGGTCAGGGCCTCCACGGCCGCGTCCACCTCGTCGTCGTAGAAATCGGCGATCTTGGCGAGCATCTCGTCGAGGGCACCGGTCTGCTCGCCGATGCCGATCATCTGCACGACCATGGGCGGGAACACCTCGCTCGCCGCCAGTGGTTCGGCGATGGTGTCGCCCTGGCTGATGCTGCGCGACGTACTCTCGATGGCGTGCTGAAGGACCATGTTGCCGGCCGTCTTCGCGGTGATCTCGAGCGCCTGCAGGATGGGCACGCCAGAGCCGATCAGCGTGCCGAGCGTGCGCGTGAAGCGCGACACGGCCGACTTGCGCAGCACGTTCCCGATGACCGGGATCCGGAGCGAGAACCGGTCGGTCTGCAGACGACCGACCGCCGTGGCGCGGTAGCGCCGGAACCCGTAGAACGCGCCGACCGAACCCAGGACGAGCGCCCACCAGTACCCGCGCAGGAACACGGAGATGCCCATCACCACCCGCGTGGGTCCCGGCAGTTCACCGCCGAAATCCTCGAACATCTTCGCGAACACAGGGATCACGAACAGGAGCATGAAGACGCAGGCGCCCACCGCCACGGTGAGCACGATGCTGGGATAC
The DNA here is from genome assembly GCA_046484865.1 of Candidatus Krumholzibacteriia bacterium. Classification (GTDB taxonomy): domain Bacteria; phylum Krumholzibacteriota; class Krumholzibacteriia; order LZORAL124-64-63; family LZORAL124-64-63; genus JAWOID01. The sequence continues at coordinate 93,975 of JAWOID010000018.1, forward strand.
AGCATCGCGCCCTTGACCTTGCGGGCGAGAGCGTCGGCCTTTTCCAGGAACACCGCCAGGCGCCCCAGGATCACGTCGAGGATGCCTCCCGCCTCGCCGGCGGCGATCATGTTGACGAAGAGGTCGGAGAACACGTTGGGGTGCTTGCCGAGGCTCTCCGCCAGGGTCGAGCCGCCCTCCACGTCCAGCATGACCTGGTTGATGGTCTGCTTGAAGAAGGGCTTCGTCTGCTGGCGGCCCAGCACGTCCATGCACTGCACGAGCGGCAGGCCGGCGTTCACCATCGTGGCGAACTGCCGGGTGAAGACGCAGAGGTCCTTCACGCTCACGCCCTTCTTCCGCAGGCCGCGCAGCGGGATCTCCTTGGGCTTCTTCTTGATGGAGGTGATGGTGACGCGTCGCTTCCGCAGGTACTCGGAGACCTGCCGGCGATCCTCGGCCGCGTACTCGCCGGAGAGCACCTCGCCCTTCGGCGACTTGCCCGTCCAGACGTAGGTCGAAGTGGTGGTGGCCGCCACGATGGTTCCTCCCTCTCGCTCAGCGTCCGGCGCTGACCGGTTCACCGAGCATCTGCCGCAACTCGGGTACGTCCGGGCTCCGCCCGTACGCCTGGTCCTCGGAGATCCACTTGTTCACCAGCGCCTGGTAGAGCGACTGGTTCATGGTCTGCATGCCGTACTTCTGCCCGGCCTGGATGAGGCCGTAGATCTGGTGGGTCTTGTTGTCGCGGATCATGGCCTTGATGGCCGGAGTGCAGACCATGACCTCCAGGCAGAGCACCCGGCCCGCGCCTCGCGCCCGCGGGATGAGTTGCTGGGTGATCACGCCGGCCAGGCAGAACGACAGCTGCGAGCGCACCTGGTTCTGCTGCTCCGGCGGGAAGACGTCGATGATGCGGTTGACCGACTCGAAGGTGCTGTTCGTGTGCAGCGTGGCCATGGCCAGGTGGCCCGTCTCTGCGATCGTCAGGGCCGCGGAGATGGTCTCGCGGTCGCGCATCTCGCCGATGAGGATGACGTCCGGATCCTGGCGCAGCACGTACTTCAGCGCGGCGCAGAAGTTCTTGGTGTCGTTGTTCACCTCGCGCTGGTTCACGATGCACCCCTTGTGCTGGTGCACGTACTCGATCGGGTCCTCGATGGTGATGATGTGGCCGTTGCGCTGGGTGTTGATCGAATCCACCATCGTCGCCAGCGTGGTCGACTTGCCGCTGCCCGTGGGACCGGTCACCAGCACCAGCCCCTGGGTGCGGGCGATCAGATCGCGACACACCTGAGGCAGCCCCAGTTCCTCGAACGAGTGGATGGTGTAGGGGATCTGCCGGATGGCCATCGAGGTGACGCCGCGCTGCAGGAAGACGTTCGCGCGGAAGCGGCTGATTCCCTGCACTCCGAACGAGAAGTCCAGCTCCTTCTCCGTCTCGAACCGCTTCTTCTGCTCCTCGTTGAGGATGCTGTACGCCAGTCGGCGCGTGTCGTCGCCGGTGAGGACGGGGAAATCGGTGCCGAACACGCGCCCGTCCACCCGCAGCTGCGGGGACAGGGCGGCGGTGATGTGGAGGTCGCTGGCGCCCTTGTTCACCATCTCCTCCAGCAGTTCTCTCATGCCGACCAACGCAGTCTCCTCCCGGGATAGCGGAGCCCGGCGGCCCCGGTCGTGTTCAATCGACCACCGCCGTCTCGCGCAGGACCTCTTCCACCGTGGTGATACCCTTCTGGATCTTGAGCAGACCGTCCTCGCGCAGGGTGAGCATGCCCTGCTCGCGCGCCTTGCGACGCATCTCCGCGGTGGAGGCGCGGTCGAGGATCATCTCGCGGATCTCGGACGTGATCGGCATGACCTCGTAGAGGCCCTGCCGGCCCTTGTAGCCGGCGCCGCCGCAGCGGTCGCAGCCCTCGCCCTTGTAGGCCTTGGCGCCCGGCGGCAGTCCGATCTCCCGCAACGCCTCCTCGGGCACGCGCATCTCCGCCTTGCAGTTGGTGCAGATGCGCCGCACCAGCCGCTGCGCCATGATCAGGATCGTGGAAGAGGCGACCAGGAACGGCTCGATGCCCATGTCGATGAGGCGGTTGATGGTGCTCGGCGCGTCGTTGGTGTGGAGGGTCGAGAGCACCAGGTGACCGGTGAGGGCAGCCTTCGTCGCGATGCCACCGGTCTCGAGATCCCGGATCTCGCCCACCATCACGATGTTGGGATCCTGGCGCAGGAAAGCCCGGAGGGCGGCGGCGAACGAGAGACCAACCTCGTCGCGGACCTGGATCTGGTTGATGCCGTCGAGACTGAACTCCACCGGATCCTCGGCGGTCATGATGTTCACGCCGGGCTGGTTCAGGCGCGTGAGGCAGGAGTAGAGGGTGGTGGTCTTGCCCGAGCCGGTGGGCCCGGTCACCAGGACCATCCCCCACGGCGCCGCCACCGCGCGGTGGATCCCCTCGATGGCCTTCTCTTCCATCCCGAAGTCGGCGAGATCGAACTGGAGAGCCGACTTGTCGAGAATGCGCATCACCACCTTCTCGCCGAAGATGGTGGGCAGCGTCGAGACGCGCAGGTCGATCTTCTTGTCGCCGATCTTGATCTTGATGCGACCGTCCTGCGGAACCCGGCGCTCGGCGATGTCGAGCTCGGACATGATCTTCAGGCGGCTGATAATGGCGTTCTTGAGCTTGACCGGGGGCTCCATGACCTCCTCGAGCATGCCGTCGATGCGGTACCGCACCCGCATGTACTTCTCGTACGGCTCGATGTGGATGTCGCTGGCGCCCACCTTCACCGCCTCCGCCAGGAGCGTGTTGACGAGCTTCACCACCGGGGCATTCTGCCCCTCCTGGCCGGCGGCGAGGTCCTCGTCCTCCTGCTCCTCCACGAGTTCGATGTCGTCCTCGATCCCCTCCATGATCGAGGCGAGCGAGTCGGCGGTGGCGTAGTGCTTGTCGATCGCCCGCTTGATCGCGGCCTCGCCGCAGACCACCGGCTGCACGTCGAGGCTGGTGATGAACTTGATGTCGTCGATCGCGAAGATGTTGCTGGGATTCGCCATGGCGACCGTGAGCACGCGCCCCCGGCGGCCGAGCGGCACCACCTGGAACTTCGTCGCGACCTCGGCGGGAATGAGGTCGATGCACTCCGGCGCGATGTCCACCGTCTCCAGGTCCACCACGGGCAGGTTGTAGATCTTGCCGAGGAAATCGCAGTAGCAGGCGTCGTCGATGCCGCCGGTCCGCACCAGAGCCTGCCCGAGGGAGCCCCCGTCCTTCTTCTGGACTTCCAGCGCCTTCTCCAGGCTGGCCTGGTCGATGAGCCCGGCCTCGAGCAGACGGGAAGCGATCTTGTCCCGGACGACCACGGAGTTGTTGCTGGACATGGAAGCGCATTCTCCGCTGCTGGCGTGCAAGCCGTCCCGGCGCCGCCGCGCAGCGGCCCGGGGACGGGTCGCCGGCTCCCGGCGGCCGGCGGCGTCGATCTTCCGTGTCCCAGGTTATCGACGGAGAGCGTTGCAACTTGAGATGGAATCGGCGGGGGTCGACGCCGCTCCGGCGCCGGCGGACGTGCAATCCGCAGCGGCCGCCGGGACGGGCGGAAAGACCAGCCGGTCAGCCAGTCTTCCGGCCAGCACGGGGCCGATGCCGCGGACCTGCCGGAGGTCCTCTGAGGTGGCGAATTGCACGCCCTGGTTCCGCGCCTCGACGATGCGGCCGGCCAGGGCGGGGCCGATTCCCGGCAGCAGGACCAGACTCTCGGGCGGAGCGGTATTGGGGTCGAGCGGCCCGGCGAGCCGTGGCGGCGGCGGCGGTTCCTCCGGCAACGGTGGCAGCGCCTGCTCGAGCCAGAGGGGATCGCGCCAGGCGCCATCCGGTCCCAGCAGGAGCTGGGTCCGGATCAGCCGCCCCGCCAGGACGAGCGCCGCGAGCAGCAGCAGCCCGGTCGCCTCGCGACGGTTCATGCCGTTCGTCCGCGCGCGCCGGCGTTCAGCGGTGGAACACCCACCGCAGGCGGAGGTGGATCTCCCGCCCGAACTCCAGCGCGCCGGCACTCAGGCGCTGGCGCTGGTCGGTGACGTTCATGATCGCCATCGACAGATCGGTCCCGAGCAGGCGGAAGCCCGCCAGCACGTCGTGCTGGGTGAGCGCAGGCAGCGGAAACGGTTCGGCGAAGCTCCACGGATCGCTCATCGGGCCGCGGTGGGCCAGTTGATAGGCGAGCTGCAGGATCCCGTCCTCGTCGAAGAAGTGGTTCTCCCACAGCACCTGCAGGCGCGCGTCGCGTTCGGGCGGCAGGCCGGCGGGACTGCCGGCGCTCACGTCGTATCTCCGCCAGGTGCCGGCCGCCCGCAGGCGCAGCCAGCCCGCGAACGGAAACCCGCGCTGCGCGGAGACGGTGACGCTCCGGGCGGTCAGATCGACGTCGTTCCGCCACGTTCCCACCGGCTCGGCGGTCTCGGCGCCCTCCAGGAGGATCCAGCCGATCCCGTCTTCCAGGCGGCGCACCGCCGCCACTGCCGCAAGATCGATGCCCGTGACCCGTCGTTCCAGGCGCAGCGCGCCGCGCCAGGTGGTCTCGCGATCCAGGTCCGGTTCCGGGACCGTCAGGAGGTTCCGGCCGGGCACCGCGAACGCCCAGGGCGTCAACACCTCGTCACTCAGAGGGGCGCGACCGCCGCGCTCGAGCGACAGTTCCCACCAGCGCGCGCCCGCCGTCGTCTCGCCGGCCGCACCGACGTGCACCCAGGCCTCGGGTCCCCAGCCGCCGTGATCGGCCCACAGCGCCGCGCCGCCGGTCCGCAGGTGCAGCCTGCCGGCCGTCAGTTCGGTCTGGAGGCCCGCCTGCAGTTCGGCGCCCCGCCCGTGCCGCCGTCCCGTGAACGGCTCGGCCCATTCCGCCTCGATCCCCGCGTCGTGCAGCCGCCAGCCGCTCACGTCCAGCCATGCCTGCCGCGGCGCTCCCGGCCGGCGGGCCAGTTCCACGTGCACCCTCTCCCGGGCGACCTCCAGCAGGCGGTCGCCACCGGTGAAGCGGAAGAGCAGGTCGCGGTCGAGCCACTGCCCGTAGGCGGTGAGCCAGCGGTCCCGGACGGGACCGCTCCAGGTGAGGGCCACCTGCCGGGCCCATACCTCCTTCTCGCGCAGGCCCCCCGCGCCGTAGGCCGGCAGACCCACGCGATTCAGCCGCAGGTTCTCGAACCGGAGGGCGATCTCGGATCCGTCTTCCCGCAGGCGGCGCACGAACCCGCGGCCGGACCGGAACTTCGCCTCGCCCAGCCGTGAGGCCGACGCGCCGAGGCGCGCATCGCCCTCTGGCCGATAGTCGTAGCCGTCCTCGTCGATGAGTTCCTCGAACGCGAACCCGAAGCGCCAGGGCGCGGCCGCCGTCAGGATGTGCAGGTAGCGGAGATTCTGCTCGTGGTCGCCCTGGTCGAAGCGCGCATCGGTGACCGCGCCGCTCGGGTCGAGATCGAGCGTCTCGAGCCGGATGGCACCGGCGGTGCCGCCATACCCGTCCAGGCCCAGGTCGCTGCGTCCCGGCACGACGCCCGCCATGGTCACCGTCCAGGGGTCGTCGGCGAGCCGGTTGCCCACCAGTTGCGGCAATCCGTCGCGCAGGATCTGCGGCAACGGCGCGGTATCGCCCTCGCGCAGCAAGACCGCGGGCGCCCCCAGAGTGCCGTCGAGCACCGGCAGGAACGGCGTCTCCCAGCCGATCGCCGCCAGGAACGAACGATGGAACGGTTCCCAGAGGGGGCGTTCCCAGCCCCGGGCGAACTGCGTGTCGCGGCGCCGCGACTCCCGGGCGCGCCGCGCCCGTTCAGCTTGTGCCAGGTCGGCCAGGTCGGCCACGTCGCCGCTCTCGCCGCTATCGACGGCCAAGGCGTCGTCTGCCGGCACATCGTCCCGGCCGTCTCGATCGAGGGTGTCAGCGACCGCTCCGGGGACGACGAGCGTGTCGGGGGCGAGCGTCCGGGCGAGCGTGTCCGCCCGCGCCGTCGCAGGCGGACGCAGGCTGTCCGGCGGCGCAGCGACCTCCTCCTCCTGCGCTGCGGCCGTACCCGGCGGCAGCGCCAGCATCAGCAGGAGCCCCGCCGCCGGCGGGCCGCCGCCGAGCGAGGCACGGGCCAGGGATCGCACCCGTACCGCCAGCCACGGGAACAGCGCCGCGAAGAGCGCCGCGTTCACCCCCACGTGGACGAGTGCAAAGGGGAGCCCTCCGGTCACGACGACCCACCACCGCAGGTCGAAGGCGACCACGGTCGCAGCATTGGTCAGCACGTCGTAGACGAGGGTGGCCCCGCCCCCGAGCGCCGCCGCGAACAGCGCCGATCGCAGGCGCCGGCCTCGCCGCACGCACGACGCGACGGCACCCGCGCCCAGACCGCCAAGCGCTCCCGCTGCCGCGAGACCGGCGGTCTGCGCGGCGAGCAGCGCCGGCACCGCCGCGCCCAGCGGGTTGGCCAGGGAGTGCACCGCCATCGCGAGGGCCCCGCAGAGAGCACCGCCGCCGGGCCCGAGGGCCGCCCCCGCGAGCGCCGTCAGCAGCGTCATCAGTTCCACGCTGGGAATGCCTCCGAGCAGAAATCCTGCACCCACGGTGGCACCCACGAACAGCCCCAGCAGAACCGCGGAACGGAGCGGGTCGGCATCCCGCACGGGTGGCTGGGCGAGCGACATGGGCGGATGGTAGGCTAACCTGCTCGGCCGAGCAAGGTTCCGCAGGCGGGGCGCCGCAGGTGGGGCGGTCCGGGGGCGGGTCAGACGCTCAGCGCGTCGAGTCGCCGGGCGACATCCAGGAAGCTGCTCCGGATCCGCTGGACCTGTTCGAAGAGGTCGCGGGCGCGAGCGACGTCGCCCATCGCCTCGCAGGCGAGGCCCGCGTGATACATGATGCCGAGCCGCTCCTCCGGCCGTGCGGCCGGCAACTCGAGACCCCGCTCGAGCACCGACAGCGCCTCGGCCGCACGCTCGGCCCGGAGCAGAGCGATTCCCCACATCTCGTGGGCGCTCAGGGCCTGTTCGGTGCTCTCTGCGGCCGCGGCGAACGCATCGCAGGCCAGGTCGAACATGCCCATCTCGAGGTAGACCAACCCCAGGTCATACGGGTTCTGATCGTCCGCGCCGCCCACGTGGTGTCCTATCTGCGCGGTGATCGTCGAGACCTGCTTCTCGTCCCCCCCGATGAACGCGCCATCCTCCTCGGCGAGGATCTGTGCGAGCAGGTCCACCGGACCGTCTCCATCCGGCGCGTCGGGGCGCGAACCCGCAGCCGGTTCCGTGACCACCGCCTCGGCGGCCACGCCACCTTCGAGGTCCGCCATCAGCTCGGAGAACCCCGCACCATCGTCGACCTCGATGGTGAAGCGCCCCTCGAGATCGCGAGCGACGACGTCTTCGCCGTCGTCCGGCGGCGGCAAGCCGTCCGCTGAAGCGTCTCCGGTCGGCGCAGCTTCCTTCGGCGCGGTATCGGCGGGCGCGTCGGCGGCCGGGGCGTCCTCGGCGGGCGAGCCAGCGGACGAGGCATCCTCGGCGGGTGAGCCGTCGCCCCCGTCAGCGGCCCCGGCTTCCTCGGCGATCTCGCCGCCGGCACCGGCGGCGCCCGCGGCGCCCGCGGCGCCGATGTCGATGTCGCCGAAGTCGCGGTCGTGCGCGCGCGCGTCCGCCGGCGACGTGTCGTCCGTCGAGGCGGACGCGGCGGCGAAGGACGAGATCTCGATCTGTCCGTGCCTCGGTGGGTCCGCAGGCTCGTCGCGGTCGTCGCCGTCCTGGCCGGCCATCGTGGCGTCCCACGCGCCCTGGACCTCGGATCCGCCCCTGCCCGAGCTACCGGTTCGCCCCGGCTCGACACCGGCCGGCTCCCCCACGCCCGCGCGCGGATCGTCATCGCCGGTGTGCTTCTGCCAGTGGCCGAACTCCGCGTAGTTCACCAGCTCCGGCAATTCCTCCAGGAGCGACTCCACGACCGCGCGCGCGCTGTCCTCCTGGCCGGCGTCGAAGTGGATCCCGGCGAGCAGGAGCCGCACCCTCGCCTGTTCCATCTCCCGCTTGCGTACGCGGAAGACGCCGAGCAGGTGCTCGAGCACCGGCGCGCTGCGCGGGTAGAGCGACAGGAGTTGCTCGCAGCGCTTGTCGAAGATCTCACGCACGTCCCCGGTCTGGCTCTCGCTGCACTCGAGAAAGCGCAATGCGTGCCGCTCCCCCTCCACGGACAGCCCCTGCGACGAACGGATCTCCGCCAGGTACCAGTGTGCATTCACGTTGTCGGCATCGTGGCGGAGGATCTTCTTGTAGATCGCGACGGCATTGTTGAGGAGTCCCGTGCCGCGGTACTTGCTCGCGGCGTTCAGGAAGTGGCGGATGGCCCGCTGGGTCTCGCCGGTCTTCAGGGAGATGTCGCCCAGCTCGTTGATCAGGGTGGGATTGTTCTTGTCGGCCTCGACGAGCTTCTCGTAGATCGAGACCGCCTCCTCCCAGTTCCTGCGCTTGCCGGCCTGGTAGGCTTGCTGCTTGAGCTTGCTGAACTTCGACAAGGGAGCCCCCCGCAACCGCGCTGCAAATCCCGTGCTACTCGCGAGTCGAGTTCTCGGTCAGGTGCCGCTGCCGTTAAGATCGCCGCCGGGGGCTGCCGGTTGAGCGGAATTTCCGCCGTTTCCTCTGCGATCGCCCAGGCGTCGCGCAGACAGGTGCCGAGGTGCCGGCGGCCGCCCTCAGGGCACCTGCGCACCCGCCCGGAAGACGGCCGCCAGGGGAGCATGGCCGCCGTGGTAGGGCAGCAGGCGGTGGTCGTCGCCCTCGAGCAGCAGGAAGTCGGCGCTGCGCCCGGGGGCCAGCGACCCCACCTCGCCGGCCAGTCCCAGTGCCCAGGCCGCGTTGAGGGTGGCGGCCACCAGAGCCTCGCCCGGAGTGAGCCGCATCTGCGTGCAGGCGATGGCGAGGATGGTCGCCATGGAGGGGATGGGACAGCTGCCGGGGTTGAAGTCGGTCGCCAGCGCCACGGCGGCGCCGTCGGCCACCAGTTCGCGGGCCGGCGCGTACCGCCCGAGCCCCAGGGTGAAGACCGTGCCCGGCAGCAGGACCGCCACCGTGTCGCTACCGGCCAGGGCGCGCCGGCCGGCTGCGTCCACCTCGATCAGATGATCGGCGCTGCGGGCGCCCAGGCGCGCGGCCAGTTCCGCTCCGCCCAGCGCCTCCAGCTCGTCGGCGTGGACGCAGAGGTCCAGACCCAGTTCCGCCGCGCGGCCCAGGATGCGCTCCGTCTCGGCGAGATCGAAGACCGACGGCTCGCAGAAGACGTCGCAGCGCGTGGCCAGACCCTCGGCCGCCACTCGCGGCAGCACCTGCTCGCAGACGAGATCCACGTAGGTCGCACGGCGGTCGCGATACTCCGACGGCAGCTCGTGGGCCGCCAGGCACGTGCGCACCGCCCGGATGCCCGCCCGTGCGGCGGCGCGTCCGGCCACCCGCAGCATCCTGAGCTCATCGGCCAGGTTGAGACCGTATCCGCTCTTGATCTCCACCGTGGTCGTGCCCAGCGAGAGCATCTGCCGCAGCCGCCGCCGGGCGAGTGCCTCGAGCTCGTCGTCTCCGCGCTCGCGCAGATCGCGGACGGAGGCGTGGATGCCGCCGCCGGCCGCGGCGATCTGCAGGTAGGTCTCGCCGCGGATGCGCCGCTCGTACTCGTCCTGACGCGTGCGGCCGAAGACGGCGTGGGTGTGGGGATCGACGAAGCCGGGCACGACCGCCCGGCCCGCGGCGTTCACCACCCGCGTGGCCGGATGGGGGTCGCGACCGCCGTAGAGGCCGCGCAGGACGTCCGCCTCGGGCCCGGCGGCGACCACCTTGCCGGCGGCCACCGCCAGCGCCGCTCCGGCCACGGCGCCGACGTCGCCGAGCGCCTCGCCCCGGCGCGGACCCTGCCGGTCGCGTTCCGGATCATGGACCGTGCACAGCTGACCGATGCCGGTGACCAGCAGCTCGACGGCGGGGGGTTCGGGACGCGGCTCGAGGAACCGGGCGGTGCCGGCGTGGCGGGAGGCGGATGTCATCGCGAGTTCCTCCGGACCCGGCGCCTCGCTCAGGCGAGCCCGACGAGGGCGTCGGCCAGCTCGGGCGCCGGGGGTTCGTCGTGGACGAGTTCGGTCACGGCGGCGAGGTCCATCGTGAGCGGGCGGTCACCGGGAGAGAGGTCGATGCGACGGCCGATCTGCCGGAGCGCGGCCGTCAGCGGCGGCGACACGCTCAGTGCGGTCCGCCCGCAGACCTCTGCCCAGCGCGGCTCCGTGATGAACTGCAGCGCCCGTGCCGCCGTGATCAACTCCAGCGCCACCACCGCCTCCACCCGCGCCAGAGCATCGCGCAGCTTCAGGGCCGACACGCTGCCCATGCTCACGTGGTCTTCCTGGTTGTCGCTCGTGGGAATGGAGTCGGCGGCGGCCGGGAACGCCGAGGCGCGCGTCTCGCAGACCAGCGCCGCGGCCAGGTACTGGGCGATCATCAGCCCGGACTCGAGCCCGGGGTCGGCGGCGAGAAAACGCGGCAGTCGGCCGCCGTTACCCCCGAGCATGAGGTTGATCCGGCGCTCGGCCACGTCGCCGATCTCCGCCATCGCCACGTACAGCGCGTCGAGTTCGAGGGCGAGGATCTGGCCGTGGAAATGACCGCCGGTGACGGCTCTCCCTTCCTCGGGCAGCAGCACCGGGTTGTCGGTGACGGCATGCGCCTCCCGCAGGAACAGCTCCCGGGCGCGACGCAGCACGCCGAGACTCGGTCCGATGATCTGCGGGCTGCAGCGTAGCGAGTAGGGGTCCTGGACGCGCGCGCAGTCGCGATGATTCTCGACCACCTCGCTGCCGGTGAGCAGGCCGCGCAGAGCGGCCGCCACGTCGGCGATCTCCCGGTGCGGCCGCAACTCGTGGTACCGCGAACCGAACGGCAGCACGCTCGCCTCCAGCGCTTCCACCGACAGCGCCGCCGCCGTCACCGCCCAGCGCAGCAGCCGCGTCCCCTGCTCCACCGCCCGCAGGCCGAGGGTGGTCATGAGCTGGGTGCCGTTGATCAGCGCGAGCCCCTCCTTGGCCTCCAGGGTCAGGGGTTCGCGTCCGCGCTCCCGGAGGACGTCGATGGCGGGTCGCGGCCGGCCGTCCGCAGCCAGCACGTGCCCCTCGCCCATCAGGACCAGGCCGAGATGCGCCAGCGGGGCCAGGTCTCCGCTCGCCCCGACCGACCCGCGGCTCGGGACGAACGGATGGAGGTCGGCCTCCAGCAGCCACAGGAGCTGCTCGATCACCTCCGGGCGCGCCCCCGAGAAGCCCCCGGCCAGGCTGAGCGACCGCAGCAGGATCATGCCGCGCACCTCCGGCCGGGACAGGGGGGGGCCCCAGCCGACGGCGTGGCTGCGCAGGAGGTTGGTCTGGAGGCGCGACTGCTGTGCCGGCGGAATCACCGTGTCCGCCAGTCGGCCGAACCCCGTGTTCACCCCGTAGATGCGCTCGTCGCCGGCGGCCAGCTCGCGCCGGAACGCCGCGCCCGCCTCCACCCTCCGCCTGGCCGACTCGCCCAGCCGGACGGACCTCGTGCCCGCCGTGATCGCCGTGAAGGCGGCCAGGTCGAGTCCGTCGCGCCCGATGACGAACGGATCGGCCGCCGGCGGCGGCGCAGTCGCTGACGAAGCGTCGGACATGGGCCCTCCCCCTCGCCTGCAGGGGTCGCGAATGGAGTCATCCGCCGTCGAAGAACGCGCGCGTACGAGCAGCCAGATCGGCGCCGTTGCGGACGTGAGCGCACGGGCCGGGCAGAGCGTCGAGGAACGTAACCCCGTACTCGCGGCTGTGCAACCGCGTGTCCAGCAGCACGATCACGCCACGATCGGAGGGTCGTCGCAGCAGCCGGCCGATGCCCTGGCGCAGCCTCAGCACCGCGTCGCGCAGCATGAACGTCGCGAACGGGTTCTCCCCCTGCGCCTGCAGCCACTCGCAGCGGGCCTCGACCCACGGATCGCTCGGGACGCGGAACGGCAGGCGCGCCACCACGAGCACTTCCAGCTCGTCGCCCGGGAAGTCGATCCCTTCCCAGAACGTGGCCGTCCCCAGCAGGAGGGCGCGCGGATGCGCGCGGAAACGCTCGACCAGCTCCGCGGTGCCGCCGCGCCCCGTCTGCACCAGCAGTTCGGCGCCGCCGGCGTCCGGGCCGAACAGTTCCGGGTGATCGCTGCGCAGGCGCGCCGCCACCGCGTCCAGCATCCGGTAGGAGGTGAACAGGGCGAGCGTGCGCCGCCGTACCTCCCGTCCGAGGCATTCCAGGACGTCGGCGGTCGCCGCGACGAACGCCGCCTCCTCGGGTGCCGGAAAGCTGCCCGGTGCGGGCGCGAAGATGCGGAGCTGTCTCGCGAAGTCGAACGGCGAGGTCACCTGCCGGGTCGCGACCGGCGGCCGGCGGCGATCCAGTCCCAGCTCACCGAGCAGATGCGAGAAGTCGGTGCCCACCGCCAGCGTGGCGCTCGTGACCACCGGAGCCAGACCGGCGCCGAGCCAGAGTTCCCGCAGGAGATTGCCGCTCGACAGGGGCGTCGCGCCGGCCGCCCGCAGGCCGCGCGCGATCGGTTCGCACCAGGTCACCCACCGATCGTCGGGATCGGCGGTCACGCGGCGCACGTCGTCGCCGAGCTGCTCCAGCAGCGGTCCGCACCGTGCGATCTGGGCGAGGTCGTCCGCCAGGGCCGCGTCCAGCCCGGACGGTCCGGCGTTCGCGTCGCCGGTCTCGTCGCCAGCTCCGTCTCCGGCCGGCGCCACCCCGCCGAGCGACTCGGCGGCCCGCCCGAGCACGGAGAGCGCCGTCCGCGCGATCGCGATCTCGTCCAGCAGCGCGGCCGTCTCCGCCCGCACCGCCGCGAACGCAACCTCCTTGTCCCGCACCCGCACCGCGCCCCCGCCGTCGGTGCGGCCCCCCAGGTTCTCCGACAGGGCATCGAGCGCGTCCCACCACGTCGTGTGGCTGCGCAGCACGCGCGCCAGCGCCCGGCCCGCGTCCGCGCACGTCGCGGCCGCCTTCTCACCGCCGTCGAGCCGCCTCAGGCGGTCCTCCACCAGCCGTACCCTCTCCGGAACGCCGCCGGCACGCCGCGGCACGCCGGCGAGATCCAGCACGGGATCACAACGGCCGCGCGCGCACCGCACGCTCCACGCGTCCAGCGCCGCGGCGGGCAGCTGGTGCGCCTCGTCCACCACGAGGTGGTCGTAAGGGCCGACGAGAGCGCGGTCGGCGCGCAGATCGTGCAGCAGGAGGGCGTGGTTCACCACCACCAGGTCGGCGCCCCGCGCCTGCCGGCGCGCTCGCTGGACGTAGCAGCCGTCCTGCTCGAAGCAGAGCTGGGCCGAGCACGACGCCGTCGTGTCGAACAGCCGCGAAAGCAGCGGTGCGAGCAGTGGGTGATCGTTCAGCTCCTCCCGCAGGCCGTGCACCGTCACGGCATTCCAGACCACCAGCGCCGCCTGTCGCGAGGCGTCGGCGGGCCCCTGCGGCGGCCGTTCCAGGAAGAGCGCCCGGGATCGGCCGCACAGGTAGTTGCCGCGTCCCATCAGCAGGCGGGCGCGCAGCCGCGGCGCCGCCGGACGCAGTCGCGGCCAGTCGTGGGCCAGGATCTGCCGCTGGAGGGCGCGGGTGTGGGTGGCCACCACGGCGCGGTGGCCGGCGTTCAGCCGGGGCAGCAACGGCACCAGGTAGGCCAGGGTCTTGCCGACGCCCGTGCCTGCCTCCACCGCCAGCGGGCGGCCCGCCGCGAGCGCGGCGGCCACGTCCGCCGCCATGGCCGCCTGCCCCTGCCGGCCGCTGAAGCCCGCCCCGAAGAGGGTTCCCAGCCCGGCCGACTCGAGCATCCAGCGCTTGAGCGCCGACGAGTCCTCCGGGATGGGCAGGGGGACCGTGGACGCGCCAGATTGCCCGTGGCCGGCGCCGACCGGACCGTCCAGATCGACGTCGACCGCTTCGATCGACAGCTCCGGCGCCGGCCGCCAGCCCTCGAACGGACCGCGATGGCGCTTCGCGCCGAACCGATCCAGGTGCGCCGCCAGCCGGCCCTGTCGCGGCAGCACGCCGTCGAGCCTGGCGCGCGCGTCGGCACGGACGGCCGCCGGCAAACGGCACCAGCCGTCGAGGGCGTACCACAGCAGCCGTGCCTCCTGGCGCAGCGCGCTCTCGATCCCTTCGCGGCCGGGCGCGTCGCCGGCGCCGTGCTGCCAGGCCCGCTGCCACGCGTTCGGCCGGCGCGGCGCCAGCAGCGTCCAGAGCAACTCGCGGCTCACGGCGAGACCGCCGCCGGGCAGATCCGCCGCCTCGCCCGCGGTCGCCGTTCCTACCAGGACGGCCCCGGCCAGCTCCGCGGGCGGCGACAGCGGGTCGTGCAGGGCAGCGGTGCGGTGCGGGGCGGCGACGTCGATACCGATCCAGCCGCTGTCCGCGGCCGCGTCCGACCTCGCCAGCAGCCAGAGGGCGTCGGGCCTGGCCGTGCTCATGGCGAGGCGTCCAGGCGCCGCCGGAACTCGGCCTCGTCGATGATCTCCACCCCGTGCTTCCGCGCCCGGTCCAGCTTCGAGCCCGGATCGGTTCCGGCGATCACGGCCGTGGTCTTGCCACTGACGCTGCCGACGACCTTGCCGCCGCGCGCCTCGATCGCCCCCTTCGCCTCGCCACGGGTCATCGACGCGAGCGTCCCGGTGAGGACGAACCGGCCCCCGGCGAACGGGCCGGCGCCCGGCTCGGCGGCCGACGGCGGCAGCACCGGCGGCAGTTCCTCCTCGGCGCGGAAGAAGCCGACGGCGCGCAGGTCGTCCAGGAGCGCGCTGATCTCGCTCCTCTGCAGGAAGTCGACGATCGATCGGGCCACCACCGGCCCGATGTCCGGCAGGCCGGCCAGACGCTCGGCGTCGGCGGCCAGCAGCTCATCCAGGTTGCGACAGGCCCCGGCCAGGGTCCGGGCCGTGCTCGTGCCGACGCCCGGAATGCCCAGCGCGAAGATCTTCGCTGCCCATGGGCGCTCGCGCGACGCGGCCACGCTGCGGCCGAGGTTCGCCGCGGAACGCTCTCCCCAGCCGGGCAGCGCGGCGAGCTGATCGGATCGCAACCGGAACAGGTCCGCCGGCGAGCGCACCAGTCGCCGCTCCAGGAAGAGATCGATCGAGCGTCCGCCGAGCCCCTCGATGTCGGCCGCCTCGCGGCCCGCGAAATGACGCAACCGACCGGCCTGCACCGCCGGGCAGAAGAAGTCGCTGCAACGCAGGGCCACCTCGCCCTCGCGCCGGACCGTGGCGGACCCGCAGGCGGGGCAGCGATCGGGCGGCGGCAACGCGCTCGCACCGGCCGGCCGCCGGTCGGGAACGACCCGCACGACCTTCGGGATGATGTCGCCGCCCTTGGCCACGATCACCGTGTCGCCCGTGCGGATGTCCTTGCGGCGTATCTCGTCCCAGTTGTGGAGGGTCGCGCGCGCGACGGTGGTGCCGGCCAGGCTCACCGGCGTGAGTTCGGCCACCGGCGTGATCACCCCCGTCCTGCCCACCTGCAGCACGATCCGCTCGACGCGCGTCTGCGCCTCCTCCGCCGGGAACTTGAACGCGAGTCCCCAGCGCGGCGCGCGCGCGGTCGCGCCCAGCCGCCGCTGCCACGCACGCCGATCCACCTTGAGGACCGCGCCGTCGATCTGGTAGTCGAGCTCGTGTCGCAGGGTCTGCAGGTCCTGCAGGTGCCGTCGCGACTCCTCGACCCGCCGGGCGGTTCTCAGGATCGGGTTCACCGGCAGCCCCAGTTCGGCGAGCGCCCGCAGTTCGGTGCGGTGGTCCACCGGTTCGCGCGCGACCACCGGCGCGTCGGCCGCATCGAGCGGAAAGAGCTGGTAGAAGAACACGGACAGCCCGCGCCGGCGCACCTCCGCCGGGTCGAGGGTCTTGAGCGTGCCGGCGGTGGCATTGCGCGGGTTCGCCAGCGGCTCCAGCCCGGCCTCCTCACGCTCGCGATTGAGCTGCTGGAACCGCGACAGCCGCAGGAACACCTCCCCCCTCGCCTCGCAGCCCGCCGGCGGCCCCGGTTCATCGCCGTCCTGCGGCGGGACCGCGACCGGAAAGCGCTCCGCCCAGTCCGCCGGGAGCTGCACCGGCACGTCGTCGATGGTACGCAAATTCGTCGTGATGAGGTCACCGTGCTCGCCGTCGCCCCGGGTGATCGCCGCCACCAGCCGTCCGCCCCGGTAGCGCACCGCGACCGCCACGCCGTCCATCTTCGGTTCCAGGGTGGTCGCCACCTCCGACTCGCCCAGATCCTTCGCCACCCGGCGGTGGAAGGCCTCCACCTCGCCGAGGTCGTAGCTGTTCTGGAGGCTGAGCATCGGGACGCTGTGGCGTACGGTCGGGAAGCGCTCGTCACGGTCGCTGCCCACGGCGGCGGTCGGGCTCTCCGGCGTCGCGACCTCCGGATGCGCCGCCTCGAGCGCCGCCAGGCGGGCGAGCAGGGCGTCGTACTCGCTGTCCGTGATCTCCGGCGAGGCGCGTCGGTAGTACAGCTCGTCGTGGCGTCGGATCTCGGCGCGCAGCCGCTCGACCTCGCGGCGGACATCGTCCCCGTGCATGACCTAGAACGACTCCATGAGTGCGACGTGCAGTTTCGCCAGATCGAAATCGACGCGGCCCGGAAATCCCACCGCCAGCGAGATGTCGCCGCCGGGCGTGGAGGTCTGCAGGCCGAGTCCGAAACCCCAGGGCGATTCGCTGCGCTCGAGCAGGGTTTCCGGGTCGTCGGCCGCCCGGCTGGCGAATTCAGAGTAGCCGAGGTCCACGAACGTGTAAACCCGCGAGCCGCCGGGCCGTCCGAGCCGCAATTCCACCCCGCCGTGCGCCACGGTCTCGCCGTGGAACTCGTCCTCGCGGTAGCCACGCAGGCTGCGGGCACCGCCGAAGAAGAAGTGCTCGGCGAGCGGGGCCGGCTCGTCGCCGCCGGTGAGCTGGCGATACGCGGCACGAGCGGAGAGGCTCGTGGACGGCCCCAGCCACAGCTCGCCACCCACGTCGCCGGCGATGATGCGCTGGTTCTCCACGGTGCCCACCGCCGACTCCTCGGTTCCCGGCACGGTGCGACGCACGGATTCCCGCCGCGCCTCCTCCACCGCGAGCAGCGCGCTCCACCCGCTGCGCAGCAGGCTGCCCCGCCGGTGGAAGAACGCCACCCGCCCGCGCAGGCGGCTCGTGTGTCCGAGGCTGCCCACCGGGAAGGTGTTGCGGTCCCAGCCCCACCCCAGTTCCACGCCCCAGAACGCGACCACGGGCAGTTGCCAGCGATTCTCGACCGTGAACCGCGTGTAGGCCCCGGTGGCGATCTCGTGCTCGACCCCGAGTTCGGTGTCGAAATCCGTGCCGAGCACCAGCGGTTCCAGGTAGCCGAAGCCGAAGCTGCGGCGGTCGCGGCCGTCGTCGGTCCAGCGCGATGTCAGGCTCCGGCCCGTGCCCGCGATGTTCGGCAGGCTCAGGTCCACCTGACCGCTGACCCGGCCTCCGCCCTCCGCGTCCTGGGCGTAGCCCAGGAGCACGGCCAGCCGGTTCGCGCGCCGGCGCGGCGTCACGGGCAGGTGCACGCCCACGGTGTCGGCCGCCGACGTCAGGTAGATCAGCGGCTCGCCGACATCGGCGTAGAGGTCGCGGGCCTCCAGCCGTTCCCGCGCCCGCACGAGATCGCTCTCCCGGAAGGGCCGTCCCGCCCGCAGGCCCGAAGCCTCCGCCACGAAGCGACGGGCGCGCAAGCTGGCGAGGTCACTGCTGATCCGACCGACCACCGTCGGGGTGCCGGGGATGAGGACGGCCGTCAGCGACACGGTGGCGGCGACCGGGTCGATCGTCGCCTCCCGGACGGTCCAGCGCGCGAAAGCGTGGCCGGTTTCGCCCGCCGCCGCCAGCAATTCGTCGGCCACCGCGTCCACCGCCGCCGGACGGAACGGGTCTCCCCGCCGCGGCAACCTCGCCTCGAGCAGGCGATCTCGGCCCGGGAAGTCGACGCCTTCCACGACGAGGCTACCCACGCGATACTGCGGCCCCGGCGCCACCCGCACCACCGCCTCCTCCGCCGCTTCCGCGGTCTCCGCCGCGCCCGTTCCCTGGGCGTGGCCGCCGACCTCGCCGGTGCCGCCGCCGGCGTCAACTCGCGGCGACGGCAGCCGCCGCAACTGCACGCCGAGGTAGCCACGCTCGATCCAGCGGTCCCGCAGCTGCGACAGCAGGTCGCGACGGCCGCTCAGACCCGCGGTCGCGGTGTCCGGCGCCGTCGGCGGCAGGCGCTGCAGCACCGAGTCGGCCCAGGCCGAGGCTCCGGCGGGATCGACGGCCGCGGCGAGGCCCGTCTCGCCCGGTCCGGCGTCCGGACCGCCAGGCGGCGGCAACAGGACTGCCGGCTGGCGAGCCAGCCAGGCGGCATCGCGGGCCAGGTGCTCGCGCAGGGCCTTCACGGCGCTATCCGGCGGCGCCAGCGTCAGACGGATCCGCGGCGCGACGGCGCTCGCCCGCGCACCTTCCTGCGCGGCGGCCGCCGCCGGCAACGCCAGCGCCGCGGCCCCGACCAGGCCGGCTGCCAGCGTGAGGGCGGCGGATCGCCGCCTCGCCGTGGCGATGGAGCGGCGGAGAGCGGAAGCTTCCCGGCGCCGATCAGAACCGTGCCGTCGATTCCAGGCGGACATCGTGCTCCCACCTCCTCTCGCCACGCTTGCGCGCGAAGTAGCTGGCCGAGAACGAAACCCAGCGCGAGGCGTCCCAGCCGAGTCGGAGCTGCGCTTCCACGTTGCGCCCCGGCAGGGGATAGAAGAATGGACGACGAGCGCCCGCGGGCTCCTCGCTGGTGACCTCCGCCACGCGCAGATCCGTCTGCACGCTCCACCGCTGTGACCAGCGCCAGCGAATGCCGGGACGGATCGCCAGCTCCAGCTGCGTCACGCCGGAGACCGCGTCCTCGCGATCGATCGCCTCGCCCGCCAGCGAGAGGCGATTGCCGCCCCGGGGGCGGAACGCGACCTCCGTTTCCAGACGCCGGACCAGCGATTCGTAGCTGCGCCGGCTGCTGAACTCGCTGGCGTCGGTGCGACGCCGCTCGTCCTGGTGCTGCCCGCGGGCCCTCAGGGTGGTGCGCGCAGTGGGACTCCAGGTGACCGTGGCGTGCCAGTTGCGGTCGAGCCGGTCCTCGATGGTGGTGGCGTATTGCCGGTCGCGGCCCTCCACGTAACCGTAGCCGAGGCGCAGGTCCCAGGAGCGCAGGTGGCGCAGGAGCGCCAGCTCCTCGTCGAACGTGACTCGCGCCAGCACCGCCTCCTCTGCGAAGAGCGCCCCTCGCGAGAGCCGCAGCAAGGGCGCCACCTCGTCCGCGGTGCTGCGCGCCTCCACCGCGGCGCGGGTGGTGGCGGTCCAGGCGCCCCAGATCCGCTCCTGCCCCAGGAAGCCGAAGCCCTGCGTCCAGGTCAGGTCGGCCGCCACCCGGGTGGTGGCCACGAGGCTGTCGGTGCCGGCGGTCACCACGTTGAAGTCGCCCTGACCGCGACCGACGAAGTCGCCCGCGGCGTCGTAGTCGCCCTGCCCCTCGCCCACGAAGATGATCTCCCGGCCGAGCACCTCGGCGCGGCTGTTGTCCACGCCGTACCCCAGGTGCCAGTCGCTGCCCAGCCGCGGCCAGCGGGCCGCCAGATCGGCGCGCGCCAGCCGGGTGGTCTCGTCCGGCAATCGCGGCCGCTCGGTGCGCCGCATCGTGGCGCTGGCGTCGAGGCGCACGCCGGCCAGCTGCGGCGTGGTGACCTGCGCCCGCATCGTGCGCGAGTCGCGTGCGCGCTGCCAGGATCCGGCGCGCAATGAATCGGCCTCGCTGCGCTCCAGGTCGAACGTCCAGGCCAGACGACGTCCCGGACCCTGGGAGAGCGAGCCGCCCCAGCGCCGCAGGCGCGACCCCGCCGCGCTACCCTCCCCGCCGGCGGCATCTTCCCAGCGTTCCTCCTCGAAGCGCACCGCCGGAACCGCCAGCCCGACCACGTTCCAGCTCGCCCGGTGCGCCTGCGCGAAGCGTTCGATGTCCAGCGGATCGTCCCGGTCGCGAGCCGAACCGGCTGCGATGCGACTGTTTCCCCGGCCGCCTGCCCATGTCCAGTCCGCGACGGCAGCGGTCCGGTCCGCCTCCAGCGCGGCGCCGCGATCGAGCCGGCCCCAGTCGCCCCTCAGACGCAGGCCGCGCCGTCCGCCGCCCGTCTCCCAGGCGGCCCCCAGGCCGAGTTCGCGCTCCGCCTCGGCGAGGAATCCCTCGCGCCGGGCGCGCTGGTCGAGCCCCCAGACGGCGTAATCGAACACGCTCTTGTGCAGCAGGAAGGGCTCGAAGTTCGCATCGCGGGACTCGAGGAACCCGGCGACCGTGCCGCGACCCAGGTTCGCGCCGCCGAGGCCGAGATCGCTCCTGCCCGTGCTGAACGACACCCGCCCGGCCCGGCCGGCGTCGTCGCCGGTATCGAGATCCGAGAGCCGGTTGCGCTCGAACGCGCTGGCGTGCCCCTCCGCCTGCAGGTAGGCACCCGTGGTGTCTCCCATCACCACGCCCATGGTCACCAGGCGATGCCGCTCCGGCAACGGCAGCGGCCGTCCCACCCGGTAGGCTCCCCCGCCATCGCCCTGGAACACGTACACCCGCTGGCCGGTCTCCGTGAGGGTCTCCAGGTCGTAGTCTCCCAGTCCCCGGCCGACATGGTGGAACGACACGTTCCAGTCGCCGCCGCCCGGCGCGAAGACGTAGATGACCCTGCCGCCCTCCTCGACGCGATCGTACTGGCCGGTGCCCGGTTCGGCGGCAGGCACGGCTCCGGGCGCGATCGCGCGGGCGGGATCGTCGCCGGCGGCGCGCAGGACCTCCTCGTCGGCCTCGCTCAGCTCTCCCGTCCGCAGCCGCCGCGGGTCGTCCGCCTCCTCCGTGATACGCACCTGCAGGCGCGCGAGCCCCCCGGGAAGCAACGGGACGTCCGTCGCGGCGCCCGCGCCGCCGCCGACCACCGTACGCGAGTAGGCCCCCTCGCCTTCCTCGAACTCGACGACGATCGTCGACTCCGCGGTGACGAGTTGCCGGTAGGTGAAGGTGATCGTGCCGCGCACGTAGTCGACCACGTAGTCGCGATCCGCGCCGCGGGTCAGCGCTCGTCCGTCCAGCGCCACCCGCTCCGATCCCGCCACGATGAACACGTTGGCACCGGTGTCGCCGCCGCCCAGGAAGTAGGGTCCCTGGTTCGACTCCTCGCCGCGGAATTGCACCGTCCGGTACCGGCCCCGGGGCGACCCGGCGAGTCCCTCGACGTGGAACCCGCCCGGCCGGGCGGCGAAGCTCGCGCCCTGCAGCTTGCGCCGGTAGCCGCCGAAGACGGTGCCGCTGCGCAGGGCCACGAAGTCGCCGAGAGTGGCGTTCCACCCGGGCGCGTCGAGCTGGACGAGCACCTTGTCCACGTCACGCAGTTCCTCGGTGTTCCCCTCGGGCACCACCGGGAGGTTGTCGTCGGAGAGGAACGCATTCACGCGGATATCGTCCGTCAGCTGCCCCGAGATCGAGAGCCGCAGGTTCTGGTCCACCGTCAGGTCGCGCCGGCTGCCCGACGACACCCGCACGGCCTTGCTGCCGCGCACGGTGAGATCGCTCCCGGTCAGTCGTCGCGCCCCGGCGCCGTCCTCGAGCAGATCGGCGTCCCCGCTCGTTCCCGTCGGAGCCTGCCGAGGCGGCGGTGGCACCAGCTCGTGCAGGTCGCGCCGGGAGGAGACGGGCACGGGCAGGAAGCGGTAGCGGACGATGACGAGCGCGTCGGAACCATCGGCCGCGGACCACGGGCGCAGCGGCACCACCTGCCCACGCCGTCCGAGGACGCGGAAATCGCGCCCCTCGCTCCAGCTCCGGCCGTCCACGTAGACCGTGACGCTCGCAGGATCGATGTAGCCGTGCGCCAGCTGCAGTGCTCGCGTGGCCGGCGGCACGCGGACGAACTCGGTCTCGGTCAGGTACCCCGCGGCCAGATCCGGGGGCCCATCCGTGGTCAGGGTGTCGGGTGGTGAGTCGGCGAGCGCCGGCGGAGCGGCGGCGAACGCCAGCGCGACGACGGCGGCCGCCAGGCGAGCAGCGGCGTCGACACGGCGGCGGCGGCGGCGGTCGGATGCTGGCGTCGGAGCACGGATCGGCCGGACGGCCGGATCATTCATAGAGGATCCGGAAGATCAGCACCGCGGCACGCGCCCGGTCGGCCACCGCCAGCAGGTCGTCCGGTCCCACCGCGACATCGACCGGAGCCTGGAAGACGGCCGCCAGGGGCAGGTCCCGTGCGGCGGAGTGGAGGAAATCGCCGCCGGGGCCGATCACGTGCACCGCGCCGGCCGCCGGATCGGCGACGAAGACGTTGCCGTGGTGGTCGGCGGCGAGCCCCTGGGGAGTTCGCAGCGGGTTGTCCACGGCCCACTCCCCGCCGTAGGTGGCCTCCCAGAAACCGAGCCGGTTGAATCGCTGCAGTCGCGCGTTCCCCTGGTCCGACACGACGAAGCTGCCGTCCGGCAGGAACGCGACCCCGGCGGGCTGCTGGAACTGCTCGTCGTGGCGGCCCGGCCCGCCCACCCGCTGCGTCAGGGCGAGGAAGGGATCGAAGATCAGCACCTGCTCCTCGACGCCGTCGGTGACGACGAGCCGCCCGTCGCGGTCGACGGCCATGGCCGTGGGCAGCGTGTCGTCCGCAGGATCGATGTTACGGAAGTTGAGCAGGCGATCCTGGAACGCGCCGCCCAGCTGGAACCGATGCAGCAGGCGCGAGCCGGCGTCCAGGACCCAGACGCTGAAACCGTCCACCACCACGTCCACCGGCCGGTACGGGCGCACGCCCGCCGTGTCGAACTCGTACCACACGACCCGCTCGGGATCGAAGCCGAACACGCGCCCCCGCTTGTCGTCGGCCAGCACCAGGGTACCGTCGCGCCCGAACCCGACCGCGACCAGTCCCTCCAGGGGGTAATAAGGCGCGTTCCGCTCGTTCTCGTAGACGCGGACGAACTCCAGCGACACCGGCCGCGTGCCCGGCCGTGCGATCGGCCCGCGCTCTGCCCCGGGCGCTGGCTCCGCGGGCGCAGGGCCCTCGCCCGCCGGTCTGCCGCCGCCTCCGGCGCAGGCTCCGAGCCCGAGCGCCAGCAGGGCCGCCATCGCGGCCGCCGCCAGCCATGGCCGCGGTGATCGCCGCTTCATGTCGATCCTCCCGTCAGAAGCTGCGCGAGACCACGCAACGCGAGGTCGGCGCATCCCAGACCGGCGCCACGTCAAGGGCCACGTTCCAGCCCATGACGTCCGCGCCGAGGGTCGGCTCCGAACCGCCGGACCCGCCGTTGCGCACGGCGTCGTACACCGAGACCGCCCGGTTGATCACCGCGAACAGGATCATGAAGTCGCGCCGGTCGTAGGCGTTCTGCGCGTCGGCGCGCAGATCCTGGTAGGCCCGCTGGCGCTCCTCGTTCCGCCACTGCCAGGCCGCGTCGCCGCTGATGAGCGGCGGCGGCGGCTCCTGCAGGGCCCGCGCCTCGCGCAGCAGCGACTCGTTGTAGGCATCGCTGTCCATGTACCGGCCCACGGACTGCCAGTACCGGTCGTCGCGGTCGCCCGACGTGCCGGCGTAGATGCCGGCGTACTCGATGTAGTCGTCGGTGCGATGATCGCCCTGGGTGTCGAACACGAGGTAGGTGCCCCAGACGGCGAGTTCCGCGCCCGCCATCAGGTACGCCTTGGTGCGATCGCCGTTGTAGAACTGGCCGGCGCCGGGCAGCACCAGGGACAGGAGCCCCGCCTTGATCTTCGCGCCGGTCGCGCCCGAACCGCTCTCGCCGACGGACTCGCGTGGCGTACCGCGCGTGCCGCCGATCTGTGCGCGCGGCTCGAACCCGCCCCACCGGGCGAGCGCCAGACCGTCCCCGGCCGGCGCGGCGAGTGCGCGCTCCGCCGCCGCTAGCCCACTGCCGGGCACGACCGGAACTCCGGCGGCCGCGTTCCCCGGCTCCGCCGCCGCCGCGGCGGGGCCGAGCATCAGCAGCATCGGCAACAGCAGGGCCAGACGGCCCGGCGTGGCGAGTTCGCGCGACTTGTCTCCGGGCCGGCGCCGGTCGTCGGAATGCTGCACCTGGCGACTCCTTCGTCTGCGATCCATCAGAACGACACCGCCGCGCCCACCCGCGACGAGGTGAACCCACGCGGTTCGGCGATGATCTCCACCCTGTGGCCGGCCACCTTCAGCGCGCTGCCTTCGTCGTCGCCCCCGAGCAGGCCCTGCAGGTAGGCCACCTGCAGCACGCTGAACACGCGCAGGCCGATGTTCACGTAGACCAGCGTGTCCCGGTTGCCGAAGGCGTCGTTCGATTCCTTGCGCAGCGCCCGATAGGTCTCGCGGTTGCGCGAGACCCATGGCTGCTGCAGGTCGATCACGCCGCCCGTCGGGTCGTAGACGATGCCTGAGGGCGGATCGTCCGGCCGGCGGAAATCGTCCCAGCCGAACACGAACTGGTCCCACTTGCCGAGGTTCTCGTAGTACTCGCGCCGGTCGTCCTCCTTGGCGATGAACAGCGGGGGCAGGCCGGTCTGATTGTCTACTGCGTAGTACTCCAAACCATAGCCGGCGATGTACTCGTCGTCAGCGAGAACATTGTAAGCAGCCTTGAACTTGTCCTCGCTCCAGTGAGCGTCGGCGAACGCGTAGTACTCGTCGCGCGTGTCCTCGCCTTCCTGGTTGTAGTGGTGCACGCCGTACCACGCGGCCAGGTCCGCGGCCATCATCAGCCAGCCTCGCTTGTGGCCCAGGTAGACTTCGCCTGCCCCGGGCAGGACCGCCGACATCACGATCGGCAGCACCGTGGAACCTCCGCCGCGGCCCACGCGCCGCGATTCCGGCTCGTATCGGTCGCCGCCGATCTCGGTCTGGCTGAGCGGACCGCCGCTGCGCAGCGCGCTTTCCAGCGCCCCGCGCTCCAGCCCCGAACCGCGCTCCGAGCGCGTGAGGGCACCCGACGCCCACACCGGGGTCGTCACGGCCGCCATCGTGAAAAGGCCGGCCAGCAGCGTGGCCAGGATCAGGTTCGAGCGTCGCATCGCGTTCTGCGCCTTCCGTTCGGGTGCTGCCCGGACCGTTCGTCGCGTGCGGTCGCGGTCCTCTGCCGGGGGGCCGGTCGGGTGCGGAACTCACCGCTCCACGGCGAGCGTCATCACCTCGATCTGCCGCTCTCCGGCGCCGTCGTGGATCAGCCGGCCCACGTAGAGGCCCGATACCAGCCCCGGCACCGGCACCTGGAGTTCGTTCATCTGGCCGGCCTCGGGCGAGTGCACGCGCCGCACGATCTCCTCTCCCTCCACGCTGTAGAGCGTGAAGGTCGCCTCCGCGCCGCCGGCGCTGTAGAAGCGCACCACCACGGATTCCTCGCCGTGCAGCGGGTTGGGGTAGAGGATCGGATCGCCCGCGGCGACCTGCAACGGCGACTCGGCGCCCAGGTGCAGCGGTCTGCCGACCGGCCCCGAGCGCCCGAATCCGCCGCCGGCTGCCAGCCACTCGCTGCTGGTGCCGCCGGCGGCCACGCCCCCGGCCACGGCGTAGCCGACCAGCCGCCCGTTGTTGAATTGCCGTCCCAGCGGCGGACCCGCGTAGCCGCCCGCGTCCAGGAGCCACAGCACACGCTGCGGATGCGGATCGGTGGCCTCGCGCAACGTCGTCCACGGCCCCACGGCCATGCCCGTCTCGCCCCGGTCACCCCACAGGAACGGCGTCTGGTCGATGAGCGCGCCGCCGCGGTCCAGACCGACGAGATGTCCCCCGGAGGTCGTGAAGTAGACCTCCGCGGCGCGGTCGCCGTCGGCATCGAAGACGACGGCCGGACCGGTGACGCGGGTGCTGTCCGCGAGCGGGAACAGACCGTCGAGCCGTACCGGGAAACCGGTCACCGGCACCCCGTCAGCCTGGCAGGCGTGGACGCGTCCGGCCGTGAGGAAGACGACATCGTTGCGGCCGTTGCCGTCCAGGTCGGCCACCGCCGGCTCGCTCACCAGCGGTTCGCCGGGAGCGCCCCGCCAGGCGGTGCGTCCGGAGACGTCGCCCTCGCGGAGGTCCCAGGCGTCGACTTCGCCGCCGCGGAACACCAGCAGGCGGGCGCCGTCGTCGCCGGAGAGCAGCGCGGTCCGGACCGACTGCCCGGTCGGGACGGCGGTCCCGTAGGGGTGGAACGTGGGGTCTGGCATCAGGCCCGACCCGTCCGCCGTCACCTGGAACCAGCCGTCCTCGGTCACGACCGCCCAGGCCGGGCGGGGCGCGCCGGCGATCGGTCGCACCGTTCCGGTCAGTCGCTGCGCCGCCGCGAGGGCGAGCGGCGAGCCCAGTTCGGTCCCGTCGCTGGTCAGCAGGCGCAGTTCACCCGCGGCTGCGGGCAGCAGCAGCAGGTCGCCGGCGGGCGAGGGCCCCTGCGCGAGCGTATCGCCGAGGGCGACCGTCCAGGCCCAGGTCGGCGCCGTACCGCCGGTGATCGGCGGCAGCGCCGCCAGGTCGCCGGTCACCGACGCGAAGATCACCAGCGACGTGTCCTCCAGCAGGACCGGCGGTCCCGCCAGCGGCCCGGCCAGCCGGGCGATGCCGCCCGGCGGCAATCCAGCCGCCGGTGGCAACGCGGGCTGCCCGTCGGTCCGCAGGGCGAAGACCACGGGCTGCCACCGGTCGCCGCTCCAGCCCACCGGTGCCCGATCCACGAGGCCGAGCAGCGGTTCGCCGGCGGTGGGCAGGCTCACCAGCGAGCGTGGTTCGAGGCCGCGCGGGCCTGGCTCGTCCCCGAGCAAACCGGCCTCGGCTTCGCTAATCGGCGGCAGCGTGAACGGGAATCCCTCCACCAGAGGGTCGACGAAGCCGTCGAAGAGCATCAGCCCGTGGAACCCCCCGGTCGGACTGCTCGACAGCGGGCGCACGTCCCTCAGCCCGAATCCGGTCCAGCTCCGGTCCCAGGCCCGGCTGCTCGGCAGCCCCGACACGCCGAGGGACTGGAAGCCATTGGAGGCCACCACCGGCTGTCCGTCCTCGTCCAGGACCACGGTATAGCCGCCGAACGGATCGTACGCCGAGCCGAGCCAGCCCAGGACGTACGCATCGAGCACTCCCATGTCGGAGATGCCGTCGGCCTCCACCAGCCGCAGACCGTCTCCGTGGAAGTTCACCGTGTTGTCCTGCAGGCCCGCCTCGATGCGATCACGGTTCACGTGCCAGACCAGCAGCCCGCCCGCGGGCATGAAGTAATCGTACAGACCGCTGTTGACGTCCTGCCCCTGAGCGGTCGAACCGCCCAGGTAGAGGATCACCCCGGTCTCCGGGTCGCTCTGGAAGAAGAGCTCGTCGAAGGCTGTCTCGCGCGGGCCGGTGGGCACCCACCGGTTCTCCAGGAGGAAGTACTCGCGCGGCGAGGCGCCGGCGCGCAGCACCTGCGGGTCGCGCAGGTCGAACTGCGGATAGCTGCGGTAGTCCACCGCCCAGCTCCCGCCCGGACCATCGCCCCGCGGCACCTGGATGGCGGGCAACTCGTAGCTGCGCGGCGGCCCGGTGACCTCGCCCGTCTCCACCCAGCCCAGGAACCACTTGTTCCAGGCGCCGAGCGAAGGTGGCAGGACGCCGATCACCGGCGTGTGCACCAGCGCCAGGCTGTCCGGTGCCACCTCGGTGACCGTGGTGATCGCGGCCCACAGGTTGGTGCCCGAGTCCATCAGATCCCAGTACCCCACCTGGGGCAGGCCGGTGTTCGTCGAGTAGACGTCCGCCAGCCCGAGCGCATGTCCGAACTCGTGGTACAGCGCCGCGGCGATGCTCCCCTGCCACCCGTCCTGGCTCGTGGTCTCGGGGATCACAGAGCACTCCGACAGCTCGCCGCTCTCGCCCGTCTCGCGGTCCGTGGAAAGCAGCGCCGCCGGCTCGCCGAGCGTGACGAAGAAGGTGGGCACGTCGTTCGGGGAATCCATGGCGATGTCGCTCTGCCAGTCGCTGCCGCTGTGCACGAAGATCACGTAGGCGAACGGATCGTCGTCGTCGAAGTCGGCCAGGGTGGTACCATCGCCGAACGGATCGTCCGCGGCGATGCCGTCGTCGGCCGCCCGGATCATGTCCCGCACGAAAAGCTCCAGCCCGTCGAGTGACCAGAAGCCGGAATCGCCGGGGCCGTAATCGTCCGGGTCGCCCACCAGGTAGGCGCCCTGGTCGCCGGTCGGCAAGACCGTGGACTGGATGTACAGACGACCGCCGCTCTGGAACCGATAGTACTCCGCCAGCCCGTGCAGGTGAGATTCGAAGTAGGCGCGATCGTGCGGCGGCGGGTCGGCGACGAAGCTGCCGTCGCCGGGAGGCGGCAGTTCCTCGAGCATGAAGCCCCCGTCGGCGGGCACCGTCGTGAGGTCGGGCCGCCGGTTGGTGGCATACGCGATGCGCACCAGGATGACCCGTAGCGTATCGACACCGGTCACGGCCTGCGCCAGGGGCAGCGCCTTGCTGCCGTCCTCGCTCATCACCAGGGCCGGTCCGAGGCCGCGCCGCCGCAACAGCTCGTGGCTCTTGCGCGAGTACTGGCGATTGCCGAGCAGCTCGTGGACCGCCTGCCAGCGTTCGCCGGTCACGCGCTGGCGAATCCGCTCTTTCTCGATGACGCGGCGCCCCTCGGCGGTGCGCTGCAACTCCCCCGCCGTGACTCTCCGCGCCGGTATGCGCTCCGGATGCCGCTTCACGCGGTCCTCGGCGGCGGCCCCGGACGCGAGCAGCAGCGAGAACAGCAGCAGAACCCCGCCCGCCGCGGCGAAGCACCTGATGACGGCCGGCCGCGTGCCCGCGAGAGCGCACGTTCGCGATCCGGCGACCGCGAGCGGCCGCCGCCGCCATCGGCCGGCAGGCGTGTTCGTGTCGAGATGCAAGTTGCCTCCGGTGCCGTCCTCCCGGCGAAGCCGCCGGGAGGACGCAGCAAGCTGATGATGCCGTCGCGGCGGCGTCCGCCGGGCGGTCCGGCTAGAAGCGGTAACCGAGCGAGAACCGGTTCACCCGGTCCAGACCTTCGGCCTGCGGCACCGACGCATAGTCGAAGTTGATGGCCTGCCCGGTCCAGCGATCGAGGTCGATGCCGAAGCCGTAGGTCGTGTCCTGGATGTCGCCGTAGGTGGCACTGGTGTAGCCGAACCGGATGAAGAGCGACTGGACGTAGTTCCACTCCAGACCCAGACCCCACTCCTCCTGGTCCATCTCCAGGCCCAGACCATAGCTGTCGGCACCCTCGTCGAAGTCGTAGAGCGGCACCTGGAAGTCGGCCACCGTCAGCAGGCCCATCGCCTCGGTGGCGAACACGCTGTAGGCGGCGCCCACGTGCAGCTTGCGCGGCATGGGATCGCTCTGGTCGGAGTCCACGTGCGTGATGTCGGGACCCAGGTTGGCCACCATCGCTCCCAGGTTCGCGCGCAGGAAAGGCAACTTCCAGAGCACGCCGAGATCCACGCCGAACGAGTCGCCGGAGCCGCCCGTACGGTCGCGCAGCGAGCGGTCGTCGGCCAGCTTGTCGCGGAAGTACTTCACGCCCAGGCCGATGCCGAGGTTCGGCGACAGGCGCAGACCGTACGCGGCGCCCACCGCGAACATGTTGGACGAGAAGGTGCCGATCTCCGCTCCCGAGTCATCGGTGGCGATCTGCTCCCCCATGTCCAGGTAGTTGATGTAGAAACCCACCGACCCGCTGGAGCCCAGGCCGCCGGCGAACCCCGCCCAGTACAGCGCGATGTCGTCCGCGAGGCCCTCGGCCAGCGGTGTCTGCATGATCTGGAGGTCCCGCGATTCGGGCCGGGCCGATGCGAAGGCGAGGCCACCCGGGTTCCACCACGAGGCCGTGGCGTCCTGGGCGAGTGCGACGCCGGCCTCCCCCATGGCGTTGTACCTCGCACCGATGGGGAAGGTCAAGTTGATGGCTCCCGCGCCGGAGCCTGCCAGGGCAGCGCTGCTCGTCAGGATGCCGACCAGCCCCAGCAGGGCTGCCAGTCTGTTCCGCTTCATCGCTCTCCTACCTTCGAAATGGCCCCGGGGCCTTGCCTGGGCGGCCGCGCCGCCCGTTCGCGAAAGAAAAGGTCAACGCATGATGACGATCTGACCCGTCTGGCGAATGTCCTCCCCGCCCCCGCCGGCCCCGAGGCCGCGCAGCACGAAGAGGTAGACGCCGTTGGCGATCGCATCACCCGCGTGATCTCGTCCGTCCCACTCGATGACCTGCGGACCCGCTGCATAGCTGTCGCGCAGGCTCCGCACCGGGCGACCCGACACGGTGTAGATGTCCCAGCTCACGTCCATCGCGTCGCTCAGTTCGAACACCAGCCGGCACGGCCCCGGCGTGGGGTTGGGGAACAGGGAGGTGCCGGCGATGCCGGAGATGCCTCCCAGCACCATCGTGAAGCTCACCGTGTCCGCTCCCACGTTGCCCAGGATGTCGGTGGCGTAGACCGCCGCCGAGTGGGGGCCCGGTTCCAGATCCGCCGGCAACGGGATGTCCAGTCGGCCCCGGGCGTAGCTGCCCGGCTCGAAGATGAAGGCGTCCGACACGTTCGTCATGAAGCCGGTGCCGTCGAACTCCAGCAGCACGCTGTTGCCGGGGTTCGAGCCGAGGATCGCGACGCCGCTGGTGTCCTCGACCGCCGCCGACAGCATGCTGCCCGGGCGCACTCGCACCCGGTTGTTCTCCAGCGACAGTTGCACGGATGGTCCCACGACGTCGTCGCTGACCGGCGCCGTGCCCCGCACGACCGGCAGGTACGCCGCCGCCGCACGCTCGCCGTCGGGCGTGCGGACGATGACCCGCACCCGGCCCCGCTCGCCCGTGCGCAGCTGCAGGGGCGCCTTGAAGACGATGCTCAGCTCGTCGTTCTCCGCGGGCCCCGTGCCGCGGAACAGGGTTCGTCCCATCCGCCAGGTGAAGTGCGTCGGCTCCCGCGGCGGCGCCGGGTAGTACCAGAACGCCTCCTGCGCATCGTCCACTTTCAGGTCGTAAGTCACCTCCGCCCCGGGAGCGACCCCCAGAGCGGCCAGGTCCAGGCGGACGGCGTGGGCATGCCCGGCGCGCACGGTGTCCACGCTGGCGGCGGCGAAGGCGAGGTCGTCGCGCGGATGCGGCAGCGCCAGCCCGGGGTCTCCGAGCAAATTGTACCGCTGGGAGTTCTTGCGGTCGTACGGAAAGACCGCCGCCTTGGCCAGGCGCAGCACCTCGCCGAGCGGCCGGTCGCGACCCGTGGCGCGTCCGGGGAAGAGATTCGCGAAGAAGTGATTCGAGAGCGTGTTGTTCGCGTTGATGAAGCTCACCTGGCTGGCCGTGATGGCGCCGATGCTGCCGCCCCGGCTCTGCAGGACCATCGTCTCGCCCATGCTCTGACGCCGCGGATCGTCGAACTCCCCCACCTCGCAGCTGAAGGCGACGAAGACGTACGTGCGTTCTCCGTTCGCGAGGCCGGCGGCGTCCTCGGGGGTGAAGACCCGCTCGTCGGCGAGCACCCGGTTCGATCCGTGTCCCACGTAGTAGAAGAGCGTCGTCCCGTCGTTGAGATGGTGGAGCAGATCGGTGCGCGCTCCCGGCTTGTAGAGGCGGTCGCCCGGCGGGAAGGCGTAGTCGGCCATGAAGACCTTCTCCATGTCGATGCTCGCCGGAACGTAGTCGTTGGCCAGCATCTCCGCCTGCAGGGTGTGGAAGACCTCGCCGGGCAGGTTGTCCACGCCTCCCTTGTGCAGGTCGTCTGCCACGAACACCACGTTGTTGCGCCAGTTCCCCTCGGGCAGATCCTGAACGTAGTCGCGGATCCGTCTCACGAAGGTGCGCGCCGCATCCGGCGAGCGCACCGGCAGCCGCCCGCTGGCCAGGTCGGGCACATCCAGGTACGTGTCCGGCGCATCGAACGAGACCGCCTGGTCGTCGGTGGCGTAGGGCGACGCTGCCGAGTTCGCGTACGGCAGGTTCGCCGGGAAGGCGGTGCGGATCCCGGTCGGCACGAAGTCGTAGACATCGACGGCGGGGTCGTGGTCCAGGTCGTTACGGTAGTCGCGGCTGCCGTCGCCGAGGAAGCAGACGAATCGCAGCGGGTGGGGTCCACCGAAGCTCCGCTCGTACAACCACTGCAGGAAGTCGCGCACCGCGTGGAGGTCCTTCTGGCCGCCGCTGAACTGGTCGTAGATGTCCTGGACCGACACGGCGACCGCCACCGGATCGACGATGCCCGGCAGCGTCTGCGAGCGCAGCGCGGCGAGATCGGCCGCCGCGTCGCCGAAGCTCGGGTGGTGGACCACGACATAATCCGCGTCCGGCACGCTCGAGCGCAGCGGCACCGGCTGCACGCGTTCCCCGCGTCGCACGTTCCGCACGTCGGCGTCGGCGAAGACCAGGAAATGGCTCGAGGTTCCCGGACCCCGTGGCACCGCGGCCTGCGACCGGTCGGGCTG
This sequence comes from Candidatus Krumholzibacteriia bacterium, assembly GCA_046484865.1. Lineage (GTDB taxonomy): Bacteria > Krumholzibacteriota > Krumholzibacteriia > LZORAL124-64-63 > LZORAL124-64-63 > JAWOID01. The sequence goes on from JAWOID010000018.1 coordinate 126,456, forward strand.
AGCCGCCTGAGTGTGAGCCACCGCCACCACCGAGTCCGGTCGCGAGACGTCCCACCAGGTCACCGGGGACGGGCCGGGGAGCTGCACGTCGAACCGCACCACCTCGTCTGCGATGACCTCGTCCGCCCAGTGGGTGAACTCGAGGGCCGTCGCCGACGGCTTCGTCAGGTAGGCCGGATAGGCGATGTCGATGCAGTCCAGGCCGATGAAGTGCTTCACCGTGATGTTCTCGTCGACCTGCGCCGCGGTGGTGTTGCGCAGTGTGAACACGTTGTTGCCGGGTGCCAGCGTGGTCGTCGTGCCGACGATGCGCACCCGCGTGCTGTCGGCGTTGTACCGCCACGACGTCGTCGCCAGATTCGCGTCCCAGTTGAACCAGGCCTCGGCCTGGTAGATGTAGGTCTGATCGCGCGGCGGAATGATGCTGGCGCGGTCCCGGGTGATGCCCTGGATGTCCACGCTGAAGCGGGCCTCGGCGTCTGGCACCGGATCGGCCAGGCTGAACGACACGGAGCGCGAGTACTCCACCGAGTTCTCCCACAGCCAGTTATCGGCCACCCAGCCGTACTCGTCGTGGTTCGACTCCTCCAGGTGGAGCCGCGCCCGGTGCTGCGTCACGGTGCGGTCGGCGGCGGGTGCCGGCGCCGCGGCCGCCATCCGGCGCGGCGAACCGGAGAACGGCGAGGGTACGTCGAACCCTTCCCAGGTGAGCCAGTAGACCGCCCGGGCGGCATACGGGTGCTCGTAGTGATCGAGGCGGGTCGCAGCCGGGTCGAAGCGGTCGAGCCAGGTGATGGTGTGCACGCCGTAGAAGCGCAACCGGTCGGTCAGGTTCCATTCGCCGTCGTCGTCGCCGAGCAACTCCACGGCCACCTCGTTGAGGCCCAGCCGCCTGGCTTGCAGGCTGTCCGGATGTTCCGGCGACGGGTGGATGGCCAGCTCGCCGCCGCGGAAGAGGCGCAACTTCGCCGGATCCAGCGTCTCGAGCGCCACCCCGTACATCGCGAGATCGTTGCCGTCCAGCTCGTAGCAGCCGGTTGCGTCGAGTTCCAGGCGTACCCAGTTGCGAGTGAGCGCGAACGGGTCCGGCGCGCCGTCGTCGTCCTGCTTGCGGCGATCCGTCGCCGCCGCGCGCGCGCCGGCCGTCAGCAGCCGATGCACCGCCGGGTTGACGAGGCCGGCCGGCAAGAACTCCTCGCCGCGCCCCCTCTTCTCGAGCCCGGTCTCGCCCTCCACGCGCGCCCGGTCGAGCAGCGACGCCTCGCGACCCGCCGGAGCGTGCTCGATGACGATCTCCGCCATCGCGACCACGCCGTCACCGAAGGCACGCGCTCCCAGGCCGCGTCCGTCGCGTCCTCCCCGGACGATCTCGGCGTTCAGGCGCACGCTCACCAGCGGCACCTCGCGCGACAGCCGCGGCGGTATGAACTCCAGCAGTTCCTGGGTGTCGAAGGTTTCGACCGGTTCGCGATGCCAGGTGAGGGTGCGCACGCGGGCGGTCACGTCCCGGCGGGTGGGGACGGCCACCGTGAATTCGGCGCCGCGCGGCAACAACCGCTCGCCCTCGTCCGTGAGCAGGCGCTCGGCGGGCGTCCACCACCGGATCGCCTCCGGAAGCAGTGCTTCCCAGGCGACCGGCACCCGGGTCGCGGGAAACCGTACCCTCACCACCGTCCCACCGGGCCGGCTCTCCAGCAGTTCGATCTGCGGCTGCGCCAGGACAGCGCCCACGTCGCCGGCGAGCCGGGCCGGAGCCGACCGCACCGGTCCCGCCGGTTCCTGCGCTCGGACCTGCTGGGGGCCGAGCGCCGCCAGGCCGATCGAGCAGAGCACGAGGACTCCCATGGACCAGTTACGCTTCATCTTCCCCAGCTTCTCGAAGAGGTTGCCGCGGCCATCGGGTCCGTCGCGATCATTCCGGCGATACACGCATTCCTGCGATACATGCCGCGTGAGCCGTCGCTGCCGGCCAGACATGATATGGCCCGGTGGGATGGAAGAAAACAGAACAATCCGTTTCGCCTCGGCCGGACGGCCGGAGAGGACGCGAAATCGGATCCTTGCAGTGGTTGGCTCGAAGAGCATACAGGACGCGGGCTCTCTTGTCAACGGCTTCGATGCGAGCCGTGCCGTTGCACTCACCCCTCGTCGTAGACGCCCATGGCGAGGAACTTCTCCTGCCGCTGCCGGACGAGCTGCTCCGGCTCCAGTTCCTCGAGCTCCGCCAGGGCATCCAGGATGAGCCCCTGGACCGTGCGCGCCACGGCCTCGTGGTCGCGGTGGGCCCCTCCCACGGGTTCGGGAATGATGCCGTCGATGACCCGCAGTTCGAGCGCATCCGCGGCGGTCAGCTTCATCGCCTTGGCGGCTTCCGGAGCGCGGGCGTTGTCCCGCCAGAGGATGGCGGCGCAGCCCTCGGGACTGATGACGCTGTAGATGGCGTTCTCGAGCATGTAGACGCGGTTCGCCACACCCAGCGCCAGCGCCCCCCCGCTTCCGCCCTCGCCCGTCACGATCGCCAGCAGGGGAACCGGCAACGACGCCATCTCGCGCAGGTTGCGGGCGATGGCCTCCGCCTGGCCGCGCTCCTCCGCCCCCACGCCGGGGTAGGCTCCGGGCGTGTCGATGAACGTGATCACGGAACGGCCGGCCCGAGCGGCCAGCTCCATCAGCCGCAGGGCCTTGCGGTAGCCCTCAGGATGCGCCATGCCGAAGTTGCGCTTGATGTTGCTCTTGGTGTCGCGCCCCTTCTGGTGGCCGATCACCATCACGCGGCGGTCGCCGAGGAACGCCAGGCCGCCGACGATGGCGGCGTCGTCGCGAAACAGCCGGTCGCCGTGCAGCTCGACGAAGTCGCTGAAGATGGACTGGATGAAATCGTTGGTCGTGGGCCGGCGCGGATGTCGCGCGAGCTGCACGCGCTGCCACGGTTCGAGCTTCGCGAAGATCTCGGCACCCAGGCGCTCGGACTTCCGGTGCAACGCCTCGACCTCGTCGGAGACGTCCACGCCGCGCACGGCGGCCGAGTCCTGCAGCCGCTGGATGCGTTCCTCGAGCTCCACGATGGGTCTCTCGAACTCCAGCCAGATGGTCTTCTTGTTGCGCGGCTCCATATCCTCGCACACGCTGACTGGCGGCGGCCGGCCCGGCCGTCGCCAGGTTCAAGATAAGTCGACCGCCGCATTTAGGCACGCGTCGGGCGGGGTGTCAAGGCGGGAAGGCGCCGCACGAGGCAGACCGCCGGGCCCGCCTCGCGGTCCGATCAGCGCGGGCCGGTTCCCACGCCCACGTCCGGATCGGTCTCGCTCCAGACGATCCGCTCCTCGTCGGCGACGAAGAGGGTGGAGCCGAGGCCGGTGGCGGCCCAGCTCGGCGGCTTGACGTCCACCCGCCAGGCGACGAAGCGACCGCCCACCTCGGAGCCCATCACCGCCACCTCGACGCCTTCGACCAGCGCTCCGGGGTTGGGTGCCTGGTCGGCCCGTCCGATCCGGCAGAAGGACGGGATCTCCACGTCGCGCGGACCGACCTTCCAGCCGGTCGCGCCCCGCTGCAACGTGCCGGCAGCGTAGGACATCGACGGGAGACTATCGAACCGTGGTGGCACCTTGCGTTCCAGGGGCGTCTTGACCCGCACCTGCTTGCGTCCCCAGGCCGCGGCCGGGGAAGCGCTGGTCAGCACCGCCGCCATCCCGCCCAGCGCGAGCACGAGCAGGACGCCGGTGCGCACCGCGAAGCGGCGTCGGACCGCTCCACCGCCGTCCCGACCGCGTCGAAGCGAGCGGGCGCGTCGCGCCGCAACGGCTGCGTCCGCGAGTCCACCCGCGGTGGCCGGGCGGCACCGCCGCCTGTGACCCGTCTCGAAGGCGTTCGTCATGACCTACCTCCCGCTGAACGAACTCACGACCGGATGGCGACCGCCGTCACTCTGCCGGTGCCGGGCGCGTCACGTGGTCGTAGCTCTCATGCCAGGCGCGCACCAGAAGACGCGCGTAATCGACGCCGATGTCCTCGACGTGGATGGAGGAATCGCTGGACTGGATCACCACCGTGCCGTGGGCGAGATCGATCACCGGCTCGGAGGCGATGCCTTCGCCCAGCGAAACGTCGCGACCGGTGGGTTCCTCGCCCGCATAGTTCGGCACGCCGCCGTCCTCCCAGTGCATCCGATATAGCCATGACTCGCCGCCCGACACGCAGGCGAGGACGGTGGGAGCGTACGACGTGAAGATCACCGTCTCCGCCACCACCAGCGCCGGCTCGGTCACCCGTTCGCCCTCCCGGTGCCAGAGATCGACGTACCAGCCCGGCGCGTCGCCGACCACGCGGATGCTGGTGGTCTGGTCCACCAGTTGCCGCGGCGTCACCGTGCTGCCGTCGTGCCGGTCACGGATGCAGTAGAAGCTGTTCTGCTCCAGGGTGATCATGTCGTCCTCGGCCAGGTAGGCGCCGGTGCCGAAGTAGACCCGCACCTCGCCGTTGTCCCCGTACGCGGCCGCGGGCCGCGCCGTCACCGGCAGGCTGCCCGCGAAGAGCTGGGACACGACCCAGTTGCTGGGGCTCGCGCCGCTGCGCAGGTCGATCCGCCACAGGTTTCCCAGCAGGTCGGCCACGTACGCCAGATCCATCTCACCGTCGAGGTCGAGATCGACCACGCCGGGCGCCGTGGCCTTGTTGCGGCCGCTGCGGGCGGTGCTGAGGAGCTTGCTGCCGAGCAGGTTGCCGCTGTCCAGGTCGAAGGCGTGGACCTGGGCCTTGTAGGCGACCTCGTCGAGGCCGGAGCCCACCAGAACCGTGCGGTGGTTGTTGATCTGGCAGATCACCGGCGTCGAGGTGAACGAGAGGCCGTCCGGAACCACCTGCTGCCAGAGCAGCACGGGGTTCTCCGGCTCGGTGATGTCGAACGCGAAGACGCCGGGACCGCCGCGACCCTGGCTCCCGACCAGCACGGTCCGCCAGACGCCGTTCAGGCGGACGTCCTGCACGGCCACGGTCTGGTCGCAGGTGTACGAGTGGCAGTAGAGCGTGTCCGCCACCACGGGCAGTTCCGGCAGGACCGCCTCCGGCACGAACGCCCAGGCTTCGTGCCCGTCGGCGGCCCGGAAGGCGTGCAGCATGCCGTCGTTGGCCTCGACGTAGACCATCGCCATGCGATCGCGGTGGGCCTCGTAGAAGGCCTGGTACTCCTCGTCGGGCGAGAAGTTGGCGGGCGCGCCGACGACCACCGGCGTGGCGTGCACGATGTCTCCCAGCACCCAGCGCGCGTGAGGGCGCAGGCCGTCCACGTCCTCGCCCAGGGTCCAGCGGATCACCCGGGCGGCCTCGGTCGCGTCGGCCACCCCCATGGGTGCGGCCAGCGTGCTCGCCGAACCTGGCGAGAAGTCGATCACGTTCGAACCGAGGGCCGTGAAGACGTCGCGACTGCCGGGCGTCCGGTCGTAGAGCAGCTCGCCGGCCTCCCACACGGGAGTGTCGCCCGGCTCGTAAGGCAACCGGAAGCACTCGAGGTAGCCGTGCCAGTCCAGCGGCATGAACTTGCCGCGGAAGAGATAGTCGCCGTCCTGACGCTCGGTGGAGACCACGGCCACCGCCGAACCCGAGGAGATGCGCCGGATGATGTCCTGCAGGGCATAGTCGATGCTCTGGACCAGTTCCACCGCGTTGGAGGCGTGGAAGAACAGACCGTCGCCGTTCGTGGCCGTGTCTCGCAGGAGCGGCGAGTCCACGTGGAAGCCGACCACGTACGTGGAGACCGTCTGCGTGTCCGGCAGGTCGGGACGCAGATCCACATTCGCCAGCCACCACGCCACGTCGTCCATGTGGTCGCTGCAGTTGTCGCTGAGCGGATTCGGCGCCCCGATGCTCGCGCAGTCGCCCGGATCATTGCCGTCCCCGTCGGCGTCCCAGAGGTAGCTGCTGACCTCGGTGTCCATGGTCGGATGGCCGTCGGTGACGATGATCAGGAAGTTCTTCTGGCACTCCGACTCGATGACCGCGTTGGACCCATCGTCGGTGAAGTAGTCGAGGATGGTCTCGAGGGCCTCGCCCGTCGGCGTCCACGCCACGGCGGTGATGCCCTCGATCTGAGCGTGCAGCGAGGACGGGTTCACGCCGCACTTGCCGATGATGCTGCCGCCATGGTCGTTCTGGTACACGGTCAGGCCGAACCGGAGCCGTCGCGACCGGTCGAGAATATCGTGGAGGATGAGCTTCAGCACCTGGATGCGCGTCACGACCGGAAGCTGCAGACGCTGCAGATCGGTGGCATGATAGAAGATCCAGTTGAGATAGTTGCCCTGGTAACGGCCCGCCTTGCCATTGTCCGAGTCCACGAACCACGCCACCGGTGCTGTATCGAGACCTGCGATGAAGGAGGCCGGGCTGCGCGTGCCGTCGCTGGCCACGAAGTACGTGGCCCCGGTCACGAACGGTCCGCTGTAGGCCGTCTGCGCATCGTATCCCGGGTGGTAGATGGCCTCGTTCATGGATCCGGAGTTGTCCGCGAGGATCATGACGTTCGCGCCCACCATGCTCTGCATCACGAAGAGTGGCGTTTCGCACTCCTGCGCGGTCGCGGCGGAGATGGGCAGGAACAGCACGCAGGCCGCCAGGACGACGGCCGAGGACCATGGCACATGGCGAGATACGTTTCCGGACACGTCGGGCCTCCCCGTGGTGAGGGCGAGGGCGAGCAGGCGCCGGCCGTGGGCTTTGCCGGCAGAATCCGACCTCTTCGGCCATTCCTGCAATAAGGGTGCCGGGATGGAAGAAAACCCGCGGCGGGAGCGCTACTGGGCCACCATCCGCATCCGCTGCTGCTGCACGGGGGGTGGCAGGGTGACTCGCAGGCGGACCGAGCGCACGCCGGGCACCTCGCGCAGGCGGCGCAGGCTGTCCAGCGTCAGCGCCAGGTGGCGGCCGCTCGATCGCAGCAACCAGCTGCGGCCGGCGCGGCTGGTATCGACCACCAGAGGCACGGGGCGAGCGAGACCGACCGCCGTCGCGTCCGGGCCCTCGGCAGCTTCTTCCGCCCGGGCGCCCGGCCCCGGCGCGGCCGTCACCCGACGTGCCGCCGCGGGCGCCCCGCTCGCGGTCCGGTACGGGCCGGCGGCATGGCCCGCCGCCCCGCCCGCGAGCAGCGGGTCGAGGTCGATGCGATTGAGCGGCGGCAGCGGCGTCGGCCGGCCGAATTCGGTCAGGAGGGACTCCAGTTCGCGCAGACCCGCCCCGCCCAGCCGGTCGAGGTCGAGACTCACCAGCAGTTCGTCGGTCCAGCAGCCCAGGACCTCGTCGATCCGGGTGACCCGGTCCGCCACCAGTTCCCGCTGTCCATCGGACCGCACCTGCACGCGGCCGCCCACCACCAGGACCGAGTCGCTCTCGATCAGCGGCTTCACCTGCTCCCACAGACGCGAGTAGACCGTCACTCCCAGCATTCCGGTGCGATCCTCGAAGTGGCAGCGCGCGTACACCCGCTTGTGACGGTCGCGCGCCCGGGTATGGGACGTGATCACGCCCAGCAGATCCACCCAGGCACCGTCGCCGCGGCTGGCGGCGCCGCTGGCGGTGCCCACGTCGAGCGCCTCGATCAGCTCGTGATACTCCTGGAACGGATGGCCCGAGAGGAAGAACCCCACGGCCGCCTTCTCCATGCTCAGCCGCACCAGCGGATCGAACGGCGGCGACTCCTCGAGCACCGGCCGCAGGGTGGCCGCCGCGCCGCCGTTGCCGCCGAACAGCGAGTCCTGGCCCCCCTCCCGGTCCCGCGCCACCTTCTGGCCGTAGGCCAGGGCGCGGTCGAGGTTCACGATCTGGGTGCGCCGGCCGCCGGGCAGCGCATCCATGGCGCCGGCGTGGATCAAGGCCTCCAGCACCTTGCGGTTCACCTTCTGCAGGTCGAGGTGCTCGCAGACGTCGAACAGGTCGATGAAGTCGCGGCCGAGCGCTTCCCGCGCCGCGGCGATGACGCCGATGGCCTTGGTGCCCACGCCCTTCACTGCGCCCATGCCGAAGACGATGGCGCCGTCGCGCACTCCGAACTCCGCCCGCGGATGGTCGATGTCCGGCGGCCGGATGGCCAGGCCCATGACCTTGCACTCGTCGATGAGCTGGGTGATGCGCTCGGCCTTGCGCATCTCGGTGGTCATCGTGGCGGCCATGAACTCGGCCGGATGGTGCGCTTTCAGCCAGGCGGTCTGGATCGAGAGCACGGCGTAGGCGGCGCTGTGGCTCTTGTTGAACCCGTACTGCGCGAAGTGGGCCATCTCCTCGTAGATCTCCCGGGCTAACCGCTCGTCGTAGCCTCCCGCCCGGGCGCCCTCGAGGAACTTGACCTTCAACTCCTCCATCATCTCGATCTTCTTCTTGCCCATCGCCTTGCGCAGCGTGTCGGCCTGGCCGAGCGAGAAGCCGCCCATCTTGGACGCGATCTGCATGACCTGTTCCTGGTACAGGATCACGCCGTAGGTGTCGCCGAGGATGGCTTCCAGATCGGGATGCTTGTAGGTGGTCCGCTGGCGGCCGTGCTTGCGCTCGACGTACACCTCGTCCATCCCCGCCCCCAGCGGACCGGGACGGTAGAGCGCGTTGATGGCCGTGATGTCGTCGTAGCTCGTGGGCCGCATCTTGCGGACCAGCTCCTGCATGCCGCCGCTCTCGAGCTGGAACACGCCCACGGTGCGCCCCTGTTGCAGCAGCGCGAACGTTGCCGGGTCGTCCAGCGGAATCTCCGGCGGCGCGAGTACCCGGCCTGTGGTCTCCTCCACCAGCTTGAGCGCCTTGTCGATCACCGTCAGGGTGCGCAGGCCGAGGAAGTCCATCTTCAACAGGCCGAGCTTCTCGGCCATCTTCATGTCGAACTGGGTGGTGACGTCGCCCTTGGTGCTCTTGTACAGGGGGCAATGGTTGACGAGCGGCGTGGGCGTGATGAGCACGCCGGCGGCATGGATGCCCGGGTTGCGCTTGAGCCCCTCGAGCACCAGCGCGTTCTCGATCAGCCGGTCGTAGAGCGGGTTCTCCGCGCGCAGCTCCTTCAGCCCCGGCGCCTCGTCCAGCGCCTTCTGCAGCGTGATGCCGATCTCCTCGGGCACCAGCTTGCTGATGCGGTCGGCGTCCTGGAAGCTCACGTCCAGCACGCGGGCCACGTCCTTGATGACCGCGCGCGCCGCCATGGTGCCGAAGGTGATGATCTGCGACACGTTGTCGCGGCCGTACTTGTTCTCGACGTAGCGGATGATCTCCGGACGCTTCTCGTAGCAGAAGTCGACGTCGATGTCCGGCATCGAGATGCGGTCGGGGTTGAGGAAACGCTCGAAGAGCAGCCGGTTCGCGATCGGATCGACGTCCGTGATGCCCATGCAGTAGCAGACCAGGCTGCCGGCGGCGCTGCCTCGTCCCGGCCCCACCGGGATTTTGCGCCGCCGCGCGGCGTCGATGAAGTCCCAGACGATCAGGAAGTAGCCGGCGTAGCCGGTCTGGCGGATGATCCCCAGCTCGTACTCCAGACGTTCGCGCAGCTCGCCGGTGATCTCGCCGTAGCGTCGGCTCAGACCCTCGCGAGCCAGATGCTCCACGTAGGCGTCGGGGCCGGCGAACCCGTCGGGCAGGGGGAATTCCGGCAACAGCAGGCGGTCCGTCTCGAGCTCGAAATCGACGAGATCCGCCACTCGCAGCGTGTTCTCGAGCGCGTCGGGCCAGTCCTGGAAGAGCTGTCTCATCTCGTCGGTGGTCTTGAAGTAGACCTCCGGCGTGGCCGACTTCCAGCGCGCCTCGTCGCTGAGCGTCTTGCCGGTCTGGATGGCCAGCAGGATGTCGTGCGCCGCGAAGTGCGCCCGCTCGAGGAAGTGGCAGTCGTTCGTCGCGACCAGCGACACGCCGATCTCGCGCGCGACCTTCGGCATCAGCTGGCGGACCTTCTCCTCCTCCGGCAGGCCGTGATTCTGGATCTCCAGGAAGTAATGGTCGGGTCCGAGGATGTCCCGGTACTCGGCAGCCGCCGCCACCGCTGCCTCCATCTGGCCGCGCGCGAGCAGGGCATTGGGCTCGCCCGCGAGGCAGGCGCTGAGGCCCACGAGCCCATCGCTATGGGCGGAGAGCAGCTCCTTGTCGATGCGAGGCTTGTAGTAGAAGCCGTCGAGGTAGGCGAGCGAGGCGAGCTTTACCAGGTTCCGCCAGCCCTGCGCGTTGCGCGCGAGCAAGACCAGATGGTGGTTGCGCTGCGCGTCCTTCGTGGAGCGGTCCGCGTGGTTGCGGGCGACGTAGGCCTCCATCCCCAGGATGGGCTTGACGCCCGCCTTCCGGCAGGCCAGGTAGAACTCCACCGCGCCGAAGAGATTACCGTGGTCCGTGAGCGCCAGCGCCGGCTGTCCGAGCACCGCGGCCTTCTCGACCATGCTCCGGATCTTCATCGCGCCATCGAGCAGCGAGTAATCGGAGTGGTTGTGCAGGTGCACGAATCCGGGCCCGACGGGGCTGCCGCCGCCTGCCTTGCCGTTGCCACTCGATTCGCTGCTGGATGGGGTCATCGGTCCTCGTCCCGGCCGCCCTGGTGAACGTTCCGTGGTGCGACGGTGGTGCCGTCGCGCGCTCGAATCTAGCAAGCTGCGCCGCGGCCGTAAACGCACTCGTCATGACCACGCCCACGTCGCCGCGACCGGGGGTCGCCGGCGTCGATCGCCGCCCTGGTCGCGACGGCAGCGGCCCGCCCGCAGGGCAACGGGCCCTCGGCGGCCGTTTCACGGCCTCAGGTCGAGCACGATCTGCCGGGCCGTGAAACGGCCCGCCCGATCGCCCACCTCCACACCCAGCACGCGGCGCCCGGGCAGCGTGTCGTCGGGCAGTTCCACGAGGATCCGGTCGCGGGTCGGGTCGGGCTCCACGATCAGCGGTTCGCCGTCCAGCCAGACCGCGATCGTCTCCGTATCGACGCCCGAGCCGCGATCCACCACCGGCACGTCCACGATCGCCCAGCGCGGCGGCGTCACCGCGTCGCCACCCGCCGTCGCAGCCGGGCCCGGGCTCACCACGCGCAGCGTGTCCGACCCGAGCCAGGGCGGGTCGACGTCCCGCATGATCCGGTGCAGCCCTGGTTCGGCCAGCGGCAGGAACCAGAGCGTGTCGGACACCGACTGCGCCGAGGACGCTGCGGAGCCGTCTCCTGCCGGACCTGCCCGCAACGCGGCCCGCGGACGCGCCAGGTAGGTCCAGGTGCCATCGGTCCGACGCCGGTAGACTCCGACGTCACCGGGGACCTCGAGTTCCATGCCGCCCTGCGCCAGCGCCACCGCAGGCGTGGTCACCGTGCCGGTGCCCGGATCCGGCTCCAGGCTCAGCCACGGCGCCCGTTCGGCGGGCCATTCCCACGCCATGAACAGCCCGGCCGGTCCCAGCGACACCAAGCCCTGCGCCTTGCGCAGCAGCCTGGCGTCCAGCGCGGGCGCCCCGGTGTCGACCCGGTAGAGTTCCACCGCGGCGTGGAGGTGTCCGTCGGCCACCCACCCCAGCACGACATCCGGGTGGACCTGGTGCAAGATCGTCTCCAGTTCTCCCGACCGGTCCGCCGCACCTCTCCAGCACCCCGGCGGCGCCAGGTGCCTGACCGTGCCGTCGCCGAGGGCGAGGACCTGGCCCACGAGCGCCGGCATCCAGGCCGCCGCCGGCGTATCCAGGTTCGAGGCAGTCCGGGTCGAAGCTTCGATAACCGCGGCGTCTGGGGGTACTGCGGCGCGAGGCGAAGCGCCGACCGCCGAAACATCGACGGCCGAAGCGTCAGCAGTCGTTGCGTCGGCGGCCGAAGCGTCGAGGGCCGATGCATCAGCGAAGACCGACGCGTCGGCGGTCGCTGCTTCGAGTCGGGAGCCGCGCACTGCACCCGGTCCGTCGACCACCATCATCGTCCAGACCGCTTCGGCAGCGTTTCCCGCCCGGTCCTCGGCGCGCAGACGCACGCGATGCGACCCGGGGGCCAGCCCGTCGCCTGCGGCTCCGAGGTACCACGCTCCACCGCTGCGGCCGGGCAACCGGTTCTCCGGGCGCCGGTGCAGCCACTGCTCGCGCCCGTCCCCCGTCTCGATCCATTCGAGCAACATCTGACCCTGGCCGGCGAAGGCGAAGCTGTCGTTACGTTTCTCGAACTGCAGCTCGTCGTCGACCCAGACCTGGACCAGGCTGGGCTCGAGCCGGTAGCCGAGCGCGTCCGAGCGCTCCACGATCCGCGCAGTGAACGCCACCGGACCGGACACGGTGAGCGGAGGCAGTTCGCCGCGCAGTCCCTGGCCGGCCTTGATCACGTGGGGCTCGGTGGTCCCCTCGATCCGCGCTGCCGGGTGTGGCGCCGGCAGAGCCCGGACGCTCCGGATCTCCGGGGGCCGGTGGTCAGGCACGGCGAAGACCTTCAGCGGGTCGAGCGGCCGCTGCTGTTCGTCACGCACCTCGAAGTGCAGGTGCGGACCCGGCGTGCCGCTCTGTCCGGACAGCGCCAGGACATCGCCGCGTCGGACCCGTAGCGCGCTCTCCGGCAACGCCAGGTCCACGGTGTACCGGCCGCGGGCCCTCTGCTCTCGCCGCAGGTGGTCTCGCAGCGGATCGGCCATGCGTTCGAGATGGCCGTACACGTAGGTCCGACCCGAATCGCCGCGCAGGTACACGGCCTGACCGTACCCGCGTGCCGAGGCCCGGAGCCGGCTGACATGGCCGTCCTCCGCCGCCCGCACCGCGAACCCCGTTCGCCCCTCCGTGCGCAGATCGATGCCGGCATGGAAACGGCCCTGTCGATACTCCATGAAGTTGCTGGTGAGGTGGCGGTGACCGAGGTCGAGCGGCCAGAGGGGCTCGCTCGCCGAGGTCCCCCCAGCCCACAGGAGGATCACGAGCAGCACGATCGGGATCCGGCGGTCACCGGACCTGAGCGGGCGGAGCCGTCCCAGCTCCGTCCGCATCGAGGTGCAGTTGCACAACACGTTGCCGAAACCTCCGGAAGTTCACGCAGATCGCCGGTGAACTGGCGGCGTTCCTCTCGGCGCACACCCGGGCCGGCGCTCGGACCAGGGTAGGACGCGGCTTGGATGGAGACAAGGCCGACCTGCCGGTGTATGCTCCGGCGACCGGCGGGAAACGCGACGCCGACGTCCCGGCGCACTTCGACCCCGCCAGGCAAGGATGCCGTTCTCTTGGAGGAACCATGGCCAAGCGCACCCGTTCCAGCTCGGCCGGCGACGACCTTCCCCAGCTCGATGGACGCAGCTACCTCCTGGACACCAACGTCCTGCTGCACGATGCCGCCAGCCTGGAGTCCTTCGAGGACAACAACCTGATCCTGACGGTCGATGTGCTCGAGGAACTCGACCGCTTCAAGCGAGGCAACGACGAACGCGCCCGCAACGCCCGACGGGTGATCCGCACCATCGACGGCCTCCGGAACGGCAAGCCGCTGAGCGAGGGAGCCCTGCTGCCGGGCGGCGGCAAGCTGTTCGTGGTCATCCGGAGCTACACTGACCATCTGCCCGCCGGTCTCGAGACCGGCAACGCCGACAATCGCATCCTGGCCACCGCGCTCGCACTGCACCAGCGCGGTTCACGGGTGGTCTTCGTCACCAAGGACATCAACGCGCGCGTGAAGGCCGACGCACTCGGCATCCATGCCGAGGATTTCCTGACCAGTCGCGTGAACCTCGACGAGCTCTACAATGGTTGGAGCGAGCACTCCGTGGACGGGGCTCAGATCACCGCCTTCTACGCCGGCACGCCGCCGAAGCTCGACGTGCATCTGCACCCCAACGAGGGCGTTCTTCTGCGAGCCGTGGAGAACCCCAAGCAGACCGCCATGGGGATCTACCGCGCCGATACCGGCCGGATCGAGCCGCTCACCTTCGCGGAGACCCGCCCCTGGGGCCTGGCGGCGCGCAATCTCCAGCAGCATTTCGCTTTCGAACTGCTGATGCGTCCCGACATCCAGCTCGTCACCATGCTCGGGCAGGCCGGGACGGGCAAGACCCTGCTCGCGCTCGCCGCCGGCCTCCAGCTCGTGGCCGAGGAGAAGAAGTACCGCCGGATCATGGTCTCCCGGCCGATCATGCCGCTCGGCAAGGACATCGGTTACCTGCCCGGCTCCAAGGAGGAGAAGCTCGAGAGCTGGATGGAACCGATCATGGACAACCTCCAGTATCTCGTCGATCCGAAGCTCGAGCAGACCGGCGACAAGGTGAACTACCTCTTCGATTCGGGCGTCCTCGAGATGGAGGCTGTCACCTACATCCGGGGCCGTTCGCTTCCGCGCCTTTTCATCATCATCGACGAAGCCCAGAACCTCACGCCGCACGAGGTGAAAACCGTCATCAGCCGCGCCGGCGAGGGCGCGAAGGTCGTCCTCACCGGCGACGCCTTCCAGATCGACAACCCGTACCTCGACGCCGCCAGCAACGGGCTCACCTACGTCGTGGAACGTTTCAACGAGCAGACCATGTACGGTCACATCACCCTGGCGAAGAGCGAACGCAGCCAGCTTGCAAGCCTGGCCGCAACTCTCCTCTGACGTCCCCGCCGGGCGCCGGTCGTGCAGCCCACGTCCGTCGCCGGCCCCCGTTCGCGCGTCCACGCGTCCGCACGTCCGCTAGGCGGGCGAGGCATCCGCAAGGTCGATCCCACCACCTGTCCGCGCGCCGCGCATCCGCGCATCCGCGAGGCGGGCGAGGCATCCGCAAGGTCGATCCCACCACCTGTCCGCGCATCCGCGAGCCGGGCCTCACCCGCTGCCGGTCACCACGATGCCGACGACCTCCGACCGCCGCCGGCACCCCTCCTCGAGCATCACCGGGCCCCTCGGGATCACCGAGGCACCACAGGATCACCGAAGCCCTTCTGCATCGCGACCCGGCTACTTCCCCGGCCGCCTCGCGTGTGAGTGCCGGTGGCACGCCGAGCAGTACGTGATCAGGTTCTCGAGCGCGTTTCCTCCTCCACGCGCCCGCGGCACGATGTGATGCACCTCCAGGAACCGGGTTCGCGAACACCCGGGTGTCCGGCACCGGTAACCGTCCCGCGCGAGCACCGCCGCCCGCACCGACGGGGCGATCGCCGCCCGGTTCGGCCGACCAGCCCGCTGCACCCGCGCCTCGCAGGCGATCGCCTCCGCCTGAGCCGGCGCCAGCGGCTGCCGACCCGTCCCCGTCACCACCTCCGA
>JAWOID010000095.1:0-8952 GCA_046484865.1 Candidatus Krumholzibacteriia bacterium
TCAGCCCCTCCGCCGCCGCCTATCAATCGGTGGCCGCGCTGAACCTGGGCGAACTCTGGCCCATCCCCATCATGCTGCGCCTGCCCTTGATCGAGAATCTCCGGCGGGTTGCGCCCCGCATCGCCGCCGACAGGACCGACCGCAACCACGCCGACCGTTGGGCCGCCCAGATGATCGAGACGGCGGCGCACGATCCTACGCAGCTGATCCTGGCGATCGCCGACATGGCGCGGTCGGACCCGCCGCTGGTGAGCTCGTTCGTCGCCGAACTCGCGCGCCGCCTGCAAGGGCACGGCCCGGCCCTGGCGCTGCCCCTCACCTGGATCGAACAGCGACTCGCCGTGTCGGGCCGGACCATCGAGCAGCTGGTGCGCACGGAGAACCAGCAACAGGCCGCCGACCAGGTCTCGATGAGCAACAGCATCGGCAGCCTTCGTTTCCTCAGCACGATGGACTGGCGCGAGTTCGTCGAGACGATGAGTGTCGTCGAGCAGATCCTGGGTGAAGTTCCCGTCGACGCCTACGATCGGATGGATTTCGCCAGCCGGGATCTCTACCGGCACGTTGTGGAGAGGACGGCGGATCGTGGTCCGCACACCGAGATCGAGGTTGCGCGCCGGGCGATCGCCCTGGCGCAGGAGGGTGCGGCCCGTTGCGGCGTCGGCGACCGTGAGGCGCATGTCGGATTCTACCTGGTCGACGAGGGACTGGCGCAGCTCGAACGCTCGACGGGAATGCGGTCGACGCCGGCCGAAGTGTTGCGCACGATCAGCCGCCGTCATCCCCTGCTGCTGTATGCCGGCGCCATAACCCTGATGACGGCGGCGTTCGCTGGTGGACTGGTGGCGAAGGCGTCTGTCGACGCGGTGCGCGGCTGGACACTCGGTCTGGTCGGACTTCTCGCCGTCCTGGGCGCCAGTCATCTGGCGGTCGCCCTCGTGAACTGGCTGGCGACGTTGCTGGCCAAACCGCGTCCACTGCCGCGGATGGACTTCTCCGGGGGGATACCTCCGGAGCTGCGGACCCTGGTCGTCGTCCCGGCGATGCTCACGAACGATCCGGCCATCGAGGATCTGGTCGAGGCCCTGGAAGTGCGGTTCCTGGCCAACCGGGACGACCATCTGCATTTCGGGCTGCTCACCGACTATCACGACGCCGGCGAAGAATCGCTGCCGGAGGACGAGCCGTTGCTGCGATCGGCCCGACGGCGGATCGAAGAGCTGAACCGGAAATACCCCCGAGCGGGCGGTGATACCTTCTTCCTTTTCCAGCGGCCGCGCCGCTGGAATCCGCGGGATCGGCTCTGGATGGGCCACGAGCGCAAACGCGGCAAGCTGGCGGACCTCAATGCGCTCCTGCGCGGCGGCGCCAAGGACCGCTTCGCGACCGTCGTCGGCGATACCACGGTCCTGTCGAACGTGAAGTACGTGATCACCCTGGATACCGATACCCAGCTCGCGCGCGACTCGGCGCGGGAGTTCGTGGGTGCCATGGCCCACCCCCTCAATCGCGCGCGTTACGACGAGGACCTGCAACGCGTCGTTGCCGGATACGGCATTCTCCAGCCGCGGGTGGCTGCGAGCCTGTCCGGAACGAATCGATCGCGGTACGCGCGCATGTGCACCAGCGAACTCGGTATCGACCCCTACACGCGCGCCGCTTCGGATGTCTACCAGGACCTGTTCAAGGAAGGCTCCTTCATCGGCAAGGGCATCTACGAGGTGGATACCTTCGAACGGGCGCTGGCCGGCCGCTTGCCGGACAATCGGATTCTCAGCCACGATCTCCTGGAGGGATGTTTCGTTCGCGCCGGGCTGCTCAGCGACGAGCAGCTGTACGAGGACTATCCCTCCCGGTACAGCGCGGATGTGGCTCGCCGGTGCCGCTGGATTCGCGGCGACTGGCAGATCGCGCAATGGGTGATGCCGAAGGCGCCCGACGCGACCGGGCGGCTACGGAAAAATCCGCTCTCGCTGCTCTCGCGCTGGAAGATCCTCGACAACCTGCGGCGCAGCCTGGTGGCGGCGGGATTGACGCTCCTGCTGCTGCTGGGATGGACCGTCCTGCCGTCGGCCGGGTTCTGGACCCTGGCGGCCGTCGCCCTCGTTCTGGTTCCCTCGTTCCTGGCTTCGGCCCTCAACGCACTGCAGAAGCCCGCCGACGTCACGCTGAGGCAGCACGTCGCCGCCGCCGGACGCGCGGCCGGGCGACACCTCGCCCAGGCCGGGTTCACCCTCGTCTGCCTGCCCCATGAAGCCTATTACAGCCTGGGCGCGGTGGTGCGCACCCTCGGCCGGCTTCTGATCACGCGCAGGCGACTGCTCGAATGGAATCCGTCGAGTGACGCCAACCACCAGCGGCGATCCGACCTCCCCGCGACCTGGCGGGCCATGTGGATCGGTCCCGTCATGGCCGTGGCAGCAGCGATCGCGCTGACGGCCTCGCGGCCGGCCGTGCTGGTCGTCGCGGCGCCTATCCTGGTCCTCTGGGTCCTCTCGCCGGTCGTCGCCTGGTGGCTCAGCCGACCGCGCGTCCGTGCTCGCGAGGAGAGCACCGCGGCCCAGACCGATTTCCTGCGGCAGCTCTCCCGGCGAACCTGGTCGTTCTTCGAGACCTTCGTCGGTCCCGAGGACCACTGGCTGCCGCCTGACAACTACCAGGAACATCCCGTGGTGGCGGTCGCCCATCGCACGTCTCCCACCAACATGGGTCTGGCGCTACTCGCGAACCTGTCGGCTCACGACTTCGGCTTCATCTCCGCCGGCCGGCTCATCGAGCGGACGGCAGGGACGCTCGGCACCATGGCTGGCCTCGATCGGCACCGCGGCCACTTCTACAACTGGTATGACACGCTGTCCCTGACACCCCTGCCGCCCCTCTACATCTCGTCCGTGGACAGCGGAAACCTCGCCGGACATCTGCTGACCCTGCGACCGGGTCTGCTCGGACTCGTCGATGAGCAGATCCTCGGAACGCGTCTGTATGAAGGTCTCCGCGCGACGCTGGGGGTTCTCGTGGCGACGGCGGAGGCCGGGGCGGGTGCCCTCGATCCAGGGCCCCTGGCACGGCTCCAGCAGGAACTCGAGTCCGTACTTCGTCGACCGCCTGCCACCCCGGTGGCGGCGCGGCAACACCTCGATCAGCTGGCGACGTCCATCGCGGCCGTGGCCGCCGGCGTGGAGCGCCTCGATCCCGACCCGGAGAGTCCGTTACGCTGGTGGGTACGGGCGCTGGACCGGCAATGCGCCGACGGCGTCGCCGAGTTGACGCTGCTTGTCCCGTGGACGGTGCCGGCGGCCGCACCGGAGGCCCACGCGAGTTTCGCCGCGCTCGACGCGATTCCCACGCTGCGCGAAGTGGCG
The DNA here is from genome assembly GCA_046484865.1 of Candidatus Krumholzibacteriia bacterium. Taxonomy (GTDB): domain Bacteria; phylum Krumholzibacteriota; class Krumholzibacteriia; order LZORAL124-64-63; family LZORAL124-64-63; genus JAWOID01. Next base: position 3,363 of record JAWOID010000095.1, read on the forward strand.
ACGCTGGAGGCGAGGCTCTCACCGGCGATCGAACGCCGGCTCTCCGGGGACGTCACCGCGGCGGGGCGGGCCTGGCTCGTCGCCTTGCTGGACCACATCGCCGTCGGGGGCCAGCGAGCCCGGGCCAGGATCGCGGACATCGAGCGGCTGGCCGGCCAATGCCAGGAACTGGCCGAGATGGAGTACGGGTTCCTCTACGACGAGTCGCGACATCTGCTGGCCATAGGTTACAACGTCGCCGAAAGCCGGCGCGATGCCAGCTATTACGATCTCCTGGCCTCGGAGGCGCGGTTCGCCACCTTCGTGGCGATCGCACAGGGGCAGTTGCCGCAGGAGAGCTGGTTCGCCCTGGGGCGTTTGCTGACCATCGCCGGCGGAGAGCCGATCCTGCTGTCGTGGAGCGGATCGATGTTCGAGTATCTGATGCCGCTGATGGTGATGCCCACGTTCGAGCACACGTTGCTCGACCAGACTTACAATGCGGTCGTCGCCAGGCAGATCGAGTACGGCAGGACACGCTCCGTGCCATGGGGAATCTCCGAATCCGGTTACAACGCCATCGACGTGCACTTCAACTACCAGTACCGGGCGTTCGGTGTGCCCGGACTGGGACTCAAGCGCGGGTTGGCGGAAGACCTGGTCATCACGCCGCATGCCTCGGTGCTGGCGCTGATGGTGTCGCCAGGGGCGGCGTGCCGGAACCTCGAGCGGCTCGCCGCCAATGGCCTGGAAACCCGATACGGCTTCTACGAGGCGATCGACTACACGCCTTCACGAGTGCCGCGGGGGCAGGAGAAGGCTGTCGTACGGTCCTTCATGGCTCACCATCAGGGCATGAGTCTCCTCTCCCTGGCCCATCTGCTCCTGGACCGGCCGCTGCAGAAGCGGTTCGCTGCGGATCCCGCGTTCCAGGCGACCATGCTTCTGCTCCAGGTGGATCCCCAAGGCGACGGCGTTCTACGCGCACATGACGGAGATATCCGAGCGCCACGCGGCGTCCGTGGCCCCGGAGACCCCCATTCGCGTCTTCCGCAGCCCCGCGACCCCGAACCCGGAAGTGCAGCTGCTCTCGAACGGCCGCTACCACGTTATGATCACAAATGGCGGCGGCGGCTATAGCCGCTGGAAGGATCTCGCCGTCACGCGTTGGCGCGAGGACAGCACCTGCGACAACTGGGGCGCCTTCTGCTACCTGCGCGACGTGGCCAGTGGCGAGTTCTGGTCGACCGCACATCAACCGACGCTGAAGCAAGCGAAGTCATACCAGGTGATCTTCTCCGAAGGACGGGCCGAGTTCCGCCGCCGCGACCACGAGTTCGAGACCTACACGGAGATCGCCGTCTCGCCCGAAGACGACATCGAGTTGCGCCGCGTCCGTGTCACCAACGCCGCGCGAACACGCCGCGCGATCGAGGTGACCAGTTATGCGGAAGTGGTACTGGCGCCGCCGGCCGCAGACGCACTCCATCCGGCGTTCAGCAATCTCTTCGTGCAGACCGAGATTCTCCGCCGGGAGCGCGCCATTCTCTGCACGCGGCGGCCGCGCTCGCAGGGCGAGCAGACGCCCTGGCTGCTGCACCTCGTCGCCGTCCATGGGGTGGAGGCCGAGGATACGTCGTACGAAACCGATCGCCTTTCGTTCATCGGGCGCGGCAACACCGTCGCCGATCCCCAGGTGATGAACAATGGCGCGGGCTCGCCGACGGGGGCGCTCGGGAACAGCGAAGGTTCCGTGCTCGATCCGATCGTCGCCATCCGCCACCGGATCACGCTGGATCCGGGCGAATCGGTGACCTTGAACATGGTGACCGGCATTGGCGAGACCCGCGCGGCCGCCCTGGCCTTGGTCGGGAAGTATCAGGATCGACGGCTCGCGGATCGGGTCTTCGATCTGGCCTGGACCCACAGCCAGGTCTTGCTGCGTCAGGCCAACGCCTCGGAGGCGGACGCGCAACTCTACGGGAGCCTTGCCGGTTCGATCATCTACGCCGACGCGTCGCTACGGGCCGACCCGAGCGTTCTCGTCAGGAACCGCCGCGGCCAATCCGGTCTCTGGGGATACGCGATCTCCGGTGATCTGCCGATCGTCCTGTTGCAGATCGAGGATCCGGCCAACATCGAACTGGTGCGGCAGCTCGTGCAGGCTCACGGTTACTGGCGACTGAAAGGGCTGGCGGTGGATCTGGTGATCTGGAACGAGGATAACGTCGGCTACCGGCAGCTCCTGCAGGACCAGATCAAGGATCTCGTCGCCGCCGGCACCGAGACCATCGGGACCGGGCGATCGGGCGGCGTTTTCGTGAGGCTCGCGGACCAGATCGCGGAGGAGGACCGCACCCTGATCCAGACGGTCGCTCGCGTCATCATCACCGACAGGCGCGGGTCGCTGGCGGATCAGATCAACGGCCGCAGCAGGGCGGAAGTCGCCGTGCCGCGACTGGTGCCCACGCGGACGGCCCGCGCCGAGCCCGCGCCGATCGCGCCGGAGCCGCGCGACGATCTGACCTTCTCCAACGGACTGGGCGGCTTCACTCCGGACGGGCGGGAGTACGTCATCACCACCACGCGCGAGCAGCAGACGCCGGCGCCGTGGGTGAACGTGCTGGCCAACCCGCACTTCGGGACCGTCGTCTCGGAAAGCGGCCTGTCCTATACCTGGAGCGAGAACGCCCACGAGTTCCGCCTGACGCCCTGGGACAATGATCCGATGGGCGGTTCGAGCGGGGAAGCCATCTACCTCCGTGACGAGGAACACGGCCGGTTCTGGTCGCCGACGCCGCTGCCCTGCCCCGGTACGACGCCATACGTCTGCCGGCACGGCTTCGGTTATACCGTCTACGAACACGCCGAACACGGCATTCGGAGCGAACTGTGGGTGTACGTGGCCATGGAGGCGGCCATCAAGTTCTCGGTGCTCAAGGTGCGCAACGAGTCGAACCGGCCCCGCCGACTTTCCGCCACCGGCTACGTCGAGTGGGTCCTCGGCGACCTGCGGCCAAGGACGGCCATGCACGTGATCACCGAGATCGATCCCGGCACGGGCGTCCTCTTCGCGCGCAACCCGTTCAATACCGATTTCGGCGACCGCACGGCGTTCTTCGACGTGGACGAGACGGCCCGTACGGTGAGTGGCGATCGCGCGGAGTTCCTGGGGCGCCACGGCACGCGACAGAACCCCGCGGCGATGTCCCGGACCCGCCTTGCCGGCAAGCTGGGCGCGGCCCTGGACCCGTGTACCGCGATCCGCGTGGAGTTCGATCTCGCCGTCGGGCAGGAGCAGGAAATCGTCTTCCGACTCGGTGTCGGCCGGGACCCCGACGACGCCCGTCGCCTGGCGCAACGGTCGCGGGGCGCGACCGCAGCGCGCGGCGCCCTCGACGCGGTGTGGCAACACTGGACGCACACCCTCGGCGCCGTGCAAGTCGAAACACCCGACCGGGCTCTCGACCTGCTGGCCAACGGCTGGCTGCTGTACCAGGTCCTGGCCTGTCGTCTCTGGGGACGCAGCGCGACCTACCAGTCGGGAGGGGCCTTCGGCTTCCGCGATCAGTTGCAGGACGTGATGGCCCTTGTCCATGCCAGGCCGCAGCTCGTGCGCGAGCATCTTCTCCTTTGCGCGGCCCATCAGTTCCCCGAGGGCGATGTTCAGCATTGGTGGCATCCGCCGACGAACCGAGGCGTGCGCACGCACTGTTCCGACGACTACCTCTGGTTGCCGCTCGCGACGTGCCGCTACGTGCGCGCCACCGGCGACACCGGCGTGCTCGAAGAGTCCGTCGCGTTCGTCCAGGGTCCGCCGGTCAAGGAGGATGAGGATTCGTATTACGACCTGCCAAGACGCACCGAGGAAGTGGCGAGCCTTTACGATCACTGTGTCCGGGCCATCACGAACGGTCTGCGCTTCGGCGAGCATGGCCTGCCGCTCATCGGCTCCGGCGACTGGAACGACGGCATGAACCTGGTGGGCGAGCACGGCCGGGGTGAGAGCGTGTGGCTGGGTTTCTTCCTGTACGAAGTGCTCACGGGCTTCGCGGAGGTCGCGCGCGCGCGCGGAGATCCATCGTTCGCCAAGCGTTGCCTGAGGGAGGCGGCACAGTTGCGGCTCAACCTCGAGAACCAGGGCTGGGATGGGGAGTGGTACCGTCGAGCCTATTTCGACGACGGTTCGCCGCTGGGGTCGTCCGTGAATCCGGAATGCCAGATCGATTCGATCGCGCAGAGCTGGTCGGTGCTCTCGGGGGCGGGAGATCCCGAGCGCGTGCGCATCGCCATGGCGGCGGTCGATGGGCGCCTCGTCCGTCGCGAGCACGGGTTGATCCAGCTGCTCGATCCGCCTTTCGATCGTTCGGCGCTGAATCCCGGCTACATCAAAGGATATGTTCCCGGCGTCAGGGAGAACGGCGGGCAGTACACGCATGCGGCCGTCTGGGCGGCCATGGCCTTCGCCCGCCTGGGCGACGGACTGCGCGCGTGGGACCTCCTGGATCTGATCAATCCCGTGAACCATGGCAGGACGTCCACGGAGGTCGCCACCTACAAGGTGGAACCCTACGTCGTGGCGGCCGATGTGTACGCAGTCCCGCCACACACGGGTCGCGGCGGCTGGACGTGGTACACGGGCTCGGCGGCCTGGATGTACCGCCTGATGGTGGAGTCGCTCCTGGGTCTGAGGCTGGAAGTGGACAGGTTGCGGTTCGAACCGTGCCTGCCTGCGGATTGGGAGGGGTACACGGTGCACTACCGCTTTCGGGAGACGGTCTACCACATCACGGTCCGCCAGACGCCAGCCGGCGAGGGCGGGATGCGCGTGAGCATGGACGGCGTCGAGCAGGATGATCGGTCGGTTCCTCTCGCCGACGACCGGCAGGAACACTGGGTCGAGGTGAGTCTTGCTCGCGCCAGCGGTGGTCCGCCGATCTCGGCTCGTGCCGCAGGCGAGGAGGGTATCGACATCTCCTGACCATGTGCCGAGCCTCCGTCGCCTCGCGTCTCGAGCTGGCCCGACGGGAAGCGTGTCCCGGCGCAGCACGCCCATGGAGCCGGCCTCGGTGTCACCATACCGTTTTGCCGGACCACAATGATCGACGGCCCACTGAACTGATCGGGCCGCCCACCCTGCAGCATCCCTAACACGAAGAGACACAGCGACTTGATTTGTGGCACGAACGTCGCACGTCGCAGGAGTTGCCGTGCCGCGACAAACCAGGAGGTATGTCATGCTGTGGACCATCACAATCGTCTTCGTGATCCTGTGGCTGCTAGGCTTGGTCACGTCCTTCACCCTGAACGGTTTCATCCACGTGCTGCTGGTGCTTGCGATCGTCGTCGTCCTGCTGCGCATCATCCAGGGCCGCAGGATCGGCTGAGTCGTCCGGTCCATGGACCGAAAGGAAGTTCTCCCATGAAAACCATCGGTGTCGTGCTTGTGATCCTGGGGGTGCTCGCGCTGGTCTACGGCGGGTTCGACTACAACCGGGACCGCACGGTCCTGAAGATCGGCTCGGCGGAGGTCGTGGCGACGGAAGGCCGCAGCGTGCCGGTCCCGGCCGTCGTCGGCGCGGTGGTGCTGCTCGGCGGCTTGGCGCTCCTG
>JAWOID010000101.1:0-2916 GCA_046484865.1 Candidatus Krumholzibacteriia bacterium
TCCCGCAGACGAACGGGATCCTGACGTTCGCCGCGCGCTCGCTGCACGAGACGGTCGTGGGCGAGGTGCGGACGCCGCTCCTGGTCCTGCTGGGGGCGGTCGGCCTGGTCCTGCTGATCGCGTGCGCCAACGTGGCCAACCTGCTGCTCGCCCGGGCGGCGGCCCGTGAGAGTGAGCTGGCCGTCCGCACCGCCCTCGGCGCCGGCCGCGGCCGTCTGGTCCGGCAGCTCCTCACGGAATCCGTGGTGCTCGGGCTGCTCGGCGGGGCCGTGGGCCTCCTCCTGGCCTGGTGGGGCACCCAGGCGCTCCTGGCCGCCCAGCCCGCCGATATCCCGCGCCTCGATGCCGTGGACGTGGACGGGACCGTGGTCGCTTTCGCGCTGGGCATCTCTCTGCTCACGGGCATCATCTTCGGCCTCTTCCCGGCCGGCCAGGCCACCCGCGGGAACGTGGCCGGCACGCTGAAGGAAGGCGGTCGCGGCGCCCTGGCCGGCCGGGGCGGTCAGCGACTGCGGGCGGGGCTCGTCGTCGCCGAGATGGCGCTGGCCGTCGTGCTCCTGGTGGGCGCCGGGCTCCTGATCCGGAGCTTCGCAGAGCTGACCGCGGTGGACCCCGGCTTCCAGCCCGAGCAGGCCGTCGCGTTCCAGGTGTCGCTGCCGTATTCCGTCTACGACGAGGCGCCCGAGCGCCACGAGTTCTTCCGGCGGCTCGAGGAGGAGGTCGAAGCGCTGCCGGGTGTGACCGTGGCGGGATCGGCGAGCGGGCTCCCGTTCCAGGGTTCCGGTGCGATCCTGAGCTTCGGCATCGAGGGAGAGGAGCCGCCGCAACCGGGCGAGGTGCAGGACATCCATGTGAAGCTGGCGACACCGGACTACGTGCGGGCGATCGGCTCACGGCTGGTCAGCGGCCGGCTCTTCAACGCGTACGACCGCCAGGACGCGCCGATGGTGGTCCTGGTCAACGAGGCGGCGGTCCGCCGCTGGTTCCCCGACGGTGAGGCGATCGGGGAGCGCATCACGTTCGGCGGCGAGGTCTGGCGTGAGGTCGTGGGCGTGGTGAGCGACCTGAAGCAGTTCGGCCCCGGCGAGCCGGCGCAGCCGGAGCTGTTCATCCCCCACGGCCAGGCGGCCGGCGGCGGGACCATGCAGGTGGTGGTGCGTACCGCGGGCGATCCCATGGCGCTGACCGGAGCGATCCGCCGCACCATCCGGTCCATGGACCCGAACCTGCCCGTGGACCAGTTCACGCCGTTGGAGCAGGTGGTGGCGCAGTCGGTGGCGCAGGCGCGGTTCTATTCGACGCTGCTCGCCATCTTCGCGGCGGTCGCCCTGGCCCTGGCGGGGATCGGCATCTTCGGCGTCATGAGCTACACCGTGGCGCAGCGCACGCGAGAGATCGGGATCCGGATCGCTCTCGGCGCGCCCGTGGTCGACATGCGGACGGCGGTGGTGGGGCAGGCCATGCTGCTGGCGCTGGCGGGCCTCGGGATCGGGCTCCCGGGCGCGTTCGCCCTCACCCGCGTGCTCCAGAGCCAGCTCTACGGCGTGAGCCCCACGGATCCGGTGACGTTCGCCGTCGTCGCCCTGACGCTGGCCGGCGCCGCGTTCATCGCCAGCTACCTCCCGGCGCGTCGGGCCACGCGCGTCGACCCCATGACCGCCCTGCGCTACGAATGAGGCCGTAATGGATTCCTTCTTCCAGGACCTCCGGTACGCCGCCCGCGGCCTGGTCCGCGCCTCCGGTTTCACCGCCGTATCCATCATCACGCTGGCGCTCGGCATCGCGTCGACCACGGTCATCTTCACGCTCATGAACGCCTTCCTGCTCCGGCCGCTGCCCGTCCACGAGCCCGACCGGCTGGTGACAGTGGAGGAGATTCGGCGCGGCGGCCGGAGCACTCAGCAGATGGGGCAGGAGGCGACCCCGTACCAGCGCTACCGTGACATCCGGGCAGCGACGGGCTCGGTCTTCTCCGGCCTGGCCGCCCAGCGGCAGAACAATCACTCGGTCCGGATCGATGGGCCAGCCCGCATGGTGCCCGGCGTCATCGCTTCCGACAACTACTTCGACGTGCTGGGCGTTCGCCCGGCCATGGGGCGTTTGTTCTCGGGCGACGATGCCACAGCACCGGTCGCCGTGGTCAGTCACCGCCTCTGGCGCGATCAGCTCGGGGGCGATCCCCGTGCGATCGGGCGGACCCTCCACCTGGACGGCCGACCGATGGAGGTGATCGGCGTGGCACCGCCGGGCTTCGGCGGCACGCTCGTGGGCCTGGTGGCCGAGGTGTGGGCGCCACTCGAGGGATATGAGGCCGCCACACCGGAGGGCGCGACCACGTCCCGGCCGTGGGTCCTGACGTTCGCGCGGCTCCAGCCCGGGGTGGAGCTGGGCCAGGCCGTCGCCGCCCTGGAGACCGTGGCCCGCCAGCTCCCGGCCGAGGATCCGGCCAGAGAGTTTGTGGACGTTCGGCTGAGGCAGCTTTCGGGCGTCCCCGCCTCACTGCGGACCCCGCTCCTGGGGTTCATGGGCATGCTCATGGCGACGGCCGGGCTGCTCCTGGCTACGCGAAGCGGGAAAGTCCCTTGATGGGGAATGAGCATAGTTGCATTTACAGTGTGATTGCTCAACGAGCAGACTGGGAGGAAATCAACTTTGATGCCCTCAATGCCGAAGAACCGGCAACCCTCCTGGATAGATTCAACCTGCGCCATTCCTTGACGAAGACCGGCGAGTTTCGACCCATTGAGCCTTTCAATTTCGAGTGTCTCGATTATGCCGCGGATGAAACTCGCTCTTTTCTTCACTTTCAAACCTCAAAAAGGCACCCTTCAGTTGGCGCGGATGTAGAAGCGTGATCAGGCAGCAGAGAACCTGGATGAGATTACCAACAGTGGTGGTCGCTGGGATGCCGTGGGG
>JAWOID010000069.1:0-4328 GCA_046484865.1 Candidatus Krumholzibacteriia bacterium
AGATAGTAGACGTCCTGGTCCTGCCTGGCGATGAGCCTGGTGAACATCTGCGCGACCAGGTCCTTGCGCAGGAAGCCCAGCAGGGAGGAGGTGGTGAGGTTGACATCGGTGACCAGTCCGTCCTCGTCGATGACCACGTAGCCCACCGGCGCCACGTCGAACAGCTCGAAGTAGCGCGACTTCGCGAGCTCGAGCTCGGCGTGCGCCCTGCGCAGCTCCTCGTTCTGCATCTCCAGTTCGATCTGGTGCACCTGCAGGTCGTGGACCAGGCGCCAGGTCTCCTCGGCCGACATGGACTCCAGGTTCTCCGGCGATTTGGCGGCCAGGATCCGCGACATCGCCTCGGCGCGCCGGCGCAGGCCATCGTCCGGTCCGTCTTCGTGCTCCCGCTTCTTCTTCATCAGCGGTCCTTTCCGGTCGTATCCTGGACCTCGCTGCACATGCCGAACCACTTGACGATGTCGCCGGCATCGTCGCGCAGCGCCGTCGCGGTCGCGTCGAACCGGTGGTAGGCGTCCCGGCGGTCGCGCAGGCGGATTTCGATCGCCAGCGGGTCGCCGGTCGCCAGCGACCTGTTCCAGGCGTCCGTGAACGCTGCCCGGTCTTCGGGGTGGATCCGGTCCAGCCAGCCGGTGGCCGTCGGCTTCGTCTCGGCGATGCCGGTGAATTCGGCCCACTGGGGACCGAGATAGTCGCAGTGGCCGTCGGGCCGGCAGGTCCAGATGAGCTGCGGCACGGAGCGGGCGATCTGGCGGAAGCAGGACTCGCTCTCCTGCGCCGCCGCCTGGATCTGCTTCAGCTTCGTGATCTCGACGAAGGTGATCACGGCGCCTTCGATGACATTCTCGAGGGTGCGGTACGGCTGGATGCGCATCGAGAACCATGAACCGGCCTTGGTCAGCACCTCGACCTCGGTCGGGACCAGGGTGTCCAGCACGACCTTCACGTCCTCGACCAGCCTGTCGTAGCCCACCAGGTTGGAAACGAGGTGGCTGACCGGCCGGCCCACGTCGCTCTCGATCAGGTTGATGATCCGCGTGGACGCGGGCGTGAAGCGGAGGATGCGCAGCTTGTGGTCGACGAACACGGTGCCGATGTTGGAGCCGGCCAAGAGGTTGTTCATGTCGTTGTTGACCCGCGAGAGGTCGGCCACCTTGGCCTGGAGCTCGACGTTGACCGTGGCCAGTTCCTCGTTCACCGACTGGAGTTCCTCCTTGGACGTCTCCAGTTCCTCGTTGGTCGACTGCAGCTCCTCGTTCACGGACTGCATCTCCTCGTTCGAGGACTTGAGCTCCTCGTTCGCGGTCTCCATCTCCTCGTTGGCGGTCTGCAGGTACTCCTCGTGCGCGCGCAGTTCCTGCCGGAGCGCCAGGAAGCGGGGGTCGGCTTCGTCGATCGGGTCAAGGGGGGCGTCCGGGTCCGGCAGCTCCGCCGCGGCGTCCGTCGGGGCGTCGGCCGACGGCGTCGACTCGGCCAGGGTGACCAGGTGCAGGAGCGGTTCGTCCACCCCGCCGGGAACGGAGGTGACCGGCGAGACGACCAGGTCGACGGCCTCGACGCCACCGTCGAGCCGGATGCGCAGCCCCGGGCAGTGGACGGGCTCCAGGGTGGACGAGGCCTTGTGCAGGGCGTTCGTCAGGTCGCGGCGCAGGCCCTCACGGGCCATCTTCACGATGTTGCTGACGCCGACCTCGCCCGGAGCGTGCTCCAGGAAGCGCCCGGTGCGGCCGTGGAGGTAGAGGATGTCGCCTTGGCTGTTGACGAGCGCGGCTGCCGCCGGGGCGAACTGCTGCAGCAGGGCCTGTTGCGTCAGCTCACGCAGCGGCATCTTGCCGCCGGTGGCCGGGTGGCCGGTCCTGTGCGCGAGCAGGGCCGCGCCCCTGGGCCGCGGCGGCGGGAAGCGGCCGAGGGCCGGGCGGTGCGCGCCGGGCAACCCTTCCTTGCGCCGGTAGATCTTCGCCTTCCGGTCCAGGACGGCAAACAGGTCGCCGCTGTCGCCGACGGTCTCCGAGGTGCCCAGAAACAGCACGCCGTCCGGGTTCAGCGCGTAGTGGAACAGTTGAAGGACGCGCTGCTGCAGTTCGACATCGAGATAGATGAGCAGGTTGCGGCAACTGATCAGGTCCAGCTTGGAGAACGGGGGGTCCTTCAGCACGTCGTGCTCGGAAAAGACCAGCATGTCGCGGATGGCCTTGTTGATCCGGTAGGAGCCGCCTTCCGTTTCGCGGGAAAAGAAGCGCGACAGCCGTTCCGGCGAGATGTCGCTGGCGACGTTGGCGGGATACACGCCGGCGCGGGCCGTGGCCACCGCCTGGCTGTCGATGTCGGTGGCGAAGACCTGGATCTTGAAACCCTGCTTGAGCTCCTCGTTCAGTTCGTGCAGCAGGATGGCGAGCGAGTAGGGTTCCTCGCCGGTCGAGCAGCCCGTCGCCCAGACGCGGATCGCGGCGCCCGGCTCGCGGTTCGCCAACAGCTTGGGCAGGGCATCGGTGCCCAGGGCACCGAAGGCCTCCGGATCGCGGAAGAAGCTGGTCACGCCGATCAGGAGATCCCTGAACAGGGCCTCGACCTCCGTGGGCGACTGCTGCAGGAACTTGACGTACTCGTCCAACGAAGCCAGCTGGTGCACGGCCAGGCGTCGTTCGATGCGGCGATGGATCGTGCTGGGCTTGTACTGCGAGAAGTCGTGGCTGGTCTGGGCGCGCAACAGGATGAAGACCTTCCTGAGTGCGTTCTCGATCCGGGACGGCGTGACTCCCGCGCGGTTCCGGTCGTGACCGCCGGCGTGCGCCACATAGGCCATGAGCTGCTCGATCATCTCGGCCGGGGCCAATTCGAAATCCACCAGGCCGGTGGCGATCGCGCTGCGGGGCATGCCGTCGAACTCGGTCGTGGCCGGCGTCTGGGCCATCACCATGCCGCCTTCGCCCTTGATGGCCCGCAGGCCGAGGGTGCCGTCGCTGCCCGTGCCCGAAAGCACGATGCAGACGGCCTTCTCATGCCGGTCCTGGGCCAACGAACGGAAGAAGAAATCGATCGGCATGCGTCGGCCGCGGGGGGCGGCGGGCTCCATCAACTGCAGCGTGCCGTTCAGGAGCGCCATGTCGCGGTTGGGCGGGATGATATAGGCGCAGTTGGGCGCCACCTTCATGCCGTCCTGGACCTCGAAGACCTGCATGCGGGTGTACCGCTGGACGAGTTCGGAAAGCAGGCTCTTGTGGTCCGGGTCCAGGTGCTGCACCAGGACGAAGGCCATGCCCGGGTCGGCGTCCGCCGGCATGCCGGACAGGAAGGCCTCGAAGGCCGCCAGGCCACCGGCGGAGGCGCCGATGCCGACGACGGGAAAGCCCGTGCCGGTGTCGTCGGGCGCATCCTGCGCCGGTGTGGGCTCGGCGGCCGGTGGTTTCGCGGCGCTGCCGACGGCGTCCAGGGGCGCCGGCGTCGGGGTCGCGCGGGATTTCCTTCTGGCCGTCATGTCGGTAGCCTGTGCCGGAGGTCTAACATGGCATCCTCGCCGGAGTCCTTTCCCGGGTGTCGGGGCGCCGTGGGGCGCCGTTCCGCAGGCTGTTGGAGTCGGGCCTTATGGCACAGTATAGGCGCATTCCGGCCCGCGGCCAAGCAGCGAGCAGGACCCCGGCAGCATGATCCTACGCAGGCGCATCCGCGTCCCCGGGCACGAGCACGGTGACGGCGTGCGGCAGCAGTTCCACCTCGACCGGCGTCGTGCCGAAGAGGTCCCCGTCCCCCTGCACCTCAAGGGGCGCGGTGCTGCGGATCGTGACGCGCTGCTTCGCGGCGATGACGTGCAGCGGGGAGGCGGAGGGCCTGCGCGTCACGAGGCTGAAGAGGTAGCGGGGAACGTCACGCAGGCGCATCGCGCCCACGATGTACACGTCCAGATGCCCGTCATCGATGAGGATCTCGGGTCCCCCCGGATGGAACTCGTTGGCCTGCTTGCCGCAGTTCAGGATCGCCACCTCGACCGCGCGGTGCTGGTACGCGGTCCCGTCGACCACAATGTCGAAGCGGCGATGTTCCAGATGGAACAGCTTGCGAAAGGTCGTCCAGGTATAGGCGAGGCGCCCGAGGCGGCTCTTCTCCTTCGAACTCGTGTCGCCGACCACCTCGGCGCTGACCCCGACGCTGACATTGAGGACGAACACGCGCTCGCCGACACGCATGGCGTCGACCGCCCGCGGCCGTGGCGTGCCCGCGATGAGGGCGACGGCGGCGTCGAGCCCGGTCGGAATGCCCAGCTCGCGCGCGATCAGGTTCCCCGTGCCGGTGGGAATGATGCCCAGCGGGACCTGGGTTTCCGCGAGGCCGTC
>JAWOID010000077.1:0-14266 GCA_046484865.1 Candidatus Krumholzibacteriia bacterium
CGACCTCTGCCTGGACCAGGATATAACCCGTAAAGGAATCCTTGATCAGGTCGTCCATGAGGCCCTTCACCTGCGATTCGCCACCGCTCCTGGTGAGCTCGATAGTCCCCCTTTCCCGAAGATCGAGCTTGGCGTGCGTCATACCGTCAGGCAGCGCCAGTCTCGCGTCGAAGACGTTCGAGGGCGGCCAGGGCGGCAGCGCGACCTCACCCAGACCGGGATCCAGGCCATCGGTCGCCGAGGGATGGATACCGATCCGCGCCTGGTCGGTCTCTGCGGCGTTGTTGGAGACATCCAGACGGATGCTCCAGTTCGGCAGGCCCCCGGCCAGGACGGAGACCAGGAAGTCCTGGTCGTCTTCCAGTCCGCCCGGATCCATTGCGCGCAGGTTGAAGAGCCGCGATCCGGTCCAGCCTGCCGGGGCCTCGATGGACAGGATGCGGTCAGGCGAGATCGTGATCCACGGTGGCGCTTCCCCGGTGACGAACCAGGCGAGGTCCTCGACAGGATCGTCCGCGTCGATGACATGCTCGTCCAGGGCCACTGTCGCAAACTGCTGCCCGGAGAAGACCGAGAGGTCAGGGATCGCGGGCGTTATCTGCGGCGGCGACGGCGGTACGGTGCCGGGCAGGACCACGATGTCGAGGCGTTTGATATAGGACTGCCCCGAAGGAATCAGCAGGCTGTCGACCGTGGCCATGTCGAAAGGAGGAATGAGCGTTCCGGTGTATCCGTCCTGCATCGTGAAGGTGGCATGGGGCAGAGCCGTCGCGTCCCAGCACACGACGATGGGATACCCGCCGTCGCCGGGCTGCCACTGGATCCGATGGGTGCGCTCGGTCGGGGTGTCGCTGCGGATGTCGAGGTGCAATCCCTCGATCCCGTCGATCAGGAACCGGGCTTCGAAGACGGATGATGGCGGCCAGGGCGGCAGGCCGACCTCGCCAAGGTGAGGATCCACCCCGTCGGTGCCGCCGGGGTGGATGCCGAGTTCGAGTATCTGACTTGCGCCGCCGTGGTTGAAGACCGTCAGCGGCATGATCCACTCCTCGGCCCAGGCCGCAGACTGGAGCGCGCAGGCCGTCATCGTCAGGGCCGCCAGGCGCGAAACAATGGTCCAGCGTAGCGTTCGCATGGTCTTCACCCCCTCACTTGACCAGCGTCATCTTGCGGTTCAGCACGGTGCTCTGGCTGTTCAGGCGATAGATGTAGGTACCGGACGCGACCCTGGCTCCCGTGTCGTTCCTGCCGTCCCAGATGACCTGATGGCGGCCGGCCTCCACCTTTTCCGAGACGAGCACGCGCACGCGACGGCCGGCGAGGTCGAAGACTTGCAGCTCGACCTGCCCGGCGACCGGCAGATCGTAGTGGATGGTCGTCATCGGGTTGAAGGGATTGGGGACACAGGGATGCAGAGCCAGGACCGTCGGCAGGTCGTTCTGGGTCGACGTCAGGTTGATCTCGATCCTGATGCCCTCGAGCGCCGCAAGGGCTTCGTCGATGACGAATGTATCCCGTTTCTTCATGTCGATGCGGCCGAGGATGCTCCCGCCCAGAGTGTCGGTCAGCGCCGCCGCGCAATCCGCAGGCAGCATGTCCGGCTGCCAGGAAAGCGTCACCGGCAGCCGGCCGGTATGACCCTGCCATGCAACCTCATAGACGAGTAGATCGGCATCGGCGTCGCGCAGGTCGCGCAGCAGGCCGTTGCTGCCGGCCGACACCAGGCGGGCATCGAAGATGTTGCTGGGCGGCACAGGCGGCAGCGCGACCTCGCCGAGCGCGGTGTCGCAACCGCCGGTCGCCCCGACGGCGGCCCCGAGCAAAAGGACCAACTGTGCTTCTACAGCGCCACTGGTCGGCCTTACGACCAGTGGCATTTCCCAGACGGTCTCGGCCGCCGCGTCCACGGGCGCTGCCGATGCGAGGGGATCGCTATCCTTATCGGCCGCGCGCTTGAAGGCGTCGAGGTCGATCGTGATCGTGCTGGGCATGCTGAGGTCGATCCAGTAGCCCTGCCCCGGCTGCAGTTCGCTGACCTGGTGGTAGCCCAGGTTGTAGCCGAAGACCGACTGGATGGCGCCCGGAGGCGACTGGGCGATGTCCGCCACCGCGAAGGCGTTGTAGGGCGCGCCGATCATGCTCCAGCCCGCCGGCAGCGAGAGCTGGATGCGGCGCACCTGGTTGCCGGTGTGCACGACCGTGGTGTCGGCCGGCATGTCCAGCCAGAATCCGCGTCCCTTCGCCAGCAGATGAGCCTGGACGTAGTTGCCGTCGAACCCGAAGGCCGAGCGGGCGCTCGGGAACAGGACCGACAGCGAGTCGCTCTCGGTGGCGATGGGTCGCGAGACGATCTGCCAGCTCCCGTTGAGTTCATGGGTGAACGAGCTGAGCACCGTCGTCCAGACGGTCAGCTCGGTGATGTACTCCATCCCGACGGGAACGATGTACTCGCTCACCGCCGCCATGTCGAGCGTGTCTTTCAGGGCCGTGCCGATGAGGAAGGTTCCCGACGGAAGCGATCCCGGATTCCAGCTCACGGTCACGGGGTAGCCCGCGTCGCCCGGCTGCCACTGCATCGTGAAAGCGTCCTCGATGTTGTAGTAGTCGTGGATGTTCACGAGCGAGCCCTCGGTGCCCAGCGCCTGGAAGCGCGCATCGAAAATCGAGGATGGCGGTAGCGGCGGCAACGCGACCTCACCGCTCTGCACGTCGAGGCTGTCGGTCGCGCCGATGGCCGCGCCGAAGGTCAGGACGCCGCTGTTGCCGGGGCCGCCCAGAGCGTTGGCAACATCGAGATCGACCGCCCAGATCGGCTCGATGAACGGCACCCCCTCACCCGACACGCGCACGTGGGAGACGGTCTGGGTGCAGTGTATGATGACGACCTCGTTCTCGACCGCTTCCTGGGTCGGACAGTAGGCGACCTGCATGGTGCGGGCCTCGCCCGGGAGCAGGTCGAAGGGGCCGACCTCCTTGGCCACTTCGCTGATCGTGAAGGCCGCGTTCGTCGTGTAGACGATCACGTTGCGCAGGGTGTCCGCATCGGTGACGTTGGTCAGTTCGAAGGTCTCGTGGGCGCACTTGCCGATCGCAACGCGCCCGAAGGCGAAGTTGTCGGGCGTGAGGCTGAAGTACTCCTGGAAGACGCCCGGGGTCACGTTGTCCCACAACGCCAGGCCGTGCACGGTCGAGGCGGCGGCCAGGTCGAGCGAACCGTTGAGGGTGAAATCGGCCACGCAGAGGGCCTTGTAGATGTTGGTCGTGGCCGGGTGGTACCAGTAGTTCCAGTGCAGGTTGCTGGTGCCGATCCAGACGTTGACGCCCCCGAATAGGTTCGAGGCCGCCAGATCGAGGCGGCCGTCGTTGTTCAGATCGGCCAGTCTGATGTCGCCGAAACGTCCCGTGGTCACGGGTCCGGCCAGGGGCGACCAGATTCCGTCGCCGTCGTTCAGGAAGACGCTGATGCCGACGGACGTTATGTCCGAGCCCGCGGCGATGTCGTAGAAACCGTTCTTGTCGATATCGCCCAGATCGAGGCCGTAGAAGGCCTGCCCCGAGCCCAGAGGCGCACCCTGGGTCCAGGTGCCGTCGGCCGCGCCGTACCAGATATGGATGCCGAGATACTCGGCGTTGGTCGCGACGATGTCGAGATAGCTGTCGTTGTTCAGGTCGGCGGCGGCGATCTTGTTGTAGGTGTTGGTCATGATCGGGCGCTGGCCGGTCGTCCAGTAGCCCGTGCCGTCGCCGTGGAAGACCCAGATACCGCCGTTGTTGACCGATGCGGCGATGATGTCCAGGTGCATGTCGTGGTTCACGTGGGCGAACTTCACGTCGCTGACGCCCGGGCCGCTGAGCGGAGCGGCGACCTCGGTCAGCCCTCCCTGACCGTCGCCGGCGAAGACCCGGATGCCCGTTGCGGTGCCCACGACGAGGTCGTCTTGGTCATCGCCGTTGAAGTCGCCGACGTCTAGCGCGAGCACCTGCCCCGACGTGATCGGCGAGGCCACCGCTTCCCAGCTCTCGAAACCGGTGCGCCGGTAGATCTCCAGGCCATTGCTCGCGGTGCCGGTCGCAAGATCCAGAAGGGGATCGCCGTCCAGGTCGAAGATGACGACGCTCGTGTAGTTGCCCGTCGTCGTGGGCGAGTTGAACGAGACCCAGGGATTGTCGATCGAGCGGCTCAGCCAGGGGTCGAACAGGACGTTGTCGCTGACACCGTTGCCCAGCCCTTCTCCGACGCCGCCGGGTCCGCTCGCATGGCCCCACCACACGCCGCGGGCATCGACCGTCGCCGCGGTGTTCAGGTTCTCCAGGCCGAAGGCGTTTTCATAGACGTCGCAGTGCGTGAAGGTCAGTTCCGCATTCAAGCCCACACTGACGGCGCGGCCCAGGTTGTTGCGCACGATGCAGCCGTTGAACGAGCCGTTGAACACGGCATTGTCGATCGTCAGGGCGGGAACGTTCCCGCTTCCCCCGTAGGAGATGACGGCCCAGCCGAGCAGGGAGCCCGAGTGCGCGCCGTTGAAGTGGATCCGCCCCCAGTCTCCGGCGGCGGGGATGGTGTTGACGCCGTCGAGGTTCGTGTCGCCGCCGTAGTTGTCGTCCTTGAAGGAGGTGAGGACGACCTTCTTGACGGGATCTCCCAGGGCGTAGAGGCCGCCGTTGACGACCAGCGAGTGGGCACCGTTGAACTTCACGACCGTACCCTTGTGCAGGATCAATGTGGCACCGGAGGCGATGGTCGTCGTGCCGTTCATGACGTAGGTGTAGGTGTCGGGCCACTCGTCATCCTGCGTGATGCTGCCGGCCATCATGCCGATGGAATTGTCCCAGCCGCTGGCTGTTTGCGTGTTGTCGTTGGCGATCTCGCCCACGAGGTTTGGGTGCATGTAGAAACCAAACTGACCGTTGCCTGTCGCGAGGCAGCCCGAGATGAGCGCCGATGGTTCGGCGCACCACAGCCCGTGCCCCTCGTTATCGCGGATCTCGGAGTTGATAAACTGGAAATCAGAGCCGGCATTGACCCTGACCGCATAGGGGAAGCTGCCGGTGCTGCCTCCGGTCCGCTCGACGAGGCAGTCGGTCATGGTCAGGCTGGCGCCCGTGCCGCTCATGACGAGCGCTTCGCGGTAGTTGCTGCCCAAACCATACGCGCTGCCCGCAAAACGCATCCGGCAGTATTGCATCGAGGAGCCGGCGTTGGTGTTCGTGAAGGTGATGTTGCGCCAGTCGCCGTGTACGCCACTACCGGACCCATCACCGTTCGTATCGCCCCCGTAGGTGTCGTCCCGGTAGGAAGTGAAGACGATCGGGTCGGCGCCGGTGCCGTTGGCGAGCAGGCGGCCATTGACCGTCAGGCCGTAACCGCCACTGAACTTCAGGATGGCGCCCGACTCCAGGGCCAGGTCGATGTCCGAGGGGATCGTGATGTCGCCGAAGATGCAGTAAGGGTGCTCGTCGATCCAGAGCGTACCGGCCGGAATGTTGCCGCTCAGGACGCCGACCGGATCGTCCGTCTGCACCTGGTTGCCGCTCTGCCAGGCCTGGGTGATGATCTGGGTAGGCAACACGAAGCCGCACATGTTGTTATCGGCGGCCCGGTTGTCGCTGAACTGCACGGGCAACTGGTTCAGCTGCAATCCGTGCCCGCCATTATTGAGCAGCGTATCGGCCACGACCTGCGCCCCGCCCGCGTCAAGGTAGAGCCCGGTGCTGCTGTTGCCCGTGATCCGGCAGTTGCGAACGATGGCTCCGGAGGCGTTGGATTGGGCGCCGATATGGCCGTTGTCGGTGACCTGAGAGTTGAGGAGGGTCAGGGCGCCTTGGGTGTAGATCCCATAGTACCCGTTGTTACGGATCACGCTCTCGGAGATCTGGAGGTTCGTGCCCGTAAGGCCACAGATAGCTGCGTTGCCATAATTGCTATGGGCGGAGAGGCGAGGCCTGCCGAACTCGACCAAGCAGTTCGACATGGAAAGGGATGTGCCGGTACCGGATAGGTAGATGGAAGGATTGGTGTAACGCCAGGGGCCAACGTCGTAGCCTAAATAGCTCTGCCCCCCATACCTGACCACGCAGTGCTGCATCTGGCAGCCGGCATCGGCATCGAGGAACCACAGCCAGTTCCAATCCCCCGGCGCCCCGCTGCTGGGCCCGTCGCCGTTCGTATCCCCGCCATGATCGTCGTCCTTGTACGACGTGATGACGATCCTGTCCTCGGCGGTGCCGTTGGCGATCAAGGTGCCGTCGATCGTGACGCTTGTGTTGCTGTTCATCTTGAGTATGGCACCGGGTTCGATGTTCCAGGTCACCTGGTTCGGTACGGTGATGTTGCCGGAAACATAGTAGGCATGCTCGTCGATCCAAATCGTGGTCTGGGGTATCGAGCCGGCGTACACATTGATGGCGTTGCCGCGGCCATTGCCGCTCATCTCGCCGGTTGTCCAGATCTGGTGGACAATGTCGGACGGCACACGGAATCCCCAGCCCGCGTTGTCGACGCTGATGTTCTCGGAAAAAGCAGACGGCAGGTTAGGGCAGTATAGCCCGTCGCCGCCATTGTTCATGAGGGTGTCGGCCACGACCTGCGCCCCGCTCGCAGCGAGGTAGAGCCCGGTGCTGCTGTTGCCCGTGATCCGGCAGTTGCGAACGATGGCTCCGGAGGCGTCGGATTGGGCGCCGATATGGCCGTTGTCCGTGACCTGAGAGTTGAGGAGGGTCAGGGCGCCTTGGGTGTAGATCCCATAGTACCCGTTGTTACGGATCACGCTCTCGGAGATCTGGAGGTTCGTGCCGGAAAGGCCACAGATGGCTGCGTTGCCATAACTGCTAGAGGTGCCGAGGCGAGGCCTGCCGAACTCGACCAAGCAGTTCGACATGGACAGGGAAGTGCCGGTACCGGATAGGTAGATGGAAGGATTGGTATAACGCCAGGGGCCAACGTCCAAGCCTAAATAGCTCCGCCCCCCATACCTGACCACGCAGTGCTGCATCTGGCAGCCGGTATCGGCATCGAGGAACCACAGCCAGTTCCAATCCCCCGGCGCCCCGCTGCTCGGCCCGTCGCCGTTCGTATCCCCGCCATGATCGTCGTCCTTGTACGACGTGATGACGATCCTGTCCTCAGCGGTGCCGATGGCGATCAAGGCGCCGTTGATCGTCATGCTGATGTTCGTCATCAGCTTGACGACGACTCCCGGCTCGATGGTCAGCGTGTCGCCGCTCGAGACGGTCAGGTTGCCGTTGATCACGAACGGCGAATTCTCGAGCGCCCACAACGTGCTCCCGGTCGTGGTCCCGCTGACGTAGGTCGGGCCGCTACGGAAACGAAAGTCCATCGCGTCGCCGATCGTGTCGATGCCCCAGAAGGTGTGTCCGGTGCCCACGTTGCCGTTGGCGTTGGTGTTGGGGATCGTCGTTGGCGTGAACTGGTGCTCTCCGGCGTCGGCCGAGTAGGCTGCGCCGTCGGGAGAGGCCAGGTTCAAGGGACGCTCGATCCACGCGCCGTGATAGCTGTTGTTGGGCGGGCCGTCGTTGAAGCGGCCCGTGCCGTTGGGCATGTCCATGTCGACATGGGTGAGGATGATCCCCGATCCGGGCACCGAGTAGTCGTAGAACCCGCTGCGCGAGCGGTTCTCGACCAGGAAGTACTCGTTCCCGGAGAAGTTCGGGTCCGACATGAATACGCTTCCTTCGGCGTTTTGATCGAGCCTCAGAGCCGTGTATGTGCTGTCGGCATTCAGCGGCACAGGCGTCACCCAGCCCGTCATTCCATTGCTGAAGTCGGCGTCGACGTCGATCTTCAACAGGCCGCACAAATGCGGTGGACGCTCGGTCTCGAAGTTGAACCCCATGTTGCACCAGCGGCCGACCGGATCGGCGTCGCCATCGTAGTCGTACAGATCCGGAGCGCCGAGCTGGTGGGTGAACTCGTGCGCGAAGGCGCTCATGGCGTCGTGCTCGGAAAGCATCATGTAGTGGTGGACGACCTTGTCGCCGACCGGCTCGCCGCCGGGTATCGTGCCCCAGTGCGACCAGATGTCGTCGGGGCCGCCGCCGTAGGAGGCCTGGTTCTGGCCGGCGTGGACGATCATGACGTGATCGATCACGCCGTCGCCGTTGAGGTCGTAGGGGGAGAAGTCGAAGCCCGTCGTATCGGCCATCTGGATGGCGTGGCGGGCGAGGTCGTAGATGCAGGCGTTGCAGTTGTCGACGCCACCGGGCACGTCGTACTCGTAGTCGCACGGCTGGCCGGGGCTGCAATCCTCGCTGTAGTACAGCTCGGTGCGGTCGCTGCGGTGCCAGATGCCGTTGGCGGCCACCCCCTGCAGGGTCAACTGCCCGTAGGACACCTCGTCGAAGTAGTGCGCCATCTTGCCCGAATTCGAGCCCAGGACCAGGCCGGTGACCGGATCGGCGAAGTGGGCCGCGTCTCGCGGGCCCATCGACCCCTCGCCCGTGCCGGTGTCGGAGAACTCCACCAGGATGATGACGATGTCCTGCACGCCGGTGATCGATTCGATCATCGGTGCTCGCTTCGTGGCGTGAATCGCTTGCGCCTTGATCGCCATCTCGTCGAGCAAGTGCGTCGATTGCCTGAGGTGGGGTCTCTCGCGCGGGGCATCCCGGTCCACGACGAGCGAGGAAGGGACAAGATGTCCGCCGGCGTCCAGCTCGGCGTAGACCCACAGACCGTCCGGGTCCCTCAGGATCGTGTGGCCCGCGTCGGTCTCGTACCAGTGCATCCACTCGTCACCGATCAGGCGGGCGCTGAAGGCGCTGCCGCCCGGCTGGGTGAACTGTCGGAGTTCGGGATTGGCAGGAACGGCGGAAACGGTCTGGGCGATGAGGCAGGCGACGGCGAAGACGCACGACGCCAGGACAGAGCCGCTGGAGCGCATGACAATCCCCCTCGGGTCATGTGCCTGAGTTCTAATCTTCCTAATCTTGCGATGGTTCAGGTGCTAAAATTTTCAGTGCGATACAGGAACCAGAGCGCGTCTCCTTCAGCAGGTGAATCGCTTGGTAGTACCCTCCCCCAGGGTTGTTTGGCGAGAATGCCATCGCTGAGCCGCGAAAACGTGTTCAGCGTTGGCGGAGACTCTATCCGAACGAGTCAATGATTGTCAAATATCAAAATGTCTCAGCCTTGATCTTCTTTCTTGCAGGGTGGGTTGTGCCCTGGAGATTGTTGCTGACTGCTGCGACATACCATTCTACATGAGCCGAAATCCGGCCCAACTCCCCTACCCCCGCCCGACCTTCCGCCGCCTCACCACGACCGTGTCGGCGATCCGGTCGTGGATGGTCTGCCGGTTCGGGTGCCAGGCCGCCTCGAAGACGCCCAGCAGCGCCGTGGCGGCGCTGGCACCGTAGCCGCCGGTGCGGGCGGGCGGTTCCGCGTCAACCCGTCCCGCGCAGCGCGTACCCACAGCCACGCCCAGCAAGGTGGCCACCGAGTCGCCGAGGCTTCCGCACAGCACCGCCGGCAGGACCAGATCTTGCCAGCGTCTCGCTGCCGCCGGCTAGCCCCGAGCAGGTGACCGCTTCGGGCCGCGGCGGGCAAGGATGCACTGTTCAAGAGGCGCGCCGTACTCGCCGATACCGTGAGCAGGAGGAATCTCGCGCGGGCCGGGCGCGAACCGGAGCCAGGACCAGGGCCAGGACCAGGAGTGAAGCGATGAGAGAGATCCCCGCCGCGTTCCGCCAAGCTCTCCCCGGACTGGCGGCGCTGGTCCTGTTCACCGTGGCCGTCGCGAGCGTGGCCGCTGCCGGCCCCGCCAACGCCGGCCCCGCGGCCGCGGGTCCCGCCGCCGCGGGCAACGACGCGCCGGAGCCGAGCGCGTCTCGCCTCGAGTTCGCCACGCTGCAGGGTGCCGCTCAGGCGCCGGACGCCAATGGACGTGCGGGCTTCGTCCCGCCCTCGCTGCCCGCGGCCCACCTCGCACCAGTCGCGACCGCGAAGGCGGCCGATCTCCCCGCTCGCTGGGACTGGCGCGAGCACGGCGCCGCGACCCCCGTGCGCGATCAGGGCGGCTGCGGAGCGTGCTACGCCTTCGGCGCCGCCGGCGAGCTGGAGGCGCAGCTGCTGCTGCAGGGCGCCGGCAGCGTCGACCTGTCCGAGAACTCCATCAAGGAGTGCAACTACCAGCAGAGCAGCTGTGGCGGCGGCCACCAGTACCTCGTCTACAACTTCCTCACGCGAGCCGGCGTCACGGACGAAGCCTGCGACCCCTACCAGGACACGGACGTGACCTGCGCCACCGGCTGTCCCTACCTCTACACGCCGCTGAACTGGTATGCGGTGAGCGGGTCGGTCTTGCCGGACGTCGCCGCGCTGAAGGAGATCGTCCACGCGCATGGACCGGTGCAGACCACGGTGTACACCGGCGGGGACGGCGCCCTGCCGTCATGGCGCAGGGCCTTCTCCGATTACGACGGGGTCGGCTGCCTCTATCTCGCCGACGAGGTCGTCCCCGACCATTCCGTGCTGATCGTGGGCTATGACGACGACGTGGCGCACGCCGGCGGCACCGGCGCCTGGATCGTCAAGAACAGCTGGGGCACCGCCTGGGGCGGCACCTGCGGCCACGGCAGCGAGCGCGGCTACTTCCTGATCGCCTACGGCTCGGCCGGGATCGGCAAGTGGTCGTCGCGGTCGGCGGAGGTGATCGTCCACGACCCGCACCACCGGGTCCTCGGGCACGACGAGGCCGGACTCACCCAGCACCTGGGCACCGGCTCGAGCACCACCATCTGGGGCATGGCCCGCATCGTCCCCACCGAAGCGGCCTACCTGCAACGGGTGGAGTTCTGGACCACCGACGCCTGCAGCGGCGCCGAGGTCCACGTGTACGGCGCCTTCGCCGGCGGCAAGACGTCGGAACTGCTGAGCCGGCGCACGGGCCTCGTTTTGCCCCACGCCGGCTACCACTCGGTGGCGCTCCCGGACGCGCTGCCGCTCGCCGCGGGCGAGCCCGTGTACGTGGTCGTGAAGTTCGCCAACCTCACCTACACGCTGCCGCTGCCCGTGGACCACGTGGGCCCCCGCACGCCGGGAACCTCCTTCGTGGGCCTGGACGGCAGCAACTGGTCCGACCTCGCCAGCTACTCCGTGGACGTCGGCATCCGCGCGCGCGTGAGCCAGGACCCGGCCCTGGGCGTGGACGACGAAACCGGCGAGGACGAGAGTTCGCTGCCCCGCAGCCTGCGTCTGGCGCCCGCCGTGCCCAACCCGTTCAACCCGCGCACGACGATCCGCTTCGAACTGCCTCTCGGCGGCCCCACGGTGGTCGGCGTGTACGATCTGACCGGCCGCTGCGTGCACACCCTGGTGAACGAGCATCGGGCGGCCGGCCTGCACCAGACCAGCTGGAACGGTCGCGACGCGGCGGGGCGGCCGCTGCCCGCGGGCGTCTACGTCGCGCGACTGGAGACGGTGGCCGGCGTGCGCAGCACCAAGCTGATCCTGGTCAAGTGACCGGCGGCGACGCCGCCGGCTCGGCCGCGGCGGCGTCGCGGCGCACGTCTGCCAGGCTCACGCGATTCGCCGGCCAGGTGCCGTCCCAGGCCGGCCCGGCGCGCAATTCGGCGGCGGCGGCGAGCACGTCGCCGGCGCTCAGGGACCGCCGGCACTCGTGGCCGCAGGTGTGCTTCAGCCGGGTGTCGCACGGCTGCACGGGGCAGTTCTCGCGGTACAGATAGCGATAGGCGGGACGCCGGGCGGAGTGCCACTCCGGATGCGTCGACTGGAAGAAGGTCAGCAGGCGCGGCGCGGTGGCCAGCGCCACGTGCATGAGACCGCTGTCGGGCGTGATCACCAGGCCGGCGCGGGCGAACAGCGCCGCCAGATGCGGCAACGATAGCGGCGGCAGCGACAGCGGTGGCAGCGACAGCGCCCCGGCGCGCGCGCCGCGCCGCTCGGTCAGGTCGGGCTGCTGCGCGTCGGCGACCAGGAACACGCGCGACGCCGTCTCGCCCAGCCGCGCCACGATCTCGTCGAGCAGGGTTTCGTCCCAGCGTTTGGTCTCGTCGCCCGCGCCCACCGCCACGATGACGTCGCCGGCGCCCGGCAGCGGCAGCCCCGCGAGCTTCAGCCTCGCCGCCGCCGCCGTCGCGGTGGCGGGCGTCACGGGAAACTCCCAGACCCGCTCCAGCTCGGTGATCCCCAGCGGCTCGAGCAGCGGCAGGTGCCGGTCCACCATGTGCGCGAGCGGCAGCTGTGGATCGACCACGTCCGTGAGCAGCAGCTTGCCATACCAGTAGTTGCCCAGACCGAGGCGGCGGCGGTCACCCGCGAACCAGGCCAGCACCGGCGTCCTGGCGCCGAAGTACATGTCCACCGAGAGATCGAGGCGCAGCCGGCGCAGCTTCAGGTAGCTGCGCACCTGCTGCGCGTAGGTGGTGCCGTGCCGGTCGAAGCCGCGCACCTCGTCGAACAGCGGGTTGGCGGCCAGGGCGTCCACCAGCGGGGGGTCGCAGACGGCCACGATGAACGCGTCGGGATGGCGGCGGCGCAGGGCCCGCACCAACGGCACCCGCATCAGCGTGTCGCCCACCAGCCCGAACAGGATCACCAGGATCCGCGGCGGCTCCTCGCGCCTCACCCCGGAGCCTCGTTCCGCGCCGTCGCTTCCAGGTCCCGGCGCCGACGTTCCGCCGGCGGCGCGGCCGGCGGCCACAGCGAGCGGTCGGCCGCCGTGAAGACCCCCCACAGCAGCAGCAGCAGGCAGCTCTTCACGTAGATGGGGTAGTTGTCATGGACCAGCCCGAACAGGTAGAAGAGATGCAAGCTGGCGCCGGCGCCCAGGAAGCCGGCCTTGATCCACGAGCCCGGGATCGCCCTGGATCGCACCAGCCCCCGGGCCATGGCCCCGTAGAGGACGACCGCCAGGGCGGCCCAGATGAGGGCGGCCGGCAGCCCGTGGCTCAGCGCCACCTCCAGCAGGTCGTTGTGCACGTGGGACCACATCGCGGGGTCGTCCACGAGCATGCCGGTCTTGTACTCGTGATAGACGGCATCGATGCCGCCTGGCCCCACACCGGTCCAGGGATGGTCCCGCACGATGTCCACGGCCATGCGCCACATGTCGTACCGGCGCGCGAACTCGGGGTGCTGGAGATCGAACGTGTCGGGACGTCGCTGGATGACCGCCGGCAGCGAGATCAGCGGCACCAGGATCATCACCGCCACCGCAGCGAGCGCCAGGCGGCGCGGCAGGCGGAACAGCACCAGGACCACCGCCGCCAGCCACCAGGCCAGCCACGCCGCGCGGCTGAAGGTGACGATCATCAGCGCCGTCGCCATGACGCAGGCCGCCAGCAGCAGGAGCCGCTCGCGCCGCGCCGAGGCGGGCCCGTAGAGCGCCCCCGCCAGCAGGAGCAGCGAGCTGGTGGCCGCCACCTGAGCCAGGCTGTTGTAGTGGAGGTTGTCGGTGTGCGCGCGGCCCCAGCCCTCGAACATCGACGCCAGCGCCGGCCAGGCCAGGGCCACCAGCAGCGGCAGCTGCACCCAGAGGGCGGCCCGCCAGTGCCGCGACCGCCAGGGCACCGCCAGCGGGACGAAGAAGAGCGCATAGCGGAAGAGCTTGGGCAGCTTGCCGATGCTGACCTCGGTCGATACCGCAGCGAGCGCCGAGACCACGAACCAGACGATGAACGCCGCCCACAGCCACGGAGCGGCTCCGGTGAGCGGACCGCCCGTGACGGGGCTGCGCCAGCCGTGCGGCCAGATCTCCGGCCGCGGCCCGGCCGCCCTGGCCAGCAGCGCGGCCACGACGGCCGCCGCCAGGAGGATCTCGGCCGCGGCGGTGCTCAACGGTACCGCTAGCAGCCAGACCACCAGCAGCGCCGGCGCCGCGCGCCCGGCCCGCAGAGCCCAGGTCGTCTCGCCGGCCGCTCCGCTCACCGCGTCCTCCTTCGCCGGCCGCAACGCCGCCCGGCGGCGGTCCGGCCCGGCCACGATCGAGTCGTCGGCCGCCGCCCGCCGCAAACCGCTCCCATGCCCCCCGGCGGGGCCTCTCGCCCATCGCAGCACGGCCCGGCTGAGGGCGCCGGGCCGGCGGGGGTGGGCCGGCCGAAGCTAACACACCGGGCCGATGGGTGCCAGCAGCCGCCTGCCGGCGGGCCGCCGGCGTCGGTCGGCGCCCGCGCCGAGCGCGGCACCGTCCGCGTCCGCTTGACACCGCGACGCCCCCTGCGGATTCTACCGGTCAACCCCAACCCCGAGGGAGGAACGATGGCGGCCAACCTGGACGTCCTGCTCCTG
>JAWOID010000081.1:0-5657 GCA_046484865.1 Candidatus Krumholzibacteriia bacterium
ACAACCGGAAGAATTGGAAGCTTGTTCGAAATATCTTGATCGTCAAATCGATTTAATCAATCCAAAAATAATAGTAACACTTGGAAGATTTTCTATGGCAAAGAGACCCTCCCGCTCGGCCTCGCCGCGGGCGTGGGCCACGGCCTCCTCGCTCAGATCGTAGCCGGTGAACCGGCTCCGCGGGTAGGTCCGCGCCATCAGGAGCAGCGCCCGACCGCGGCCACAGCCGATGTCCAGCGCGTCGCAGCCCCGGTCGAGCTTCGCGCTCAGGCCGGGCGCGAGCGGCAGGATATTCTCGAGCAGCACGGGTAGCACGGTCTGGCCGCTGTCCTCGGCCATGACCTCGTGGAAGCGCGGGTACGCGCTGTAGGGCAACCCGCCGCCGTGGCGGAAGCAATCGAGGATCGGCTCCTCGACCACGCCGAACTGCGCAATGTACTGCGCGTAGACCGCGAGGTTGTCGGGGGCGGCGGCGCGCGTCAGCCAGGCGGCGTGCTCCTCCGGCAGCGCGAAGCGGACACCGTCGGCGTCGCAGGTCACGATCCCGCCGGCGGCCATCGCTCCCAGCCACTCGCGCACGTAGCGTTCGTTAAGGCCGGCGGCACCGGCGATCTCGGCGCTGGTCGATGGCGCGCGGCCGGCCATGGCGTCGAAGAGGCCGCTGCGGTGCCCGATGGAGGTCATGATCGCCAGGGCGCCGCTGTTGAGGATCTCGAGCATGCGCTCGGCGAAGGATTCCTGCGGCACGACGGCCGCGTTGGCGTGGGTGCACATGGTCCTCGTCCTTTCGGATGATGGTCCTGGTCGACCGACGGCGACAAACATACCGACTGGTCGGTATGGAAGATACATTTGATCCACGCTGATGTCAATCCTGATTCTGAATTTTTTCTGATCATGGTTAACTAGATACTAGGCAGCACTTTAAACTACCAATGGAGAACAATCAGCTCTTGCACTCTAACCGACCAGTCGGTATATTTGGGCTGGAAGGAGGCTCCCATGACCGCTGAAACGCGGACCGACACCCGCCAACGCATCCTGGACGCCGCCGAGCGGCTGGTCCTCGCCCAGGGTTTCGCAGCCACCTCCGTCGACCGGATCATCGAGGCGGTCGGCCTGACCAAGGGCGCGTTCTTCCACCACTTCCGCAGCAAGAGCGATCTGGCGCGCGCGCTCATCGAGCGCTACTGGGGCCAGGAGCAGGACCTCATGCAGCGCCTCGCCGCGCGCGCTGCGACGCTCGCCGGCGACCCGGCCCAGCGCCTGCTGGTCTTCGTCGGGCTGTTCCTGGAGATGGCCGAGGAATCGCAGGAACCGTCGCCGGGCTGCCTGTTCGCCTCCTATTGCTACGAGAGCGGCCAGTTCGACGCCGCGACCATGGGCATCGTCGCGGAGTCGATCCTGGCCTGGCGGCGGCTGCTCGGCGGGATGATCCGCGAGGCCGCGGCCGCGCGACCGCCCCGCGGGGCGGTCGACCCGGAGAGCCTCGCCGACATGTTCACCGGCGTGCTCGAGGGGGCGTTCATCATCTCGCGCACGATGAAGGAGCCGCAGGTCTTCGCGCAGCAGCTGCGGCATTACCGCCGGTACCTCGAGCTGCTCTTCGCGGCGTAGCGACCAGGACCCGCCTACCGCGCCACCGCGACGAACGCGGCCGCCAGGGCCGCCGCCGCCGCGTCGTCGAGGCCGGCGTCCGCCAGCGTCCGCCAGGTCGGGAAGGCGACCGCCAGGCGCAGGGCGGCCCGCACCGACGCCGGCCGCGTCGCGCCATCCAGCAACCCCTCGCCGAGCGCCGCGTCCACCGCCTCCACGTAGGGCCACCACTTGGCCGCCATGATCGCCGCCAGGCCCGGCACTAGCGGCTCGTCCCGCAGCGAGTTGCCCATCATGTCCCGGCCGGCCCGGTACCACGCGTAGAGCTGCCGCAAGGCGGTCAGCAGGCGCTCCTGCGGATCGGCGACAGCCGTCCACGCCGCCGGGTCCGGCGGCGGGTTCTGCGCCAGCCAATGGCCGCTGCAGGCATCCAGCAGCTCGACGTCGCTCGGGAAGTGGTTGTAGACCGTCATCCGCTGGACGCCTGCCAGCCGCGCGACCTCGCTGACGGTCGTTCGAGCCGGCCCCACGGTCTCGTGCAGGCGGACCGCGGCCTCGGTGATCCGCTGGCGGGTCTCCGCGAGGCGGCGGGCGCGCGCCTTCAACTCATATGGACGACGCGAGTTATGTTTTTTATTAGGCACCATGTAAATTAAATATTGACAGATTTCGCCGCCGTGTCTAGTTTTTTCTTTCGATAGACATGTAGTCTATTGATTATTCCAGGAGGACGAGCCATGCAACGCGATCAGGACATCCTCTACCGCTTCGAGGCCCAGGTCGGCTACCACCCCGTCGGCGTCGTGCCGGAGGGCCTGCGCATCACCGTCCCGTTCGAGGGCCGGATCACCGCCGGCCGGCTCATGGACGGTCCCTACCGCAGAGCGCGGGTCTGGGGCATCGATCACCTGCTGCTGCGCCGGGACGGTGTCGGCGTCATCGACGCCCCCAAGACCGTCTCGGCCGGCGACCGGCACTTCTTCGAGCACGTCCGCGGCTACTGCCTGCCGCCAGCCGGCCTCGCCCTGCCGCCGCTGGAGGCGATCCTCGCTCCGGACTTCCGGTGGCCGGACCTGCTGTTCGCCATCCACGGCTTCTCGCAGTTCCGCACTGCCGACCCGGAGCTCCAGGACCTCAACCGCGCCCACGCCGTGATCGACGGCTGGGCGAGCTTCGCCAGCGGCCAGCTCGTGATCGAGACACGCCTGGTCGAGCACCGCGCCAAGGTGGCCGGGCCGCCGCCGGTCATGGCCGGCGCGCGCTAGAGCGAACGACGGCCGGGCCCACAGCCCGCCAACCACCAATCGGAAACCAGGCTCGCTCGAGCCGGAAACGGAGAAAAGCCATGTTGACGATCCAGACCCAGGACCTCGCGCTCGCCGACATCGACAGCCCGGACGATCCCACCCGCGTGGTCCGCGCCACCTTCCCCCTGCACTGGCAGACCGGGGCCTGCGCCACGGCGATGGTCTACTTCGAACTGGAGCCCGGCAGGCATCTGGGCACGCACACCGACTCCGCCGAGGAGGTGCTCGTGGTGCTCGAGGGCGAGGTCGAGGCGACCGTCGGCGACCAGACCGGACGCGTGGGCGCCGGCGGCGTCGTGCTGGTGCCGGCGATGGTGCCGCACGACGTGCGCAGCGTCGGCGAGCGGACCGCGCGGGTCTGCGGCATCTTCGCCGCCAACGCCACGGTCTCGGTCTTCGCGCAGCCGTTCTCGGTGATGGGCGCGCCGCCGTCGTGCGTCATCGGCACGCCGCCGCCGCAGGCGGCGGCCGCTAGCGCGACATGAGGCGCAGAATACGGGCGCCTGATGCGCAGCAGATGCGCGATCGTGACCTGCCCCCCTGGAACGAGTCCAGGCGCAGCGGCCGAATCGACCACGATCAAGGTGGTTCGACAAGTGAAGGCATCATAGGGGCAAGGCGTCCGCCCCTATGATGCCTGTCCCCTCTGAAACCCTTCCGCGACGTGATGGATACCGGGGTTGTTTTGAAAACGTATTTGCGTTAAGGTGGAACGGTTGCGGTCATGGTCTTTCGACAGGCCCGACTACTAATCACAGCGGGGGGATTGATATCTTGATTGCAACAACCACTGCCCAACCCGCCACCGGTGCGCATCTCCGCCGCACCGCGCTTCTTCTCCTTCCGGCACTGGTCGTGTTCCTGTTCGCGGGTTGCGGCGCCCGGCAGGTCGTCGTCGTTCCGGATTACGGCAATCCCCACTACGTCGCGCCGGATCTGCACCGACCCCAGGTCGGGGTCGTCCAGGCCGGCGACTTCCGGGGGAACGAACCCGACCGCGTGGGCACGGCGAAGGTCGGCGTGTTCAACTCGGAAGTGCCGATGAGGCTGACCGAACCCGTTTCGGATTTCGTCGCCCGATCCTTCGACACGATCGTGAACGCCGAACCGGACGGGCAGGAACTGTGCCCGGTGACGATCCGCATCGAAGAACTGTCGGTCGGAGAGCACAAGGGCATGTTCAAGGAGGTAGGAACGGCCAAGTGCCGTCTCCGATTCTCCTTTCCCGTGGACCCGGATTCGGTCCGCGTCGTCGATGTGCATGCGACCCGCACCGCGGGCTCGATGTGGGACGTGACTGGTTCATTGGAGGGGATCCTCTACGAAAGCGTGGCCGATTGCATGCGGCAGTTCATCGTGGATGCGTACGATCCGGCGCCGTCGCGGCTGGTCCTGGACCGGGCGCGCGCCGAGCGTCAGGCGCAGAGCGGGCCCATGGCGGGCAGCCCTCCCGCGCTCGCTCGCTCGTCCGCCTCTTCCACGGCCCCCGGCTCCCCCGATGCCGAGGAGAGGATCTGGCAACGGCTTTCGATCGATTACCACTATTTCACGAATTCCGAGATGCGGAATGCCTATCCGCACGGCTTCGGGTTCACCTACGCCGCCGGGTCGGACTTCGCCCGGAACTTCCGCCAGGAATTCGAGGTCGGCCTCATCGCGGCGATGGGAACTCCGGTCGAGCGTCCGGACACGGAGTGGACGATCGATTCGTCGAGCCTGTTCCTGCTGAACCTGCCGATCCGCTACCACCTGTTCTACCCGCCTCGGGGCGGTCGCGCCGGCTCGTTCCAGCCCTACCTGGGCGTCGGGGTCGGCGGCGTGATCGGAATCGAACGCATGTCCGCCGACCTCTCGGGGGGGGGCAACCGGGTCGAGGTCGCCAACGGGATTTTCCGTTCGGCCTATACGGGCGACGTGGTCGTCGGGGGCGAGATCAACCGGTGGGCGAACCCCCTCGTCGTCGAACTGCGCTTCCGGTACAGCGGGCACAACAACGTCTCCGAGGGGCTTTCCGACGAGGAGAGGGAGGAACGCGCGAACACGCTGTACGACGCCCTCGTGCGTCCGAACGGCGAGATGACCGGCGTGCAGCTTTCGGTGGGGATGTGCTGGTGAGGCGCCGGGACAATTCTGAAGGGTACGGTGCGCAGGGAGGTGTGGCGATAAAGCAACCGCGCTCTTCGCTCCCATGCCAGCAGGAGGTCGATCGATGGGGCGGCACCGGCGGGGACGGTCGGACTCACGTAACGGAGGCTCCGGAGAAGGCGGGGCGGTTCAGGAGGCATATCCACCTGGGGATACATTTGGGCTCGACGCGACGGTAGTAGAATCCGATGCGGCGGAAGCGCCACTGCCGGCGGGAGTGCTTGTGGAATCGGCAGTTGGGGAAGGGCGGCTGCCAGCCAGGCTCGAGATAGAAGGGTGGTTCCATGCCCCGGCCAGGGCAGGCTTTGGGCCATGCACACTTTCGCTGGCAGAACTCTACGGCAGACGCTTGAAGAAGTGCCAGGTGCCGCGGGACTCGGTCGCCTGACTGACCTCCCCCGCCTTCAGCTTCCTGATCGCCGACCGCAACGGCTCGACCATCTCGTCCGGCATCACCCAGCCGAGGTCGCCGCCCCGGGCCGCGGTGGGGCCGACACTGTAGCGGGTCGCCACCACCGAGAAGTCGATCCCGCGGGCGAGGTCCTGCCGGACCAGGCGGACGGCCTGGGTGTCGGCCGCCACGATGTGCAGCAGCCGCATGCCGCCCTC
>JAWOID010000055.1:0-15258 GCA_046484865.1 Candidatus Krumholzibacteriia bacterium
AAAGAGCAGAAACAGCAGGAACAGCAGCCCGCTGACAACTCCGCCCAGCTCTTCGCCCGTCCGGCGGTCCGCCTGAACCCGTACACCACGCCCGCGCACGACATCTTCATCTGTTCCTCGTCCACTCCGCCCGGCGGCGGCGTCCATGGCATGTGCGGCTACCACGCCGCGCGCGCGGTGCTGCGCCGGCACCGCTGAGATCGGGTCAAGGGAGCGCCACGACCGCCTGCCGCGGCCGCAGGGTGGGATGGCACGTGCCGCACTCGGCCAGTCCGGCGCGGACCCCGCGCGCCTCCTCGCGACGATGACACTCGAGACAGGTGCCGTGCAGGGCATCGAGATAGCCGGGGGCGGTGGCGAGTTGCAGGTCCGCCGGCGGCGGCTCGGTGCCCAGCCACATGTCGCGGCGATGGCATTCGAGGCAGTCGACCGTGGTGGCCGCCGACTCGGGCCGGCCCGGGGCGTGGCATTCGGCGCAGGCGCGGTTCTGCGGGCAGGGGCCGGGCAGTTGCTTGTCGATCGCCACCGCACGCAGGTGGTGCGAATGATCGAAGATGCGGGTGGACGCCACCATGGTCCGATGGCAGCGCCAGCACGGGGTGGCGCGGTCGTTCGGCAGGTTCATGTGATGACAGACGCGACAAGATTGTTCGACGCCGAGCCGGCGCTGATGGTCGGCGTGGGCGAACGCGACCCGTACGCCCGCGCGATCACCGTCGATCGCGAGCACCGAGCGGGTGGCGTCGAGCCCGACCGGTGGCGCGATGGGCTGCACGCCGGGAGTGCGGTAGGGGGGGTACATCAACACCCATCCCAGCGGCAGCGCCACGGCCGCCAGGAGCGTCACCCGGTGCAGGCTGCTCGCCAGGGCTCCGCTCCACACGCGGCTGAAGACATCGAAGACGGGGCGGCGACGCGTGGCGGCCGCCACCGGGGGAGCGAAGACGGCCAGGTTCTCGACCGCGGCCAGGAACACCAGACCCGCCGCAGCCACCACGCCGATGCTCAGCGCCCACTCCGCCAGCGAGGGCACGTAGGCGGTCTCCGCGCTGCGCCAGTACCCGAAGATCCCCACGTTCAGGCGGTTCAGCGCCAGCCCGACCGCCGCCGAGCCTCCGGCCAGGACCAGCGCCGCCGGCGTGCGGCGCGTCCGCCTGATCGCCACGAGCGTCACCGGCAGCGCCGCCGTCAGGACCAGGTCCGCGACCCAGAGCCAGCTCTCCCAGGTGCCGGCGGTGAGCAGGGACCAGCGGTCGCCGCGCGCCAGGTCCGCCAGCTTGAGCACCAGGTAGCCCCCCAGCAGCCACGCGGCCACGGTGGCGAGGCCGCCCAGCATGGGCAGGTCGCGGGCCTCCCGGCGACCGGTCACGCTCGACGAATCCCGTCCCGCGACGGCGCACGCGAGGCCCGGTCCGTCGGGGGTGCGGCCGAACACGGCCTCGGGATCGTACCAGTAGGCGTGGATGATGCGTAGGAGCACCAGCGTCATCAGTCCGCAGCCCATGGCCGAGAGGATGAAGAAGAGGGGCAGTGAGGGCGAGTACCAGAGCCCGTGCAGGCGCTGCGGGCTGACCAGGAACAGCGACCCGAGTGAGGAATGGTGCAGCGAGGAGAGCGAGATGCCCACGACGACGACGCCGAACCCGGCCCGGTGCAGCCAGCGCACGACACGCTCGGCGCGGAAGCGTTCGAGGACGGTGGGCGCCAGCTCGATGGCCGTGACGGTGAAGTAGAGCATCACGCACCAGAAGACCTCGAACAGGAACGAGTGGTGGTTCCACATCACCAGCGGGTGCCAGAAGCGGTCGGGTAGACCGATGTCGAACAGCAACGCGAAGCACGACGCTCCGTAACCCAGGAACGCCACCAGGATGGCGGGCTTCAGGAGCGGCCGGAAGCGCTCGCGGCGTAGCACGTACACCAGGAATCCCACCGTGAAGCCGCTCGTGGCCAGGGCCACGCCTGCGATCATGTTCAGGACCTTCCACAGTCCCCAGGGCGCCCCGTCGGTCAGGTTGGTGGTGGCGCCGAGGCCGAACACCAGCCGGAACACGGCGGCCACCAGACCCAGCAGGGCAAGCGTCCAGAGCAGGTCCTTCGTCACCCGGTTGCTATGCCTCACGGTTGTCCTCCTCGGCGGCCGCGGGATCCGGTTCGCCGCCGGGCTGCGTTGCACAGGCCGCGCCGGCGCCCGCGCCGGCGTCGCCGACCTCCTTCGCCAGCTTCATGCGGCGCCTCACGATCCAGTTGAGTCCCAGCAGGCCGGTGGCCACGCTCAGGCCGATGGCGGGAGTCTTCTCGATGAGCGGAACGGTGAGCTGCGGAATCGGTGGTGCCGACGCATCGGGCCAGCCGAGAGCCTCCAGCGGTACGTCGGAGACGTAGATCACCGACGTACCGCCGAGCTCGTGCTCGCCCCACACGTGCGGACGGTAGGCGCCGTGGCCGCGCGCGATGCGCGCATGGGCCTCCGCCAGCATCCCGTCGCGGTCGCCGAACGCCAGCGCCTCGTGCGGGCAGGCCTCCACGCAGGCGGGCGGCTGTCCATGCACCTGGCGGTCCGCGCACATGTCGCACTTGCGCACGAAGGGCCGCGTCTCGCCCCACTCGTAGCGCGGCACCTGGAAGGGGCACGCGATCATGCAGTAACGGCAACCGATGCACTTGGTGGGGTCGTAGACGACCGGCCCCTCGGGCGAGCGGGTGAGACCGCCCACCAGGCAGGCGGCCACGCAGCTCGGCTCCAGGCAGTGCATGCAGCTGCGGCGGGCGAACCGCCCGTCGGCCACGCGCTGGACCGCCAGCCAGCGGTCGGCCGAAAGCGCGTCCTTGGCGACGGCCCGGTCGTGGGCGGCCTGACGGGGATCGAGCTGGTGGGACGTCACGCAGGCGTCCGCGCAGCGCTCGCAGCCGGTGCAACGGGTCACGTCCACGAGAATGGCGTTCATCAGACTCTCGCCTCGCTTCCGAAGAGGGCCTCGGCCACGCGAGCCCCGGCTCCCGGCCGCAGCTGCCAGTGCACGGCGGAGATGCGGTCGAAGGCGTACAGGACGACGTGGGCGAGCTTGGTGGTGGGCACCAGGACGAAGAGCAGTTCCGCGCCGAGCAGGTGCAGCAGCATCATCCACTCCCAGGGGAAGGGATTGATGCCCGGGTGCGACGCCAGGAACCCCGTGGCGAACGGCCCGGCGATGGCCAGCAGCAGCAGGTAATCCATCGGCCGCGACACCGCCCGCTGCCGGGCCACGAAGGTCCGGCAGCCGAGCAGCACCAGCAGGCAGCCGAGCGTGAGCAGCGTGAGGGCGTCCGCGAATCCCTGGCGGATGGCGGGCAGGCCGACGCCGAGCAGCCGTTCCCAGAGCACCACGTGGTCCGCCAGGAAGAGCGGCACGATGATCAGCCCCACGTGCAGCAGGAACGATGCGCTCGAGAAGATCACCGTGCCGCGGATCAGGTGGTGCAGCGGGACGGCCCAGGTGATGCTGTCCGCGACGATCTGCCTCCAGGGCGCCCGCCGGAGCTGCACGCCCTTCCCGTGCAACAGGGCCGTGGCCTGCACCACCACCAGGCGCAGCAGCGCCAGCAGCATGAAGCCGAAGGTGAGCGCGAACAACGGTCCGCGCGCGAAGTCGAGCAGTCTCTCCACGCCGTCCTCCTCCGTCGATTCCCCGGGCGATCGGTCGTCAGGCGATCGATCGCCGGCCTGTCCAGCCGATCCGGCCCGTGCCGATCCGTCCGGTGCCGATCAGTCCATCGCGAACAGCGCCGCTTCCTCCCGGCGTTCCTGCGGGCTCTTGCCGCCCGGGATCACGATGGCCTTGAGCAGCAGATCGTGCAGGCCCATGACCTGGCACGGCAGCTCGTAGAACTCCACCAGCTCCTTGAGCTGCTTCTTGCAGTTCGCGCAGGGCGAGATCACGATCTCCGCCCCCGTGGCTCGGATCTGCTCCGCCTTCACTCGGCCGCCGATGCGCATGCGGTAATCGTGGATCTCGTCCACCGAGACCAGTCCGCCGCCGCCGCCGCAGCAGTAGTTGTGCTCCCCGTGCGGCTCCATCTCCACGAAGTCGGGGACGAAGGCGCGCAGGATCTCGCGCGGCTGCTCCACGATCCAGCCGGAACGGGCGATGTTGCACGGATCGTGGTACGTCACCTTCTGCGTGACGATCGTCGGGTCGAGCTGGATCTTCCCCTGCCGCAGGCAATCGAGCGTGTACTCCATGAAGTTGCGCACGGGGTAGGTGCGACGCCCGCCGAACACCGGCACGAACTGGCGCGCCGATCGCGACGCGTGGCCGCACTCGCCGATGAGGATGCTGCGGCCCCGCAGGCGCTCGACCTCGGCCACCAGCTGCTGGATGATGCTCTCGAGGTGCCAGTCGCTGTAGAAGAGCCCGTAGTTGATGCCGTCGAAGTTGCCGGTGCCGATCGTCCACCGCTCCCAGTCGCCCGCCGCGTAGAGCACCGCCGCGTTGCCCATGAGCGTTTCGGGCTCCATCAGGTAGTCGCTCACCGCGCAGAAGAAGACCTGGTCGCGTCCCTCCTGGTCCACCGGGAACTCCAGCTCCACGCCCAGGGTGTCGGCCATTTCCTCGGCCAGGAAGCCAAGGGTGTGGATCATGGCCTTGGAAGGCACCTTGGACGTGTTGTGCGTCTCGCCCTCGAGCTGTTCCCGCACGCTCACCTGCAGCGCCTTCGGAACGATGCCGATGAGGCTCAGCACATAGCGGCCGAGACGCGTCATCAGCCCATGATCCACGCCCAGAGGACATTCCAGGGTGCAACGCCGGCATGCGGTGCAGCGGTAGAAGACCTCGGCCATCTCGTCGATGAGCTCCTCGGTCAGCACGAAGCCGCGGCCGACGCGTGCCGACAGCCACCCGCCCAGGGTGAAGTAGCGACGGTAGACCTCCAGCAGCAGGTTGGTGCGGTAGCAGGGGATGTCGCGCGCGTCGCCGGTCGTGGCGTAGATGGGACAGGTGACGGCGCACCGGTTGCACTTGGCGCTGGTGCTCGCGTACGACTCCAGCAGCGCGCGGTAGTCGGTGTGCTCCAGCACCGCGGCGAACGCCTCGAGGAACTTCTCCACCCGGTGATCGGCGGGCGGGCTCTCGACGTAGTACGGGTATGCGTGCGTTGCCGGCGCCGGTGATGCGGCTGTACCGTTCGCAAGGGCTCTCGCTTCCATGAACTCTCGACCTCCACGGGTTGCGGGCGATCGTCGAACCGCAAGAGGCATACCAGAGCCGACCGGAGTTTCGGCGCGACGAGGCCCGTCGTCGACAGCACCGGCAGTCGCGTTCCGCCAGCGCCTCCTGGAGCCCTCACGGCGTGCAACGGGGATTCTCGCCCGACTTGACGGCCGGTTCGTCGACGGCGGCGAGCACGCTGCGCGCGGGCGGCCCGGGCGTTGCACGTGTTGCAACGTCGCGTCGCTCTGCGACGGTGCCTGCGACATCGCCGGCGGCCGCGGCGCAGGTCGAGCGGCTTCCGGCGCTGCGACGGCTTCGCGCCGCCGACTGACGACCGTTTCCGCACTGGTCCACTCCGCGGGGCACTGGCGCCGCTTTGCGATCTCCTCGCCGGGCGCGCCGTGGCGCCTCTCTCCGCGAGAACCGCCACGGCTCCGTCGGTGGCACGTGCGTTGCCTTGGTCGGCGACCGAAGGGACGTGCCCATGCGCTACGGAATACCGCTGCTCGCCAACCGGATCGCCCCGCGCTGCACCAGCGCCGAGTCCGTGCTGGTGGTGGAACTCGCGGGCGGCGAGGTGAGGCAGGAGACGCTGGTGCCGTCGCGCGACGCCACCTGGCCGGAACTCGTGGCCGTGCTCTCGGCGCACCGCGTGGATGCGGTGGTCTGCGGCGGCATCCCGCGGCCCGCCCGCGAGGAGTTGCGCGAGCGCGGCATCGCCGTGGTCGAGAACGTGGCCGCCACCGCCGACGCCGTCCTGGCGGCGCTGCTGGCGGACCGCCTGCATCCTGGCTTCGGGTTCGTCGACGGCGAGGAGGCAGCCACCCGGCGCCGGGACATCGACCGGGAGGTCCGCGGGTCCGCCGGGGGCCACGGCCGGGAGGCGCCGCGCGGGGGAACCCTCCGCCGCGCCGCGCCCGGCGACTGCCTGGCCTGTCTCGACCGGGCCTGCCTGCGCGGCGCTCCCTGCCACCTGCTGCCGGTGGAACTGCCGGCGCCCCGCGGCGAGGAGGCTCGCATCCTGGAGGCGGCGCACGACATCTCGGGCGAGAGCGAGCGCACGCTCTGCCGTCTCTCGGAGCTGGTCTACTTCGGCCTGGAACTCGGCTATCACCGTCTGGGAGTGGCGTTCTGCTGGGACCTGCTGGAGCCCACGCGGATCCTGGTGGGCGTCCTGCGCCGGTTCTTCGCCGTGACGGCGGTGGGTTGCTGGGTGGGGGGGCAGACGGCTCCCGATCCCACCGGCGAGGACGCCGGCGCGGGCGAGCCGCTTCTTTGCCGTGTGGTCTGCAACCCCCGCGCGCAGGCTCGGGTGCTCGATGTGGCGGGCTGCGACCTCAATGTGACCGTGGGGCTGTGCATGGGCGCCGACTGCGTCTTCAACCAGGCGAGCCGCGCCCCGGTGACGGCGCTGTTCGTCAAGGACCGCTCGCTAGCCAACAATCCGATCGGGGCGCTCTACTCCGATCACTACCTGAAGGAGGCGCTGCAGGCGTCGGTGCGGCCCTGACGCCGCGGACCGCCGAACGTCGGGCGCGAGTTCCGGGGAGGAAGAGATGACCGTACCGCGAATCGATGCCGTGGGCTTCTGCGCCCACTACTCGCCTCAGGGCGACTGGGCCTTCGACTATGCGTTGCACCTGGCGCAGAGCCGGGGGCTGAAGCTCAACGTCTTTCACTTCCTCGTCGACCCGTATGCCAGCGATGTCGCCGCCAGCCACCTCTACACCGATCGCCAGCTGGCGCGCATGGCCGCCGAGCGCGAGCGCGAGCTGCGATTCTACTACGACGAGCGCGCCGGCGACTTCCTCGAGGTGGGGTTCCGTCTCTGCTACGACGACAGCTGGCGCGAGCTGCACCGCTGCCTGGCCGAGCACGAGTTCCAGATCCTCGTGCTGGCGCAGCCCTCTCCCGAGGCGCGCTTCTGCCGCAAGTCCCTGAGCGGGTTCGCCGAGTCCTTCGTCTGTCCCGTGGTGCTGGTGGGCCCGGAGCGGCCCGACCAGTACCGTCTCAACGGCGGGGCGGCTCTCCTGGCGGACGGCCTGCACCTGCCCGAAAGCGGCTGGCAGCGGATCGAGGTGGCGTGAGCCATGGCCTTGCCGCGACGGACCGAAGAACTTTGGACCCTGATGCCCGGTCGACTACCTTTGCGACAGGAGCAGGCAGATCCGAACATGCCCGAAGACATCAGCCAGGTCATCTTCAACAGCATCAGCGATGGTGTGTTCACCGTCGATGACGACTGCATCATCACGTCTTTCAATCGCGCCGCCGAGCGGATCACCGGCTTTCGCGCGCGCGAAGCCGTCGGCAAGCACTGCTTCGACGTGTTCCGCACCGAGGTCTGCCACAAGCAGTGCGCGCTGAAAGACACCCTCGCCACCGCCGAGCCCGTCCAGAGCGCCCGGGTGACGATCATCACCCGCGACGAGCGCGAGGTGCCCATCAGCGTCACCACCACGCTGCTGCGGGACGACGCGGGGCGGGTGGTCGGGGCGGTGGAGTTCTTCCGCGACATCACCGAGCTGGAGGAGTTGCGGGAGAAGCTGGACCGCAAGCGCGGCCTGCACGACATCGTCAGCGGCAACAGCCAGATGCAGCAGGTGGTGTCACTGCTGCCGG
This sequence comes from Candidatus Krumholzibacteriia bacterium, assembly GCA_046484865.1. Classification (GTDB taxonomy): domain Bacteria; phylum Krumholzibacteriota; class Krumholzibacteriia; order LZORAL124-64-63; family LZORAL124-64-63; genus JAWOID01. The sequence goes on from JAWOID010000055.1 coordinate 7,815, forward strand.
ACATCGCCGAATCCGAGTGCAACGTGCTCGTCGAGGGGCCCAGCGGCTGCGGCAAGGAGCTGGTGGCCCAGGTCATCCACAACCTGAGTCCGCGCCGCTACGGTCCGTACATCAAGATCAACTGCGCGGCCCTGCCGGCGCAGCTGCTGGAGTCGGAGCTGTTCGGCTACGAGAAGGGCGCCTTCACCGACGCCAAGCGCAACAAGCCCGGACAGTTCGCGCTGGCGGCCGGCGGCACCCTGCTGCTGGACGAGATCAGCGACATGGACGTGTCGCTCCAGGTGAAGCTGCTGCGGGTGCTCAACAACGGCGAATATCAGCCCCTGGGCTCGACCCGCACGCTGCGCACCGACGCGCGGATCCTCGCCGCCACCAACGCCGACCTGCGGCGCCAGGTGCGCGAGGGACGCTTCCGCGAGGACCTCTATTACCGCATCAACGTGGTGAACCTGCGCATCCCTCCGCTGCGCGACCGGCCCGAGGACATCCCGCTGCTGGTGAACCACTTCCTCGCCCAGTTCCGTGCTCGCCGCGGCAAGGGCATCGTCGAGGTGGCACCGGCCGCCATGGCGGCGCTGCGGCGGTATCCGTTCCCCGGCAACATCCGGGAGCTGGAGAATGCCATCGAGCACGCGTTCGTGATGTGCCACGGCGAGAGCATCGAGCTGGAACATCTGCCGGAGCAACTCGTCACCCAGGCCCTGGCGGTCGACGGGGTGGTCTTCCGGCCGGAGAACGAACGCGCCGTGATCGAGCAAGCGCTGGAGCGCAACCGCGGCAACCGGGCACGGACGGCGGCCGAGCTGGGAATGCACCGCTCCACCCTCTGGCGGAAACTCAAGTCCCTGGGCATCGCGCCGTGACCGACCTCGTTCTCGTTCCCATCGGGTTGATCCGCTCGCCGTTCACCACTCCCCGCGGAACTCCCATCCAGTCCTCGAGCGCCGCCGGAGCGCCGGGGACGGTGGTGGTGGAGGCGGCCTACGTCGACGCGCTGGCCGATCTCGCCGGTTTCGAGCGGATCTGGCTGGTCTATCACTTCCACCGCGCCCCCGCGTGGCGCCCCCGCGTGGTCCCGTTCCGCGATCGCGAGGAACGGGGGCTGTTCGCCACCCGGGCTCCCGCGCGACCCAACCCGGTGGGGCTCTCGGTGGTGGAACTGCGGGAGATCCGTGGCAACGAGGTGTCGGTCCGTGGTATCGACGTCCTCGATGGTACGCCGCTGCTGGACATCAAGCCCTACGTGCCCGAGTTCGACGCCTGGCCGGACGCCCGGGCGGGCTGGCTCGACAGCCGCCGGAGCGACCGCCGGACGGCCGACGACCGCTTCGCCCCGGAGCCGTCCGGGGAGTGACGTCGACCGGCAGACGCCAGCAAGCCCCGAGGTTCGCGGCTGTCGCTGTCGTCAACCTGCGCGGTCATCAACCTGGTCGCGGTCGCTGCGCCGCGGCTGCCCGGCGGCGCAGGAATCGCGCCTCGGCCCGGGCGAGCAGCTTCCCGTCGAGCATCAGTTCCGCTTCGAGCCGGAACAGGGGCGGCCGCGAGGCCGTCAGCCGCGCGGCCAGATCCAGCCGGGCGTCGCAGGGCACCGGCGCCAGGTACCGCACGCGCAGATCCGCGGTCAACCCCGCCACCCCGTGCAGGGAAAGGCAATGGGTCATGGCGGCGTCCAGCAGAGACGCCACGACCCCGCCATGGAGGATGCCGCGGTAGCCCTGCAGGTGCGGTTGCGCCTGCCAGCGGGTCGTCACGCCGCCGTCGGTGTCGGGTGTGAACCGCAGCCCCAGCGAGCGGGGATTCTCGAACCCGCACATCACGCAGCGCTCGTGATCGTCCGGCGGGGCGCAGACCCTCTGCTCAGTGGTCACAGACGTTCGCCCCCAGCGCCAGGGTTCCCTTCAGGAAACCGGTCACCAGTTCCTCCGGCGAGCCGGCGGATGCGCCCACCAGGACGCGGATGCGCTGGGCGGCGAACAGATCCTGTGCTCGCTGCCCCATGCCGCCGGCGATGATCACGTCCACGCCTTGACCGGCCAGCCATGGCGGCAGCAGCCCCGGCTGGTGGGGCGGGGCGGGCACGTCCCGGCGGTCGACGATGGTCGCGGCCGTCGGGTCCACGTCCACGAGCGCGAAGCTCTCGCAGTGGCCGAAGTGGAGGGCCATCCGGCCGGCGGCCACGGGAACGGCGATCCTCATCTGCTTCCTCCCGAACGTTGCTTCTCGATCGGATATCCGTCCGTGTCGACGTGGTCGGCGGGACGGTGCTCGTCTTGCTTGGCTCATCGGAGCGGTGCTCCGGCGGCGATGGAGGCGGCGAGTTCCTGCCACAGTCGCCGGATGTCCGTGGCGGCGGCGGCGTCCGTCTCGACCACCGTGCGCTCCTGCACCTGGGCGGAGGTGACGGCGTGGTCGTAGCGGATGCGGCCGACGACCTTGGCGCCGGACACTCTCGCCAGGTTCTCCACTTGCTCGGTCAGGGCCGGGTCCAGGTCCCACTTGTTGACGCAGACCGCGGTCGGGATGGAGAAGTGGCGCGTGAGGTCGAGCACCCGCGCCAGGTCGTGCTCGCCGGAGACGGTCGGCTCGGTGACCACCAGCACCTGCGTGGCTCCGGTCAGGCTGGCGATCACCGGACAGCCGATTCCCGGCGGGCCGTCCACCAGCACGAGCCCCCGTCCGTGGATCTCCGCCAGCCGCCGCGCCTCGCGCCTGACCGTGGCCACCAGCTTGCCCGAGTTCTCCGCCGCCACCCCCAGCCTTGCGTGCACCAGCGGGCCGCAGCGCGTCTCGGAGATCATCCATTCGCCGCAACGCCGCACCGGGAAGTCGATGGCCTCCGCGGGACAGAAGCGCACGCAGACGCCGCATCCCTCGCAGGCCACCGGGTCCACCTGGAAGCGCGGCAGCCCATCCATCGATCCGGTCCAGGGGACGATGGCGCCGAAGCGGCAACGCTCGTGGCAGATGCCGCAGCCGTCGCAGTCTTCGAGGCGAACGACCGCCTCGTTGCCGCTGAAGAACTCGTGCCGTTCCAGCACGCGGGGCGCGAGGATCAGGTGCAGGTCGGCCGCGTCCACGTCGCAGTCGGCGATCACGGCGTTGTCCGCCAGCACCGCCAGCGAGGCCGTCAGGCTCGTCTTGCCGGTCCCTCCCTTGCCGCTGATCACCACCAGTTCGTGCACCTTCACGTCCTCCGCGATCCGTTCGCGAACGCTGCCGGGAACGCTCGGCACGCGTCCGCCAGACGGACGAAGTGGGGCCTGAACTCCGGCAGCGCCTCCCACAGCGGACGCCCCCGGGCGTAGGCCTCGGCGATGCGGCGATCGTCCGGGATCTCCAGCAGGATGGGCAACTCCTCGCGCGCGCAGTAGTCGTGCACGCGCCGGTCGCCCACGCCGACGCGGTTGATCACCACGGCGCACGGCAATTCCAGGGCCCGCACCATGGCCACGGCCAGGGTGAGGTCGTGCAGTCCGAAAGGCGTGGGCTCGGTGACCAGCAGCGCCAGGTCCGCGTCGCGCAGAGCGGCCACCACGGGACAGGACGTGCCCGGCGGAGCGTCCACCACCACCGTCGCCTCCGGGCCGGTGGTGTCCGGGCCGGTGGTGTCGGGGCCGGTGTTCGCGCGCACGGCCCGGATCAGGGGCGGCGCCGAAGCGACGCCGATGTCCAGGCGACCTTCCACCAGATCGATGCCACCGGCGTCGACGGTCGTGATCAGGCCGATGCGCCGGCCCACCTCGTGGATGGCGCCCTGGGGGCAGATCGCGGCGCAGCCGCCACAGCCGTGGCACAGTTCGGCGAAGACCAGCGGCTCGGTGCCGAACGACGCCAGCGCGTTGTAGGCGCAGAATCGCGCACAGTCGCCACAGGCGGCGCAGAGTTCGCCGTCCACCGACGGCACCGGGATGGTCACCACCTCCTCGCGAACCGGGCTGCCCGCCAGGAAGAGCCGCGCATTGGGCGCTTCCACGTCGCAGTCCAGGAGCCGCACTTCCGGTGCGAGGGCGCGGGCGAGGTTCACGGCGACGGTGGTCTTGCCGGTGCCGCCCTTGCCGGACGCGACGGCGATGATCACGACCGCACCTGGCTCCGGGTCGCGGTCATTGCCAGTGACCCGGAACATCAGCCGCCGCCGCGGGCTCGAGCGTCCCCGCCCGGAATGCAGCGAGCGCCGCGGCGACGGTGGGGGCACCAGTGGTGTACACGTGGACGCCGGCAGCCGACAGCACCTGGTAGGCCTTGGGGCCGCAGTGGCCAGTGACCAGCGCGGCCACGCCTTGCTGCGCCACGAGCTGGGCCGCCTGGATGCCCGCTCCCTGGGCGGCCGCCAGGTTCTGTCCATTGTCCACCACCTCGAAGGTGTCCTCGTCCAGGTCGTAGATCAGAAACCGGGCGGCGCGTCCGAAGCGGCTGTCGAGCGGCGCGCTCAGGTTCTTGCCCGCCGTGGTGAAGGCGATCTTCATCGGTCGTTCTCCTCCCCGGTGGCCTCAGCCAGCTGACGCTGGACGGCTTCGAGTTCCTGTCGCAGCGCCTGCACCTGCTGCTGCAACTCCTCACGGGTGACCGCTCCCGGCTCGAGGGCCGGAAGCCTGCCGCCGGCGACGGCGGAGCGGTCGTCGCCCCACCAGCCGCCGCCGCGTCCCCATCCGGAACCTCCGCCCCGGCCCCATCCGAAACCTCCGCCCCAGCCGGCGCCCCGACCCTGACCGTAGTTGCCGGCGCGGCCCCAGCCGCGACCGCGGCCGCCGACCCAGCCCCCGGCTCCCCGGCCGCCGAGGGTCCATCCCGGGGCATTTCCGCCCCTGCAGTAACCGGCGCCGCGGCCGGTCAACGGCCCCTGACCCAGGGGTCCGGTACGATCTCCGCCTGGCATGGCGACCTCCTTCTCCAGATCAGATGAGACACCTTCTACAGATCGAGCACCGGCGCCTCAGGCGCTCGTAAGCGCGCCTCAAGCGCGCGTGAGCCTGGCTCCGCACCGAGGGCAGGTCTGGTCCAGACACGGCTCGCCCCGGCGATGCGGTGCCTCGAACTCGCAGGCCGGGCAGCGGCAACGTCCGCCCGGCCCCGCCCCGGCTCGACCACCGCCACCCCTCCCACCGGCTGCCTCTGCCTGACCTCCGGCCCCGCCAGCCCCGCGGCCTGCCCCGCGGCCGGCCCCGCCAGCCCCGGCGCTCCCGCCAGCCCCGCGGCCTGCGCCGCGGCCGGCCCCGCCAGCTCCGGCGCTCCCGCCAGCCCCGCGGCCTGCGCCGCGGCCCGCGCCGCGCCCGGAGCCGCGACGGCCACCCTGTCCCTCGGCAACCATGTCCATTCCTCTCTGTGGCCCGGCAGCCGCCCCGCGCCCGCGCCCGGATCGGCGGCAGCACCCCGGCATCGCGAAGGTGCCGCCATCGAGCCGGTCCTCGCGCCAGGCAGCCACCACGTCGTCCAGATCGCCCGTGGTGAAGGGGACCACGCGGATCCCGCTGTCTCCCAGCATCATCTGCAGCGGCCCGGAGATGGCGCCGCAGACGAGGATGTCCACGTTCAACTCCATCAACCGCAGCACCTTGAGCACCGGCAGGTCGTCGGGCAGTTCGATCTCGACCCCGTTCGAGGCGGGCTCGCCGCTCTCCACCAGGCGGATGCGTCGAGCCACGTCGAAGAGCGGGGCGATCCGTTTCTCCCAGGTCGCAAACGCTGCTCTCATGCTCCGACGTCCCGTGTCACGGTACGCCCCTGTTACTGCATGGAACGGGCCACGTGCCAGGCAGACCGGGAGGATCTCCAACGTGCACGTAGACAGCAGGTTGAGTCGATGGACGAGGAGGCCGTCTCGAAACTAGGGTCGCATTGATGCGACCATGTCACGAGAATGAGTCGCGAATCTGCTACTGATGGCTGTTGCGAGGCGTGGGGCGCGCGCGGCCGTCGCGACCCCGCGGGCGGATGCCCAGCTGCTTCATCCGGCGGAACAACGTGCTCTTGTGGATGCCGAGCTCGCGGGCCGCCGCCAGACGATTGCCGCCGTTACGGGCGAGCGCAGCCCGGATGGCCTCGGCATCCAGCAGCGCGCGGGCGTGGCGGATGTCGCCAGTGGGTGCGACGGCAGCGCGGGCAGTGATTTCCTCGGGCAGGTGCTCCAGATCGATGAGTCCATCCTGGCAGAGGATGAAGGCGCGTTCCACGGCGTTCTCCAGTTCGCGCACGTTGCCCGGCCATTCGTGGGCCATGAGCAACGCGAGGGCCTCGGCCGCCACGCCGCGGACCGCCCGCTGCTGCAGGCGGTTGAACCGGGTCACGAACTGCTCGACCAGCAGCGGGATGTCCTCCTTGCGCCGGCGCAGCGGCGGCAACTCGACCCGGACGACGTTCACCCGGTAGTAGAGATCCTCCCGGAAGGTACCGCGGCGCATCTCCTCGGCCAGGTCGCGATGCGTGGCCACGATGATGCGGGTATCGGCGGTCTCGGTGGTGGTGGCGCCCAGTGGCTCGAACACTCGCTCCTGCAGGACCCGCAGCAATCGCACCTGCAGGGCAGGACTCACCTCGCCGATCTCGTCCAGGAACAGCGTGCCCCCGCGGGCCAGGGCGAACCGGCCGGGCTTGTCCCGGTGGGCGCCGGTGAACGCTCCGGCCTTGTAGCCGAACAGTTCCGACTCGAGCAGGGTATCCGGCAGCGCGCCGCAGTTCACCGCCACGAAGGGGCCCCGGGCACGGCGGCTGAGCGAATGGATGGTGCGAGCCATCAGCTCCTTGCCGGTGCCGGTCTCGCCCAGGATGAGCACGGTGCTCGGGCTGGCCGCGATGGCGGGCAACACCTCGAAGACCCGCTGCATCACCGGGCTGCGGCTCACGAGGTCGCCCACCCGGAAGCGTCCCTCCAGTTCCCGGCGCAGCGCTTCCACCTCGCCGAGGTCGCGGAAGGTCTCGGCGCCGCCCACGATCCGGCCGTCGTCGTCGCGCAGCACCGCGGTGGAGACGCTGATCGGACGGCGACTGCCGTCGGCGCGCACGATGTATCCCGACTGCCCGATCACCGGCTGGCCGCTGGCGAGCGTGCGGCCCAGCGCGCAATCGGTCTCGCACATGCTGCAGCGGAGCACCTCGGCGCAGCGACGGCCGAGCGCCTCGGCACGGGGGACGCCGGTGATCTCCTCGGCCGCCCGATTGAACGACGTGATGCGCCAGTCCAGGTCGACGGTGAAGACGCCGTCGGAGATGCTCTCGAGGATTGCCTCGGTACGAATCATGGTCCCGTGAATATACCACGTTATGGATCGACTGTTGTGCTTGGCGCGAAAGATGCCTGATGGAGGGCATGAGGCACTACCATCAGGTTCCCCGCGAGTGGCAGCCTCCCTTTTGCCCAAATTCCAACTGCAACAGGCATAAAGGGTTCGTCGGCCGGGACGGTTTCCGGCGCATGGGCTACTACACCTCCCTGTGCAATCCGAAGCCT
>JAWOID010000062.1:0-29615 GCA_046484865.1 Candidatus Krumholzibacteriia bacterium
CCCTGGTGTGAGTTATTCCACGAAGAATGTTTCCGGCCCCGGTCCTGCAACCCGGGTGGCATGGACAATCACGAACTCGACGGAACCCGCTGGACGCCGCCCCACTGTCCGGCTCCTAGTTGCAAGTACCACAATCCTTTGCAGCCAGGCTGGCGGTTCAAGCCCATGGGCTCGGATCTCCGCCGCGCCGAACCCGGACGTATCCGCAGGCTTCGCTGCCTCCACTGTAGCGTCACCTTCAGTTCACAGACGTTCGCCACGATGGCTTCAGTACGACCGGGGGGAGCTCAGGACGCGGGCGCTGAAGGTGAACCGGCGCCACGACTTGACGTACGCGGCGAAAAGGGGCAACTCGGCACCATGGCCAGGAGCCGGAAACAATTTGCGTGGAATAACCCACGGTACGGCAGCAGCCGGGTTTGCAGCCGGGGCCCCGGCCTGGCCGGCCGCCGGGGGCTGTGGATCCTGGTCCTGGCGGCCATGATCGCGGCGGCCCCGCTCGGCTGGCCGGACGCCCTCGGGGGCGATGCGCGGGCCGAGCCCGCCGAACGTACTTCGGAGCCCCTCTGGGAGGTACCGCCGGTCGTCTTCTGGCGCGAGCCGATCGACGGCAACGGCAACCTGGTCACCCGCGAGCTGCCCCTGCCCTCGGACGCCGGCCTCACCGCCCGCCTTCCCTTCCCGGTGACCGTGCGCCGGGTGCCGGGCGTGGCGCCCCACGCCGTGGTCACCATCGACGAGAACCTCCTGCCCCTGCTGGAAGCCGTGCGCGACCGGGACGGGGTGAACCGCCGCACGGTGGACCTGCATCTGAGCGCTCCGTGCCGTTCATGGGCCCCTGCCCGGATGGAGGTGATCGTGCCGCACCTTCGCCGGCTGGCCACCTACGGGCCCGGATCGGTGACGGTGACCGGACTCGAGAGCGACCTCCTGGACCACCTTCACTTCGCGGGCGCGCCGGTCGAGGTGGGCGGACGCGTGGACCGCTACGTCTTGAGGCTGTATGGAACCGGCGACGTCGACGCCTCGGACCTGCTGGCCGACCGTGCTGATCTCGAGATGCTCGGCGCCGGCGGCGTCCGGCTGCCGGCGCCCGTCGCGCTGCACGCGCGGCTGTACGGGAGCGGCGACGTGATCTGCATCGGCGAACCGGACCGGCTGGACGCACGCCGCTTCGGTCGCGGCGTGCTGCTCACCGAGCTGGACGCTCCTCCCGCGCCGTGACGGAGACCTCGCCGCCGGCGGTGGTCTTGTGCGCTCCGGGCCCGGGGCACGGGTTCGACGATGCCGGTGGGCCGAACCTGCGGCCGCACGCGTGCGGCCGTCGGACCGTGCACGAGAGTTCGAGGTGGCGATGCCCACGATCCTGATCATCGAGGACGACGACGACGTGCGCGCGGTCCTCGAGGCCGTGCTCGCGCGTGCCGGCTACCGGGTGCGGTCGGCGCGCGACGGCAAGGAAGGCGTGGTGGCGGCGGCCGGCGAGCCGGTGGACCTGGTCATCACCGACATCATCATGCCCGAGAAGGACGGCATCGAGACGATCACCGACCTGCGACGCGAGCATCCGGACCTGAAGGTGATCGCGATCTCGGGCGGCGGCCGATTCTCGCCCGGCGGCTACCTGCACTCCGCGCGGCTCCTCGGGGCAGACCTCACCCTCAGCAAGCCGTTCGGCAACGACGAGATCCTGCGGGCCGTCGAACGGCTTTTGGCCCCCTGATTCGGGCCGTCAACTCCGCGAGGCCTCATGGTGCGCCGACTGCGAAACCCCGCCACCCCACCGATCTCCGCGATGATCCTGGCGGCCGCAGGCATGGGCCTGGCGACCGCAGACATGGCCCTGGCGACCGCAGACATGGCCCTGGCGGCGCTGACGCCGGCGACGGCGGAGCGGGCGAGTCACCAGCCCGCCGCCTCGGGCGCGGCCCGGCCCGACTCCCAGCTCACCGTCCTGCCCGGCCTGGTGGTGAACGCCGGTGCCCTGAGCCGCACGGCGCCGGCCGAGATACGGGTGGGCGACATCCTCGTCGAGCGTCAGGACCCCGGCGCGGTGGCGGACCTCGGCCCGCTGCTGCCGGCCACGCGCGTGCTCACGAACTCGCGCGGCGAGTCGCTGTTCATGGTGCGCGGCGCGCCCGAGCGCCATGTGCGCCTGTGGCTGGACGGCCTGCCCCTGGCGGTGCCGTGGGACGAGCGCGTGGACCTGGCCATGGTTCCCGCCCTGGGCGTGAACGGCGTCGCTGCGGTGCGCGGCGCCACCGGCGCGCTGGCCGGTGTGGGCGCGCTGGCCGCGAGCATCGACCTGACCACGGCCGCCGCAACGGACCGGACGCCCGCCGGATGGTCGTCCGGATGGTCGTCCGCCGGGTCGTCCGCCGGGTCGTCCGCCCGGCCGTCCGGCTGGCCGGTCGCCGGACAATCCACCCGGGTGCAATCGGCGGGCGGCGAGGTGGGTGCGTTCCGGATCGCCGCCGAGCACCGGCGCCGCGGTGGCGACTGGCACGTGGTGGCCGCTGCCGGCCACCGGACCCGCGACGGCGTCACGGTGCCCGCCGGACTCGATGCCCCCCATCATCAGTCCGGGTCCGTGCGGACCAACAGCGACCTGCGGCAATCGTCGCTGCTGCTGGCGGCGCGCCGGCCGGTCGCGGGCGACGGACAGCTCCGCCTGAATCTGCTGGCCAGCGACGGCAGCAAGGGCGTGCCGCCGGAGACGCACGTCGCCGACAGCCGCTTCTGGCGCTACCCGCTGCAGCGGCGCCTGCTCGCGGGAGGCACGCTGGAAACTCCGCTCGATGCCGAACGGCGCTGGCGGCTGGCGACCACCCTGGCGGTGGACCTCTTCCGCCAGGACATCCGCCCTTACGACGATGCGCGATACGCCGGCCCGCCCCTGCAACCGGGCACCGACTTCGAGCAGGATCGCGACCTCACCGGCTACCTGCGCACCCGGCTCGATCGCGACCTCGACGCCGCCGCCGCGCTCTCGCTGCAGCTGGAGACCCGGTACGCCCGCCATCGCGAGACGCTGGTGGTGGGCGGCGACGAACTGGCGTACGCGCAGTGGCTCGGAGGTCTCACCGCGGAGGCGCGCCTGGGTCGCCGCGCGGCCGACCGCTGGCGGTTGACGGTGGGAGGAGGCTGGGAACTGGCCGCCACGCCCGAGAGCGGCGACCGACCCGACCGCGGCACCACCGGCGCCGGGGTCATGACGGCGCGCCTGGAGCGCGATCTCGGCGCCGCGACCACCATCTACGCCGCCGCGGCGCGGCGCAGTCGCTTCCCGTCGCTCCGGGAGCTGTACTCCGGCGCGCTGGGCCGCTTCCTGCCCAACCCCGACCTGGCCCCGGAACGGCAGGATCTGCTGGAAGGCGGCTTCACTGTGGCCGGACGAGGCGATCGCGCGGCGTGGGATGCCGGCGTGAGCGCGTTCGCGACCTGGCTGCACGACGGCATCGAGCGCGTGATGCTGCCCGGCCCCTCGATCCGGTACCAGCGGGTGAACCGGACCCGGGTCCGCACCCTGGGAGCCGAGCTGGTGGCGAGCTGGCGCCCACGGACCTGGCTCTCGCTGTCGGCCCACCACGCCGTTCTCACGGCCCGCGTCCTGCAGGACGGCTCGTACGACCTGCCGGCCGAGGATCGGCCGCAGTTCATCACCATGGGCGGAGCGCGCTGGCTGCCGTCGCCGGACTGGGAGATCGCGCTGCAGGCGCACGTCCTCGGCCCGCGCCACAGCGCCGACGCGACGGCGCCGGACGGTCTGCGGCGCCTGCCCGCCCAGGCCCGCTGGGACGTGCGTCTGGCCTGGACCACGGGCGCGCCTTTGCCCGGCGTCACGGCCGTGGAACTCGTCGCCGGCGTCGACAACCTGAGCGACGCCGTGATCGAGACCCAGACCGGCCTGCCCGAGCCCGGCCGCACATTCCATGGCGGCCTGAATCTGCGCCTGGGCGAGGGCTGACGGCGAGCGGGACCCGCGATCCGCAGCCCGGCCCCGACCGACCCGCGGCCCGGCCCCGACCGACCCGCGGCCCGGCCCCGACCGGCCCGCGGGCGCGGGCGCGCCGGTCACGGCGTGGCGCCCATCTCCTCCAGCAACCGCGTCTGGCCGCCGTACACGCCGGCCACCCAGAGCACGTAGCGGATGTCCACGCCGATCGACCGGCTGTACGACCGGTCCCAGGCGAAGTCGTTGATGGTCGCCTCCCAGGCGCGATCGAAGTTCACGGCCACCAGCCGACCATGGGCGTCGAGCACGGGGCTGCCGGAGCTGCCGCCGGTGGTGTCGGTGCTGTAGAGGACGTTCACCGGCACGTCGCCCAGCGCCTCGTCGGCCAGACCGCCGTGTTCGCCCGCGACGATGAGATCGCGCATGGGTTCCGGCACCCGGAACGGCTCCTCGCCGGTGGCCTTCTCCAGCAAACCGGCCAGCGTGGTGAAGGGCTGGTACCAGATGGCGTCGCGCGGGGTGTAGCCCTCCACCCGGCCCCAGGTCAGACGCAGGGTGCCGTTCGCATCGGGCACGAAGTGCTCGCCCTCGAACTCCTGCTTCACGTCGTACAGGCGGGCGTACAGCTCGTCGAGCCGGCCCTGGCGCGTCTCGGCCGCTTCGCGCCGCTGCTCCACCAGCGGCCGGATGGCCACCGCCAGCCGGAACGCCGGATCGTCGCGGGCGGCGATCTCCTGCGGCCCCTGCTCCAGCGCCGCCTCGAGCACGCCCGGCTCGTGGACGCGCGTGTCGGCCAGCAACTCGTCCACCCAGACGACCGCCGCCGCGGCGTTCTCGTCCCCGAGCAGGCCGTCGAAGACCTCGATCTCGCGTGCCGCCGGCAACGAGCCGCCGCGGCGCAGCAGTTCGAGCAACACGATCCGGTCGGCCGCCGCCACCGCATTGGCGCGGGCGATCTCGAGGTCGCGCCGGGTCTGGTCGAGGTTGCGGTCCTGGTAGGCCTGCTCGCGCTCCGCTTCGGGCAGCAGCCGCTCCTGGGCGGCATCGTAGGCGGCGAAGGCCAGCCGCACGGTGGCGACATGGCTGCGCAGCCAGCTCAGCCACAGATCGAAGACCACGTCCTGCGCACGCTCGGCGTAGAACGCGTCGATCCCGGCCAGCAGGTCCCCGTACCGCTCCGCCCGCTGCGGATCGGCCTCGATGAAGCGCTGCAGGTCCGCCTCCTCCGCCTGCTTGCGGGCGACAAGCTGGAGCCGGTCGACCCCCAGCAGCTTGCCGCGGTAGTTCTTCCAGACGTTGGCCAGCGAACGCACGCGGCTGGACAGCTTCAACTCCGCCGCCCGGTCGCCCTCGCCGAGAGCCTCCAGCGCCCGGATCTGCCAGCCGTAGTAATTCACCACCGCCGGCATGCGCACCTCGGCCTCGTGCGCCAGGAAGTGGCTGGTGCGGTGCCGGTAGGTGCGCCCGGGGTAGCCGAAGAGGAAGACGAAATCGTCGGGCCGCACCCCGTTCGCCTGCACCGTGAGATGCTTGCGCGGCCGGTACGGCACGTTTTCCGCGGCGAAGGCGGCGGGCGAGCCGTCGGGAGCCACGTACGCCCGCAGGAAGGAGAAGTCGCCCGAGTGGCGCGGCCACATCCAGTTGTCCGGCTCGCCGCCGAAGTTGCCCACCGCCTTGGGCGGCGCGTACACCAGGCGCACGTCCCTGAGATAGGTGTACACGAACAGCACGTACGTCTTGCCCGTGAACATCTCGCTCACCTCGGCCCTCAGGCCCGGGTGGGCGGCCTCGGTGCGCAGGACGATCTCGTTGGAGCGCGTCTCCACCGCCTTGGACCGCTCCTGCGGACCCATGCCCTCGACGATCGCCGAGAGCACCTCCGCCGACACGTCCTCGTACCACTCGGTGATGCGCACGGTGTACCCGGCCGCGGGCAGCTCGTCCGCGTCGGTGGCGGCGCTGAACCCCTCGGCCAGGTAGTCGTGCTCGGGCGTGCTGGCGGTCTGGACGGCGCGGTAGGCACAGTGGTGGTTGGTCAGGATGAGTCCGCGATCGGACACGAACGCGCCGGTGCAGCCGCCGACCTTGCAGATGCCGTCCACGAGACTGAGCCCGTCGGGGTTGTAGATGGCCTCCGTCGGGATGGCCAGGCCCTCGGCCTGGAGGTCGAGCCGGCCGAGATCGCTCATGGGGTACATGCCTTCCTCCGCGCGTGCTCCGGTCGGCCGGGCGGCGATGGTGGCGAGGATGGCGAGGACGGCGAGAGCGGGGAAGAAGACGGTGAAGTCGCGGAGCGCGGTGGAGAATCGCTGCATTCTCATGCCCGGATGTTCCCTTCGGTTGTGCCAGCCCCCGGGAACCCGCCGGCCCGCCGCGGTTTGACAGGTCGCCATTTCCGTCACACTGATCATGATGCCACGGAGCCGCGGAAATGGCCGCACTTTTTCCCCGGCGGTGGAGGGGACCGAGCGAGGGTGACGCGCGGGTGACGGCCCCTGCCCCGTGATCCTTGCAGCTCGGCCCGGATTCGCCCGTAGTCCTCAGCAAGGAACGCCATGGCCAAGGAAGCGCCTCGTCCCGCCGGCGGCCCAGCCGCAAACCCCGCTGGCGGCTCGGCCGGCGGCCCAGCCGGCGGCCCCGCCGGCGGCCCCGCCTTCGACCGCCGCCGTCTGCCCCTGCACCGGCGGTGGCCGGAGTCCGTCTGCGCCTGCGAGTCCTGCCGCCGCGCCTGTCTGAACTCTCCCGGCTGGCTGCTCCCGGACGACGTGCCACGGCTGGCGCGGCACCTGAAGCTCGACGTGCCCACCCTGTTCCGCCGGTTTCTCGGCCTGACCGTCACGGTCACGCCGGACGGGGAGCGGCGCGAGGGCGTGATGCCCCACAAGTTGCGGGACGGCAAGGCCCCCGGCGGCGTGTGGACCCTCGGCGAGCTGGCGCAGCCCGGTCGCTGCGTCTTCTTCGACCGCGGGCACTGCTCCATCCACGCGGTGCGGCCGTTCGAGTGCGGCCGCATGCACCACGAGTTCAGCGCGGCCAAGATCGCGCGCCTGCGGGCGGACGTGGCGCGGGCGTGGACGACCGGCCGGCTGGCCCCGTTCCGCGAGCTGCTCGGCCCCGGACGCGGCCGCGCCCAGCCGCGGCGGCGCCGAGGCTGAGAGCCTGGACAGCGGTCCGCCGCCGTGTATATTGCGGTAAACCGGTCATCTGAAGTCTGATTTCCCCGCACAGGACGGATGGTCACGCCATGCTGCCGGAGGGACATCCCTACCGCGACCTCATCGACCGCGTGGTCAAGCCCGGTCGCTACACCGGAGGCGAGCACCAGCAGGTGGTCAAGGAGCCCGGCGCGGTGGCGTGCCGGCTGGCGCTGGCGTATCCCGACGTGTACGAGGTGGGGATGAGCCACCTGGGGCTGAAGATCCTCTACTCGCAGGTGAACCGGCAGGACGACCTGGCGTGCGAGCGCGTGTTCGCTCCCTGGCCCGACCTCGAGGCGGAACTGCGCGCCGCCGGGGTGCCGCTGGTCACGCTGGAGACGGCCACGCCGCTGGGCGCGATGGACGTGGTGGGGTTCTCGCTGCAGTACGAGCTGAATCACACCAACATCCTCGCCATGCTCGATCTCGGCGGCATCCCGCGGCGCTCCGCTGCGCGCGGGGGCGACGATCCGCTGGTGATCGCCGGCGGACCGGTGGCGTTCGCGCCGGAACCGCTGGCCCCGTTCATCGATCTCTTCCTCGTGGGCGACGGCGAGGAGGAACTGCCGGCCATCATGCGGCAGTGGTCGCGGCTGCGCGACGCCGGCCTGTCGCGCCGCGAGCGACTCGTGCGTCTGGCCAGGGGCGGGCCGGGGCGGTACGTCCCCGCGCTGTACGAGGTGGCTCGCGATCCCCGCACGGGCCTGCTGGTGGTGCAGCCGCCCGCGGACCCCGAGTTGCCGTTCCCGGTGACCCGCGCCCACGTGGCGGACATCTCGCGCTACCCCTTCCCCACCGACGCGCCCGTGGCCGAGAGCCACGCCATCTTCGACCGGCACGGCATCGAGATCGCGCGCGGCTGCACCGAGGGGTGCCGCTTCTGCCAGGCGGGGATGATCTACCGGCCGGTGCGCGAGCGCAGTCCGGACGAGATCGTCGCGGCGGTCGTGGCCGGCGTGCGCGAGGCGGGCTACGACGAGGTCTCGCTCACCAGCCTCTCGACGGCCGACTACAGCGCCGTGGCGCCGCTGGTGAGGGAACTGGTGCGGCGTCTCGAGCCGGAGCGGATCTCGCTGGCCGTCAGCAGCCTGCGCGCCTACGGACTGCCGGAGGAGCTGCTCGACGACGTCGAGAAGGTGCGCGCCACCAGCCTCACCTTCGCGCCGGAGGCCGGGACCCAGGCCATGCGCGACGTGATCAACAAGAACGTCGACGAGGATCAGCTGCTGGAATCGGTCCGGCGGGTGTTCGCGCGCAAGTGGGACCACGTGAAGCTCTACTTCATGATCGGTTTGCCCTCCGAGACCGACGACGACGTGCGGGGCATCGTCGAGACCAGCGCCCGCTGCCAGGAGGTGGGGCTGCGGATGCCCGAGCGCCGCGAGCAGCGGCGACGTCCGGCGCGGGTGACCTGCTCGGTGAGCAGCTTCGTCCCCAAGCCGCACACGCCGTTCCAGTGGGCGGCCATGGACGACCTGCCGGTCGTCGAGCGCAAGCAGACGCTGCTGGACGACACCGCGCGCCGCCTGGGCGTGACCGTGAAGTATCACGATCGCTTCACCAGCCACGTGGAGGGCGTGCTCAGCCGCGGCGACCGGCGCACGGCCGATCTCATCGAGTGGGCCTACGAGCACGGCTGCCGCTTCGACGGCTGGGACGAGCACTTCCGCTTCGACCGCTGGATGGAGGGGATCGCCGCGGTGGGCCTGCGGAAGGAAATCTACCTGGGCACCGTCCCCGTGGACGCGCGACTGCCGTGGGACCACATCGACCCCGGCGTGGAGACGGCCTTCCTCGCGCGCGAGTACCAGCGCGCGCTGAGGGGACGCGTCTCGCCTCCCTGCGGCAAGCCGGCCGGCGCCACCGTGCACCCGGAATCGCTCGCCGCCGCCCGCGACGGTCTCGCGGCGAAGCTGGTCTGCCATCACTGCGGCATCGCCTGCGATCTGCAGCAGATGAAGGAGCGCCGGCTCGAGGCGCACCGGCAGCTGGTCGCGCGCAGCGACGAAGCGGTGGTCGGCTCCGGCGGCGAGCGCATCCGGCTGCGGCTGGTCTACCGCAAGGCGGGCGCCGCCGTCCGGATGACGCATCACGATCTCCTGCGCCTGTGGCCCCGCCTGCTGCGGCGTGCCGGGCTGCCCGTGGTCTACACGGAAGGCTTCCATCCGCACGCGAAGCTGTCGTACACCCCCGCCCTGCCCATGGGCATGGAGAGCGACGGCGAGCAGGTGGAGCTGATGCTGCGCGCGCCGCTGCCGGCGGACGAGGTGGTCGCGGCGCTGGCGCCGCTGCTGCCCGAAGGGATGGAGATCGTGGGCTGCCACCTGGGTGAGCGGCTGTCCATGTCCCGGCGGCTGACGGCGCTGCGCATGCGGGTGACGTTCGCGCCGCGGCCCGACGCGGGCTTCGCCGCCGTGGCGGACGCTTGCCGCGAGCTGCTCGCGCGCGAGTCGTGGGTGGTGGTGCGGGACGGCAAGAAGCCGGTCAAGCGGCTGGAGGTGCGGCCGCGGCTGCTGAGCCTGCGGCCGCTGCCCGCGCCGGCCGGCGGCGGCGGCGACACGCGCTGGGCCGTGGAGTGCACCCTGGGATTCGGCGGTGGCGCCCCCAAGGCAGAGGAACTGGCGGCAGCTCTGGGCGGCGATCCGTCCACCTGCGGGGCCCGGCGCCTGGAGTGCGTGCTCGAGCCGGACCTCGAGCCGCAGACCGTCGCGGCGGGTGCCGGGGGGACCTGAGCGGGTGACGGGGGAAACCTAGCCCGCGGAACCCTGGCCGGCGGGAACCTGGCTCGCGGGGTACTTCGCGGCGAACCGCGAGATGGCCTCGACATCGCCCACCAAAACCAGCTCGTCGCCAGGGTTCAGGGGCACCGCCGGATCCGGATTGACCATCAAGTCCGCGTCGTCGCGCTTGACCGCGATCACGCTGCAGCCGGTCTCCTCGCGGATCTGCAGGTGCCGCAACGAGCGCCCGGCGAGCCTCGGGTCGACCACGGTCCTGAAGATGTTCAGGCTCTCCGACAGCATGAGGTGGCTGCCGGGCCTCAGCAGGTTGACGATGGTCGCCGTGGTGATGGAGCTGTAGGACATCACCAGGTTCGCGCCGGCGCGGTGCAGCGTGTTCACGTTGCGGTTGAGGCTGGCACGGCTGATGATCTGCGCTTCCGGACGCAGCCGCCGGCAGTAGATGGTCAGGTAGATGTTCAGGTCGTCGTCGTGCGTGGTGATGATGATCGACGGCGTCTGCTCGATCCCCGCCTCGAGCAGGACCGCGTGATCGGCGGCGCTGCCGGTGATCACCCTCCGGTCGTGCTTGCCGATCGAACCGCGCTTCTCCACCACGCGGAAGTCGATCTGCCGCTGATCGAGGCTGTCGGCCACCGCCTGTCCCACGCGGCCGCCGCCGAGGATCAGCACCGGTCCCCGTCGCGGCTCCGGCGGGAAGGGCGGGCGGACCTGCTCCTGGAAACGGTCGAGCTGGGTGCGCGTCCCCGCCAGGACGAGCACCGTCGACGGGGTCACTCGCGTGTCCGGCGTCGGCAACCGGAACGTGCCCTGGTCCCACACCCCCACCACGTTCACCCCCGTCCGCTCCCGCAGCTTGCTGCCGGCCAGCGTCTGGTCGATCAGATCCGTCGCCATGGCCGGCAGCTCGGCGACCACCAGATCGTCGAGGCTGCCGATGATGTTGGCGTCGAGACTGACGCCGAGCACGCGCCGGGCGAGGGCATGCCCGAGCAGCCGGTGGAACTGGAAGACGTGCTTGCTGCCGGCGAGCTTGAGGATGTCCAGGGAATCGTCGTGATCGGCGTTGGCCACGGTCGTCACGTGCTCGCAGATCTCGCGGACGGTGTAGATGATGTTCGTGCTGGTGACGTCGTCGTTGAGCACGACGACCATGGCCGCGTCGTGGACGCGCAGGTTGCGGTAGGTGTCGGGGTGGTTCTGATCGCCGACCATCACCCGATAGCCGCGGTCGAAGAGTTCCAGGGCCTGCGGCAGGTCGGGTACCAGGACGACGCTGGTGAACCCGAGCTGGTCGAGCCGCTGAATGAGGTTGGCGCCAACGTCGTCGAAGCGGGTCAGGACCACGTGGCCCTTCATGGTCTCGGGCAGGACGCGGGGCGCGCGCGCCCGGTTCTGGGCGTCCAGCCAGGGCGCGTAGAAGAACTGGATGAAGGTGAAAGGCAGCATCACGAGCAGGAAGACGATCCCGCTGAGGAGCACCAGCATCGAGAAGATCCGCCCGGCGTCACTGGCGAAGGTGATGTCGCCGAAGCCCAGGGTGGACATCACCGTCAGCGTCCAGTAGAAGCCCGTCACCCACGAGTGCTTCTGGCCCTCCTGCTCCATGATCACGTGGAAGAGCAGGCTGTAGATGGTGATGATGGCGGCCAGCGAGAGCAGGAAGCGGACCAGCAGCCGGACGTTGCTCTGGCGGCCGCCACCATGCATCAAGGCCGTCAGCTGCGAGATCATGAACTTCACGGTCGCAGCGCCTCTCGCCTCGGGTGGCCGGCCAAGGTCGTGTGAACGTCCAGCGGCCGATCGCTGACGAGGGCCGGAATGGACGGAACGAACTATGAGCAGCGAGGCGATCGCGGTCAATCGATGACATGGATCGAAGAATGTGCTCGAGCGGGTTGCGGCGAGCGCCCGCGGTATGGTACTGGAGATAGCGGAGCCGTTGCCGGTGCGGCGCCGCGTGCGTCCGGCAATCTTCTTCCTTAGCCTGTCGAAGTGCGAAGCGAAACGCGAAGACATGACGAACGCCGCGCGGCGGCGTGATCACGCGGGCACCGCCTGCGACCCTTCTCTGCCTCTGGAGGTGACCCATGAGCGTGAAGCTGACGTGGTACGGGCATGCCTGCTTCCTGTTCGAGGCGAGCGGCCATCGCATCCTGGTCGATCCGTTCCTCACGGACAACCCGCAGGCCAGCGTGAAGGCGGGCGAGGTACGCGCCGACTTCATCGTGGTCTCCCATGGCCACGGCGATCACCTGGGCGACACCGTGGCGATCGCCAAGCGCACCGGCGCCACCGTGATCAGCAACTTCGAGATCGTCGGCTGGCTGCAGAACCAGGGGTTGAAGAAGCTTCACCCGCAGCACATCGGGGGCGGCTTCGACCATCCCTTCGGACGGCTGAAGCTGACCCAGGCCCTGCACGGATCGGCGCTCCCCGACGGCAGCTACGGCGGCAATCCCGCCGGCCTGCTCTTCTCCTTCGACGAGCTGAAGATCTATCACGCCTGCGACACCGGGCTCTTCGGAGACATGGAGCTCATCGGCGACGAGGGGATCGACCTGGCCATCCTGCCCATCGGCGACAATTTCACCATGGGGCCCGACGACGCGCTGCGCGCGGTGCAGTTGATCCGTCCCCGCAAGGTGGTCCCGATCCACTACAACACGTTCGACATGATCAAGCAGGACCCGCACGCCTGGGCCATGCGGGTGGGCAAGGAGACCGACGCCCGCGCCATCGTCCTCGACCCTGGTCAGGGCTTCGAACTGTAGCCGGCCGGCCGGGAACCAACGCCGGCCGCCGACGGTGGCCGACGGCTCCGGCCGCCGACGGTGGCCGCCGACACTGGTGCCGGCCCAAAGCGCTGACGGCGGCCCCCGGCCGCCCCGAACCTGGGGTCAATCCCGGGTCTGCGGATGGGTGCGACCCGGAACCGTGACCGACCCGTTGCTGTTTCAGCCTGCACGTTATCCGCCCCTGTGCCCTGGAGGCACGCACGTCGACCCGGAGTATCCCGTGACCCGATCCGGCTGCCGCGACATCCTGCCCGACGACGACCTCGCGCCCGATCTGGCGCTCGACGACGGCGTCTACCGGCAGCTCTTCGCCGCCCTCGAAGCAGGGCTCGCCGTCGCCGAACTCGTCCGCGACGAGCAGGGCCGGCCCTGCGACATCCGCGTGCTCGACGCCAACCCGGCTTTCGGCCGTCTGCTCCGCATTGCGCCGGCGCGAGCGGTGGGACGAACGGTGCGCGATCTGTCGCCGCATGCGGAGAAGCGGTGGTTCGAGCGTTGCGGCCAGGTCGTGGACACGGGCGAGCCCACGCGCTTCCGGGCCGAGGCCAGTCGGCTGGACCGCTGGTTCGACGTGTCGGTTTTCAGCCTCGGCGGCGAGCGATTCGCCGTGCTCCTGGCGGACGCCACGGAGCGACAGCGCACGGAGAAGGCCTTGCGCGAGGTCGGCGACCGGTTCCACTCGGTCCTCGAGAACTCGCGGGACGTGGTCTACCGTCGCGATCTGCTGCACGACCGCTACGATTTCCTCAGCCCCGCGATCGAGCGCATCACCGGCATCCCGGCGGCGGAGTTCGCATTGCTGCCGGCGACGGAGGTGATCGAGCGCATCCACCCGGACGACCGCGACCACGTCGACTCGGCTCTCACTGACGCGATGGAGCGAGGCGAGGGCACCGTGGAGTACCGCTTCCGCTGCGACGACGACGTCTACCGGTGGCTGGCCGACTCCTTCACGGTGCAACGGGACGACGAGGGTCAGCCGCGCTACCGCGGCGGCAGCGTGCGCGACGTGACCGCTCGGAAGGAGGCGGAGCGCGCGCTCACCGAGGCTCATCTCCACAATGCGCGGAACCTGGCACAGATGGACGCGGTCCTGAACCAGATGACCGACGGCCTGGTCGTCTTCGACCCCGACGGCCGACTGCTGGCGATGAACCCGGCGGCGCGCGATCTGCACGGAGTGAAGGGCGACTCGCTGCAGGAGCGCGATCTCGAGGACATGGCCGCGCTGTTCCAGGTCACCGACCTGGACGGGCGCCGTCTGCCCACCCAGCACTGGCCCTTCGGCCGCGCGCTGCGGGGCGAGTGGTTCGACAGCTACGAGGTGCGGGTGGTCCGGCACGAGAGCGGCGAGTCGTGGATCGGCTCGTACGGCGGCACCCCCGTCCTGGACGACTCCGGCCGGATGATCCTGGCCGTGGTCACGGTGCGCGATGTCACCGACCGCTACCGGACCGAGCAGCGGCTGCGCGAACTGACCGCGGATCTCGAGCGGCAGGTCTTCGACCGCACGAAGGTGCTGGAGAAGCAGACGTATCACCTGCGCCGGCTGGCCACCGAGTTGACGGTGACGGAGCAGCGGGAGCGGCGGCGGCTGGCCGATTTCCTCCACGACCACCTGCAGCAACTCCTCGTGGCCGGCAAGATGCGCCTGAGCGGCGCCCGGGCCTCCGGCGATTCCCGTCGCCAGTTCGAGTCGCTGCGGATGGTCGACGGTCTCCTGGACGAGTGCCTGCACGCATCGCGCAGCCTCACCGCCGAGCTGCGGCCGGCGGTGCTGCACGACGACGACGTGCTCGCCGCACTGCGCTGGCTGGCCGAGCAGATGCGGACGCGGCACGGCCTGGAGGTGACGCTCGAGGCCGACTGCGAGCCGCGCCTGGCGGACGAGCGCCTGCGCGTGCTGCTCTTCGAGAGCGTGCGCGAGCTGCTGTTCAACGTCGTCAAGCACGCCGGGGTCGAGTCGGCAAGGGTGGAGGTGCGGACGATCGCGCCGGACCACCTGCAGGTCACCGTGAGCGATGCCGGCAGCGGCTTCGCGGGCGGGGCCGACGTGGTGGTGAACTCGCCGGGTCACTACGGTCTCTTCAGCATCCGCGAGCGCCTCTACGCCCTCGGCGGGCGCCTGACGGTGCACAGCGAGCCCGGTGCCGGCACGACGATGACGCTGGTGGTGCCTCTCGGCGACGCCGTGGCGGAATTGGACCACCCCCACGAGCGGATCGCCACGAGGCCGCGAGGCTCGAAGAAGGCCCGCGCGACCAAGCACGGACCGGTGCGCGTGCTGCTGGTGGACGACCACGCCATCGTGCGCGAAGGTCTGGCCAACCTGCTCGACGACGACCCGCGCCTCGAGGTGGCCGGACAGGCGGGCGACGGTCAGGACGCCCTGGACTGGCTCCACCAGCACGAGGCCGACGTGGCGCTCATGGACGTGAACATGCCGCGCCTGGACGGGGTGAGAGCCACCGCCGAGATCGCGCGACGCTGGCCGGATATCGCCGTGGTAGGACTCTCGATCCAGGACGATCCGGGCACGGAGGCCGCCATGCGCGACGCCGGCGCCCGCGACTACCTGAACAAGGCCGGCGACCCCGGTGCCCTGGTGCGCGCCATCCTCGCCGCCGCAGGGCGCGGCGGAGACACGAAGGCGGCCGAAGCGGCTGATTGACCTGCTTCCCCTGCATCAACGGATTCATCGTCGCCCGACCGAGCTTGCCGGCAACCCGCCCGTCCCCGCACGATTGATCCCGCCCAGCACAGCATTCGCTGGTGACACGGACAGCGCATCCGTGATAAGATCTCTATCGTCCAATATCCGCATCCCCCGGGCAAACATGGTCTCCAGATGCTGTTCAACTCGCTGGAATTCCTGCTCTTCTTCCCGGCCGTCGTCGCCCTCTACTTCGGGATGCCTCCGCGGTTCCGGTGGGTCCTGCTCCTGGCGGCGAGTTACTATTTCTACGCGAGTTGGCGCGTCGAATATCTGTCCCTGATCATCATCTCGACCGTCGTCGATTACGTTGCCGGCCTCGGCCTCGGAGCGGCGACGAGCCGGAAACTTCGCAGGCTATGGCTCGGGCTGAGCCTTACGACCAACTTGGGCCTTCTGTTCGCCTTCAAGTACTACGGTTTCTTCAGCGATTCTCTCGCAGCTCTCTCCGGCAGCCTCGGACGCGACGTCATGTTCCCGGAACTTCAGATCCTGCTCCCGGTGGGCATTTCCTTCTACACGTTCCAGACCCTCAGCTACACGATCGATGTCTACAACCGCAAGCGGCCACCAGAAAGGCACCTGGGCATATTCGCGGTGTACGTTTCCTTCTTCCCGCAACTGGTGGCCGGACCGATCGAGCGCTCGACCAGCTTGCTACCCCAGTTCAGACAGGTGCATGTCCTCGAAGCATCGCGAGTCGCGACCGGTTTGCGCCTGATCCTCTGGGGCTTCGTGAAGAAGGTCGTGATCGCCGACCGACTCGCCCTGTACGTCGACGTGGTCTACGACGATCCTTCATCCTTCGGGGGCGCAGCGCTCATCACGGCGTCCATCTTGTTCGCGGTCCAGATCTACTGCGATTTCTCCGGCTACTCGGATATCGCCATCGGCACGGCCAGGATCATGGGTTTCGATCTGATGACGAATTTCAGACAGCCGTATTTCGCCAGTTCCATCAGGGAATTCTGGCAGCGGTGGCACATCTCCCTGTCCACGTGGTTTCGCGATTACGTCTATATCCCGCTCGGGGGAAGTCGCAACGGTGCCGTGCTCACGTACGCGAACCTGCTGGTGACATTCATCATCAGCGGTCTCTGGCATGGCGCGAACTGGACCTTCGTTGTATGGGGCGCGCTGCATGGAATGTACCTGGCGACATCGAACATGACGTCCGGAATCCGGCGCCGCTTCGTCGCGAGAACCCACGTCGATGCCGTGCCCGGCTTATTGCCGGTCTGGCGGGTGTTCGCCACCAATGTGCTGGTGCTGTTCGGCTGGATCTTCTTCCGAGCGAATTCGCTCGACGATGCCTTCCTCATCATCGGCCGGATCGCCGGAGGACCGGGCGAGGGGTTGACGGCGCTCGTTGCCGCCTTGCCAGGTAGCACGCACCGAGACCTCGCGTTCGTCGCTTTCATGATCGGGACGCTCAGCGCCTACGATTACGCGCTTTCGAGGGACTGGCGCATTCTCGGCCGCCCGGCGGTGGTCGGTACCACACTTTCGCTACAGTTCTGGGCCGTTCTCATCTTCGGCGTGTTCTCGAACCAGCAGTTCATCTACTTCCAGTTCTAGGAGCGTCATGCGTCGATTCGCCCGGGTGCTGCTCTACACACTGCTCTTCTTCGCCATCGGCGAGGCGGTCGTCCGGTTCGACCGCGCCACGGGATTCTTCCGGGACGAGACGCTGGCCATCGACGCCGCCCAGCCGGCGATGTCAGAAGTCCTCTCGCGAATCGAGAGCAATACCTTCGTCAGCGACGAGCGGTACCTGCGCGTGATGGTCATCGGCGATTCCTATCTCCACGGCACGAGAATGGCAGAGAGCGACCGCTTCTCGTCCGTGTTGCGGGACCGGCTGGCGCGGCGCGCCGAGGTCGCCGGGCGGGACGTCGTGGTGCTCGATTTGACCGTTCCGGGCTACAATACCTTCAAGAATGCTGAGGGATTCTTCGCGTACGTCGACTCGTTCGACCCCCACGTGGTGATCTGGGCTTACATGATCAATGACGTGTATTCGCGGTCTGAAGCCGCCGTTCCGGTTTCCCCCGGTGCCGCGACCACGGTCCAGGCAGTTCCCGATCGCCGCCGGACCGATGCATGGCAGCGGCTATTCGGGACGGTCATCCATGAAACCTATTCTCACGTGAAGGTCCTGCAGTTCTCGTTACCTACCCTCAATCGCGAGTTGAAGTTGCGCGGGATCATCCTGCCCGGCTCCCAGTTCCACCATGAGGTGTCGCGTTCCCATGACGATGCGTTCGTCGGCTGGCGGAACTCCCGCGAGATCCTCACCGATGTCGCGGCGACCTGCAGGGAGCGAGGTACCCACCTCGCCGTGCTCATCTGTCCGACCTTGAACATGCTGGGTCATTATTCAGTGTTCGACGAGACCGATGCGAGGATTGCAGCCTTCTGGCAGGAGCACGGAGTGACCGTGCTTCGAGGCGTGGAATGGTTTGAGGTCGCCACCGGAACGGACTTCGCATTCTCTCGGTACGATGGCCACCCCAATCAGGCAGCCCATGCGATCCTGGCCGAGAACGTGTCGGCCTGTATCACGGTCCCGCCTCCGAAGCGTCTGGTCGAGAGATCACTCTCGTCCGTTCACTGACCTCGGCTGTCTCTCCACACAGTGCTCCCGCAGGACCGACCAGGCGTAGTGCTCGTCGAACTTCGGAGCGCCGGCCGCGGCGGCCCGCAGGGCGGCGAAGAGCCCCGGCTCGTCCATCACGCGCGTCATTGCAGCCGCGAGTGCTTCGGGGTCGCCGGCCGGAAACAGCAGGGCATTGCCGCTGCGCCGCACGATGTTCAGGTTGGCTGGAATGTCGGAGGCGATGACGGCCATACCCGCCTGGGTGGCCTCCTTGAGGACGACGGGCGAGTTCTCGAACCGCGACGGGAACACGAACACGCCGTTCTCCGCGAAGAGCCGCCGCTTGCGGTCCCCGGTCACCAGCCCCGCCAGCTCGATGCAGTCGCCCAGCCGGTGCTCGCGGACGTAGGTTTCCACCTCGGCCTGGGTCTGCTCGGTGTCCGCATTGCCCGCGATGGTGACACGCAGGCCGCGCCTGCCGTCGCGGTTCACCAGGATGTCGGTGGCGGCCAGCAGCTCCCGAGTTCCCTTCATCTGCGAAAGTCGCGACACGTAGAGCATGTCGCCCGGGCGCGTGGCCCGGCCCACGGCGAAATCCTCCGCCAGCACGAAGTTCTCCAGGACCAGCAGGCGGTCCGGGGCCACGTACCGGCCGAAGAAGGCCGCGTGCTCCGGCGAGAGCACGAACACCCGGTTCGCCAGGCTCAGCATCCGGCCGAAGCGGGCGATGCGCCGGGGGTCGACGAAGTGCTCGCCGGCCGGCTTGGAGTGCAGATGGACCAGGACCCGGCGGCGCAGCAGCCGCAGGACCAGCAGGAAGACGAAATCCCGGTAGAACGCCCTGTCCGAGGTCACGAACAGGTGGTGGGCGTCGTCGCGACCGCCACGCAGCACCACCTCGCGCAGGAAACGCGGGAACTGGCGCAGGTTGCGCAGGTAGCTGGGCAACCCCTTGGGCGCGTACAGATCTTCCCGCTCGTGGTGACCGGAGGTGTCGAAGACGGTCACGTCCGCAACCTGTCGCTGCAGAACGCGCACCAGGTTCGAGGCGGCGGCGCTGACGCCGCCCAGGGGCGGCGGGAACGGAGCTATGACGAAGTTCTTCATCGCCTGGCCGGTGCGGGTTCGTGCCGGAGAGCGGATCGTCGCCGGAAACGGGGCCAGTCTGCCCGCGACCTCGGCCGCTGTCAAGGCGGCACGGCGGCCGCGGTCCGGCGGCAACGGGCCGGCCGCGGTCGATGCGCCGCGGCGTCCGCGGGCTGACCGGTTGGAAAAGTCTTTCGGTCGGGTTATGATGCCCGCGGTGACCGTCGCCTCGGCCACGGACCCCACCTCGCCCCTCCGGCTCCGGCGGCTCCGCCGGCCGATGGTGCGCAGAACCCGGCCGCCGCTCGTTTCCGGAAGGATCCTGGACAACCGATGGCTCAAGGCAACCGATTGACCCGCTTCGTCTACGACCGGAGCCCCGCCTTCGTCAGGGACTGGGCCATCACGAGGTTCTCCAGTCGCCGGGGGAAGGCCAAGTTCGGGCCCCGTTACCACGAGGCCCTGACCGACCTGGCCCGCACCCAGTGGTACACGCCCGAGCGGGCCGCGGAGCTGCAGGCCGAGAAGCTACGCAAGCTGGTGCACTACGCCGTGGCCCACGTGCCCTACTACCGGGACCTCTTCCGGCAGCTCGACCTGCGCCCGGACGCCATCGACGGCCCGGCCGACCTGCGCCGGCTGCCCGTGATCGAGAAGGCCGACGTCCGCGCTCACCAGGACGCCTTGCGGTCGGACGTCCTGCGCAACGCGCCCGGGCTGGAACGGCTCCCGACCAGCGGCACCAGCGGCCACCCGCTCGAGATCGCCATCGACCCCGACTGCCTGCAGATCGAGAAGGCCTTCACCTGGCTGCACCGCGGGTGGGGCGGCGTGCACCTGGGCGACCTCACGGCCGCCTTCGCGGGCTTCCTGGTCGCGCCGGTTGGACAGCGCCGGCCTCCTTTCTGGGTGCACGATCGGTCCGAGAACCGGGTCATCTACTCGGTGCAGCACCTGAGCCGCTCGCACCTGCCGGCGTACGCCGATTCCCTGCGGCACCTGGCGCCGGTGATGATCTACGGCTATCCGACCGCCATCTACCTGGTGGCCATGTACCTGAACGAGCAGGGCATCGGCGCGGTCCGCCCTCGCGCCGTCTTCACGAATTCCGAGACACTCATGCCCCATCAGCGCGCGGAGATCGAGCGCGCCTTCGGCTGCCGCGTCTTCGACTGGTATGGCGCGACCGAGCTGGTGGCGAACATCGTGCAGTGCGAGCACGGCAGCTATCACGTGAAGCCCGAGTACGGGGTGGTGGAGGTCCTGCGTCGGGACGGTTCGCCGGCCGCGCCTGGCGAGGCCGGCGACCTGGTGGGAACCGGCCTGAACAACCTGGCGATGCCCCTGCTGCGCTACCGGGTGGGCGACTCGGTGGTGCCGCGGGCCGGCACCTGCCCCTGCGGGCGCAACGGCGCGCTCGTCGAGGGCATCGTGGGACGTGTCGAGGACGTCGTCGTGACGCCCGACGGTCGCTGGTTGACTCGGCTCGACCACGTCTTCAAGGGTCTCTACGCCGTCGAGGAAGCCCAGCTGGTACAGGAGACCACGGAAGAGCTGCGCGTGCGGATCGTGCGGCGGCCCGGCTACGGCGATGGGGACGAGGCGGCCGTGCTGCACAACCTGCGCGAGCGTCTGGGCGACGAGATCCGCATCCGTTTCGAGTACCTCGACCGCATTCCCCGCACGAGCAGCGGCAAGTTCCGTTACGTGGTCTCGAAGGTCCGCCTCGACGCGGCGGACGCGCGGCAGGCGGGCGAGATCGTCGGGATCACCGGCGAGGAGGAGCGGACGCTCTGATCGGGTGGCCGCGGCCCGCCCGGGCCAGGGCCTCGTCGTAGATGCGGACCGCGCGCTCGACCATCCGCGACAGCGAGAACTCGGTCGTCAGCCGGCGACGACCCGCCTCGCCCATGGCGGCCGCCTCCGCCGGATGCGCGACCAGCCATTCCAGCCGCGCGACCACGGCCTCCACGTCGCCCACCGGCACCAGGAAGCCGGTTTCGCCCTCGACCACCAGTTCCGGGTTGCCCCCCCCGGCGGTGCAGATCACGGGCAGCCCGCAGGCCATGAACTCCATGATGCTGTTGGAGAGCCCCTCGGCGTGGATGGCGGTGGAGAGCATGACCCCCACGGTGGCGTCGTGCGCATGTTCGATGACCTCGTCCACGCGCCCCGGAAAGGCCATCGCGCCGCTGGCGACGAGATCGGCGGCCTCCCTGCGCCACCGTTCGAGGTCGGGGCCGCCGCCGATGGCCGTGACCCGAACCTCGCCCGGCCGCCGCCGCGCCAGGATGCGCGCCGCCGCCACGAGGGTCCCGAAGTCCTTGCGGGCGTCCATGGTGGCCGCCATCACGACATGGCAGCCTCCCGGCGCCGGTCGGCAGGCCTCCGCCCGCGCCAGACGGTCCGGCGCGAGGCCGTTGGGCAGCACGCGTCCGCGCTCGGGGTCCACGCCGAAGGCCACCAGCCCGGCCCGGCTGTTGGCCACCGTGAGCACCCCCAGGCGGCTGGCCAGGCGCAGGGGCAGGGAGCGCCGGTGGGGCAGGTTGCCGCGGCGGATCACTCCCGATACCTGCGGAATCCCCAGCAGCCGGCAGCAGGGCTCGGCCGCGAAGCAGGACATCCAGCCCCAGGAGTGCACCACGTGGGGACGCAGGCGGCGAATCGCCGCCCACAGCCGCAGCGTCGGCAGCGGGTCCAGGCGCCAGGACCGCGGCGACACCTCCAGCGGCACCCCCGCCTCGCGCAGTCGCTCGGCGAACACGCCGTCACCCAGGACGTGGACCGCCACGTCCCAGGTCGAGGACAGCGCGCCAGCCAGCAGGGCCAGCTGACGCTCGGCACCGCCGCCGGCCAGGCCGTCGCCGATCATCAGCACCCGCTTGCGGCCGTCTGCCAAGCTGCGCTCCCGTGTTGCCGACCGGACCTTCCCGCATCGGCCAGGACAAGGTGCCACGTCGCCCGGGGGCTGTCCAGCGCAGGGCCGATCGACATGCCGCCGCCGGCCGGTCGGGGTCGAAGGGAAGGGCCGCTCGACAGGCAGGCCCGGATCTGGGATGATGTCGGGCTGGAAGTGGGGCCGACACTCCGGCGAAGGGGACCGGGCGGAGCGTTCCCGTCCGCTGCCGCTTCCCTGGCACCGCCCAGTTCAGCCCGCCCGGTTCCGGCCGGGCGTTTTGCCGCCCAGGAAAACGACGATGATGCACCACCTGGCGAAAACGCTGCTCGGACTCCAGCGTCCCGACCGCCTGCGCCACTACGCCGCCCTGCGCTCGCGGGAGTGGCTCTCGCGCGAGGTGCTGGCCGACGAATCCCGCGCGGCCCTGACCGCGATGCTCCGCCACGCCTGCGCCACCGTGCCCTTCTACCGCGACGTCTGCGCCGAGGCGGGCCTCGATCCGGCGGCGGTGACCGGGCGCGACCTGCATCGCTTCCCGCTGGTCACGAAGCGCATGATGACGGAGGGTGGCGAGCGTTTCCACGATGCGACGGCTGATCGGTCCCGGTTCGTGCCTTCGGCCACCGGCGGCTCGACCGGGGTGTGGTTCCGGTTCTTCGTGGATGCGCGGGCGATCGAGTACCGCGCGGCCAACGACATGCGCAGCCGCACCTGGACCGGCTGGCGGCCCGGCGACAAGCAGGCCATCCTGTGGGGCCACGCCGGCGACACGAGCAAGGCCGCCACGCTGCGCGGGCGTCTGGTCGGCGCGTTCGTGCTGCGGGCACGCACCCTGAACGCCTACAGCATGGACGACGCGAAACTCCAGGCGTACTACCGGGAGCTGCGCGCGTTCCGTCCGCGCATGATCCTGGGCTACGCCTCCGCCCTGGCCTTCTTCGCCGAGTACGTGTCTCGCCGGCAGCTCTCCTTTCCGAGCCCGGCGGGAATGATCGCCAGCGCCGAGACCCTCACCGACGACCACCGCGCGACCATCGAGAGCGTCTTCTCCTGCCCCCTCCTGAACCGTTACGGTTCGCGGGAGTTCGCCGTCATCGCCCAGCAGTGCCCCGAACGCGGCGGCCTGCACGTCTTCGACGACATGGTCCACCTGGAGGTTCTGCGCCCCGACGGCTCGCCCTGCGGGCCCGGTGAGCGGGGCGAGCTCGTGATCACCGACCTGTCCAACCGGGTCATGCCGTTCATCCGCTATCGCACCGGCGATTTGGCGGTGCCCACCGACGAGGCCTGCAGCTGCGGGCGCGGCTACCCGCTGCTCGCCGCCGTCGAGGGCCGCACCTCCGAGTTGATCGTCGGCCGCAACGGCAAGTACTACTCCTGCCAGAGCCCGCGTTTGTTCGGCGCCGACATTCCCGGCATCGGGCAGATGCAGCTGATCCAGGACCGGGTCGAGGCCATCACCGTGCGCATCGTGCCCGACGCCCTCTGGGGTCCCGAGAGCCACGAGCGCCTGGTGACGCGCATGCGCGACCTGCTGGGCGACGTCGAGGTCACGCTCGACCTGGTGGACGAGATCCCGCCCGCTCCGTCGGGCAAGTACCGCTTCACGATCTCCAGCGTGTCGCCCTGGAGCCGCTGAAAGGACCCGTTCCGATGGCCGCGCCCCGCATCCCCGTCGTCATGTATCACGGCATCGGTCCGCTGCTGCCGGGCTGGCTCTGGGGAACACTGATCACGCCGGTCGACCTCTTCGTCGCACAGATCGCCCTGCTCGAGCGGCACGGCTACGCGGCGATCGACCTGGACGAGTACGCCGAGCGCGCCGGTACCGGCAGCGACGGCCGGCGGCCGGAGGTGGTGCTGACCTTCGACGACGGCTACCTGGACAACTGGGTCTACGCCTATCCCATCCTCGAGCGCGCGGGCTGGCGGGGCACGATCTACGTGAACCCCGAGTTCATCGACCCCGGCGAGGAACCGCGGCCCACGCTGAAGGACGTGTGGAGCGGACGCTGCAGCGAGCGCGACCTGCCGGCCCACGGCTTCCTGAATCGCACCGAGCTGCGGCTGCTGCAGGAGTCGGGGGTGATGACGATCGCGTCGCACTCCCTGAGCCATACCTGGTATCCCACCGGCCCCGCCATCGAGGACTATCACCGGCCGGGCCTGGTGACCCCCTGGCTGGCCTGGAACGCCCGGCCCGAGCGCAAGTACGCCTACCTCGACGAGGACCAGTCAGGATTCGTGCCGTGGGGTACGCCGATCCATCGTCACGGGCGGGCTCTGGCGATCCGGCGCTGGCTGCCGGACCCCGCGATCGCGGAGGCGGCCGTGGCAGCGGTGGCGACGGGAGGCGGCGAGAGCTTCTTCGCCCGCCCCGACTGGCGGCCGACCCTCGATGCCGCGACCGCCCCGCTAGCCGGCCGCGGACGCCTGGAGACGGACGACGAGCTGGAGCAGCGCTACCGCCACGAGATCTTCGAGAGCCGCCGCGTCCTCGAGGAGATCGTCGGCGCGCCGGTGCGCCACTTCTGCTGGCCGGGCGGGGCCTATAACGACACCGCCTGGCGGCTGGCGGAGGAGGCGGGCTACCGCACGGTCTGCGTGGGTTCGCGCGACCCCGGCCGGCGGTCGACCGCCGTCGTGCCGGTGCCACGGACCAGCTGCGGCGCGATCATCTCGCTGGGCCGCGACCGCTACCGCACCGCCGATCCGGCCTTCTTGCACATGTTCTGCGAGCTGGAGCGGGGCAACCGGCGGGTGCGCTGGCCGCTGCGCCTGCGCAAGGCCATGCTGGCCGTGCGACACGGGTTCCGGCCCGTCAAGCGGGTGTGAGGCCGCGGGTCGTTGGCGCCGGCGCGGCTCAGGCGCGGGTGCCGGGTCGGGAGCCGCCGCGGGCCCGGGCCCGGGCGACGTCGTCGCCGCCGGCGCGGCTCAGTCCTCCCAGGTCAAATCCCCGAGATCCTCGACCACCACATCGGCCCCGTTGCGGCGCAACTCGTCCGGCGTGGCGGCGCGAGCCACGCCGATCACGAGACCGAAGTCGCCGCGCCGGCCCGCCTCCACGCCCGAGATGGCGTCCTCCACCACCACGGCCCGGTCGGGCTCCACCCCCAGCCGCCGCGCGGCGGCCAGGTAGGTGTCGGGCGCCGGCTTGCCCGGCAGCCGCTCCGCCAGCGCCGTGGTGCCGTCGACTCGCGCGTCGAAGAGGTCGATCACGCCGGCCGCCTCGAGGGTGAGTTCCGCGTTCGTGCTCGACGTGACCAGCGCCGTGCGCACGCCCCGTTCGCGCAGGCGGTGCAGCACGTCGATGGTGCCGGGATACGCCCGTACGCCCTCGGTGCGGATGACCTCGTGCACCAGCTCGTTCTTGCGGTTGCCCAGCCCCCACTCCGTCTCCTTCTGCGGCGGGTCGTCGGGCTCGCCCGCGGGCAGGATGATGCCGCGCGAGACGAGGAAGTCGTGCACGCCGGCCAGCCGGGGCTTGCCGTCGACGTGAAGCAGGTAGTCGGTCCCGACCTCGAAGGGGCGGAAGGGCTCGCCGCGCCGCTCGGAGCGCTCCTCGAGGTACGCGTCGAACATGCGCTTCCAGGCCTCCGCATGCACCTCGGCGGTGGCGGTCACCACCCCGTCCATGTCGAAGAGCACGGCGTCGAAGCGGTCGGGCGGAATGACCTCGTCCAGATGCAGACGCGGCCGCGGCTCCGGCCGGCGCACCGGCAGTTCCAGCGGTTCGCCCGGTTGCAGCGTCACCTCCTGCCCCAGGTGGCGGATCTCCAGTGGCTCCCCGGTGCGCAGCTCGTAGGTCGCGCGCTCGTGCTCGATCTCCACCCGCAGTTCGCGCCCGCGCACGGTCAGCGGAAAGCTCATGGCCTCCCACTGCACGGGCAGCCGCGGGTCGAACGCGGGCACGCCGTCGTGGTCGCGCAACCCGGCGAAGCCGAAGGTGAGCGCCAGCCAGGTGCCGCCGATGGCCGCGATGTGCGCCCCGTCGCGCACGTTGCCGCCGAGGTCGGCCAGGTCGGTCAGCACGGCGTAGCGGAAGTACTCGTACGCCTCCTCGCTGTAGCCGATCTCCGAGGCGATGATGCTCTGGATGCACACCGACAGCGACGAGTCGCCGGTGGTCAACGGGTCGTAGTAGTCGAAGTCGCGCCGCTTCTCCTCCGGCGTGAACCGGTCTCCCAGCAGGAAGAGCGCCATCACGACGTCGGCCTGCTTGATCACGCGATGACGGTAGATCACCAGCGGGTGGAAGTTCAGCAGCAGGGGGAACTTGTCCGGTGGCATGTCGTCGAGATCCCAGCGCTGCTTCTCGAGGAAGCTGTCGTCCTGCAGGTGGATGCCCCGGACTTCGTCGTACGGCAGGTACATGAGGTCGGCGGCACGCGTCCACTCCACCGCCTCCTCGGGACGGAAGCCGGTGCGATCGACCAGGGCGGCGTAGCGCTCGGGCTCCCGCTCGGCCAGCTCGTGCAGCACCCGCGCCGCTGCGTGCAGATTCTGTCGCGCCATGACGTTGGTGAAGAGATTGTTGTTCACGACGGTGTTGTACTCGTCCGGTCCCGTCACACCGTTGATGCAGAAGCGGTGGCCATCGCGGTCGGTGAAGAAGCCGAGGCTGCACCACAGCCGCGCGGTCTCCACGAGGATCTCGGCGCCGAATTCGGCCATGAAGGCGTCGTCGCCGGTCATCTGCACGTACTTCGTGAGCGCGTAGGCGATGTCGGCGTTGATGTGGTACTGCGCGGTCCCGGCGGCGTAGTACGCCGACGCCTCGTCGCCGTTGATGGTGCGCCACGGGAACAGGGCTCCTTGCTCGCCCACCTCCTGCGCCCGTCGTCGCGCCTGGCCGAGCATGCCGTGGCGGAACCGCAGCAGGTTGCGCGCGATGCGCGGCGCCGTGTAGACCAGGAACGGCAGCACGTAGATCTCGGTGTCCCAGAAGTAATGGCCCTCGTAGGTCTGGCCGGTGAGGCCGCGAGCGCCGATGCCCGCTCCCTCGGCGCGCGCAGACGCCTGCAGGAGCTGGAAGAGGTTCCAGCGCACGGCCTGCTGCACCTTGAGGTCGCCGCGGATCTCCACGTCGCTGCGCCGCCAGAAGTCGGCCACGAACTTGCGCTGGCTCGCGCGCAGGTCGTCCCAGCCGTCGCCGGCGGTACGATCGAGGGTGCGATCGGCGCGATCGGCCAGCTCCGACGGCGGAGCCGTGTGCGACGTGTGGTAAGCCTGATACTTGGTTATGCGGAGACTGCCGCCGGCCTCGAGCCGGGTGGAATACACCAGCGAGCCGTGGTCCTCCTCGCAGCGCGCTTCGACCGAGTACGTGCTCGACGACCACACCTCGTGATGCACGCCGCAGGCGATGGCCATGCCGCTGTTGCGGGTGCGATGCGCCAGGAGCAGCCGGTGGCCCTCGCAGCGCTGCAGCGCCGGCACCAGCACGCGCTCGTCGAAGGTGCGCGCGCGCCTCGGGTCGCCGTCCTGACCGCGGGCGTCGGTGGGCACCGCCAGCTCCGAGACGACCACCACCGGCGCCTCCGCGTCGTGGAGGATCACCTCGTAGTCGATGGCCGCCACGTGGCGGTGCTCGAACGAGACCAGCCGGGTCGAGCGGACCTCCACGCGCTTGCCCGCCGGCGTCTCCCAGAGCACCCGGCGCTCCAGCTCCCCTTCCTGCATGTCGAGCACCCGCTCGAAGTTCAGCAGGTGGGCGTAGTCGAGGACGAACGGCTCGTCGTCCACGAACAACCGCAGGCGCTTGCCGTCGGGCACGTTGAGCATGGTCTGGCCCGTCGTGGCGAAGCCGAACGCGGTCTCGCCGTACGTGATGGGCCACGTCTCGTGGAAGCCGTTGATGAAGGTCCCGCTCTGGAAGACGGGCCGGCCCTCCTCGAAGGCACCGCGTATCCCCAGGTATCCGTTGGCCAGGGCGAAGAGCGTCTCGGTCTGCTCGAGATACCGCGGCGCGAACCGCTTCTCGACGATCCGCCACGGGTCCACGGGATAGATGTACTCGGGCGGCGTGCGCGGTTCACGATGGAGCATGGTCCTCCAGTCTTCGGCGGTCGCGGTCGCTCGCGGGCGCTCACTCGCACGACAAACTACCGCAACCGGCCCGAAGCTGCCGCGGTCAGCGCCTGGCGAGTCTCCGGCTCGCGGGTGGAGCTGGGCGGACCTGGCAGATGGGAGGACCCGAGAAGCGGGCCGGAGGCCTGACCGGGAGGTCGGCGGACCCGAGAGGTGGTGGCACTAGATCGTCGGCATCGAACTGACCGCTGCGTCGATCGCCACGCGCACCCGCCTCGCGGCATCCTCCACGTGCTCCTGCGTGAATCCGGACGGGAAGAACTCGACTCCCCCCACCCCGACCGCGACGGCGCCAGCCGCCAGATAGTCGGCAGCGGTCGCGGCCGTCGGTCCGCTGGTGGGAATCAGTGGCACCTGCGGCAAGGGTCCGCGCACCGCCCGCAGGAATGCCGGGCCGCCGAGGGCCCCCGAGGGAAAGACCTTCACCGCTCGCGCTCCGCTGCGCCAGGCCGCGTGGATCTCCGTGGGCGTCGCCGCGCCCGGGATCGCCAGCAGGCCGCACTCGCGAGCAGCCGCGATCACGTCCGGATCGAACACGGGCGACAGCGCGAAGCGACCGCCCGCAGCCGCCACGGCTTCCACGTCGTCTCGCGTGAGGACCGTGCCGCCGCCCACCAGCAGTTCGCCTTGGTGGCCGGGGTTCTGGCGATCCTGGCCGTGAGCCTTCGACAGCTCGGCCATGGCCTCGAGGGCGCCCGGCGTGGTGAGCGTCAGCTCGACGACCCTCAGCCCTCCGCGCGCGGCGGCTCGCGCCGACTCGACCAGCCGCTCCCCGCTCGTGAAGCGCAGACACAGGATCGCCCGCTCCCGGCGCACCTCGCCCCAGGTGGTCTCGGCGAGGTCTCGAACACGGTTTTCGTCTCGGCGCTGATCGCCACCGCGTTCCTGACCGACGCTGTCGCTGTGCATGGAAACCTCCGCTGGACGGCGGCCGCTGAACGATGGCCGCTGGACGGCGGCCGCTGGACGATCGCGTTGGACGGCCGCCGCTGGTCGATCGCGTTGGCTGGCGGCCGCTGGACGATCGCGTTGGACGGCCGCCGCTGGTCGATCGCGTTGGCTGGCGGCCGCTGAACGGCCGTCGCTGGACGATCGCGCTGAGCGGCGACCGTACACGAAATTGCGGGATGTCCGCCAGCGCCGCAAGAGTGCAGGCGGGTCCCTCCGTCCGCATTCCAGCGCCCGCGTGCTTTCCTGCCCTGGCGGTCGTCGCGACGCTAGTACTCGTTCCAGCGCTCGTGCGCGTTGCTGCGCTCGTGCGCGTTGCTGCGTTCGTGCTCGTTGCTGCGTTCGTGTGCGTTGCTGCGCCCGTGCGCGTTGCTGCGGTCGCGTGCCTTGCTGCGCTCGCGTGCCTTGCTGCGTTCGTGCTCGTGGCGATGACAGGCGGAACAGTACGTGATCAGGTTCTCGAGATCGTTGCCTCCCCCGCGCTCCCGCGGCACGCGGTGGTGCACCTCCAGGAAACGCGTCCGGCTGCACCCCGGCGCACGGCAACGGTACCCGTCCCTGCCCAGCACCGCCGCACGCACCGATGGCG
>JAWOID010000038.1:0-23927 GCA_046484865.1 Candidatus Krumholzibacteriia bacterium
GACCGGTACACGGGCTCCGCCCGCATCTGGGCGCCCTGGCCGGCCGGCAGCCGGTCGATGGCGGTGCCGTCGAGGCGGTAGCCCACGCACACCTTGATCTCCTCGAAGCCGTCGAGCACGTCGAGCTTGGTGAGCGCAATCCCGCTGATGCCCGACGTCTTGATGGCCTGGCGCACCAGCACCGCGTCGAACCAGCCGCAGCGCCGCTTGCGGCCCGTCACGGTGCCGAACTCGCGCCCGCGCTCGCCGATGCGCTCGCCGGTCTCGTTGGCCTGCTCGGTCGGGAACGGCCCCGAGCCGACGCGCGTTGCATAGGCCTTGGCAATCCCCAGAACGTAGGAGATGGCGCCGGGGCCCATGCCGGAACCGATCGCGGCCTGGGCCGCCACGGTGTTGGACGAGGTGACGAAGGGGTAGGTGCCGTGGTCGATGTCGAGCATGACGCCTTGTGCGCCCTCGAACAATATGCGCCGCCCGGCCCGACAGGCATGGTTATTCAAAATAACCGCCCAGGCTTGTGTACCCGGGTGTATTATACTGTATACAGTAGCCGCTCAGTTCCTGCCGCTGGTGGGGCGACTGGAGGATGTGGCCCCCCGGCCCCCGGCCCTGGCACACGTCGGCGCGATGGTGCCAGGTCCCCTTTTCGTCCGCACCCGTCTGGCCGCAGGCCGAAGCCCGCGCTAGAATTGGCCCGGACACAGCGATCGGTCTCGACGCGCCGGCCCTGCAACAGCCGGGCGGAGGATGATGTCTGTCGACAATAGACAGCCCTTCCCAGGTGAAGGCCCAGGCGGGCTCCCCCCCTCGCAATCCCGCGCGCGGCCGCGCCCGCCGGGATCCCGGCGGCGGGAACTGTTTCCCTGGGTGCTGGCGGTCGTCACCCCGGCAGCGACGGCGTTGTTCCTGGTCGGGTTGCGCAGTGTTTTCGCCACCTTCGCCGTCTACCAGGTCGGTCTCGCGCTCGTGGCACCGGCGGTCGACTCCCTGATCGTCCGGCGGCTGGGCTGGCGGGATCATCTCGAGATTCTCGGGGTCGCCGGTCGGGGTGCCGGCGGGATCCGGGCGCTCCTGCTCGGTCTCGGCCTCGGAGTGCTCGCGGCCGTGGTCGTGGCGGGATTTCTCCATTTCACTGCGGGTCTGTCCGATCCCACGGAACGCATCCGGAATTCGCTCGCCTGGTGGGGGATCACGGCCGCGGAGTGGCGCTGGCTGAGCCTCTTCATGATGACGGTGCATGTTCCGGCCGAGGAACTGCTCTGGCGCGGCTACCTCCAGACTCGGCTCGTCGGCACGTCGCGACGGCCGCGCGTTCGAGGCCGCGGCGCGGTCCTCCGTCGACTGGCGCTGATTTCAGGGCTGTTCGCCAGCTATCACGCCTTCACCCTCGCAAACCTGGTCCCGCTGCCGGCGATGGCCGCGACCATGTTCGCCGGCGTCTGGCTCGGCGGCATGGTCTGGGCGTGGTTGCGCTGGTGGACCGGCAGCCTGTGGCCGGCACTGCTGTCGCATTACGGGGCGGTTGCGGCGTACGTGCTGTT
This sequence comes from Candidatus Krumholzibacteriia bacterium, assembly GCA_046484865.1. Lineage (GTDB taxonomy): Bacteria > Krumholzibacteriota > Krumholzibacteriia > LZORAL124-64-63 > LZORAL124-64-63 > JAWOID01. Next base: position 1,542 of record JAWOID010000038.1, read on the forward strand.
CGTTCCCGATCTCTAGCGCGCGACCGCCACGTCGGCCGGAGACAGGATGGTGCCGGCCACCCGGCCGCCGCCGCCGCTCCTCCGTCCCGCCGCCTGCTTGCACCCTTGCGCGTACCGTATTCTGAATAACGCAGACGATGACGTCCCAAATCATTTATCCTCAGGCGGATGTCGCGGGGCATCCCTAGATTGGCGGGAGATCGGCCAGGGGCACGGAACCTGCAAGCGTACATCCGGTCGCAGCCGCGGGCCGCCGATCGTCGGCCGCGCCGCATGTCAGCGCCCGAAGGCCTCCCGGCCGGATCTCCACGCAGCGCAAGGAGCTTCAGCAGCGGTGCCTCGGTTCTTCGTCAAACCGATCGTCAGCGGCGAGACGGGTCGCGCAGCGGTGCGGGTGCGGCACGCATTCCTCCTGGCGCTCGTCGCGCTCGTCCTGTTCGCCGCCGTCGTGATGCCGGCCGACGGTCGGGCCGAGATGCCCGATTTCCGGGTGGGGTTGCGTTACGTCGGGGTCCCCGATCCCCAGCTCCAGGACCTGCTGCGCTGGACGGCCAGCGTGCGGCTGGTCGGCGAACTCGACTTCGCCTACACCGACTCGCTCTACACGATCGATTTCTGGGTCGTCGATCCTGCCGGCCTGCGGGCCACCAGCCGGCTCCCGATGGTCTTCAGCGGCAGCGAGCTGAGGGGCGGATTCGAGATCCCGGAGCTGCAACTCACCGCCACCCGCAACGGTGAATACTGCGCGCACGTGGCCATCATCGCCGGCCCCGAGCTGGACAACGGTAACAGCGCCGCCGTGGACTGCATGGCGATCGCGCCGGGGCCCGTGCGCGTGGTGCCGAACGTGGCCACCCCCAACGGCGATGGGGCCAACGACACCATCGACTTCCTCGTCGCGAACAGCGATCTCACGGCGCCGCGGGTCGAGATCTTCGACCTGAGCGGCCGGCGGCTCTTCACGACCGACCGGATCCTGCCCGGCCGCCGCCTGCGCTGGGACGGCACCGACGAGGACGGAGATCCTGTCCCGCCCGGCGCCTATCTCTATCGCGTGATCGACGGCGGACGGACGGTCGCCGCGGGCACCTGCGGAGTGATCCGGTGAACCCGCTCGCGCACCGGACCACGGCGCGGTCCGGGTTCGTGTGCCTGCGGGCGGCGCTTGCCGCGGGGTCGGCTTATACCGGGCGGGCGGCCTTCTCCACGGCGGCGCTCGCCGCCCTGGTGGCGCTCACCGCCACCGCGGCGCTCACCGCCACCCCGGCGCTGGGTCAGGACGCACGGTTCGGGGAACGGGCCAACCCCGCCGATCTCGAGGATCCCTTCGCGCCGCTCGTGAACCCGGCCCTCGGCGAGATCTCGACGAGACGCCTGGCCGCCGGTTACCGCCTGCTGCACCTGGATTTCCTCGGCGACATCAGCGATCTGCAGGCCGGAGGGGCCGTCTACGCGGGTCGAAGCGCGTTCACCGGACTCGTGGCCGGCTGGTCGGGTCTCGACACGCCGCTGTCCAGCGAGCAGGCGGGCCGCCTCGGCCTCGGCCGCGAGCTGGGCCGCGGCTTCGTGGCGGGATTCGGCGCCGGCTTCGTCCAGCAATCGTTTCGCCGCGGCAGGTTCGTCCTGGAGGATGCCTTCGATCCGCTGCTGCAGGGTTCACTGACCAGCACGGCGGCCACCCTGTCGTTCGGACTCACCTGGTGGCGTCCGCGCGCCGGCCTCACCGCAGCCGTGGTCGTGGACAACCCGCATGAGCCGGACGTTTCGCTGCAGGGCGACGGCTCGGCGGTCCTGCGACGCACCACCCGTGCCGGAGCGGCCTGGCGGCGCGACCGGTGGCAGCTCCACGCTGCCCTGGCGCACGACGCCTGGCTCACGCGCTGGTCGGCGGGAGGGCGGGCGTTCCTCGCGCCGGGCCATGCGCTCGGCGCCTCGGTGAGCGACGTCGACTGGTCGGTGAGCGCCCGCGTGGCGGTCGGCGAGGCCCTGTGGGTGGAGTACGTCGCCGCCTTCGCGCGGAGCGAGCTGGCCGACGCCTCCTCCGGCACCCACGGCCTGGCGGTGTGCTGGCTGCTCGGCGGTCCCGTGCAGCCGCGGTCCACGCGGCCGGGCACCCCGCCGGCGATCGGCGAGACCGCACCTCCGGCGGACCGCGGGACGGCATCCGGGTTCACGGTGGCGGCGCCCCGGGATACGCTCCGGCTGCGCACCAAGCGGTTGCGGCGGATCATCGCGCCCGGCGTGGACGCCGAGCGCCTGGCGCAGCTGGCGCGCTGGCAGGTCGGCGTGCTCGACACCTCCGGGAGCGACGACGTGATTCTCACCCCCGGCGCACAGGTGCCGGCCGAAGCCCCGGCAGCAGAACGGCCGCAGGTCGACTATGCCGACGACTACCGGCAGCGAGTGGCCGAGCTCGGCCGCTGGCTGCGCGAGCATCCCGGCGAGACCGTCGTGGTGGTAGCTCCGGCAGACCAGCTCGATCGCGCTCGCGACCTGGCGGAGCAGGTCGCACGGTTCGCTGGCCGCGACGAGGGTTCCGGCTCCGGAGTGGAGATCCGGGTCCTTCCGGCGCCCCCGTCCGGCCACTCCGAGCTGGCTCGGCTCCTCGCTCCCGCCGGTCCCGGCCCGTGGCCGGACACGGAGCAGATCGCGCTGCGCGAGTTCGACCCCGTCCCGTTCACGGTGCAGCCCGTCGACGGAACCCCGCCGCCGGTCACCGCGTCTTGGACGCTCGCCATCATGGACCACCGGAACGGGATCGTGCGCCGGCTGGAAGGGCAGGGCACGCCGCCCGAAACGGTGCTCTGGGACTGGCGCGACGACCACGGAGTCCGCAGGGGACGGGGCGAGTACCGTTATCAACTCTCGTGGCGCGGGGCCGATGGGATTATGATGGGCACGCCCCCGAGTCGTCTTCTGGTCGTGGAGGAGATCCTGCAGCGCACACTCACCTTCGAGACCGGAAGAGGGCCCCTCGAACTCTCGCCGGCCGGCGCGCCGAAGGGCGTGCGGCCGACCCTGATCATCTCCGGAGATCCCGCACCCGCGCGGCAGGACGCGCACGGCGGCGACTGACGCGACGTCGCCGGGGCGGGCAGAGACCCGAGCGCACGAACCGGCAGCCGGCCCCCGGCCGGACGCCGGCCCCGAGGAGGAATGCAACCCATGATGAGCAGGCGGGTGCATGCGCAGGCGCGGACGGTGCTCGCGCTGGGATTCTTGACGGTCGTTCTCGCCGGCGTCCCGCCGGTCATGGCGGCCCCGGCGGCCCCGGCGGCCCCGGCGGCACCGCTGGCGCAGGTGACGCCGCTGGCGCAGGTGACGCCGCCGGGCGAGGACGACCTGGTGGTCACCGAGTCGGTGGCGTCCTTCATCGCCAAGGGCGCCCCCATCAGCTACGTCATCCTCGTGCTGCTGGTGATCGCCACGTTCCTGGCCGCGGACCAGATCCGGGTCCACTACCTCGAGAAGACGCGCGCGCGCGAGCTGCTGAGCACCGACACGCGCGGGCTGAGCCGCTCCGAGTTCGAGCAGCTGGCCGACCGGGCGCGCGACAGCCGGGTGGGCAAGCTCGTGGGCGAGGCGGTGGGCGTGTACCGCCAGTCGGGTGAGATCGCGCTGGTGGGCGCCGAGGCGGAGATCTACCGGGAGCGCGAGGAGCATCGCTTCAACACCTTCGAGTCGCGCATGGCGTTCCTCGCCGACACCGCCGGCGGACTCGGTCTTCTGGGCACCGTCTGGGGCATTTACCGCGGCTTCGCGGCCAAGGCGGTGGCGCAGACGAACGACGAGCTGCTCGCGGCCATGGGCGTGGCGCTGGTCACCACGTTCCTGGGCATCGTCGTCTCGGTCATCATCAACTGGATGAGCACCGAGACCGGCGCCGCGGTGCGCGGCCGGATCATGACCGCCATCGGGAAGGTGGGGGACTACCGCGAGGTCCTGATCAAGGACCTCGGCGCCCGCAAGGCGTAGGGAGACGGCATGCAGTCGCGACGCAACTACGGCATGATCATCCGCCTGGTGGACGTGGTGCTCATCGTGCTGTTCGGCTTCCTGATGATCTCGAAGATCCAGCAGCAGGTGGACATTCCCCTGCCGCACAGCAAGGGCGTGAATCGGCCGGTGCAGCTCGACGAGGAGGTGCTGGACGTCTACGTGCGGCGTGACGGCCGCATCCAGGTCGGCTGGCTCGACTCCGGCTACCAGGTGGTCATGCCCCTGCGCAACGAGGACGAGGAACTGGCTCGCCGGCGCTACGAGGACCTGAAGGCGCTCGTGGCCGAGGCCAACCCGGACGGGCGGCCGGTGGCGATCAAGGCCGAGTACGACGCGCCCACCCAGTACACGGTCGACATGCTCGACGTCTGCAAGGACCTGAACATGCCCAAGTCCATCACCTGCTTCGGACTGCCCGGCGCCGGCGCGGCCGCGGGCGCCGGCAGCTAGACCGGGAGACGCTGCTCGTGTCACCGGGACGCCTGCGCATCGACCCCGACCGGCTGGAGAGCCTGCTCTCCCGTCGCGCCGTCTCGTATGCCGCCGCCGGCCTGGTGGTGCCGTTGATCGGCCTGATCATGGCGACGGGAACCATCGAGGTGCGCGCGGCGCGCCGGTCGGCGCCGGAGATCCAGCGGCTGCTGGCACCCCACTCGCGGGCCGAGGCGCCGCGGGCGGTGTTCGCGCCGTCGGCGGTCGCACCCGCCGAGCAGCTGGACCTGGAGGCGTTCGCGGAGGACCGCCGCCGCGCCCGGGAGGCGGAGGAGGTCGCGCCGGACGACCGCACCGAGCCGCAGGCCGGGCCGACGCCGGCGCCCTCCGCACCGGAGCCCCGCCTGCGGCTGGACGAGAGCGCACGATCGCTGGAGCCGGTCGGTCGCGCCCACGACGGGCTCGCCGATCCGTCCGTGACCGAGGCGATGGGGCTGCTGGCCAGGGATCGCGAGGCCGGGCGAGTGGCGATGGGCCCGGAAGGATCGGGGCGCGGAATACCGGAGCTGCGCCGGGGCGCGGCCGGAGCCGGCGGCGCCGGAGGGACCGGCGTCCGGCCCGGCGGCATTCCGGACGCCGGCGATGCGGGCACCACGGCCGGGCGCTCGGGACAGGGCGCTCCCACCGGCGGTGACCGCGCTGCGGCTCCCGGCGTGGTCCGGGCGGCCCCCCCGGTGTTCGCCGCCGAGGCGGAGGGGAACCTGGCGTCGGAGAAGCGAGCGCTCATCGACTGGATCGCCGCCAACCAGGCGCCGTTGCCCCTGGCGGTGGCCGTCGCGCTGGAGGAGGACCGGGTCAAGTTCGACCGCACCGCCGTCACCGCGTTCGCCGACAGCTCGGGCGCCATATGGCGGGCGTTCCTGCTGCACCGGAGCGAGAAGGACCTGGTGCGACTGCTTTTGGTCCGGGATGACCGCGCCTGGCGGCTGGACCTGCCCGAGCGGGAACTGGCCGCCGACCACGTCCAGGCCGGACGGGTGGTGCTGGCTGGTTACGGTGGCGATCCCGCGCCCTCGGATGCGCCCATCATCGAGGTGTCCCTCGCCGCCGTCACCCGCGTGCCGAGGCCGGCGCGCGACGGCTTGAGCCTGGTGCGAGGCTGGATCGGCGGCGGCCGGATGAAGGAGCCGTGACCATGAACCCACCGGAGAGGGCCGCCCGCATCCGATGCTCGACGGGTCCGCACCCCACGGCGCCGGCCGCCGCTCATGGTCGCGTCTGCAGCTGCGTCTGCGCCCGCGCTGCGCTGCTCGCGGCGATGGCCCTGGTGATGGCCGGCTGCTCCGGCGGGCCACGGCCCGCCACCGGACCGGGCGCGGCCGGCAGGGCCGGAGCCGGACCACCGCTGGTGCCGGCGGGGGTGGATACGAGCGTCGTCGTCCGCGCTGACAGCGTGTACGGCGAGTTCCTGGGTGCCGACGCGCTGCGCTCCCTGGCGACGGCGGAGGCCGAGCTCGCGCGGACCGACCAGGCCGTCGACACCCTGGCCACCATCAGCCGTTGGGTGCGCACCGCGGCCGTCGCGGACGGCGATCCGGCGGCTGCCGCCAGGCCGCACGCCCGCGCAGCGGTGCTCGCTCCGGCCGACTCCTTCATGGTCGCCGACCTCCTGCTGCGGGCCGATGCGAAGCGAGATCCCGTGGCCGCGGCGGCGGTGGCGGTGCACGGTTCGCTGCGGCGGCTCACTAGCGAGGCGCGGCGAGCCGGTGATCTCGGCGCGCAGATGGCCGGCGCCGGCGACGATCCCGCCCGTGCCGCGGCAGCCGCCGAGACCCGCACCGCCGTCCGCGGCCTGAGCGCGGCCGGTCGCCAGCTGCACGATCGTCTCGAAGCGTTGCTGGCGCAGCTGCGCGGCGGCGCGGCGGCAGCCGACTCGGCTCGCGTTCAGCAGGAGGTGAGCGAGCTGGTGCGCGCCTACGGGCGCGAACTCGACGACGCCATCAACCTGCTCGGGCGCACCGCCCAGGAGATCGGGCCGACGAGCCTCTCGGGCGAGACGCTGGCGGAACTCGCCGCGGCGCTGGAGGAGCAGCGCAGCGAGCTGTCCGGGTTCCGGTCACGATGGGATCTGTTCCGCACCACCGGCAGCCTGGCGCTGGGCGACCCGGAGCGCCCATTCGATCCCGGACCGATGACGGAGCTGCTGGTGCGCATGGGGCATGAACTGGACGAGCTGGCCGCGACCGCGCGCGCCCGCGCCGCGGCGCTCGAGGGTGCCGGCGACATCCGCGTCGCCCTCGAGGCCCGGCGCGATGCGGAGGCGTACCTGGTCGAGACCCAGCGCGCGCTGCTCGATCTGAAGCAAGATACCGCCAGGCTCGTGGCGACCTACCAGCGCGCGGCCTCCTCCTACTGGGAGCAGCGCCTGACCCGCGCCGCCGCCGCCCGCCACGAGCGCGAGCAGCTCTACCGCCAGCTGGACGACCTGGTGAACCGGCAGGGCGTGAAGCGCATCCGCAGCGACGACGAGTTGCTGGCCACGTTCCGGCGACTGTCCGACCGGCTGATCGAGCGCCGCCGCCAGCGGGTGGCGGAGACCGCGACCCACGACCAGCTCCGTGGCGAGGCCCTCGAGAACCTGGCTGCCGACCTGGACCGGCGGGCGCGCGTGCTTGGCGCGGAATCGGACTACGCCGACGCCGAGCGGGTCTGGGAGGCGGTCGTCCAGGAGCGTCCCGGGGATCCCGCGCCGGTCTTCCGGCTGGCGTCCCTGGTCTACGAACAGACGCAGGAGCCCTGGGCGGCGAGGTCGCGTGGCGATCTCCGCGAGCAGGTGCTCACTCTCGCCGCCCGCGCCGAGCGGCTCGTGCTCGAGCGGTTCGCGTACGGCCGGGCGATGGAGGCGGCGGGCGAGGAGCTGGCGGCTGCCGGGACGGCGGCCGGGGACACGACCTCCGGACGAGAGGTCGCTGGCCCGCAGGCCGCGGCGGGCGAGGCGTGGCGTCCCGATCTGCTCTCGCTCGTGCTCGCCGACTCGAACTACCACTACGCACCGCGAGCGCTGCACGCCCGCCGCGAGCTGGCGGCGCTGGGGCCGGCCAGTTCCGACCCGGTCGTCCGCGGCTGGCTCCTGAACCTGGACGCGCTGCGCCGGCGGGTGGCCTTCGACGCCGGTTCGGGCGAGGAGTTCCTGCGCCGCTACGCGCGTGAAGCGTGGCTCGACACGGCCCTGACCGCGGCCGAGGCGCGGCGGGTCCTGCGGTTCTGGTCGTGGGACGACGGTCATCTGTCCCTGCGCCGGCGCTGGGCGGAGGTGGTCCAGCTTCCGGATTCCACCGCAGACCTGCTGGCGGTCAAACGGGAGGCCGTGGCCGAGGTCCTGGACGCCGCCCGCACCACCGGTGCACGGCGGCAGGCCGGCTGGACCCTGGCGGCACTCGACTTCGAGCGCCCCGGCGCTCGCGACGCCGGTCTCGAACGCATGCACCTGCTGCTCGAGGATATCGCCCGAAAGCCCACCCCCGAGCCGGAGGCGGGCGCGATCGATTCGACGGTGGTCGCCGCCTATCCCGTCTACCTGTTCAACCGCGGCACCTACTGGGAGCAGGAGGGCCGCGGCCGCGAGGCTTTCTACTGCTACCTGGCCGTGGCCGAGGAGTACGCGCGCGATCCCTGGACCCGGGCCACGGCCCGTTACGCGGCCGCGGCGGTTCTGGCGGACGGCAATCGTCGCGGGGCGCTGGACCTGGTGCGCACGGCCCTCGCCGATGCGCTCACGGTGGCCGAGCGGGATCCCGACTCGCTCGAACCCACGCTCCTGGTGCGGATGCACGAGTTGCGGCGCCGGCTCGCCGGCGAACTGGCCCTCTACGAGGAGGCGATCGCCGCCCGAGCCGAGGCCCAGCGCCTGCGCCGGCTCCTCGAGGGCGACGGCGCCCCGGAAGCGGCGGAGGCCCCTGAATCGATGCGCCGAGGAGGTCGGTCGTGAGTTTCGCATGCACCCGGGTGCGCGTGTGGCCGGTGGTGGGGGCCCTGCTCGGTCTGCTGTCGACGGGGGGGGCGATGGGCGGAGCGGTCGTCGGACCGGCCCGCGCGGTCACGATCGCGGCCGCACCCGCCGCACCCGGGCCCCAGGCCGTCGGCGAACCTCGAGCCGCCGACACGTCCGGCGTTCGTCTGCCCATCCCGCGCCCAGGCATTCCGTCCGGCTTCGACGGCCCCACCTTCGTCGAGCGGCCGAAGCTCGAGGGCGTGATCGAGGCGGACTCGGTGATGCTGACGCGGCCGATCGTGCCGCGGATGGTGGTGCACGACCGCGATGCCATCGCCTACCTCTTCGGGTGCTGCGCCTTCGCGGAGGCAGCGGCGGAATCCATCCGGTTCGTCGAGATCTATGATTTCGGCCGCTCGGGATTCAGCAGCGGCGACCTGATGGTGTGCCAGCCGTCGGGCCGCAGCTACCTGCTGGAGGGGCTCGAGCCGCAGTTCCTCGCCGCGGCGGCGACCTGGGCTCGCGCCGACCAGCTCGAGGTCACTCGCTACGTGCGCGGCCTCGGCCGCATGGATGAGCTGGCGCTCGAGGTTTCGACCCCCGACAGTGTCCGGGAGGCGACGCCGCCGGACCTCGCGCCCGAAGAGGAGACACGGCAGGCCCTGCGCGCCATCTGGGCCGGCGTCCACGAGGCGGTGGCGGCCCAGTACGGCGAAGCGCCGCTCCAGCTGTATTTCGCGCGCGACGACTCGTCGGCCGGCATCGAGGTCTGGGGCTATCGCCCCGACTCCTTGCGCTTCCGGTATCTCGACGCCGGCGACGTCCGACACGACCTGCTCGCGGTGTCCCTGGCCGATTCCATGATCCGCGCCGGGGCGTCGTACGTGGATGTCCTGGTGATCTCGTCCAGCCGATCCGACACCCTCCTGGTGCCCCTGCCCACCCCCTGAACCGCCCGTCCTGCCGGTGAGAACGGTCCGGCGCGGCCTTTTGCGGGACCGAAAACCCCGCTGGGGCCGGCCCTGATTTCCTGCCATCACGACAGTTACGGGATTCCGGGCATGGCGGTGAGAGCCGCACGATCCTAGTCGTGAGGTAAGGGTCCGGCATCGGAACCGGCGCAGGCCGCGGTCCGGTCCGGGCTCGATGCAGGGGGATCACGACCAGCACGGGCGACCCGCGCGTGCACACGGGCATCGACGACCACGGCTCCCGCCGTCGTCGTCGCAGCCGAGGGAGGGACCATGCTGACCTGGGCCGTCGTGTTCTTCATCGTCGCCATCATCGCGGCAGTGTTCGGCTTCGGCGGAATCGCTGCAGGGGCGGCTTCCATCGCGAAGATCCTGTTCTTCATCTTCCTCGTGATCTTCGTCATCTCTTTGATCGTCGGACTGACCCGGCGACCGCGACAGTGACGAGGTGACGCACGCGCGAGCGAGACACAGGAACCGCGCCGCGCGCGGATCGGCCGCGCCGGCGCCGGTTCCCCCGAACTGATCGAAAGGAGACCCCCGATGCGGGTGATCATCGTGGCGGGCCTGGTGGCGCTCCTGGCGGCTCCGCTGGCCTCTGCACAGGACAGGACTCGCGACCTGGATCGCGACATGGATATGGAGCAAGACGTCGGTTACCGCGGCTGGGGTCCCCGCGCCGGCCTTTCCATCGACCCGGACCAGTTCGTCTTCGGCGCCCACATCGATTTCGGACACATCGCCCGAAGGGTGCGGCTGCAGCCGAACGCGGAGATCGGCATCGGCGATGATGCCACCATCGTCGCCATCAACCTGGACGCCGCCTACCGGTTCAGCACGCGGTGGGAATCCTGGCGACCGTATCTCGGCCTCGGACCGAGCTTCCAGATCGTCTCGGTGGACATCGCCGACGACATTCCCGGGGTGGAGGTCGAGGACGACACCGAGACCGAATTCGGCATGATGATGCTGGGTGGCATCGAGAGGGGCGTGAGGGGCGGGAACCGGTTCTTCACCGAGCTGAAGCTCACCCTGTTCGACACTCCCGACGTCAAGATCATCGCCGGGTACACGTTCTTCTAGCCCGCGCGGAGGTCGTCATCCTCGCCGCCCGGGGCCGCCGAACCCCGGGCGGCGGCGGGTTGCCCGGGGGCTCTCGCTGCCGCCACTCCTGCCCACGTTAACCGGCTAACAGAATGGCCCGCCCGAACGCCCCCCAAACAGGTAGGATATAGCCTCTCCGACCGGCCCTCGCCACCCGCTATCCTCACGCGCAGGCTGGAATTAAGCCGCGCCCCGAGGTATCTCACACCTGTTGTGAAACTTCTAACACGTATCTTGACTCGCCCCATGGCGCCTCTTATGTTTGGCCTCCCATGAAAAGGTGTTCGGCTGCTGGGCTGTCACCTGGCTAGAGGACGTCGGCGGCGCGTGCGCTCCGCTCGAAATAGCCGGGCCGCCCGGGGTAAAGACCAGGTCGCAGAAAAAGGAGCACAGATGGCTAGCGAAACCCCCTTGCTCGACGAACTGGAAAAAGGCCCATGGCCGAGCTTCGTCACCGAGATCAAGAAGGCAGCCGCCACCAGCCCGATGGCCAAGGACGTGCTGCTGCAGCTGGAGAAGTCGTACCGTGACCGCGTCGGCTACTGGAAGCACGGCGGCATCGTCGGCGTCATGGGCTACGGCGGCGGCGTGATCGGCCGCTACAGCGCCCTGCCCGAGGAGTTCCCCAACGTCTCGCACTTCCACACCATCCGCGTGAACCAGCCCGCGGGCTGGTACTACTCGGCCGATGCGCTGCGGAAGATCTGCGACATCTGGGAGGAGCACGGCTCCGGGCTGACGAACATGCACGGCTCCACCGGCGACATGGTGCTCCTGGGCACCCGCACCGAGCAGCTCGAGCCGGTGTTCGAGAAGCTGACCGCCGCCGGCTTCGACCTGGGCGGGTCCGGCTCCGACGTCCGGACTCCGAGCTGCTGCATGGGCAAGTCGAAGTGCGAGTTCGCCTGCTACGACACCATGGCGGCGTGCTACGACTTCACCATGGCCTACCAGGACGAGCTGCATCGCCCCGCGTTCCCGTACAAGTGGAAGTTCAAGTTCTCGGGCTGCCCGAACGACTGCGTCGCCTCGATCGCCCGCAGCGACTGCTCGGTCATCGGCATGTGGCGGGACAACATCCGCATCGATCAGGAGCAGGTCCAGGCCTACGCCGCCGGCGGCATGGAGATCGAGAACGAGATCACCGGCATGTGCCCCGCCCGGTGCATGGACTGGGACGGCACGCAGCTGACCATCGACGACAGCAGCTGCCTGCACTGCATGCACTGCATCAACATGATGCCGAAGGCGCTGCGTCCGGGCACCGACACCGGCGCCGCGGTGCTCCTGGGCGGCAAGGCCCCCATCATCGAGGGCGCGCTGCTGAGCAGCGTGATCATCCCCTTCACGAAGATGGAAGCGCCCTATCGGGAGATCAAGGACATGGTCGAGGCCATCTGGGACATCTGGTGCGAGGAGGGCAAGGCCCGCGAGCGCATCGGCGAGTTCATCCAGCGGGTGGGTCTCGGCAACTTCCTCGAGGCCATCGACGTGGAGCCCATTCCGGAGATGGTCAAGGTCCCGCGCGAGAACCCGTACATCTTCTACGAGGAGTTCTTCAGCGAGGACGACGAGGAAGAGGACGAAGAGTGAGGACCGGTGACCGGTCGCTCGTGACATCGTGGACGTCGACGGCCAAGAGGCCCGAAACCAACAGGAAGTGAGGGAACAATGGCTGAAGCTGTTAAGCGGGTCACCGACATTGGTCCTCCGCATTACGAACAGTTCCTTCCGCCGGTGATCAAGGCGAACTACGGCAAGTGGAAGTACCACGAGCTGCTGAAGCCCGGCGTGAGCGTGCACGTCTCCGAGACCGGGGACAAGGTGTTCACGGTGCGCATGGGCTCGCCTCGCCTGCTGTCGGTGCAGACCATTCGCTGGATCTGCGACATGGCGGACAAGTACAACAACGGCTACGTGCGGTTCACCAGCCGGCACAACGTGGAGTTCTTGCTGGACGACGAGTCCAAGGTGGACCCCCTGGTGGCCGAGCTCGAGGGCGCCGGCTGGCCGGTGGGCGGCATGGGTCCCGCCATCTCCAACATGGTGCACACCCAGGGCTGGGTGCACTGCCACAGCTCCGCCACCGACGCCAGCGGCGTGGTCAAGAGCGTGATGGACGAGATGACGCCCTACTTCCGGACCAAGGATCTGCCGGGCAAGCTCCGCATCGCCCTGGCCTGCTGCCTGAACATGTGCGGCGCCGTGCACTGCTCGGACATCGCCGTGCTGGGCATCCACCGGCGCCCGCCGGTGGTGAACCACAACACGCTGTCCAAGATGTGCGAGATCCCGACGACCGTGGCCTCGTGTCCGACGGCGGCCATCCGGCCGGCGACCGTCGAGGGCAACCCGAGCGTCGAGGTGCTCGAGGACAACTGCATGTACTGCGCGAACTGCTTCACCGTGTGCCCGAGCATGCAGATCGCCGATCCGCTGAACGACGGCATCTCGATCTGGGTGGGCGGCAAGGTGTCCAACGCGCGGACCGAGCCCAAGTTCTCGCGTCTGGCGGTGCCGTTCCTGCCGAACACGCCGCCGCGCTGGCCGGAGACGGTGGACGCGGTGAAGACGATCGTCGAGGCGTGGCGCGGCGATGCCCGCAAGCACGAGCGCGTGGGCGAGTGGATCGACCGCATCGGCTGGCCGAAGTTCTTCCGGATGACGGGATTCGAGTTCACGAAGTACCACATCGACGACTTCAAGCATGCCGGCTTGACGTATCGCCGGTCGGTCCACATGACCTACTAGGGGAGCGGGTGTCATGCCATCAGTCGACGAAGTCATGGACCTGATGTTCAAGATGGTCGAGCGGGACGCGGGCCAGAAGAAGTACAAGCCCACGGACCTGACGAAGGCGGCCAAGGAGAAGTGGCCCGATCTCGACCGCAAGACGCCGAAGGAAGCGATCAAGAACCTCGTCGATTCGGGGAAGCTGGTCTACACCTACTTCGGCGGCACGTACCTCGAGGTTCCGCATCGCGAGGGCGCGGCCAACGACTGACCGCGGTCTCGAGCGAGGCTCCTGCGGGACGGGCCGCCGGCCGGCGTGCCGGCGGCCGTCTCCGCGGTGAGCGGGGTGCGGCACGTCCTTCTTCCTGGATGCCGTCGGGCCGCCAGGGAGGGAGCTCTGCGCGATGCGACCGTACCCCCGCCTGCTGGTCGCCGGCACCGGCGGTGACGCAGGCAAGACGCTGGTATCGCTGGCGCTGATCGTCGCCTTCCGGGACGACGGCCTCGCGGTGGCGGCGTTCAAGAAGGGGCCCGATTTCATCGATGCCGCCTGGCTGGGCTGGGCGGCGGGACGTCCGGGCCGCAACCTGGACACGTACATGGTCGGCGCCGACGCGGTGGAGCTGGGCTTCCGCCGCCGGGGAGAGCCGGCCGGGTTGAACCTGATCGAGGGCAACCGCGGACTGCTGGACGGCCTGGATGCCGAGGGCACCCACAGCAGCGCCGCGCTGGCCCGGCTGACCCGGACCCCGGTGGTCCTGGTGACGAGCCCGGTGAAGGTCACCGCCACCGCGGCCGCCACGGTCCTGGGTCTGCAGAAGCTGGCTCCCGGGGTGGAGATCGCCGGAGTGATCCTCAACCGGGTCTCCGGCGAACGGCACCGGCAGGTGGTGACCCGGGCCATCGAGGAGCACACCGGCGTGCCGGTGCTGGGCGCCATCCCCCGGGTGGAGGGCCCGCTGCTCACGAGCCGGCACCTCGGCCTGGTGCCTCCGGCCGAGCACGGACCGGCCGAGGAGCTGCGGCGCACCCTGGCGGATCTGGCCCGCGCGCACGTGGATCTGGGCCGTTTGCGGGAGGTCGCGCAGGGCGCGGTCCCGCTGGAGCCGGCGGGAGAGGACGGGACGCCCGGGAGCGCTGGAGCCGGTTTCCCGCGCCCGCGCATCGGTTACTTCAGCGACAGCGCCTTCACGTTCTACTACCCGGAGAACCTGGAGGCCCTGGAGCGGGAAGGCGCCGAGCTGACAGCCGTCTCGGCGCTCGGCGACACGCGGCTCCCGGAGCTCGACGCGCTGTACATCGGCGGCGGCTTCCCGGAGACGCACACGGCCCAGCTCGCCGGCAACCGCGTCCTGCACGCGGACCTGCGGCGGCGGGTGAAGGCCGGACTGCCCGTCTACGCCGAGTGCGGCGGGCTGATGTACCTGGCCGAGCGGCTGGAAACGGCCGACGGCGAGGTGGAGCTGGCCGGCGTGCTGCCGGTGCGCGTGAAGCTCCACCGCAGGCCCCAGGGCCACGGTTACTCGCGGGTGATCGTGGACGCCCCGAACCCCATCTTCCCCGTGGGGACGGAGCTGCAGGGCCACGAGTTCCACTACTCCGCCCTGAGCGGCGGCCGCGAACGGGTGGCCACGGCGTACCGGGTGGAGAAGGGGAGCGGGGTGGGCGAGGGCCGCGACGGGATCGTCCACGGGCAGGTGCTCGCATCGTATCTGCACCTGCACGCCCACGGCACCCCGGCCTGGGCGAGGGGCCTGACGGCCGCCGCCCGAACGCACGCAGCGTCACGCAACCTGACGGCAGGAGACTCCTCCTGAGGGCCGCACCGCCGTCGCAACGGAGAGACGAGGCGTCATGGCGAAGATCGTCAAGAAGCAGAAGCGCAAGCTCGGGTCCCGCGGCTTCGGCGCCGCCTCGCGCGAGCAGTCGTCGCGGCGACCTTTCTACGTGCCGAAGAAGGCCCCCTGCGGGGGCAACTGTCCCGCCGGCAACCACGTCCGCAGCGCGATGCGGATCATCAACAACCACGATCACAAGAATCGCAGCGAGGAAGAGACCTGGCGCGAGGCGTACGAGGTCTTCGCCGAGACGACGCCGTTCCTGGCCACCTGCGGTCGCGTCTGCCCGGCCGTCTGCGAGCAGAACTGCAACCGCAAGGAAGTGGACGACGCCGCCGTGCACATCCGCTGCATCGAGCGGTTCCTGGGCGACTGGGCGCTGGAGCACCAGCCGCCGGTGCCCGGGGTGAGCGACGAGAAGCGCAGCGAGAAGGTGGCGGTGGTGGGCGGCGGTCCGGCCGGTCTGAGCTGCGCCTACCAGCTCGCGCGCAAGGGCTACGCGGTCACCGTGTACGAGGCCTTCGACAAGGCCGGCGGCATGCTGCGCTACGGCATTCCCGATTACCGCATGCCCGCCGGCGTGCTCGACGCCGAGATCCAGCGCATCGCCGACCTGGGCGTGGACATCAAGACCGGCGTGCGCGTGGGTACGGACATCGGCTTCGACGAGCTGAAGTCGCAGTACGACGCGGTGTTCGTGGGCATCGGCGCGCACAAGGGCTACACGCTCGGGGTGCCCGGCGAGGACGCCGCCAACGTCATGTCGGGCGTGGCGTTCCTGAACCGGATCAACGGCGGCGAGACGATCGACGTCGGCGACAAGGTCATCGTCATCGGTGGCGGCGACACGGCCATCGACGCCGCGCGCATCGCCCGCCGGCTGGGTGCCGAGGCGCACATCGTCTACCGTCGCACGCGCACCGAGATGCCCGCGATCGAGCCGGAGATCGAGGAGGCCCTCAAGGAGGGTGTCCACATCGACTACCTGGCGGCACCGGTGGAGATCCTCAAGGAGGGCGACCGCGCGGTGGGGATGCGCAGCATCCGCATGGAACTCGGCGAGCCCGACGCTTCCGGCCGTCGCCGGCCGGTGCCCGTGGCGGGAAGCGAGTTCGATATCGACGCCACCTTCATCATCCCGGCCATCAGCCAGGAGCCCGACTTCGCCAGCATGGAGTTCCTGCGGGAGGGGCGGGACTGGATCAAGGTCGATCCCGAGTACCGCGTCGCCCTGCTGGACGGCAACGTCTACGCCGGCGGCGACGCGACCGACCTGGCCCTGGTCACGACGGCCATCGGTCAGGGCCGCAAGGCTGCCGCAGCCATCGACCGCGACTTCCGGGAGCTGGAGAAGACCGGCGGCCCGGACCTGCCGTGGGTCACCGCCAGCCAGCTCAACAAGGGACACTGGCTGGAGTTGAGGCAGCCGCACGTGGAGGAGGAGCACATCCCGGTCGAGGAGGCCCTGGCGGCGCTCGACCGCGAGACCACCCGCACCTTCACCATGGACGAGGCGCGCACCGAGGCGGCGCGCTGCATGAGCTGCGGGCTGTGCTTCGATTGCGAGAACTGCTTCAAGTACTGCCAGGACAGCGCCATCGTGCGGCCGGAGGAGCGTGGCGGAGAGTACAGGATCAAGCTGGAGAACTGCATCGGCTGCGACAAGTGCGCGGAAGCGTGCCCCTGCGGGTACATCGACATGCGCGACATGAGCGGCCGCTAGCGCGGAAGCAGAGGCCACTTCGGCCGAAGCAGAACCAGGAGGACGATCAGGATGGCGGTGTTCGAAAAAGGCAACGTGAGCATCGAAGTCGACGAGGACGGGTTCATGGTCAACCCGGACGAGTGGAACGAGGACGTGGCCGCGGCTCTGGCGACCACCGAGGGCATCGAGACCCTGTCCGAGGACCACTGGAAGGTCATGAACTACCTGCGCGACTACTACAAGGAGTTCGGTGTCGCGCCCATGATCCGGAAGCTCTGCAAGGAGACGGGCTACCCGCTGAAGCAGATCTACGAGCTGTTCCCGTCCGGCCCGGCCAAGGGTGCCTGCAAGCTCGCAGGCCTGGCCAAGCCGACCGGTTGCGTCTAGTCTCGCGGGTCGCATAGCTCCGGCGCGCCCCTCGCGGGCGATGCACCTGGACGGCCGAGGGCCGGCCCCAGCGGGCCGGCCCTTGCCGTCACGGGGGGCACCCAGATCAACGGTAGGAGGGCTCCTCTCTTCGCCGGCGCGCTGGGCCCGGCCCGGTCGAAACATCAGGAGGTCCCGCATGCCCGCCTCTCCCGCCAGCGCCAACGGCCCCGCCGATGCCGCCGGTTCCGCCGATGTCACCGGTTCCGCCGGCCCCCGTCGTTCTGACGGTGCTTCCGCTGCGTCCCGCCCCCGGATCCTGGTCGTCGGCGCCTCTGCCGCCGGGCTGAAGGCCGGCGCGCGGGCCATGCGGCTCATGCCGGAAGCGGTCGTCACCGTGCTCGAGCGGCGGGAGGTCTTCTCGTTCGGCGCCTGCGGCCTGCCCTACTACGTGGCCGGCGACGTGGACGATCTCGAGGAACTGAGGCGAACGGCCTACGGCATGGTGCGCGACGCGGGGTACTTCGCGCGGGTGAAAGGGCTCGACGTGCGCCCGGGCATGGCGGTGCACCGGCTGGACACCGAGGCGCGGCGGGTGACCGCCACCGGCGACGGCGGCCGCGAAGCGACCTTCGACTACGACGAGCTCGTCATCGCCACCGGCGCGGCGCCCCGGCTGGTCGAGGGAGTGGAGCTGGGGGAGCGCGTCTGCTGCCTGCACACGCCCGCCGACGCCCGGCAGATCCGGCAGGGGCTGGAGACGGGACAGGTGGGTACGGCCGTCGTCGTGGGCGGCGGTTTCATCGGGGTGGAGGCCGCGGTCGCGCTGGCGGACATGTGGGGATGCGAGGTCAGCCTGGTGGAGGCCGAGGATCGGCTCCTGCCGCACATGCTCGATGCGGAGATGGCCGCCGTGGTGGCGAGCGAGCTGGCGCGGCGCGGCGTGGTGGTGCACACCGGTTGCCCGGTGACCCGGGTCGGCACGGTCGCCGACGGTCGCGGTGCGGTGGTCGAGGCCGGCGGCAAGCTCGCGGGCACGCCCCTGGAGACCGACTTCGCCCTGGTCGCTCTCGGCGTGGTTCCGGTCACCGACTTCGCCGCGGCCGCGGGGCTCGCCCTCGGTCCGCGAGGCGGCCTGAAGGTCGATGATCGCCTGCACACCAGCGCACCCCACGTGTGGGCTGCGGGCGACTGCGTCGAGGTGGCCTGCGCCGCCACGGGCGAGTCGCGGCACATCCCGCTGGGCTCGCTGGCGAACCGTCAGGGGCGGGTGGTGGGCGACAACCTGGCCGGTCTCGACACCGTCTTCGGTCCGGTGGCGGGCAGCGCCTGCGTGAAGGTGTTCGATCTCGGCGTGGCCGCCACCGGCGTGAACGAGACCTCGGCCCGGCGAGCCGGTCTCGATGCCCGCAGCACCTGGGGGACCTTCCTGGACGTCGCGCACTATTACCCGGAATCGCGCCCGCTCTACCTCGAGCTGGTGTACGAGGCCGGCTCGCTGCGCGTCCTGGGACTGCAGGCGGTGGGCGGGGGCGACGTGGTGAAGCGGGTGGATCTGGCGGCCGGCGTGGTGCGCCGGCACGGCACGCTGCACGACCTGCTGGATCTGGAATGCTGCTACTCGCCGCCCTACAACTCGGCCCTCGACCCGCTGCACGGCCTGGCCGCCACCGCGCTCAACCAGGAGCGGTTCGGCATTCGCGGCGCGTCGCCGGCGAGCGGCACCGCCGGTCGCGTGGTGCTGGACGTGCGCAGCGCCGACGAGGTGGCGGCGCGGCCGCTGTCCTGCGAGTCGCTGGAGGTGCCGTGCGACGAGCTGCGCGCGCGCCTCGGCGAGGTCCCGCGCGACCGGCCCCTGCTGATCGCCTGCGAGAAAGGACCCCGGTCCGCCGAGGTGGCCAGGTGGCTGCAGAGCCAGGGCTGGACGGACGTGATCTTTCTCGCCGGAGGCGCGGCGCTCAGGGATCAGGTGGGGGATTCCCGTAAGTAGCGACCCTGCAGACAAATCCGTGACAACCCAGTTCTGGACGCCGGGTGATCATCCATTATCTTTGCCGGTGTCAGGCGGAATGTGTCCGAATTCTTGTGCAGAATTGCGAGATCGGGCATCCTTTCGGCCGGAGCGTCTTCTGCTCCGGGTGCCGGACTCGATGGAATGCGCTCGCCCGCCGTCGTCGGCGCGGGCACGATCAGCGGCGGCGGAACGGTTCGCCGACGAGGTGCCGATGATCAGCAAGAGCCAGTTGACCGCTCATCCCCATCTGCCCCGCCATCCGGGAACCCACCCCGGCATCTCCGTCTACGCCGAGAGCGACACCGACGTGCTGCAGCCCGGCCGCAAGCTCGTGGTCGTGGGTTACAACCACCGCACGGCCAAGCTCGCGGTACGCTCCCGATTCGCGGTGGCGAGCGACGACCTGCCGCGCGTGACCCGCGCGTTCACGGCCCTGCCCGGCGTGGACGGATGCGTGTTGCTGACCACGTGCAACCGGGTGGAGGCGTACCTGGAGATCCGCAGCGAGGCGGAGGCCGAGGCGGCGTTCGTCGAGATCTTCGGCCGCGGCGACCTCGAGGCACGGCAGCAGCTCGCCCGCTCGCTCATGGTGCGCAGCGGGGCCAACGCCGCTCAGCACCTCTTCCGGGTGGCGTCCGGGCTCGATTCCATGGTCCTGGGGGACGCTCAGATCCTCGGCCAGACGAAGCAGGCCTACAAGGACGCCTGCGCGTTCGGCACGGCCTCGCCCGTCCTCCACAAGGCTTTCCACCTGGCATTCCGCTGCGGCAAGCAGGTGCGCACCGAGACGCCCATGGACGGCGCGCACTCGGTGGCCGGGTCGGCGCTGGCGCTGCTCGGCGAGGAACTGGGCGGACTGCGCGGCCGCAGCTTCCTGCTGGTGGGCATCAACAAGATGACCCGGACGGCGGCGGCCCGGCTCCTCAAGTCGGGCGCGGCCTGCGTCCTGGTGACGAACCGCACCGACGCGCGCGGTCGCGAGCTGGCGCGGGCGATCGGCGGCGAGCACGTGCGGTGGTCCGAGCGACTGCAGGCGGCAGCCCGCGTGGACGCCGTGGTCACGAGCACGGGCTCCACGCAACCCATCTTCACCCGCGAGGAACTGGCGGCGGCGGTGAGCGGGCGCGCCCATCTGCCCCTGCGGGTGGTGGACATGGCGGTGCCGCCGGACGTGGCCACGGCGTCCGGTCCGCAGGCCAACGGCTCCAGGGCGGATCTGGACGATCTGGTGCAGGTGATCGACCTCGAGGTGATCGGCGCCTACCAGGAGCGCGTGCAGGAGCGGCGCTGCCTCGCGGTCGGCGACGGGGAGGAACTCGTCAGCCGGCACCTGCAGGATTTCCTGAACTGGCTCGGCAACCAGCAGCTCGGCCCGCGCATGAAGCGCCTGCGCGAGGAACTCGATCAGGTGCTGGCGGTGGAGCTCGAGCGCCTGCCGGGGAACCTCGATCCCCTCGAGCGCGAACGCATGGCCGGATTCGCCGAGATGCTCGTCCGCCGCTTCATGGGCGCCTACAAGCGCGTCGACGAGCAGAGCGGCTGAGCGCGCGCGGCCCCGCGGCCGCTCGCGTCACACCTGCGCCGCCGCTTGTCGGGCGGTCTCGCAGCCGCTACCCTGATCCGGATCTCGTGGCAGTATCATCTCCAGCAAGCGAGGGGCATCATGCTCATGGTGCTGAGCAGAGCGGCGCGGATGGGCCGCGCCGGCCGGCTGCCGGCCGGTCGCAGGGCATTCCCGCTGACGGTGTCGATGACGGTCCTGGTGACCGCGGGGGTCTTGATGGCGACGACGGGGTTGCCGGGTTGTGCCTCCCGGACGGATCGGGACGCGGAGTTCACCGCTCTGGCGAGCCGCTATCTCGACGGCATGTTCGAGCGGGATCCGGTCTGGGCGACCGCGCTCGGCGACCATCGCTTCGACGGCACGTGGCCGGACTTCACGCGGGCCGGCATCGCCGACGAGCTGGCGTTCCATCACGCCTACCTGGACAGCGTGTCGGCATTGAGTCCGGACCGTCTGAACGACGTCAATGCCGTGGATCACGCCATCCTGAGCGACGCCATCGCCGCCCGCATCTTCGCGCTGAGCGAACTGCGCGAGGCGTTCTGGAACCCGTTGCTCTACAACACCGGTGACGGCATCTACGCGCTGCTGGCGCGGGACTTCGCGCCGTTGCCGGACCGCCTGGCGAGCGTACGGGCCCGGCTGGAGGGCCTGCCCGCGCTGCTGGCGGCCGCGCGGGAGAACCTGCAGGAGCCGCCGCGCATCTTCACCGAGACCGCGATCACCCAGAACCGCGGCACGATCCGGCTCATCCTCGACGACCTGCAACCGCACCTGGAGCAGGTGCCGCATCTGCGCGACGAGATGGTGACGGCGCGTAGCGCCGCCATCGCCGCCCTGGAGGAGCACGGCCGCTGGCTCGAGGACGAGCTGCTGCCGCGGTCCACCGGCGACTTCCGCCTGGGACCGGACCTGTGGCGCAAGAAGCTGCGCTACTCGCTGGCATCGGATCTGGATCCGGACGCGCTGCTGGCGAGGGCGGAGCAGGATCTGGCGGACACCCGGGCGCAGATGCGCGCGGTGGCCGAGCCGCTCTACCGCGAGTACTTCCCCGAGGAGGACGATCCCGCCGCTTTCGACGATCAGACCGTGATCGGTCGCGTGCTCGAGCGCATCGCCGACGATCATCCGAGCGACGAGACCATCGTGGAGCAGGCCGCCCGCGACCTGGCCGCGCTGGCGGACTTCGTGCGCCAGCGGGAGCTGGTCACGGTACCGGACAAGCCGGTGAGCCTGATCGTGATGCCGGAGCATCAGCGCGGAGTGTGGATCGCTTACTGCGATTCGCCCGGACCGCTGGAGCAGAGCGGCCACACGTTCTACGCCATCGCGCCCACACCCGCGGACTGGTCGCCGGAGCGCAAGGAGAGCTTCTACCGGGAATACAACGATGCCATGCTGCAGGTGCTCACCGTGCACGAGGCCATGCCCGGCCACTACCTGCAGATCGCTCACGCCAACGACTTCGAGGCTCCCACGCCGCTGCGGGCGATCTTCTCCAGCGGCACCTTCGTGGAGGGGTGGGCGACGTACGCCGAGCAGCTCATGGTGGAGGCCGGCTGGGGCGGTCCCGGACGTATACTCCCAACAGGTCGTTGAACACGCAGAACAGGAGCGCCGGGTCTTTGTGGCATCGGATACCAGCGGCGGCGTGTATTCAATCGGCATG
>JAWOID010000047.1:0-10296 GCA_046484865.1 Candidatus Krumholzibacteriia bacterium
CGCGGAGGCCGAGATCTCGACGTCCGCGAGGGCGGCGGTGCCCGCCGGGATCTTCTCCTGATGGTGCAGTGCGTTCGTACGGTCCATGCTCGCTTCTCCCGCGGTGCTGCCCGCCCCGGTCACGCCCCGCTCGCACGGGGCCGGCAGCACCGCGGGAGAAGCGAGCATGGACCGTACGAACGCATTGCACCATCAGGAGAAGATCCCGGCGGGCACCGCCGCCCTCGCGGACGTCGAGATCTCGGCCTCCGCGCCGCCGGCCGCCGCCGCCGCCGACGCCGACGAACTCCTGCTGCGGCCTCCGGTGTTCCAGGTCTGGCTCGCCGAGGACCGCCTGGCGGTGCTGGTGGACTGCCCGGACCCCCACGCGGACCTGCTGGTGGCCGGCGCACGCGTCGAGACCGAGCTGGAGGCGCTCGGAGTGGCCGACATCCCCGACGCGGACACCCTCGCCGAACGCCTGGCCGCCGCCTGCGCTCCGGGCGAGCATCTGCGCGGATACCCGGTGGTCGCGGGCCAGGCGCCGGTTCCGCCGGAGGACGGCCGCATCAAGTGGACCGACGACTTCTTCGCCACCGGCTTCGCCGTGGACGAGCAGACCGGCGCTGTGGACTACTGGGAGCGCGTGGATCGGCGCGCGGTGGTCGCCGACCAGGTCCTGGCGCGAGCGCTGGAACCTCGCCCGGGCGTGCCGGGGCGGGACGTCCTGGGCGATGCGATCACGGTGCGCGAACCTGCGCGCGTCCGTCTGCGCACCGGCAAGAACGTCCGCGAGGAATCGGTCGAGGGAGCGCTGCACTACGTGGCCGAACTCGCCGGTCGCCTCCGGTACCAGGACGACACGCTGTCCGTGGACGAGGTCTACGTGATCCGGGGCGACGTCAGCCTCGAGACCGGCCACGTCCGCCACACCGGCGCCGTGAGCGTGGAAGGCGACGTGCACACCGGGGCCCGCCTGGAAGCCGACGGCGACGTGATCGTGCGCGGCATGATGGAGCCGTGCAGTGTGATCTGCGGCGGCAACCTGGTGGTCGGCGGCGGCATCCAGGGCGGTCCCGACCACGAGATCCGGACGCAGGGCGGCGTGCAGGCCAGGTACATTCACGAGGCGCGGGTGACGGCCGGCGGCGATGTGGTCGTCTCCAGCGAGGTGAGTCACGCCGTGATCCGGACGGCCGGTCGCGTCCTGGTGGCGGGCGGACGCCTCACCGGCGGCAGCACCGTCGCGCACAGGGGCATCAAGGTGGCTCGCGCCGGAGCCGACGGCTCGACCAGCACCGAGATCGTCGCCGGCGTGGACCCGTTCCTGGACGCGCGCCTGCGCGAGCACAGCGAGCGGCTGGCCAAGCTCGAGGACGCGCGCCTGCGGATCGGCGACGTCCTCCTGGCGGCGGCGCAGCGGGGTCGCCGGCTCAGCAGCCAGGAGCAGCAGACGGCGGCGGGATTGCAGGAGAAGCTCCGGCAGATCGAGGCTGCCAGCCAGCAGATCTCCCGGCACATCCAGCGAGCGCGCCGGGACGCCGCCATGGCCGGTCTGGCGAAGATCGTGATCCTCAAGGAGATCCGGGCCGGCTGCGTGCTGGGGCTGGGCGACGCCCGCCTGCGGGTGACCGAGGACATCGACAAGCCGCGGATCGCCGAGCTGAAACGCGCCCGGGTGCGACTCCTGCCACTCGGGGACGGGAACCTCCCGGAGGACCTCTGACCGACCGCTCGCCCGGCGACCGCGTCGGCAGGTCGATCACGGGTCCGGTCGGGGCAAAACACGATTTCCCTGGCACGACCGCTCGGCCCGACGCGCGGCCGCTCTCCCGGCCTCCAGATCGACCCGCGCCAGCAGCAGCCCCCCGGCGACGAAGAAGCCGGCCATCACCACGCTGCTGATGCGACTGGCGCCGGTCAGATGGGAGATCGCGCCGAAGACCAGCGGGCCGGCGATGCCGGCCAGCTTGCCGCTGGTCGAGTAGAAGCCGAAGAACTGGGCGCTGCGGTGGCGCGGCACCATCGAGGCGAAGAGCGACCGGCTGAGGGCCTGCGTCCCCCCCTGCACCGTCCCCACGAGCGCGGCCAGGACGTAGAACTGCCAGGCCGAACGCAGGAAGTAACCACCCAGGCTGATGAGCACGTACACTGCCAGACCGGCGGTCACGGCGCGGCGCGGACCGATCCGGCCGGCGAGACGGCCGAAGAACAGCGTGCACGGGAAACCCACGAACTGGGTGATCACCAGGGCCGCGACCAGGTGACCGGTGGCGATGCCGACTTCCGAGCCGAACGCGGTCGCCATCTTGATGATGGTGCCGATGCCGTCGTTGTAGATCCAGTACGCCACGAGGAAGAGCAGCAGCTGGGGGTACCGGCGCAGTTCCGCCAGGGTGCGCAGGGGCCGGCGCAGCCCCGCCGCCACGCCGCCGGCATCGTGCCGGGCACCGCCGGGGCCGGCGGGCGATCGCGGCGCATGGCGCAGCAACGGCAGGCTGAACAGAGCCCACCACACCGCCACGCTCACGAAAGCGGCCCGTACCGCCGCCCCCGGGCCGGCGAAACCGAACCAGGCGGGTTGCAGCACCCAGAAGGCGTTGATCACGAGCAACAAGCCACCGCCCAGATAGCCCATCGCGTAGCCGCGGGCGGAGATCCGATCCAGATCTCCGGCCGGGACGATGCGCGGCAGCAGTGACTCGTAGAAGACGATCGAGGCGGAGAACCCCAGGTTGGCCGCGGCGAAGAGCGCGCCGGCCAGCCGCCACTGCCCGTCGCCGATGAAGGCGAGCAGACCGGTGAACACGATGCCCACCGCGGCGCTGGTCGCGAGCATTCCGCGGGTGCGCCCGCTGCGGTCGGCGGCTGCCCCCAGCAACGGGGCTGCCAGCGCGATCACCAGCAGGGTGCCGGCCGTCACGTAGCCCCAGGCGGCGGTGGCCACGGCCGGTTCCAGGCCGCTGGCCATTGCGAGTTCACGGAAGAAGGGCGGAAAGAGCGCGGCCATGACCGTGGTGGCGAAGGCGCTGTTCGCCCAGTCGTAGAGGACCCAGGCGCGAACGGCCCGGCGCCTCGCGACCGCGATCGGTCCGGACGGCTCGCCGGGGCCGTCCATGTCAGCACCCGCTCCCGTGCGGCACCTTTTCGACGCCGTCCCGCCGGGGCGCCGGCCGGCGCCGCGGCAACGATCGTCCGGGTCCGCGCATGCTCCACCTACCAGTAGAAGAAGAACCCGACCTGGGGAAAGAGCAGGAAGTCGTCGTCGTCCCCCTCATGCGTGAAGTCCAGTTCCACCTGGAAGGACCAGCGCTCGCCCGCGAGGAACTCCGTCCCCACGCCGAAACCGTAGTTCCAGTGCTCGGCGACCTCGTCGGGCCGGTCGTCGTGCCGTTCCCGGTGGTAGTAGCGCGAGAGGCCGGCGGCGAGGAAGAGCCGCATCGTGCGATCCTGACGCAGCAGGTACTGCCCCTCGACACCCAGATTGTGCCGGCGGTGGTCCGACGTGTTCCAGACCGCACCCGTGCCCTGCACGTAGAGCCACCACTGCAGCGGCACCTTGATCGAGAGACCGGTCCCGCCGATCTTGCCGGCGTGCACTCCGATGCCGCCCTGCATCGGGTCCTGCGTGCGATTCCAGTCCCGGGCAGCGATCGGCGTCGCGGCGACGATGCCAGCCGCCAGCAGCACCGCTGCGATCGCCGCCTTGCCGCCGGCCAGACGCGTGGCGCACCCGACCGCCCTGCTGCGGCGGCAGGTCCTTGCGGCCGGCCGGGCTCGACCGTGCTCGTGCCTCGTTTCCATCAGATCCGTCCTCCCTGCCGGGCGCTCCGGACGCCCCTCCGCTCCTGTCCGTGGGTGGGGCGCCATTATCGCGCGGCGCGGCTCCGGATGCCACCGGGGATCTGGCGCCGCAGCACCGGTGGGCCGGCCGAAAGGGGCGCCGCAACGCCGCCGAGCAACCGGGGCAGACTCGCCGCGGCATGCCCGTCGCCGGACATAGCGAGACCGGGCCGGCCCCCCGAGGGGACCGGCCCGGCGTTCGCCTCCGTGCGACGTCCCAGCTCCGTCAAGAACAGCCCGTCGTCGCCCCGCAGTTGTGACACTTGTAGCAGGAGCCGTTGCGGATCGTCACCGATCCGCACTCGGGGCACGGCGGGCTGTCGGACTGCGTTCTGAACACCTGGGTCTCGGAATCCTTCAACGTGATCCTCGGCTGACTGACGCCCGTCTCCTCCTCGCGAGCGCGCAGCTCGTCGTCGACGGCCTCCCGCAGGAGTGCTCCCACGGCGCTGTCGTCGGCGACCGCAGCGGCCGCGGTCTCGCCCTTGCGGCCGCGCCGCTTCTGGGCGCGCTCGCCGAACTTGAGGTCCATCCAGCGGAACATGTAGTCCATGATCGACTTGGCCAGCGGGATCTCGGGGTTGCTGGTCACCCCGCTGGGTTCGAAGCGCATGTGGCTGAACTTGCTGACGAGGACCTTCAGCGGCACCCCGTACTGGAGCATGATCGAGACGGCCGTGGCGAACGCATCCATCAGGCCGCTGACCGTGGACCCTTCCTTCGCCATGGCGACGAACATCTCGCCCGGCTGCCCGTTGGGATAGGTGCCGACGGTGACGTATCCCTCGTGGCCGGCGATCGAGAACTTGTGCGTGATGGCCTGGCGCTCGTCCGGCAGCCGGACGCGGTGGGGTTCCGGCGGCGCCAGCAGCTTCGTCTCGGCCCTGGCCTTCTTCTGGCCGGTGTTGAGCGGCTGCAGACGCTTGCTGCCGTCGCGGTAGATGGCGATGGCCTTCAGCCCCAGCTTCCACGCCTCGATGTACGTCTTCATGATCTCGTCGGCTGTGGCCTCGGGCGGCATGTTCACGGTCTTGCTGATGGCGCCCGAGAGGAACGGCTGCACGGCGGCCATCATGCGGATGTGTCCCATGTGATGGATCGAGCGCTGACCGTTGGCCGGACGGAAGGCGCAGTCGAACACCGGCAGGTGCTCCTCCTTCAGGTTCGGCGCACCCTCGATCGTCTCGTTCTCGTTGATCCAGGCGAGGATCGCCTCCACATCCTCGTCCTCGTAGCCCAGCCGCTCGAGCGCCTCGGGCACGCTGTTGTTGACGATCTTCAGCTGGCCGCCGTCCACCAGCTTCTTGTACTTCACCAGGGCGATGTCCGGTTCGATCCCGGTGGTGTCGCAATCCATCATGAAGCTGATGGTGCCGGTGGGCGCGAGCACGGTGACCTGGGCATTGCGGTAGCCGTAGTCGTGGCCCAGCGCGTACGCCTCCCGCCACACCGCGTGGGTCGCCCGGACGAGTTCCTCGGGGACCCGGTTGGGATTGATGCTGCCGAGCGCCGCGCGGTGCTTCCGGATCACCTCGAGGAACGACTCGCGATTCTCGGCATAGCCGTCGAACGGAGCCTTCTGCCGCGCCAGCTCGGCGCTGGTCAGGTAGGCCTGGCCGCAGAGCAGGGCGGTGAGAGCGGCGGCGTAGTCGCGCCCCTCGTCGGTGTCGTAAGGCAAGCCGCGGCACATGAGCAGCGCGCCCAGATTCGAGTAGCCCAGGCCCAGCGGCCGGAAACGGCGGCTGTTCTCGGCGATGGGCTCGCGCGGATAGCTGCTGTTGTCGACGATGATCTCCATGGCCGTCAGCAGCACGCTCACGGCATGGCGGAACGCCTCGATGTCGAACTCGCCGTCCTCGCGGCGGAACTTCATCAGGTTCAGCGAGGCGAGATTGCAGGCCGAGTCGTTGAGGAACATGTATTCGCTGCACGGATTCGAGGCGTAGATGCGGTCGGTGGCCTTGCAGGTGTGCCACTCGTTGACGGTGGTGTCGAACTGCATGCCCGGGTCGCCGCAGACGTGAGCGCTCTCGGCGATCTTGTTCATCAGGTCGCGGGCGCGGTACGTCTCCATCGGCTTGCCGCTGGTGACGGCCCGGGTCGTCCAGGTGCCGTCCTCCACCACCGCGCGCATGAACTCGTTGCTCACCCGCACCGAGTTGTTGCTGTTCTGGAAGAAGACGGAGCTGTACGCCTCGCCGTTGAAGGAGCCGTCGTAGCCCTGGTCGATGAGGGCCCACGCCTTGCGCTCCTCCTTCACCTTGCACTCGATGAACTCCTCGATGTCGGGATGACCGATGTCGAGGATCACCATCTTGGCCGCGCGGCGGGTCTTGCCGCCCGACTTGATGACGCCGGCGAAGGCATCGAAGCCGCGCATGAACGACACCGGACCGCTGGCCTGTCCACCCGTGGTGAGCTGCTCCTTGCTCGAGCGCAGGGGCGAGAGGTTCGTGCCCGTGCCCGAACCGTACTTGAAGAGCATCCCCTCCGTCTTGGCGAGGTCGAGGATGGAGGCCATGGAGTCGTTCACCGAGTTGATGAAGCAGGCGGAGCACTGGGGCGCCTTCTCCACTCCCACGTTGAACCAGACCGGCGAGTTGAACGATGCCTTCTGGTGCAGCAGCAGGTGGATCAGCTCGTCGCGAAATCCCTCCGCGTCGTCGGGCGTGGCGAAGTCGAGATCGGCGATGCCCCATTCGGTGATGGTGTCGGCCACGCGACCGATGAGCTGCCGCACCGACGACTCGCGGTCCGGCGACCCCTGCCCACCCCGGAAGTACTTGCTGACCACCACGTTGGTGGCCATCTGCGACCAGAATGCCGGGATCTCGCAGTCGTCCTGCCGGAAGAGCACCTCGCCCTTGTCGCTGGTGATGGTGGCGCTGCGCCGCTCCCACTCCACCTCGTCGAACGGGCTCACTCCCGGCCGCGTGTTGCGACGCGCCACGCGCATGCCGCGCGGGGTCGTCGCTTCGCGCCCGTTGTCGGGCGCCGCGCGCACGACGGCGTCGGCGGCAGCGTCGGCCGCGCCGGCGGCGGCGGCCCGGGCCAGCTCGGGAGCCGCCCCGGCAGCGCCCTGCGCCTGGTCGGCGGCGAGTTTCGGATTCCTGTCCGTGTGATCCTTCATTGGGGGCACGCTCCTTCGCTTCGCTGCTGCCGGCTGGTCTTCCCGGCGGTCCCGGTCCGGCCGTGGAGCCGAGCCTCCGTGTTCGGGGCTCGTCGATCCTGCGTGGATCCTCCCTGCAAGCCGATTCGTGCTGGGGCCGGCTTCACCCGCCCGCGAAATACAAGACGAGAAAGGTCATCTGTCCGCCCCAGTATAACGCTACATCTGGGGGTTCGCCCTGGACTGAACCACACTCGGTAGTGGGGACGGCCCGTATTCAATCGCAGGCGGCGGCTCGACACAAGGCCCGATTTCACCGACGAGGGTTGGCGTCGGAGGCCGCGGTCCGCAGACTGCCGCTTGGACGGCGCCCGTGCGGGTATCGCGCCGGCGACGCCCCGAAAAAAAAAAGCGGGAGGGCGCCGGACCCGGCGACCCGGCGCCCTCCGGGAAAGCGGTGCTCGCCGGGGCGGCAGCGCCTCGAGGACGTAGTCGCCTGAACAGGTGGAACTTGGAGAACCGGAGCGGTTCGGCCGGTTGCTGGCGCGGCCCACCGGCGCCCACCGCGCGCCGGGGCCTCAGGGCCCGGCGCCGTCCTCGGCGTGGTCGCCGACCAGTCGGCCGGCCGCCACGTCCTCCACCAGTCGGAGAATGGCGTCGCGGCCCGCGCGGTACGCGTCCAGCACGTCTTCGCGGCTGCCGCGGGCACCGGTGGGGTCGGGGACGGGGCGGTGGACATGCCGCTCGGGACGACCGAGACGCGGCAGAAAGCGCGCCGCGGTGTCGCTGAGGGTGACCACCAGGTCGTAGGCTTCGAGGTCGAGTTCGTCCAGGCTCTTGCTGCGCTGACCGGTCAGGTCGCAACCCGCTTCCGCCATCACGGCGCGGGTCTCCTCCGCGATGGGGCTGGTGACCAGACCGCAGCTCGCCACGTGCCACTGCGCGGGAAAGCGGCTGCGCGCCCACGCCTCGGCCATCTGGCTGCGGCAGGAGTTGGCGGTGCACATGAACAGGACCTTCAAGCCGTCTCTCCCAGCATCGAGAGCAGGTTCTCCAGGTCGCGGGGCAGGCGTTCCACGAGAGCGTGCGCCGTGTCCGCAGGGACGCCCAGCGTCTCCAGGCGAACGTAGACGTCGTCGTCCGGGATCTCGGTCAGGCCGCCGCCGAAGCCGCCGGCCAGCGCCACCAGATTCGCCGCCGCCACTGCGCTCGCCACCTCCGGCTGGCGCTCGGCTCGCTCGGGCGCATGGTGGCAGGCGATGGCCGTCACCAGGTCCGCCGGGAAGTTCCAGGCCCGGGCCAGGGCCGCGCCGGCCCGGGCATGATCATAGCCCAGGATCGAGCGTTCCGCCGCCAGCAGGTCGTCGGGAGTCGCACCACGGGGGAGTTGCTGAAGTTGCTCGCCCAGCGGTCGATCCAGCAGCAGCTTGCCGATATCGTGCACGAGGCCGGCGGTGAATGCACGCTCGCGGTGCCCGCCGGCGCTCTCCGGCAGCAGGGCCGACGCCACGAACGCGGTCGCCAGGCTGTGGTGCCAGAGCTGGTGCTGCTCCAGGCGGTAAGCCCGCATCGAGCCGCGCAGGATGTCGCCCATGCTGGTGGCGAAGGCGAGGGTCAGGACGGTCTGGTTGCCCAGCATCACCAGCGCCTCGCGCACGCTCCCCACCCGCCGTCGCAGACCGTAGTAGGCGGAGTTGCAGAGCTTCAGGAGGTTCGCGGTGAGCGCCGGATCCTTCTCGATGATCTCGAGCACGGCCGCCGCCTCGACGGTGGCGTCTTCGAGCAGGTCGAGCAGCCGCACCGTCGTGCTCGGCAGAGCGGGCAGTTCGCTGGTGGCGGCGATCAGCTCGGGCAGAGTGCGCACCATGCCGTGAACCCCTCCGGACGATCAGGTTCTCGCTGCGGACGTCGGTCGCGAATCCCGGTTCTGTCCACGCTCTGGAATCGGCCCGTGAGCGGCGGGCTTGAGCGGGGTCGGGCCGTGGCCCGCGCGTCGTGCGCGTCCGCCGCCGCGTCGGGGCGGTCCCGGTCGCCTCAGGGAGGCTTGATCGGCGGCCCCGGTCAGTGGTATAGGTGGTCTCAGGGATGTGCAACCTCCTGGGGCAAGAGCACATATCGCTGTCGTGGGATATCGCGCGGCGGGCGAATCGTCGTCCGCGACGTCCCCCCCGGTGGAGGCCACGGTCACATGAAGGAGGTCCGCAGCATGGCGGGCAAACCGGAAGGATGCGTGCAAGCGGCGGCCGGTCCCCTGGGCCAGGACGCCGGCGGCGAGGAGATCGAACATCGACCAGCAGTCAGGAGCGAGGCCATGAGAGCACAGGTGGGAAAGCCGGCGCCCGACTTCGAGGCCAGCGCGTACGTGGACGGGAGCTTCCGCAACGTGAAGCTGTCGGACTATCGCGGCAAGTGGGTGAGCTTCTGCTTCTATCCGGGGGACTTCACCTTCGTCTGACCCACCGAACTGGCGGCGGTCGCCGCCCATCATGACGAACTCACGAAGCTCGGCGTCCAGGTGCTGGCCATGAGCACCGACAGCCGCTTCACCCACAAGATCTGGCAGGCGGAGGAACTGTCGAAGATGGTGGAGGGCGGAGTCCCCTTCCCCATGCTGTCGGATGCCGGCGGGCGGATCGGCAGCATCTACGGCGTCTACGACGAGGCTGCGGGCGTGGACATCCGCGGCCGCTTCCTCATCGATCCGGACGGCGTGATCCAGGCGGCCGAGGTGATGACGCCACCGGTCGGCCGCAACGTCGCCGAGTTGATCCGGCAGGTGCAGGCGTTCCAGCACGTCCGGTCCACCGGCGGTGCCGAGGCCACGCCGGCCGGCTGGAGACCGGGCAAGCCCACGCTGAAGGTGGGCGAGGATCTGGTCGGGAAGGTCTGGACGGTCTGGAAGCCGGAGAAGGAGATCTAGCCCGTCCATCCGCCGCGACGGGAACGGCCTCGACCGCGACCCGGCGGTCGGGGCCGCCGGCAACCGCCGCTCCGGCGGCGGTCGCCTTCATTCTTCGCCGGGCTCCACGTCGAGCAACGACGCTCCCTGGGCCACGGTCTGGCCGGTCTCCACGTGGATACGGGCCACGCGGCCCGGGAGCGCCGCGGCGAGTTCGGTCTCCATCTTCATCGACTCCATGATCAGGACCGGCTGACCGGCCGCCACCGTGTCGCCCTCGGCCACGAGGATCTTCACCACCTTGCCCGGCATGTCCGCGACCAGGTTGGGGCCGCCGGCCACCACCTCCTCGGCGACGTCACTGTCCGGATCGCGGCGGCGCAGGCGGACCGTGCGGCCCGACACGAACGCCCAGCGCTCGTCGCCGTCGCGTGCGGTGAAGACCCGGTGGCGCACATTGCCGAGC
>JAWOID010000075.1:0-5120 GCA_046484865.1 Candidatus Krumholzibacteriia bacterium
ACCAGGGCCGCGGGAGGGACGGATTCGCGCGTGCTGGTCGGCGGCGCGGCCGCAGCGACGGCCCCGCAGAAGGCGGCCACGACCAGCACGCCCACCTGGGGGCAGGCAGGCGCACTCCCGCGCCGGTGGCGGGTGGCGGAGTGGGGGAACAAGTGGCGAAATGCGGACATCGACGATACCTCTCGAGACGAACGATTGTATCATACGTCCGAGGCAATCCCCAGGGAAGCAGCGGAGGTTCAGCCGAGCCGTCTGCCGAACTGCAGGGCCGCGGCGAGGAACACGGCCACGCCCATGACCGAGAGGGTGGCGAGCTGGGGCCACAGGTCGGCGAAGCCGGCGCCCTTGAGGAACACGCCGCGCACGATCTCCAGGATCCAGCGCATGGGATTGGCTAGCGTGAGGGCCTGCGCCCACCCCGGCATGTTCTCGACCGGGAAGAAGAATCCGCTCATGAGGATGGAGAAGACGAGGAAGAACCAGACCGTGAACATGGCCTGTTGCTGCGTCGTGGACACCACCGAGGCGAGCAGGCCCATGCCCAGGGTCACCAGCAGGTAGGCGAGCGCGGCCACCGCGAGCAGGAACAGCGAGCCCTCGAGGGGGACGCGGAACCAGAGCACCGCGATCGTGCCGGCGAAGACCAGCTCGAAATAGGAGATGATCACGAACGGAATGGTCTTGCCCGCGATCAGCTGGGGCGCGCTGA
Source organism: Candidatus Krumholzibacteriia bacterium (assembly GCA_046484865.1). Taxonomy (GTDB): domain Bacteria; phylum Krumholzibacteriota; class Krumholzibacteriia; order LZORAL124-64-63; family LZORAL124-64-63; genus JAWOID01. The sequence goes on from JAWOID010000075.1 coordinate 710, forward strand.
TCGGGCTCACCAGCAGCTGTTCCAGCGTGCCGATCTCCTTCTCCCGCACTACCGCCATGCCGGTGAGCAGCGCGCTGATGACCGTGATCAGGACCACCAGGATGCCCGGCACCATGAAGAAGCGGCTCTCCAGCTGCGGGTTGTAGAAGAAGCGCGTGATCTTCTCGATCCGCGGCGGCGGCAGGCCGCCGGAGTTCGTGCCCCCGATCGTGCCGTCGACGGCCGCCTCGGCGCGCATGCGGTCCATCTCGCGCGCGATCAGGTCGCCGGCATAGCTCGCCGCCCGGCCGGCGAGGCTGCTGTTCTGGCCATCCAGCGTGAGCGCCACCGGCGGCGTGCGGCCGGCCGCGAGATCGACGGCGAAGTCCGCCGGGATCCACACGGCCACGCGGGCGTCCTCGTGCAGAAGATGTCCGGCCAGCTCCTCGGGCGTGGACGCCGCGGGTCCCGCGACGAACACGTCGCTCTGATCGAACGCCGCCAGGAGCTGTCGCGACGCCGGAGTGCGGTCCTCGTCGAGACGCGCCACGCTCACGTTCTCGAGGTCCAGGTTGGCCGCATAGCTGAAGACGAAGAGCTGCACCACGGGCATCAGGAAGATCATGCGCAGCATGGCCCGGTCGCGGAGGATCTGCCGGAATTCCTTGCGTACCAGGTGGCGGATCGTGGCCATGGCGGTCTCCTAGTCCAGGGTGGTGCCGAAGCGGCGCACGGCCGCCGTCATCAGCACCACCAGCATCGCGAGCATGATGGCGGTCTCCGCCGGGAACCAGGACTGGCCCTTGAGCATGACCCCGTGCAGCACCTGGATGTAGTGCGTGGCGGGGACGGTCTGGGCCAGCCACCGGAGGGAGACGGGCATGCTCTCGAGCTCGAAGATGAACCCCGACAGCAGCAGGCTCGGCAGGTACGTCACCACCAGCGCCAGCATCATCGCCACCCGCTGGGTGGCGGAGACGGCGGAGATCAGCAGCCCCAGCGCCAGGGCGATGAGGATGAACACGAGGCTGTAGGCGGCCAGCACCAGGAACGAACCGGCCATGGGGACGTCGAAGACCAGCCGGCCCACCAGCAGCACGAGAGCGGCATCCACCGCCCCGATGACCAGGTAGGGCAGCAGCTTGCCGGTGATCACCTGCAGCGGCGAGACCGGCGTCGTGAGCACCTGCTCCAGGGTGCCGGTCTCCTTCTCGCGCGTGAGGGCGACGCTGGTCAGCAGCGCGCAGATCATCACCAGGACGACGGCCACCAGCCCCGGCACCACGAAATGGCTGCTCTCCAGTTCCGGGTTGAACCAGATGCGCAGGCGCGTATCGACGGCCGGCGCGGTCTGCAGGCCGGCCTCCTGCTGCAGGCGCCGGTTCGCCACCGCGACGGCCGCGGTGACGTAATTGTCCACGGTGGCGGCGGTCGTGCCGTCGGCGCCGTCCACCAGCAACTGCACGCGGCTTTCACCGTCGCCCGCGCCGTCACCGGCGAGGCGGGCGGCGAAGCGGCGCGGGATCACCAGCGCCGCCCGGAAGGTGCCGGAGCGGAAGCCCGGCTCGATCTGGTCCCGACCGTCGAGATGATGGTCGACCACGATGTAGCGGCTCGCGGTGAGATCGCGGACGAGGCCGCGGCTCTCCGGGGTCCGGTCCAGATCGAGCACGGCCAACGGCAGCTCCTCGAGCTCCATGTCGATGGCGTACCCGAACAGCAGCACCATCATCAAGGGCATGAGCAGGGTCAGCGCCAGGCTGCGCGGATCGCGCAGGATGTGCGCCACCTCCTTCAGGGCCATGGCTCGCACGCGCCTCATCGTCGCACCACCTCCAGGAAGACCTGCTGCATGTCCCGGCCGCCGGTCCTTTGCTTCAGTTCGGCCGGGGTGCCCAGGGCGACGATGCGTCCGTCCACCATGATCGAGATCCGGTGGCAGTACTCGGCCTCGTCCATGTAGTGGGTGGTGACGAACACGGTGGTGCCCTGTCCGGCCACGTGGTAGATCAGCTCCCAGAAGTCGCGGCGCGCGAGGGGATCGACGCCCCCGGTGGGCTCGTCGAGGAAGACCACCGGCGGCTCGTGCAGGAGCGCACAGCCGAGTGCCAGCCGTTGCTTGAAGCCGAGCGGGAGATCGCCGGTCATCCGGCGCAGGTGACCGGCGAGGCCCAGCCGCGGCAGCAGCGCATCGCGGCGCCTTTGCAGCTGCGCGCCGCTCAGGCCGTAGATGCCGCCGTAGAACTCGAGGTTCTCCTCCACCCGGAGGTCGTCGTAGAGGCTGAAGCGCTGGCTCATGTAGCCGATGCGGCGCTTCACCTGCTCGGGATGGCGGCTGACGGCCACGCCGTCCACCCAGGCCTCTCCTTCCGTGGGTGCGAGCAGACCGCTCATCATGCGGATGGCCGTGGTCTTGCCCGCCCCGTTCGCGCCGAGGAAGCCGAAGATCTCGCCGCGGGCCACCTCCAGGCTGATCGCGTCCACCGCCGTGAAGTCGCCGAACCGCCGGGTGAGGTCCCGGGCCGCCACGGCCGCCTGCCGTTCGTCGCCGCTCATGCCGTCTCCTCGCTGCGGGCCTCCGGGCGCCGATCGGGTGTTGCGCCGTCGCCGCTTTCCGCGTTGCCCACGAGATCCACGAAGGCGTCCTCGATGGTGGGCTCGACCTGCTCGATGCGAACCTCCACGTCCTTCAGACGGCCCTCGAGGTCGCCGGTCGACAGGTCCGCGGGAAAGGACACGTGGAGCCGGTCCCCGAAGCGGTGCACGTCCACTCGGGGCACCTCGCGCAGCCGGTCGCGCGCCCGGTCCAGATCGGGCCCCGAGACCTCCGCCAGCGTGCGCTCGTGGCGGGCGGCGACGGCCGCGGGCGTTCCGGCGGCGATCACGCGGCCACGGTGCATCAGCAGCACGCGATCGCACAACTCGGCCTCGTCCATGTAGGGCGTGCTCACGAGGAGTGCGAGCCCCTCGCCCGCGAGGTCGCGCAGGATCCGCCAGAACTCCTGCCGGCTCACCGGGTCCACGCCGGTGGTGGGTTCGTCCAGCAGCAGCACCGCGGGCGTGTGGATCAGGGTGCAGGAGAGAGCCAGCTTCTGCTTCATGCCTCCGGAAAGCCGGCCCGCCCGGCGCTGCCGGAAGTCGGCCAGCCGGCTGAAGCGCAGCAGGCGTTCCTCCTGCCGCCGCCGTTCCTCGCCGGTCACACCGAAGAGGTCGGCGAAGAAGCGCAGGTTCTCCTGCACCGACAGGTCGGGATAAAGGCTGAACCGCTGGGGCATGTAGCCCAGCCGCTCCTTGATGCGCCGCGCGTCGTGGCGCACGTCCATTCCCAGCACGGCGACCTCACCCGCGTCCGGGCGCAGCAGTCCACAGATGATGCGCATGGTCGTCGTCTTGCCGGCACCGTCGGGTCCGATGAGGCCGACGATCTCGCCCGCGGCCACCTCGAAGGAGAGGTCGGCCACGGCCTCGGTCTCGCCGTAGGCCTTGCGCAGCCCACGTACCTCCACGGCCGGTCCGCTCATGGTCGATCCTGCCGCTGCGCCAGGCGGACCGACGCCGGCATCCCCACGTGCAGGTTGCCGGGGTTGGCGAGCCGCAACTCCACGGCGAAGACGAGCTGGGCTCGCGCGTCGCGGGTCTGGACGTTGCGGGGGGTGAACTCGGCTTCCGGGCTGATCCAGCTCACCACGCCCGTCACCTCGCGGTCCCCGAGCGCGTCCACCTGCACCGGGAGTTGCTCCCCGAGCCGCACCAGGTCGAGATCGGGCTCCTGCAGGTAGACCCGCAGCTCGAGGCTGTCGAGGTTGGCCAGCCGCAGGGCCGGCTGACCGGGGCGACCCACCTCGCCGGGTTCGGCCACGCGCAGGAGGATCGTTCCGGCGCGCGGGGCCATGACCACGGCGTCGGCGATCCTGCTGCGCTGCAGCGCCACCGAAGCCTCGAGTTCCTCGGCCTGGGCCGACAGCGCCTCGAGGCGGCTCTCGGCCGCCTTCGCCTTGCTGGCGGTCACGTCCCGGCGGGCGTCGAGGTCGTCCACCTGCTGCTCGGTGGCGCTACCCTGGCTCTGCAGGCGCCGCGTGCGGGTGAGCGTGGTCTCGGCCAGCTCGAGCTCGCGTCGGGTCTGACGGAGGACCTCGCGGGCCTGATCGTGCTCGGCCGCCAGGCGGGCGCGCCCGGCCTCGAGCCGGCGCAGCTCCAGCCGCAGCTGCGCCGCGTCCTGCACCAGCAGGGTGTCCCCGGCGGCGGCGAGCCGCCCCATCCCTCCGGCACGCTCGAAGCGACCACGGTGGATGTCGCGCCGCTGATCACCGGCCGCTTCCTCGAGGTCCGCGCCGACGAGGGGCGGCGGGTGGCCGCCGGGGACACCCTGCTGGTGCAGGACGCGGCGCAGCTGCGGCTGGAGCTGCGCCGGCTCGAGGCCGGGCGGGCCCGC
>JAWOID010000021.1:0-35926 GCA_046484865.1 Candidatus Krumholzibacteriia bacterium
CAGAACGACGTGCGACGATTGGGTTATTCCACGGAAATTGTTTCCGGCTCCTGCCAATGATGCCGAGCCGCCCTACACGCCGCGCAGTTCAAGTCGTGGCGCCGGTTCACCTTCAGCGCCCGCGTCCTGAGCTCCCCCCGGTAGTGCTGAAGCCATCGTGGCGAACGTCTGTGAACTGAAGGTGACGCTACAGTGGAGGCAGCGAAGCCTGCCGATACGTCTGGGTTCGGCGCGGCGGAGATCCGAGCCCATGGGCTTGAACCGCCAGCCTGGCTGCAAAGGATTGTGGTACTTGCAACTAGGAGCCGGATAGTGGGGCGGCGCCCAGCGGGTACCGTCGAGTTCGTGATTGTCCATGCCACCCGGGTTGCAGGACCGGGGCCGGAAACATTCTTCGTGGAACAACTTAATTCTTGAGGAAGTACTCCACCGTCGAGACCACGCGCACCGTCTTGTAAAGCTGATTCTCCTCCATGGTGCCCGGCGCCCGGTCGCGCGCCTGGATCACGAACACGCCCTGGTTGGCGTTCCGGATGGCGCCCAGACGGCTCTCCGAGTCCTGGGCGAACTGCCCGGCGGCCTCGCGCGCGTTGGCGGTGGCCTCGGCGAGCATGGTCGGCTTCAACTCGTTCAGACGGGTGAAGAGATAGCTGGGACCGGTGTTCGGACCCATGTGCGAACCGAGGATCACGCCGCGCTCGACGAGCTGGCCGATGTCCTGGCTGGCACGCCGCACCGTCTGCGCATCCTCCGAGCGCACCATCAGGGTCTGCGTGATGATGAAACGGTTCTGCACCGGGGTGTCGCCGCGCCAGGGGTTGGCGAGCTGGTCGTTCACCTGCAGCGACTGCAACGCCACCTGTTCCGCAGGGATGCCGTGCTCCTGGAGGAACTCGATCACGTTGCGCTTGCTCTGCTCGATGCCCTGCTGGGCCAGCGCCAGCTCTTCCGCGGCGGCGGAGAACGACACCGGCCAGAGAGCCACGTCCGCCTCCACCTCCCGCTCGCTCAGCCCCTTCACCGTGACGTAGCGATCGGTCCGCCGACCCTCGGCGAACCCGTGGCCCACCCACCAGCCAGCGAGGGCGACGCCCACCGCCAAGATCACGGCGGCCGGAATGCTGATCCCATCTCGCGCGTTCATCCGGGTCCTTTCGCGATGGAACGGTGAAGGGACTGTGACGACCGCGGTGACCGGCAGTCCGGCTCAGGGTCGCGCGGGTGCCGCCGCGGGAAACAGGTGGCGCGTCCGCAGGCAGAATCGCACGAGCAGCAGCATCACCGGTACCTCGATCAGCACGCCCACCACGGTGGCCAGCGCCGCGCCGGATTGCAAGCCGAAGAGGATGGTGGCGGTGGCGATGGCCACCTCGAAGTGGTTGGATGCGCCGATGAGGGCGGTGGGGGCGGCGTCCTCGTAGACGAGTCCGGCGCGGCGGGCCACCAGCCAGCCGATCGTGAAGATGAGCACGGTCTGCAGGAAGAGCGGCACCGCGATCCAGACGATGGTCAGGGGGTTGGCCACGATGACCTCGCCCTTGAAGGAGAAGAGCAGCACCAGGGTGGCCAGCAGCGCGGTGATGGTGACGGGCGTGAGCAGGTGGAGAAAGCTCTCCTCGAACCACGGACGCCCCTTGACCGCGATGATCGTCCGGCGTGACGCATAGCCCGCCGCCAGCGGCAGCGCCACGTAGATCCCGATGGACAGCAGCAGCGCCTCCCAGGGCACCGGCAGCCGCCCCACTCCGAGCAGGAACCCGCCCAGCGGCCCGTAGAGGAAGAGCATGGCCAGCGAGTTGATGGCCACCATGACCAGCGTGTGCCCGTCGTTGCCGCGGGCCAGGTAGCCCCACACCAGAACCATCGCGGTGCACGGCGCGATGCCCAGCAGGATGCAACCTGCCAGGTAGCTGCGCCACAGGGGCACCTCGAGCATCTTGACACCGTCCGCCAGGACCACGGTGCCCACGCCGTGGGCGGCCCCCGCGGGCAGGTCGAGGCCGAGCGGCATCTTCACCAGGTCCGTGGCGTCCGCACCGATGAGGCCGCGAAAGACGACCCCCAAAAAGAGCAGCGCGATGCCGTACATCGTGAACGGCTTCACGGCCCAGTTCAGGAGGAGCGTGATCGTCACCGGCTTGACGCTCTTGCCCGCTCGCAGCACCTCGGCGAAGTCGATCTTCACCATGATCGGGTACATCATGAAGAACAGCGCGACTGCGATGGGGACGGAGACCACCGGCGCGCCGCCCGCGTCAAGGGTGATGCCGTCGAGGAAGTGCGCCACCCCGGGCGCCAGCCGGCCCAGCGCAATGCCCACGCCGATGCAGAGCAGCACCCAGACGGTGAGATATCGCTCGAACCAGGACAGTCCCTGGGGGCGCTTGTTCACGCAGGCTCTGGTCGGCATCCCTGCTCTCTCCCTTTCTTCCGGAGACCCGCCGCGACGCTCGCCTCAGCGGCCGTTCGCGGCCGCGTCCGGCAGGGTGGCCACGAAGTCGCGGATCTCGTCCCGCACGCGGCGGTAGTGCTGCAGGGCCTCGTCCTCGCTGGCGGCGGTTCGCGCCAGACGCGGCGGATCGTCGAAGCTGCGGTGCATCACGCGCGTGCCCCCCGGGAACACGGGACAGCTCTCGTGGGCGTGGTCGCACACCGTGACCACGAGATCGAAGGCGACATCGTGCAACTCGTCCACGTGCTTCGATCGGTGGTGGCCGATGTTCACGCCCGCTTCGCGCATGACCCGCACCGCATGCGGATCGAGGTCGCGGGTCTCGATCCCGGCCGAGTGGGCCTCGATGACGTCTCCCTTCAGCGCCCGGGCCCAGCCCTCGGCCATCTGGCTGCGACAGGAATTCCCCGTGCAGAGGAACAGCACCTTCAGCTTGCTCCGGTCCGACATCATCTCTCCTTCCGATCGGCTCACCCGTCCGCGGCGAGATCGCCCAGCCAGGCTGCGATCTCCCGCACAAGGTAGGCGCGGAAGCGCTCCGGATCGTCCCAGAGGTTCCAGATCTCGTCCAGTGACCGCCATCGCGGCGGCTGCTCGCGGTTGTCCACCAGGATGAGGGCCTGCCCGGCCAGGTCGTATTCAGTCATGAAGCGCTCGTTGCCCGGCTCGTCCACATCGACGGCGCGCCACGCCAGCTGCCCCTCCAGCATCAGATCCTGGAACTCGTCGGCGGCGGTCCGTTCGGCCAGGTCCTCTATGGTCAGGCAGCCCGTGCAGCGGGTCGTGCCGTGGAAGTAGTAGAGGACGAGCGACGGCTCGGGCAAGGCATTCGCGGCAGCGGTCCCCCCGCCGGCGGAATCCTCGCTCGCGCCGATGGCCAGGGGCGCGAGGCAAGTCACGGCGAGCAGCAGGACCGAGGCCGGGGCGGCTGGACGGAACGACGGCCGCTTCATGTGCATCTTCCCTTTCCGGCGCGAGGCGGCACCGCCCCCGCCGTGGGCCTCACGGGGCCACGTAGATGAGGTAGACCCCGGCCAGACAGACGAGCGCGCCGCAGATCCGTTTCACGACTCGCGTGCCGCGGGCCCGCGCGTCCCAGTCGAGATACTGCTGGATGCGGCCGGCGCTGGCGCCGGCCACGGCGATGACCCCGCAGTGCCCGACGGCGTACGCCAGCAATAGCAGCAGTCCGAAGGCGAGCTGGGTGGCGGCGATCTTGAACGTGACCGCCAGCATGGGTGCCATGTAGGCGAAGGTGCAGGGACCCAGGGCGATCCCGAAGATCAGCCCCAGCAGGAACGCGGCCGCCGCGCCCTTGCGCCGCATTGATGTCTGCCCCGGTCCTGACCAGGGCGCGGGAATGATGTCCATCAGGTGGAGACCCACCAGGAAGAAGACGCCGGCCACCACGTAGTTGCCCAGCGCCCCCACGTCGCCCAGCATCCGGCCGGCCGCCGCCGTCACGGCTCCCACCAGCGCGATGGTGACCAGCACCCCCAGGGCGAAGATCGACGCCAGCACGAAGGCGCGACCGGTCGTCAATCGGCCCTGGCCGTTGATGAATCCCACCACCAGCGGAATGCTGGCCAGGTGGCACGGGCTGAGCACCACGCTGAGCACGCCCCAGGCCAGCGCAGCCGCCAGCGCCACGAGGGGCGCTCCGGCCACGGCGCGGGTGAGTCCGGCGAAGATCTCCTCCATGGCGCTCGACCTTTCGACATGGCTGCCCGACCGTCTCGGGCCGCGGCACGGCGACGACCGCCTCGTGACGACCGCGCGACGAGGTCCGCATCAGGACGGCGGCCTCACGATGACCGCATCGCGGCGACCGCATCAGGACGGCGGCCTCACGATGATCGCATCCACGAAGACCGGCTCACGACGACGGCGGCGTCGGCTCAGCTCCGAAGTCGTAACCATGCCGCCGCCAGGTGCCCAGGATGTCCTCACGCGAGAAGAACCCCTCGTGACGGAACAGCTCGTTCCCGGAGGCATCCATGAAGATCTGGGTGGGGATCATCCTGATGCCGTACTCCTGGGCCTTCTCCCGGTTCTTCCAGACATCGATGAAGACGACGTCGAACCGCCCTGCGTACTCCTCCTCGAGTTCCGCCAGGATCGGTGCCATCGCCTTGCAGGGGATGCATTTGTCTGCGCCCAGGTCCACCAGACGCGGCAGCGGGACCTCGGCCTGGGCCTGGTCGTCGGCGATGGCGGACGCCGGTCCGTCCTGCTCGGTCGCCTGTGTCGCCACCGGCGGCGGCAGGCGGTCCTCGCCTCCGTCGCCGGCCCGGATGGCGAACACGACCACCACGGCCGCCACCAGCCCGGCGATGACGGCCAGGCGCAGGCGCCAGCCCGGGCCACCGCTGCCGGTGGCACCGTCGTCTCGCGCTCCAGGGCGCGCGCCGCTCACTGGAGCAGCTCCCGCAGATCCGCGGTCGAGGGCACCTTGCCCACCGCCTTCACCTGCCCATCCACCACGAGGGCCGGGGTGATCATGACCCCGTACTTCATGATGTCGGCCACCGCCGTGACCTTGCGCACCTCGCATGCGAGCGCCAGTTCCCGCACGGCCTCCTGCACGTTGGCGTGGAGCCGTTCGCACTTCGGGCAGCCGGGCCCCAGGATCAGCACTTCCTTCACGGTTCCTCCTCCTTGCCTGCCGCCGACGCGTCAGCCGAACAGGCTCCCGAAGACCAGGCCGGTGACCGTCGCCACCGCCACGACCAGCACGATGAAGACGGCCGTCTTGCGATCGCCCACGATGCTCCGCATGACCAGGATGCTGGGCAGGGACACGGCAGGCCCGGCGAGCAGCAATGCCAGCGCCGGTCCCGCACCCATGCCTGCCCCGAGCAGGCCCTGGAGAATGGGCACTTCCGTGAGGGTGGCGAAGTACATGAATGCTCCCGCCACCGATGCGAAGAGATTCGCCGCGGCCGAGTTGCCGCCCACGGCCTGCGCCACCCACCAGGACGGGACCAGTCCCTCCTGGCCCGGCCGCCCCAGCAGCAGCCCCGCCACCAGCACGCCCAGCAGCAGCAACGGCAGGATCTGGCGCGCGAATCCCCAGGAGGCCTCCGCCCATTCGCGCAACTCGCCACCCTCGCTCACGAGCACCACTCCCAGGACCAGAGCGGCGGTGCCGAACGCGAGCTGGGGGTCGTCGGGGCGGACGAAGGCCAGCCCGCCGGCCACGACGGCCACCAGCAGCAGCTTCCAGGCGGTCAGGCCGTACCAGATCACGAGCACGAGGCCCAGCAACGCCGCGGCCCCGCCGGCGAGCCACCATTTCAGCCCGTGGATCGTGTGCCACCACCCGCCCACGGCGTCCGGGCGACCCCAGGTGGCGAAGATGAGCAGGGCCACCATCGGGACGAACTGCAGCACCGTCTGCCAGAGCGGACGCCCGCCATCCGGCAGCGGGATGGCCGCGTTGGCCGCGGTGCGTTCCCGCTCCCCGCGCCGGAAGATCAGGTGCATGGCGAGGCCGATCACGACGCTGAACGCCACCGCTCCCACCGCGCGGGCCACCCCGATCTCCACCCCCAGGACGCGCGCGGTGAGGATGATGGCCAGCACGTTGATGGCGGGCCCGGCGTAGAGGAACGCCGTGGCCGGCCCGAGGCCCGCCCCCATGCGGTAGATGCCGGCGAACAGCGGCAGCACGGTGCACGAGCAGACCGCCAGCACCGTGCCGGAGACGGAAGCCACTCCGTAGGCCACCGGCTTGGGCGCCCGCGGCCCCAGGTACCGCATGACCGACGCCTGACTCACGAACACCGAGATGGCGCCGGCGATGAAGAACGCGGGCACGAGGCAGAGCACCACGTGTTCACGTGCGTACCACCGCACCAGCCAGAGCGATTCGAAGATGGCGCTCCGCAAGCGCGGCCAGTCGAGCGGCAGGTTGAAGACCAGCAGGAACCCGGCGATCACGACGAGCAGGGGTCGCCACTCGCGCCGCCATTTCATGGCGCGCACCTCGGTTCCGCCGGAGCGGCGCCGGTCGGCGGCAGCAGCAGCGGACCACGGAAGCGCGGCGTCACGTCGCAGATCGCCGTCACGTTCTCGCCTCGAGGTCCCAGGTGCGGTCCCGACCGGTCACCACGGCGTCAACGCACGTGAAGAAGTCGAGCACGCACCGAACGCGCAGCGTGTGCAACACCTGGTTGCCGCGCCTCTCCGCCGAGAGAATGCCCGCGCCGCGCAGCACGCCCAGATGGCGCGAGACGGTGGAAAGATCGGTGCCCACCAGTTCCTGCAACTCCCCCACCGAGCGGGGACCGTCGGCCAGCGCGTCCACGATACACAGGCGCGCGGGGTGGCCGAGCGCCTTGAGGACGCGGGCACGGGTCTCGTAGTGAGCTGGCGACTCGACCGTCATCGCGACTCTCCAGCGTTCGGGGGTCGGGGTCTTGCCTGCGGACGGAGGAACCGGCGGCACCTCGCTTGACCATTTGGCATAATCGCCAAATACTACGGTGAAGTCAAGCGTCATGGATCGACCGTCGTGAGCACATTCTTCGATCCATGTCGTACCTTGGCGATGTCGGACGTCATCTCGACCGGGAGTCTCCATGCGCCAGCGACATCGCTTCCTGCGCGACTTCGAGGCCGGCCGCCGCATCGACCTGATGCTGGTCTCGGCAGTGACGGCCGTGCTCGGGATCAGGGCCTACCTGGCGCTCAGCGGGTATCCACAGGTCGGCGGCGAATCCCTGCACATCGCGCACATGCTCTGGGGGGGGCTGCTGATGGCCGCCGGACTGCTGGTGCAGATGTCGTTCGTGAGCGGCCGCACCGTGCACCAGGTCGCCGCGATCCTGGGCGGGCTCGGGTTCGGCACCTTCATCGACGAGATCGGCAAGTTCGTGACGCGGGACAACGACTACTTCTACCAGCCCGCTGTATCGCTCATCTACGTCAGCCTGATCCTGCTCTACCTGGCCGGCCGGTCGATCCACCGTGACCGGATCGGCACCGGCCACGAGTACCTCGCCAATGCCGTGGAAGAGGTGCTGGAGATCGCTCGCGGCGACCTCGACGAGCACGAGCAGGCGCGGGCTCTGCGCTACCTGGAGCAGAGCGGCCGCCGCGACCGGCTGGCCCGCGGACTGGCGGAGATCCTGCGCGGCGCGGACCTCGTGGAACCAGGCCGCCCGAGCCCGGTGGCACGCGGCGCCGGCTGGCTGGTGGCGCAATACCGGGCGGTGGCGGGCACGCGGACGTTCGGCCTGGTGCTGATCGTGTTCTTCAGCCTCCAGTTCCTGGCGCAGATGGTGCGGCTCTTCGCCCTGGCCGACCTGCTGCCGGCGGCCCCCGTGCGGATCATGCACGTGCCGGTGGTGAATCCCCTGCCGGCGTCGACCGACCTCTACGAGCCCTCGCACTGGCTCCAGCTCGGTTCGGGCCTGCTGGCCGGCGCCTTCGTGGCCGGTGGCATGATCCTGCTGTTCCGCCAGCGGCTGCGGGCGCTGCGCATGTTCCAGCGCGCGGTGCTGGTGAACGTCTTCCTCACCCAGGTGTTCGTCTTCTACCGCGTGGAATGGGCGGGGCTGGTGGGCCTGGCATTCAACCTGCTGCTGTTCTTCGCCCTGCGCTTCGCGGTCGAGCGCGAGCAGCGCTGGCGGGAGGAACAGGAACTGCGGACGAGCCGGCCGCACGTTTGACCGAATGTCGCGCCAACGTCACGGTTGGCAGATGACGTTCCGGACGCATGTCCGCCGCCGCCGATCCCGACCGGAAGCTCGGCACCTCCCCGCCCCGGCCCGGACCAGACCCGGTCCTGAGCCTCCCGGATCAGACCCGGTCCTGCGCCTCGGTCACGCCCTGCTCACCGGCGCAGTGGGCGCAGCAGAACATCGTGCCCCCGCTCTCCACGCCGTGTCCGATGATGCGCGTGCCGCAATTCTCGCAGGTGGGCGCCAGATCGTGGATGGCGCACTCGAAGCAGTCGTAGGCGTGGGTCTCCCCGCCGCGCTTGACCTCGAAGGCCTTGTCGTAGTCGTTGCCGCAGACCTCGCAGCGCATGATCGTCCCCTCCCGTGCATTCCGCGCCCTCCGCGCTCACGGCGCGGTGGGGCGCCCCGTCTTCGTGCACAAGCAAGCGCGATCGGCGCGATCGTCAATGCGCGGCGCCGTCGGCGGCGGGCACGAGGCTCGCGTCCGCGATCGGCCGGAAACTCGGGGAATGGCGAAGAGCCGTCCTCACGCGCTACTCCAGGACCTGCCGCACGCCGTCGATCACGGTGCCGTCCACCCACTTCACGGCCGCCACCATCTTCTCCCCCAGCTGCGGGGTCGCCGGCTTACCACCGCAGATCTCCTCCACCTCGCGCTGGATGTCGGCCAGCGGCCGGATGGGCAGGCTCGAGCCGTGCAGCCTCTCCAGCAGGTCGCGCCGCAAGGGGTTGATCGCGATGCCGCGCTCGGTCACCACCACGTCCACCAGCTCGCCAGGGCCGCAAAGCGTCGTGACGCGATCCACCAGCACCGGAATGCGATCGCGGAAGCTCGGTATGGGCAGGATCGTGCACTTGCTGAAGAGGCAGTTCTGCCAGCCGCCGATGCCGTGCAGCAGGCGGCCGTCGGAATGGGTGACCACGTTGGCGTTGAAGCCGGCGTCCACCTCGGTCGCGCCCAGCACCACGACATCCAGCATGGAGGCGAAGTTCCCCTTGCCGTGCCAGTTGTAGCTCGTGAAAGGCGACGTGTTCACGTGTCCGGGGTTCTCCCGCATCGAGCGCACGCCTTCCAGGTCGAAGGTCTGCCCGTCCAGGATGTAGTCGGTGAGCCCTTCCTCGAGCATCTCCACCAGGTGCTGCGTTGAACCGCCGCGCACGAAGCGCGCCTTGATCCCCCGCTCGCGCATGATGTCGCGCAGGAACACGGCGAAGGAGAGCGCGGTGCCGCCGGCGCCCGCCTGGAAGCTGAAGCCGTCGCGGACGATCCCCGCCTCGTCGCAGAAGCGCGCCGTCAGTTCGGCGATGAGCAGACGATCCGGCGATCGGGTGATCTGGGTGGTGCCGCTGACGATCTGGCTTGGGTCGCCGATCGAGTCCATGACCACGACCTGGTCCACGTGGTTGCCCTGGATCTGCCAGGGGATGCACGGGAAGGGCACCAGGTTGTCGGTGACCACGATGACGTGGTCGGCGTACTGGCTGTCCGCCAGCGCGAAGCCCAGCAAGCCGCACGCGGAGGGTCCGCGGTCGCCGGTCGCGTTGCCGAAGGGATCGGCGGTGGGCGCGGCGATCACGGCGATGTCGACGTGCACCTCGCCGTCCTGGATCGCCTGGTAGCGGCCGCCATGGCTGCGCAGCACCGCCATGCCGTGCATCTTGCCGCGAGAGCAGTAGTCGCCGAGCGGACCGTTCATGGAGCCCTCGATGTGGTGGATCACACCGCTCTCGAGGTGGTCGATCAGGGGCGCGTGCACCGGGAAGCTGGCGCTGGGGAACCAGCGCAGGTCCTTCACGCCGAGGTCCGCCGCCGCCTGGAAGACGGCGTTGGCCACGCGGTCGCCGTTGCGCAGGTGGTGGTGCGTGGAGATCGTCATGCCGTCGCTCAACCCGGCGAGCCGGAGGGCCGTCTGGAGGTCCGACACCAGCTTGTCGCCGTCCGGGTAGTCGCTGCAGGACTCGATCGGCGGCGCCGCCTTGCGGCCGGTCGGCCGGAACTTGCCCACGCCCTGGTACGGCACGGCGGGCCGGCCGTTGATCTCGGCCGGCACTGCGCGGCCGGCGGCGTTGACCACGAGCCTTCCTGCTGGGCTGCTCACGCTGCTCCTCCCCGGTTGCCCGTCGCCGGCAGCTCGTCGCGCCAGTCCGGCGCCAGCTTGCCGAGCGTCACCGCCGTCTCCACCGTCCGCACGGCCCGCTTGACCACCGGCGGATCGATCATCTTCGAACCGAGGGCCACCACGCCGAGTCCCCTGCGCTCGGCGTCCTCGAACGCCAGCACGATCCGCCGCGCGCGCTCGATCTCGGCGGGCGCCGGCGCGAAGGCCTCGTGCACCACCGGGATCTGGCGTGGATGGATGCAGCCCTTGCCCACGAAGCCGAGCGCTCTCGCCTCTTCCACCGAGCGGCGCAGCCCTTCCATGTCGCCGACGTCGCTGAAGACCGTGTCGATGGCCTGCTTCCCGGCGGCGCGGGCGCCGTTGATCACCTGTGCGCGCGCCCAGAACGACTCGCGGCCGTCCAGCGTGCGCTGGACGCCGATGTCGGCGGTGTAATCCTCGAGGCCGACGGCCAGCGCCACCACGGTGTCGGCGGCGCCGGCGATCTCCATCGCCCGCCAGGCGCCCTGGGCCGATTCGATGATGGGCATCAGCCAGATCGGCTCCTGCAGGCCGTGTGCGCGCTGGATCTCCTGCACCCGGTCCTGCACGCGGCCCACCTGGCGCGGGTGCTCGACCTTGGGGATCAGGATGCAGTGCACGCCGTGGGGAACGATCCAGGCCAGGTCGTCAAGACCCGCGTCGTCCTGGTTGATGCGCACCATGCGCTCGGCGCCGTGGAAATCGACCGCGCGCAGCGCATTGCGTACCAGGACGCGCGCCGCGTCCTTCTCCGCCGGCGCCACCGAATCCTCGAGGTCGAGGATGAGGCCATCGGGAGCGTGGAGGCCGGCATTGATGAAGAACTTGGGCTCGTTGCCCGGCAGGTAGAGCCGGCTGCGCCTGAGGCGGTCACGGCCGCCGCCCGGCGCCCTTCGCGTTCTCGCCGTCAGCAGGTAGGTGGGCCGCCCGTCCGGTGCTCGGTCGGTGCCGCCGCC
The DNA here is from genome assembly GCA_046484865.1 of Candidatus Krumholzibacteriia bacterium. Taxonomy (GTDB): domain Bacteria; phylum Krumholzibacteriota; class Krumholzibacteriia; order LZORAL124-64-63; family LZORAL124-64-63; genus JAWOID01. The sequence goes on from JAWOID010000021.1 coordinate 11,237, forward strand.
GCCGCGCTCCTCCTCCTCGCTCTGATCGACGCGGTGGGGCTCCGGCGTGGCGGCCGGCGGCCAGGCCCGCCTCACGGCGGCCTCCAGACGCGCGGCGATGGTGAACGGCAGCGCTCCCTGATCTTCCACGGCCACGCGGGCGTCGGTCACGCCGAGCGCGCGGCACCCCTCCTCGATCTGGGCGTGGATGCTGGCGCCGTACATGCCGGCCACCTTGCTCTGCAGCACGACCTCGAGACCCGCGCCGGCGGCCTTTCCGGCTTCCGCCCCGGACGCCGGCCCGCGCAGTTCCACCTGGATCCAGCAATCCGACCGCACCGCCGCGCCACGGCGGCCCGCCTCCCCCGTTCTCGCCATGTCCGTCCTTTCGGTACCCGTCGCGCCGGCGGCCGCACAGCCCGGATTCGCGGCCGGAGTGGCACCATGATGGAATGCCGCGGCAGACGTGGCAAGGTGCTTCACGGCGGCCCCGCGGGCGACTGGGAGAGCCGGCAGCATCGGCGCACGCCCGCTGGCGCTCACCCGCTCCTGCGGCCGACCCCGACCCGCCCCCCGGGGTGGCCCCGGCTCCGAGGATCGGGCCATCCCCCATTCTCCTTGCCTGGCCGGCGGTGTTTGCGACCCCTAATCATCTGCAAGATTCATTGACCGCACCGCCGCCGATTGGGGATAAGGATGGTCCCCCAGTGTGCGGAACATTCGCCCGAGGCGAAAATGCGAGCGAACGGATTCGTTGAAAAAACTCCACTTAAGCGCGAATCAGGGGGATCAAGGAAGGCTTCGGGGACAAGTCGTGAATTCAGGGGACAAGTTGGGGAGAACGCTCTCGACAGCCGCCAATCGGCTGCGCGCGTCCTGATGTCCGGAATTCAACGTCCCGGAATCTGGCCCGTTTCTTTACCGCCCATTGCAGATCTCGCCGCAAGTCAGGCCAGTTCCGCAGTGACGCCCTTGAGCAGCTTCCAGATCTTCTCCACCGAGCTGATCTGGACCCGCTCGTCGGGAGAGTGGGCGCCGCGGATGTTCGGACCGAAGGAGACGATCTCCAGCCCGGGCGTCGTGACCGTGAGCAGCCCGCACTCGAGTCCGGCGTGGATGGCCTTCAGTTCCGCCTCGGAGCCGAAGATCCGCCGGTACTGCTCGCGCGTGACGGCGAGCAGGTGAGCGTCGAGGTTCGGTTGCCAACCCGGATAGCCCTCGGGCTGCTCCACGCGGGCACCGGCGAGGACGCCCACGGCGCGGTGTTGCTCCACGAGCGCCGCGAGCGCGGACATCACGCTCGAACGGCTGCAGCAGACGATGCGCAGACCGTCGCTCTCGGTGCGCGCCACGCCCACGTTGGTGCTGGTCTCCACCAGACCCTCGAGGGAACGGCTCATGCCCTGGACCCCGTTGGGCAGGGCCAGCAGCAGATCGAGCGCGCGCCGGCCGTCGTCGCGCCGGAAGCAGGGACCGGCCTGGAAGCTGGAGACCTTCCAGGCGAGACCCTCGTCGCTGCCGGTCAGTTCCTCGCGCTGGATGCCCGCCAGGGTCTCGTCCACCAGCTTCTTGAAGGCGCGACCGTCCCGGCGGGCGATCAGCACCCGCGCGGTGGCCTCGCGCGGAATGGCGTTGCGCATGCTGCCGCCGTCGAAGGAGACCAGACGCACGTCGAGTTCCGCGGCGGCGGCCGCGAGCGCCCGCGCCAGCAGCTTGATCGCGTTGCCGCGCCCGAGGTGGATGTCGAGGCCGGAGTGTCCGCCCCGCAGGCCGGTGACGGCCACCTGGCGGCCCACCGGATCCCGGGGCGCCCGCCCCCGCGCCAGCGGCATCGTGAGCACCGTGTCGCGCCCGCCGGCGCAGCCGACGAAGATGGCGTCGTCCTCCTCGCTGTCGAGGTTGATCATCCGCTTCGCCGTGAAGAAGCCCGGCTCGATGCCGGAGGCGCCCGTGAGCCCGCGCTCCTCGTCCACGGTGAGCAGCACCTCGACCGGTCCGTGCACCGCGTCCGGGTCGTCGGCGAGAGCGAGGCCCATCGCCACTCCGATGCCGTTGTCCGCGCCCAGCGTGGTGCCCTCGGCGGCGACCCAGTCGCCGTCCACCCGCAGGCGGATCGGGTCCTTCTGGAAGTCGTGCTTCGTGGCGGCGTTCTTCTCGCAGACCATGTCCACGTGGCCCTGGATGAGCAGCGGCTCGGCCCCCTCGTGCCCCGGCGAGGCTGGGATCGTGATGAGCAGGTTGCCCACCGCATCCTCTTTCACCGGCAGGCTGCGCTCTTCCGCCCATCGTCGGAACATGGACTGCACGGCCGCCTCGTTCCCGCTGCACCGCGGGATCTCGGACATGGCACCGAAGATCTTCCAGACGGCGGACGGCTGCAACTGGGCGCGGTCGGACATGGAGCACCTCGCAGACGAGAGGGGACGAGCGAGCAGGAAACCGTCGAGCAGGTATAGCGCCCTCCGGACGCGGTGTCAAACGCCGGTGCCGGTGGCCCACGAAGCCTGCCGCGGCGACGAGCGGCTCGGGCGGGACCGGTCGCGACGCGCGCTGCGCGGTCAGTGCTCCAGGTCGGCGGCCAGCGGCTGTCCCGGCGGCGGCCAGTTGCCCCTGAGCACCGGTCCGCCGCCCGCCGGCAGCAGCAGCCAGCTGGACTTGCCGTAGTGCGCGATGCGCCGGCCGAGGCCGGCCAGGCGCTCCGGCGACCGGGTCACGACGACCAGGTCGGTGACCTGCGGATGGTACGGGTCGGTGACCGCGGCGACCAGGTCGTGATCGTCCAGATCGTGGCGCCGACCGTCCAGGAACACGGCGCCGGCCGCGATCGTGAGTTCCCCGGGGAGGTAGCGTTCCAGGCCTTCGCCGCCGGTGCGCACGAGGTAGTGGCTGGCCGCCTGGGCCGCGGGCAGGTCGGTGGCCGTCTCGCCGTCCAGCAACACGATCGGCGGCCCCTGTGCCACGAGACTGCCGGCGAACGCCTCGCCCGGCCCGACGAACTCCGGAGCGTCCGGCGGCAGGGAGAAGATCGGTCGTTCCTCCGCCAGGACCCGGGCGATGGTCGGTTCGACCTCGCCGGGCAGGAGGCGCCGGAAGACGTGGTGGTCGGGATCCACCGCCAGCCGGGTGGCTCCCGGCACCTCGAGCACGTAGTGCTGGACGGTCCGGTCCAGGCTCACCACGTGCTCCTGCGTCCCGGCCGGCGTGGTCAGCACCACCGGCACGTCCAGGACGTAGGGCGGGGCTCCCTGCGCCAGGGTGAACTCGACGCGGTCGCCATCGCGCCGCGCTCGCTCGAGCCGCAGCGACGGTGCGCCGGTGCGCTCGACCCACTGCCGGTGGAAGTCCCCGAACTCGCGGTCCGATCGCGTTGCGAAGGCTGCGAAGAAGTCGCTCCAGGCCGCCGGGCGGAACGTGAACCCGCGCACCACGTCACGCAGCGACTCCACGAAGGCCTCGCGGCCGATCATCCGGTCGACCATGTGGAAGACGAACATGCTCTTGCCGTAGCCGACCGCGCGCGTGGCGCCGCTGTGCCGGCTCTCGAAGGAGACGAGGGGGAAATCGGCGTCCGCATTCCGCACGTAGGCGGCGTAATCCTTGAGCAGGTTGCGCCGGTACTCGCGCGCCTCCGCGGCGGATTCCTGCACCTCGTAGTGGTAGTCGGCGCAGTAGACCGTGAGCCCCTCGCACCAGTTGCCACCCTCGTCGGCGACGAGCACCGAGTTGCCCCACCAGTTGTGGCAGATCTCGTGGCCGAAGCTCGTGTACGGGATGAACGGCAGCCGCAGCACCTGGCTGCCGAGCAGCGTCCAGCCCGGCATGCCGTAGCCCGTGGGAAACCAGTTCTCGACCGTCGCGAACTTCGCGAAGGGGTACGGGCCGAGCATCTCCTCGTACATCGTGAGGTAGTGCCGGGTGCGCTCGACGTAGAGGTCGCGCAGCCGCGCATCGTCCTCGAGCAGGAAGGTGTAGACCGTCACGCGGTCGCCGGCGCCGGCGGCGGCCTGGCTCACGACGTAGGGCGCCGCCACCAGGGTGATGCCGTCGGCGGGATGCTCCGCGGTCCAGGTGGTGATCCGGCGGTCGCCGCGGACCCGATCGTGGACGAGCTCGTGCACGGTGCGCTCGCCCTGGGTGACGGAGTCGAAGCCGCTCGGGGTGTCGGTGGTGACGGTGTGCGTGGCCAGCGCGCCCGTGGCGCGGGCGAGCCAGCCGGCGGCGTCCGAGAGGTAGATCCCCTCGTCCGAGATCGTCGCGGTGATCTCGCCCCCGACCCTCTCGCGCGAGAAGGTGACGTCGGCGGTGGACTGGTGGAACGTGCCTTGATACGCCAGCACCAGCGTCCAGCCGTCGCGCGACCCGAACGGCGTCAGGTCGATGATCCATTCCCGGCCGTCGTCGGAACGCCGCACGCGATCCGGCACCGGCTCGCGCCGCACGCCGTCCTTCTCCAGCACCACCTCCTCGACGGTGAACCCGCTGCCCAGACGCAGCTCGGTCACCGAGGACGGCACCTGCAGGCGGTCGACCACCTCCACCGCGTGCGCCTCGACGTCGAACACCAGCCCGACATCGTGATGCAGGAGCGGCGCCACCCCCCCGGCAGGCGCGGCCGGGGGCGCGAGCGTCAGGACCGCCGCAGCAAGGGCGGCCGCGATCGAGGAGCCGACTCGGGACATGCGAACACCTGCCGGTGAGGACCCAGATGATCGATCAGTTGAACGGGTTCGGGTACGGCTGCCCCAGCTCGAACGGCACGAACTGGGCGCTCCGCTCCGGGCCCCCAGGCCGGGGCGCGCGGTCCGCGACGCGCCGGTCGCCGATCTCGTTCGCGCTCGCGCCACCCGTCGACGTCGTGGTCGGCCAGGTCAAGGTGATGTCGTTCTCGCCCGGCCGGATGTCGCGCGCGAAGATCCGCTCGTGCTCGGGCCCCTCGACCGCGATCAGGACGCTCTCGAGCCAGCGGAAGGTCCCTAGCGGGTCGCCGGCCGCGTCGACCTGCATCATGTCGTCCAGGTCGTAGAAGCCGGGGAAGAGCGTGCGGCCGCTGATGGTGATCCGCCCGTCCGCATCGGTGACGCCGAAGGAGTGCTGGCGCGGATCCATCACCACCATGGCCATGACGCGCTCGGCGCTGAAGAGCTGCGTCCCGGAACTCGGTTCCGTGCAGGACATCCGGACCAGGTAGTGCCCGCCGGGGAGATGCTCGCCGTCGGGCCACGGCCCGTCATGACCGTTCCACAGCCAGGAGTGCTGGCCCGGGTCCATCGTTTCGCTGGCGAGTTCGAGGATCTGCTCACCCTCGACGTCGTGGATGGTCATGGTGACGATGCACGACTCGGCCACGGCGAACGGGATGGTCACGCTGGCCTTGCCGGCGGCTCCGGCCAGGAGCGGGTCCAGCTCCAGCTGGGCCGTCGTGTGGTTGCAGAGTGCGACCGCGCGACCCGGCAGAGGTTGCCCGTCCGAGTCGACCACCGTCAGGTGGACCGTCGTCTCCTGCGGCAGCGGCGGGCCGTCGGGGCCGGAGTCGTCGTCGCTGCAACCGGCGACGCACAGCACCAGCGCGAACAGCGCCGGAATGGACCAGGCCCGGAGACGATCGGGGGACGGGATCGAGTCTGTCATGCTGGCTCCTCTCGGTGGCACCGGAGGTCGGCGCCCGTGCGCGACGCGACCGCCGAAGATCGCCGATTGTAGCATGTGACCGCCCGCCGGGCACCTGCGGATCGCCCGCCGGTTCAGTCCACCACCACGGTGACCAGCGGCAGTTCCGCCAGGTAGCGGGCGTGGACGCGACGCAGATCGTCGAGGGTGACCTGGTCGTAGCGCGAGACGGCATCGAGGTAGCGCGACACGTCGCCCTCCAGCTCGGCCAGGGCGAGATGGTACGCCTGGCTGATGGACGAGAGCCGGCGCAGCATGGCGCGGCCCTGGCGGGCGGCGCGGACACGGTCGAACTCGTCCTGCGTCACCGTGCCGGGATCGAAACCGGCGAGCGCGGCGCCCAGGGCCTCCTCGGCCTCGTCGGCCCTCTCCCGCGGCGGGTTGATCCAGGCGGTGAGCGCCGCTCGCTCGCCGCGGACGTCGATGCCCGCGCCCACGCTGTACGAGAGTCCTCGCGTCTCGCGCAGATCCATGGCCACGCGGTCCGAGATGATCGCGATCAGGAGTTCGAGCGCCGCCTCGTCGCGCAGATCCACGGCCAGGATGGATCCCAGGCGGATGGCGGCCATCTCGCCGCCGACGCTGGCGGTGCGACGTTCCGGCTCGCCGGTGGCCGGCAGCGGCGGCAAGCCGGGCGTGGGCTCGCCGCGACCGGGCAGGCTCGCCTCCAGCCGCTGCGCCAGTTCCTCGTGCGCGTGCGGAGACACGACGGCGAACACGAGGTTCTCGGGCGCGAAGGCCTTCCGCGCCAGCGCACGCACGTCGTCGTACGTCAGCACGTCGAGACCCGCCGCGGTCCCGCCGGAATCGAGCGCCAGCGGGTGCTCTCCGTAGAGCGCCTCCCGCAGCAGATCGTTCGCCAGTTCGCGGGCGCTGCCCGCCTCGCGCACCACCAGCTCGCGCTGGGCCTGGCGCTCGCGCTCGAAGTCGCCGGCGTCGAATCCGGGTCGCCGGATCATGTCGGCGAGCAATTCCAGCAACTCCGGCCCGCGCTCGGCCGCCACCTCCGCGCGCACGAAGCTGAAGCGCCCCTCGGTGTAGTAATCGTCCATGGGGATGCGCGGATCGTCCACCAGCTTCACCTGCGCACCGAGCCGTCGCAGGCGTCGCGCCAGGCAGGCCTCGTCACAAGAGCCGACGCCGTCGTCCAGCAGCCGGTGCACCACCTCCATGGCGCCCGTCGCCCCGCACTCGCGGTCGAGAAGGGCGCGCCCCTTCACGGTCAGATGGACGGCCAGGATGGGGCTGTCAGGGTTCGTCCGGGTGACGAGCACGGCGCCGTTCTGCAGGACGGAACGTTCCACCGGCAGCGCGGACGACGAGCGGTCCTGCGGACGGGCGGGCGGTTCCTCGGCGGGCGGGTCGCTCCCGTCCGCCGCGGCGCCACCGCCCTCGCGCATCTTGCGCATCGCCTCGGCCATCGCCGGGGGCATCGTCGCCGGCAGTTCGGGGTGTGCACCGGCGCCGCCCCCGTGGCCGCTGCGGCCCGCCTCCTGCATGCCTTCGTGCGGGGCCGGCCCACCACCGCTCACCGGCAGCGGCTCCACGAGCACCGCCAGGCACGGCGTGTCGGCCAGGTACATGTCCAGCGCGCGGGCCACCTGCTCGGGCTCCACCTCGCGCAGACGCGCCAGGTACGACGCGAAGAAGTCGGGGCCGCCCAGGGTGAGGCTCTCGGCGGCGTAAATGCCCGTCATGCGCAGCTGCTCGCGCTGCAAAAGCGTCTCGGTCTCCTTCATGGCGACCACCTCGGCCACGTCGCCGGCGGTGACGCCCTCGTCGAGAGCGGTGGCCACCGCTTCCTGCACCAGCGGATAGCACGACTCGGGCCGGAAGCCGCTCGAGAGATCGAACGTCATCACCAGGCGGCCGAACCCCGGGCCGCGCTCCCACCAGGTGGAGACATCGGGGCGCTCCGCCGGCGTGATCCGCCCCAGCGCCCGCGTGAGGATGCCGGTGCCCGGCGCATCCAGCAGCGTCGCAGCCACCAGGAACGCGAAGTGGTCGGGCGACCCGTAGCCGGGCGCCTCGAATGCCAGGGCCGCCACCCTCCGGCCGCCGCCGCGGCGCACCACCGTACGCGTGCGCTCGATGTGCTCCGGCGGCCGCACCGTCTGCGCGGGCAGGGTTCCCGGCGGCACCGAGCCGTAGTGCTCGTTCAGGAGAGCCAGCGCCTGGTCGCGCTCGAAGTTCCCCGCCACGGTCACCACCATGTTGTTGGGGACGTACCAGGCGCGATAGAAGGCGTGGACGTCGTCGCGGTCCAGGTGCTCGATGGTGGCGCGGGTGCCGAGCGTGGGCAGGTCGAGGTCGCTACCGGCGTAGAGCGCCTCCCGTAGCACGGTCTGGGTGTAGGTGCCGGGCCGGTCGCGGGCGGCCACCAGTTCGCCGAGGACGATGCCCTTCTCCTTCTCGAACTTCTCCGGCGGCAGCACCGAGTGGAAGAGCATCTGGCTCTGCAGCTCCATGCCGGTGGCCAGCTCGGCCGCCGGCAGGACCATCATGAAGTTCGTGTAGAAGTCGCTCGTGTTGGCGTTGTTGTAGGCGCCGGCGCGGTCGGCGGCCGCGTACAGCTCGTCCTGGGTGTACCGCTCGGTGCCGTTGAAGAGCAGGTGCTCGAGCATGTGGGTCATGCCGCTGGTGCGGAAGTCCTCGTACGCCGACCCCACCTTCACCTGGGTGTAGATGCCCACCATGGGCTGCGCCGGGTTGCGCATGAGCACCACCGGCAGGCCGTTCTCCAGCGTGAGCAGCTCCACGTTCGCCGGCGGCTCGTAGAAGACCGGTTCCAGCGGCTCGTCGAGGAAGACGGCCCCTGCGGGGGCGGTGACGGGGTCCGCGACGGTCGCGGACGGAGCCCCGGCGGCGGCGAGCAGCCCCGCGGCGAGGGCGGCGCGCAGCACCGGCGCGAGATGACGGGCCCGGCTCGGGCGCGGCGAGTGGCGGATCCGCACGGACATCCTCCGTCGGATGGGGTGGCATGTCGGAACGTGGTAACGCAAGGCGACGCGGCCGGCGTCAGGCGAGGTCCGTGGCCGCCGCGACGATGCCCAGGAAATCGTCGGCCTTCAGGCTGGCGCCGCCGATGAGCCCGCCGTCGACGTCCGGCTGCTCGAACAGCTCGCGCGCATTGGAGGGCTTGCAGCTGCCGCCGTACAGGATCCGCACGCTCTGCGCGAAGCCGTCGCCCAGCAGTTCGGCCACGACCGCCCGCGAGAACCGGTGCATGTCCTGGGCGATGTCGGGCGTGGCCGTCTCGCCCGTGCCGATGGCCCACACCGGTTCGTAGGCGAGCACGAGGTTCTGCGGGTCCGCCGCGCCCAGGCGCGGCAGCACGGCCTCGAGCTGCCGGCGCACCACCGATTCGGCACGATCGCTCTTGCGCTCGTCCAGGACCTCGCCGTAGCAGAAGATCGCCGTGAGTCCCGACGCGTGCGCACGCTCGATCTTGGCGACGAAGAGGCCGTTGCTCTCGCCATGGTATTGCCGCCGCTCGCTGTGGCCGACGATGACGTGGGTGCAGCCCGCCTGCCTCAGCATCTGGGCCGAGACCTCGCCGGTATACGCGCCCTCGTCATACGCCGAGCAATCCTGCGCCCCCAGCAACAACGGCCGGCCGGTGGCGAACTCGGCCGCCGCCGGGATGGAGACGTAAGGCGGGCAGACCAGCACGTCGGCGGCGGCCGCGCGCTCGGCGAGGCCGGTCTGCACGGCACGCGCCAACTCGCGAGCTTCCACCGGCCCCTTGTTCAGCTTCCAGTTGCCGGCTACCAGCGACCTGCGCATCGTCGTCCCTTCCGCTCGCGTGTCCAGTGGACGCCAGGGGGCGCCCGCGGTCCGCGGGATGCCCGCGGTCTGCCGCATGCCCGCGAGAATATCTCATCGTTCACCGGGAATGTCCACCGAGGCCCGCTCGCCGACGCTCCCCCTGCGCCGGCACCTCATTCGACCTTCTTGCTCAGCTCGTGGCCGCAGCAGACGAGCGCACAGCGGCCTTCCTGATTCTTGCATCCACAGTCTTCGACGGTATCGTGGCACTCGCGGACCACCTCGAGTTCCATGCCGCAATCGGTGCAGACGTAGATCTCGCCCTTCCTCATGTCGTGGCAACAAGCCATGGTCGTCCTCCCCGGTCCGGGTGATCGCGGTCGTGACGCCTCTCGTGAGGCACCCGGCCGCCCGCGCGCCGGTGGCGCGGTCGCGTGCCGCGGACATTAGCCCGCGCGACCGCGTCCGGCCATGGGGTCCGGCCCGAGGATCGCGCGGGCGCTCTCAGGTCCGGCCCAGGCGCCAGCGGACGAAACCCGCGGCCGACCGCATCAGGTGCCCGGCGAGGGCGACCGGCCCGGCGGAACCGGGCCCCGACAGTTCCCCGGCGAGATGACGGCGCCGCGCTTCCGCGCGACGGAGCTTGCCGCTCGACGTGAGCGGCAGGGTGCCCGGCGCGAGGACCACGACCGCGTGCGGCGCGATCCCCGTGCGGCGGCGCACCTCGCGCTGCAGGCGCTCGGCCAGTTCGCCGGCTCCGGCGGCCGCTCCCCGCGCGTGCTCCACCAGCATCAGCAGCCCCTCGCCGTCGGCTCCCTCGGGCATGATGCCCACCGCCACCGCCCGCCCCGGACGCACGCCAGGCGAGCCAGCCACCGCCTCCTCGAACTCCTCGGGCAGACGGTTGGCTCCGCGCAGGATGATGACGTCCCGGGCGCGGCCGGCCACCCAGAGGCGTCCGTCTTGCCTGAAGCCCAGATCGCCCGTGGCCAGCCAGCCGCCGCGCAGGACGGCCCGGGTGGCCTCCCGCTGACCGAGGTATCCGATCATGAGGCCGGGCCCGCGGACGTGGATGTGCCCGTACACGCTCTCGGGCAACGGTCTGCCCCGGTCGTCGCGGATCTCCACCTCGACCTCGGCCAGCGGCTCGCCCGCGGCGGTGACGCTGTGGACCCCCGGCGCCACCGGTCGCCCCACCGACAGCGCCGCCCCGTCCACCGCGCAGGTGGCGGGTCCGCCGCCGTGCGTGCAGGTGACCGCCAGCGCCGCTTCGGCCAGCCCGTAGGCCGGCGCCAGCGCCTGCCGCCGGAACCCGTGCGGAGCGAAGCGCCGGGCGAACCGTTCGAGAACCGCCGCCGGCACCGGCTCGGCGCCGCAGATCGCCAGCCGCCAGCAGGAGAGGTCGCAGCCGGCCATCTCCATTTCCCGCACGCGGCGCGCCGCCAGGCCGAAGGCGAATGCCGGCGCGGGTGAGACCTGCGCCCGGTGCCGGGCGATCGCGCGCAGCCACAGCGCGGGCCGGACGAGGAACCGCTCCGGCGGAATCAGCACCAGCGAGCCGGGGTGGGTGACCGCCCCGAGCAGAGACCCGATCAACCCCATGTCGTGGTAGAGCGGCAGCCAGGAGACGCCGGTGCGCAGCCCGGCCGGAGCCGCCGGACCGAGCACGTCGTCAATGAGCTGCTTGAGGGCGGCACACTGCGCCACGAGGGCGGCCTGGGTGAGCGCCACCGGCCGGGGATCGCGGGTGGTGCCGGAGGAGAACTGCACCAGCGCCAGGTCGCCGGGGCCCACCTCCGGCATCGGCGCCGGTCCGGCAGCCGACCGGTCCAGATCGGCCACGGTGACGCAGCCGAGCTCGGTCCCGGCGGTCGCGAGTACCCGCCCCAGGAGGTTGCGGACGCTGCGGTCGGTCACCAGCAGCCGTGCCCCCGCGGCAGTCAGCAGGCGGCTGGTCGAGTCGTGGTACTCGTCGAGACGCCCGAGCCGGGCGGGCGGGTAGAGCGGCACCGGCACCGCTCCCGCCAGCAGGGCGCCGAAGAACGCGGCGACGAAGTCGAGCGACGTGGGCAGGATCAGAGCCACCCGGTCGCCCGCCGTCACGCCCCGACCGGCCAGTCCGGCCGCGGTCAGCCGGGCGCGCTCGAGCACCTCCGCCCAGGACAGACGCTGCTCGCTCTCGTCGCCACGCACGAAGGTGAGGGTGGCCTCGCTGCCGGCCGCGGCGACCAGGGCTTCGTTCATGGTCGGACGGCCTGGCGCCCGGAGCGCCGGGCCCTTCACGGCTGCTCCCGGGAGCCGCCGCCCCCCTCGCTGCAGCGCCTCACCACCAGCGCGGCCAGATCCCCGAAGGTCTCCAGTTCCGGCGCGTCGGCCTCGGCGAGCTTCACCCGGTAGCGGTCCTCCAGCGCCACCGCCAGGGTGACGGCGCCGAGGGAATCGAGCGCCTCGCATCGCGCCAGCAGGCCCTGACGCTCGACCGCGGCGCCGTGCCCCAGCTCCTCGTCGAGCACCCGACCGATCGCGTGCAGCACCTCCTGCTCGGACGGGATCATGACGGCCTCCGGGGGACGAGCCGGCGCCGGCCGGTGAAGGCCTGCGCGTAGCTGGGGCCGAGAGCGCGCTCCTCGGTGCGGATGCGCACCCTCAGCAGGGCTGCGTTCACCAGCGAGGCCGTCGCCGCCGTGATCCAGGCGCCGTGGACGAGCGGCACCGCCGCGATCTCCACGATGACCGCCAGGTAGTTGGGATGGCGGAGGTAGCGGTAGGGGCCGGCGGTCACCGGCCGCGGCCGGGCCGGCACCATGATGCGCACGCTCCAGGCGGGCCCGAGGGTGGCGACCGCCCACCAGCGCAGCGCCTGCGCGCCGAGGGCCGCGGCCAGGGCCAGCCAGCCGGCGACCCCCGGGAAGACGCGGTCGAGGAGCACCACCTCGGCCGCCGACGCAGCAGGGAACAGTCCGTGCAGGATCGCCAGCGCGGGAAAATGGCGGCGCCCCAGTTCGCGGCCGCCCGCCGCCCGCATCCGCCGCTCGTTGCGCCTCGACACCGCCAGCTCCACCAGCCGCTCGGCATAGAGCAGGAACAGGAAGCCGAGGTAGAACTTGATCGACGGATCCACGCGTCCCTCCATCTCGCCTGCAAAGACCGGCGCAGACGTGTCCCGGCGTCACCAGCGCAGCAGCACCAACTCCGAGGCGAACCCGGGCCCCATCGCGGCCATCACCCCCAGGTCCCCGGGCCGGGTCGCGCCGTCGGACAGGAACTCGGCCAGCACGAACAGGACGCTGGTGGACGACACGTTGCCCATCTCCCGCAGCGAGCGCCATGACCGCTCCAGCGCCTGATCGTCGAGACCGAGCGCCTCGCGGAACGCCTCCAGCACCCGGGGCCCGCCCGTGTGCGCCACCCAGTGCGCGATGTCGTCGCGCTCGAGCCCGTGTCCGGCCAGGAAACGGTCGACGTCGTCGCCGACGTGAGCGCGGACCACCTCGGGCACCCTGGCCGACAGCACGATCTTCAGGCCCGATTCGACGACGTCCCAGCCCATGACCCGCTCGGTGTCCGGGTAGTGCACCGACACGCTGTCCACCACCCGCGGACCGGACTCGTGCCGGTCGGCTCCGGCGAGGATCACGGCGGCGGCGCCGTCGCCGAACAGGCCCGAGGCGATGATGTTGGGGATCGACAGATCCTCGCGCTGCAGCGTGAGCGAGCACAGTTCCACGGACACGACGGCAGCCGTGCGACCCGGGTATGCGCGCAGGTAGTCGGCCGCCCGCGCGACGCCCCCGGCACCGGCGGCGCAGCCCAGTCCGAACACCGGCGTGCGCCGGATGTCACGGCGCAGGCCGAGCCGGTTCACGAGCCGGGCGTCGAGGCTCGGCGTGGCGATGCCGGTGGTGCTCACGAAGAGGAGGTGGTCCAGCTCGTCAGGGGCGAGTCCCGACTGCGCGAGGGCGCCGGCGAGCGCCTGTTCGCCCACGTCGAGGGCGGCCGCGATGAACGCGTCGTTGGCGCGCCCGAACGAGGTGAGGTCCGCGTACGCCTCCAGCGGCAGCGCCAGGTAGCGTCCGTTCACCTGCACCGCCCGGTGCAGGTCCTCCAGCCGTTCCAGGTTGTAGTGGGCGCGACCCCAGGCGTCGCGCAGCGCCGCGACGATCTCCTCTTGGCTGGCATGATGCGGGGGCAGCGCCGTTCCCACGGCGCGGATCGAGGGCTGAACGTGCTCGGCCAACGGGTCCCCCTCCGCCTTCCGTTCGATCCTGGATCAGTCCCGCACGGGCCACTCCGGCAGCCACTTGTCGGGGAAGCCGTCCTCGGAGGAGAGGTCCTCGAGTTCCTCCTCGTCCAGCCCCTCGTCGTCGGCGGGTTGCTCGGCGGGTTCCAGGAGCGCGCGCGCTTCCTCGGCGTCGGCGACCCAGACCAGCAGCCGCACCACCTGCGGCCAGCCGAGGTGCGGGCGCATACCCCCGCAGTCGTCCTTCATCACCAGGGCTCGAATGCCATACGCTTCGAGCATGTTGGCGTCGGCCCTGGCGAGCACCTCGTTGGGGTACGTCCTCACCACCACCGTGCCGTCACGCATCGTTGCACCTCCTGGGGTGTCGTCCCTTCAAGCTAATTCCAGGAACGTCCGACGGCACCGCCGCCGCGCGCGCGCGCCACGCCGCCGCCGGAAGTCTTGTCCGGTGGATCGAGCCGGGCCGACCGGCGGCGCCGGGGCCGCGTCGATCAGCGCCGATCGCGCAGGATCAGCATGCGCACGAGTTGCATGACCGCCATCAACGCGCCGGCCACGTAGGTGAGCGCCGCGGCATTCAGGACCTGACGCACCTGGCCGCGCTCCTGCTCGGTCACGATGCCATGATGGGACAGCAGCCGGATAGCCCGGTTGCTGGCATCGAATTCCACCGGCAGGGTGACGATCGCGAAGAAGGCGGCCACCGCGAACACGGCAATGCCGATGTCCATGAGGATCGGCAACTGGAAGAGGAAGCCCATGAAGAAGAGCGGCAGCGCCAGGTTGCCGCCGAAGCCCGCCACCGGCCAGATGGCCTGGCGCACCTGCAGCGGCCAGTAGCGGCGCGCGTGCTGAAGTGCATGTCCCGCCTCGTGGCACGCCACGCCCAGCGCCGACAGGCTGGTGCCGTTGTAGTTGGATTCGCTGAGGAACAACGCCCGCTTGCGCGGGTCGTAGTGGTCGGTCAGGGTGCCCGCCGTGGTGTTGATGGGCACCTCCTGCAGCCCGGCCGAGTCGAGCAGACGCCGGGCGGCCTGCACACCGGTGATCCCCCGGTCCGATCGGACCCTCAGAAACTTGTCGTAGGTGCTGCGGACCTTGTGCTGCGCGTAGAACGCGAACACGAGGACCGGAATGAGCAGGACCATGGTGCTGTCGAAGAACATCGCCGACCTCCTGAACGGCGCTCTCCTTGCAGCGCCGTTCGCCCGACGCGGCCTTCCGCCCGCGGCGCTTACGAGGAACCCTGCTCCGCGATCTTCGGCAAGAACGTCCAGACCAAGTTCCGGAGCCTTTCGCGGACCAGCGCTCCGGCTTCAACCACGTCCGCGTGCGACAGTTCCGGCTGTCCAGTCTCTCGCGAGGGGTTGGTGATGCAGGACAGGCCCACGGCTTTCACGCCGAGCGCCCGGAGCAGCACCGTCTCTCCCGCCGTGGACATGCCGACCGCGTCGCAGCCGGCCCGCCGCAGCATGCCGATCTCGGCGGGCGTCTCGTAAACGGGTCCCCACATGCTGGCGTAGGTGCCCGCATGCACCGGCACGCCGGCCTCGGCGGCGGCCAGCACGAGCAGGTGCGCCAGTTCGGGGTCGTAGAGGGGCGCCACGCGCGGGCCGCGGGCGTCGGCGGCGACCTGTCCGGGCGTGGGGGCGACCGCCGCGGTCGGGCCTGCGACCGCGCCCGAGCGATCGCCGCCGCCGGTTCCTGAACCCGCCGCCGGCACCGATCCCGGCGCCGCCAGCAGCCCGCGCAGCGGATCGACCAGGTGCAGGTCGAGCTGATCGCGGATCACCATCAGATCGCCTGGCGTGAAGAAACGGTTCAGTCCGCCCGCGGCGTTGGTCACCAGCGCCACGTCGATGCCGAGACAGGCCAGCACGGCCGTGGGCAGCAGCAATTCGGCCCAGGGCAGGCCCTCGTAGGGGTGCAGGCGCCCCTGCATGACCACCACGGGAATGCCCGCGGCCGTGCCCGTGACCAGGCGTCCGCGGTGCTCGGCGACGGTCGTGGTGGCGTACCCGGGAATGTCGCGATACTCGACGGTCCGGGTGTCCTCGAGCGCGTCCACCAGGTTGCCGAGACCGCTGCCCAGGATCAGCCCCACGCGACCGCGGTGGCCGCGCGCCGCCAGCCAGCCGGCGGCCTCGCCCACCCGATCCCGCCAGTGCGGGCTCAGTATCTGCAGTCGTTCGTTCGCAGGCCTCATGTCGCACATTGTCCGCGGTGCGTGTCCGTGTGTCCAGTGCCGCGCGCGGCGCCCCCCGAGCGGAAGGCTAGCCGCGGAAGCGGTGGCGGAATTCCTCCACGACCTCGCGCAGGTCGGGCGTGAGCCGGTCCACGGCGGGGGTCGTGATGATGTCCGGCACGCCGAAGGCGGCTTCGGCCACGGCGCCCGCGATGCAGGCTTGCGTATCCGCGTCGCCGCCCAGCGACACCGCCAGCCGCACGGCATCCTCGAAGTCCCGAGCAGCCAGGAAGCAGCAGAGGGCCTCCGGGACGGAACCGGGGCAGGTCTCGTCGAACCGGTAGCCGGGACGGATGTCGTCGGGATGGCGCGACACGTCGTAGCCGAAACGGTCGCCGATCTCGCGGCGGATGGTCTCCTGATCCGCTCCCCGCCGCGCCAGGAAGACGGCGAGGGCCACCGCCTGGGCGCCCTTCACACCCTCGGGGTGGTCGTGGGTGACCTCGGCGCTGCGCCGCGCTTCGCGCAGCACCTCGCTCTCGCTCTCCAGCGCCCAGGCCACCGGCGCCACCCGCATGGCCGAACCATTGCCGAAGCTCCCGTACGGCTCGAGCGAGTCGCCGCGCAGCCACTGCTGGAAGTGCCCGCCCCAGCCCGCGCTGGGGTAGAGGCGGCCGAAGATCTTGTAGTTCTGCGCGTAATCGCCATCGGTCAGCAGCGTGAAGGCCGTGGCCACCGTGAGGACGGTGTCGTCGGTGAACACCGCTTCCGGCGGCAGCAACTCGAACTCGACGGAGCGGTGAGGACGGAACTCGTGCGGCGACCCGATGATGTCGCCCGCGATGGCACCGAGCATGAGCACCCTCCTGCTTGCGAACGCCGGACCCGGGGAAGAAGCGTCATTGTACACCGCCGCCCCGCCGCGTGGCCAGACCAGCCGCGCGTCTTCGCCGGGGTCGACGAGACGGTCCCGTTCTCGCGCTACCCTTATCGGCCGCCAGCGGCTACCATGAGGAGGTCGGCCGGCACCCCTGACCCACGAGGATCTCCTGGATGTTCAGCCGCAAGCGCAACGGGTCCGTGGTCTGCCGCTCCTGCGGCCGGCTCGTGGACAGCGACGACGAGCGCTGCTACTACTGCGGTGCCCGCAAGCCGGGGCTGTGGGGCTTCGGACCGCTGGTCCGCAGAGTGGCGGCCGACGAGTTCGGCCTGGTCCGGATCATCATCGGCGCCTGCGCTTTCCTCTACGTGGTCGCTCTGGCCCTGGACCCCGGCGGCATCCGCATGGGCGGATTCCTGAACCTGCTGGCGCCCGGCACCCGCGCCTCGTTCCTGCTGGGGGCTGCGGGGATCGTGCCGGTCTGGGAGTACGGCCGGTGGTGGACGGTGCTCACCGCCGGCTGGCTGCACGGCAGCTTGCTCCACGTCCTCTTCAACATGTACTGGGTCTACCTGCTCACGCCCCAGGTCGCCCGCATCTACGGCGTGGGCCGCACCGTCATCATCTACGTGGCGGCCTCGGTCGCCGGCTTCGTCGCCAGTTCCACCGCCGTGGTGCTGCTCAGCTACGTCAGCCGGGATCTGGCCGCTGCGGTGGGAAAGGTACTGGGCGCCGCGGGCTTCACCCTGGGCGCCTCGGCGTCGCTCATGGGCCTGCTGGGTGCGCTCATCGCGTACAGCCGACGCGGCGGGTCCAGCTCGGTCGGAGGCTGGGCCTGGCGCTACGTGATCTTCTTCCTGCTCTTCGGCCTGCTCGTACGCTCGGTGGACAACTGGGCGCACCTGGGAGGTCTGGCGGGCGGATACATCACCGCCCTGCTGCTGAACCCCGCACGGCCGGAGCGGACCAACCATCTGATCGCCGCGGGGGCCTGCCTGGCGGCGACCGTGGTGGCGCTGCTCGCATCGGTGATCACGGGGTTGCCACAGTTCCTGTGAACCGCCGCGACTAGCCCAGCCCCACGTCCAGCGACATCATCACCGCGAATCCCAGCACCAGCCCGGCGGTGGCCATGTGCCCGTGGCCGCGCGTCTGGGACTCGGGAATCAATTCCTCCGCCACCACGAAGATCATGGCCCCGGCAGCGAAGGCCAGGGCGTAGGGCAGCACCGCCGCGATGGTGGTCACCAGCCAGGCGCCGAGAACCCCGGCCACCGGCTCCACCACTCCGGAGAGTTGACCGTACCAGAACGCCTTGCCGCGACTCACGCCTTCCCGTCGCAGCGGCAGGGACACCGCCGATCCCTCGGGAAAGTTCTGCAGCCCGATGCCAACGGCCAGCGCGATGGCTGCCCCGATGGTGGCCTCGCCCTGGGCAGCCGCTCCGAACGCCACTCCCACCGCCAACCCCTCGGGGATGTTGTGCAGCGTGATGGCCAGCACCAGCAGGGTGGCGCGCTGCCACGTGGTGGGCACGCCCTCGACCGTGCGCAGGTCGGGGTGCATGTGCGGCAGCACCCGGTCGATGCCCCTCAGGAACACGGCGCCCGCCAGGAAGCCGATCACCGGCGGCAGCCACTTCCACTCGCCGTAACCCTGCGCCTCGGCGTAGGCGATCGAGGGCGCCAGGAGGCTCCAGAAGCTGGCGGCGATCATCACGCCCGCAGCGAAGCCCATCGATGCGTCCATGTAACGGTCGGACACGCGCCGGGTGAAGATCACCAGCGCGGCCCCGGCCGCCGTCATCCCCCAGGTGCCGAGGGTGGCCAGGAACGCCTGGAGGATCGGACTCATGCCCTCGCCGCCATTCATCGTGCCTCCCTTCGAAGAGGGCCCCGATCGCCCGCGGTCGCCGGCATTCTCCAACGTCGCGGGCGGTTCTGTCAGCGGAATTTCGCCGCGCCGGTGCGTCTGCGCGACCCGCCCCGCCTCGTTTGAGGTCCGCGGGCGCAGATCAGACCAGCGCCAGCGCGCTCGGCCCCGGACGCTCGATCTGGTCGAGACGGCACTGCCGCGGCGCCTTGTCCGGCCGCCAGCGAAGCAGGCGGGTACCGTGCCGGAACCGGCCGGCAGTGGCGTGGTCGTACTGGACTTCCACCACCAGTTCCGGAGGCAGAGCCTCCCATGCCGTGCTGCGCCCCTCGCTCCAGCGGCTCGGTCCGCCGGGCGCCCGCCCCGAGAAGCCCCGCTCCCCGCCGCGACGGTCACGGAGCGCCTCGAGCCGGAATGCCAGTTGCCGTCTCTGCCCCGCATCGAGGCTGGAGGTGTGCCCGACGTGGTGCAGGAGGCCGCCCTCGTCGTATAGCCCCAGCAGCAGCGATCCCACGGCGGCACCGCCGCCGGCGTACCGGAATCCGCCCAGGACGCAGTCGGCCGAGCGCAGGTTCTTGACCTTGACCATGGCGTCCCGCTCACCGGAGCGGTAGGGGCTGTCCCGCCGCTTGGCCATCACGCCGTCGAGGCCGCTGCCCAGCCGCTCGAACCAGGCGCGGGCCACGTCGAACTCCACGGTGGCCGGGGTCAGCAGCAGGCCTCCGGCGGATTCCCGGCCCACGTCGCCATCGACGACCGCCGGGGCAGGGTCGCGGCCTTGCGCTCCCGGCGAGACGGACGCGAGAAATCGCCGGTGGAATCGCTCGAGACGGGACCGCCGCTCGGCCAGCGGCCGATCCAGCACCCGGGTGCGACGCTCGTCCACCAGCAGATCGAACACCACCAGGATCGCCGGATGCTCGGTAGCCAGCTTGCGCACGCGGCTGGCCGCCGGATGCAGGCGGAGCTGCAGCTGCTCGAACGACAGGATACCGGCCACCGGGACGATCAACTCGCCGTCGACCACGAATCGACGCGCCGTCACCGCGCGAAGCATCGCCACCACGTCGGGGAAGTAGCGCGCGAGCGGCTTGGCCGCCTTCGACTGCAGGCGCACGTCGTCTCCGTCGCGGAAGGCGAGGCACCGGAAGCCGTCCCACTTGGGCTCGTACTGCCAGCCGCCCCCGGCGGGCAGCTCTTCCGCCTGGCCGCTCTCCATGGGTTCGAAAGGGGGCTCGATCGGCAGGTCCATGGGTCGCCTCCCGGTTCCGGCGGCGGTCGTGCCGCCCTGCCCAGGCTAGCGACAGCCGCCGGAAACGCCATCGTTCGCGCCGGCGAATCGCGCCCGGCGAGGGCTCGGTGGGTTCCGGTCCGGCCCCTGGAGCTCCGCGATCGCGCCCCTGGTTGAGGGGATCGCCCCGATGTTCCGCCGCCGGGGTCGTCCCTAACCTGGAGACGGCAGCGGGCGGCCGGGAAGGAGCGACGATGGACGAGGAGAGGATGCATGTTCTGCAGAGCATCCGCACGGCGCTGGAGACCGACGTGGAGCCGCGCAGCCGGCTCGAGTCCGTGTGCACGTTGCTGGTGGACGAGTTCCCCGCGGTGCACTGGGCGGGCTTCTACGGGTGGGATCCGGAGCTGCCGGACGAGCTGGTGCTCGGCCCCTACGCGGGCGAGACGGTGGAGCAGATCCGCGTCCGGATGGGGACCGGAGCCGTTGGCCGCGCGGCACTGGAGCGCGACCTGTTCACCGGCGTCGATCCCGACAATCCCCACGAGGACGTGGAGCTGACCTTGCCCCAGGGCGACCACGAGGACGTGCCCGGCGCCGTGATCCGCCATCCCGACATGCGGTCGGAGATGGCCGTCCCGGTGGAGCGGGACGGGGAACTGCTCGGCGTGCTCGTGGTGGACTCCCGCCTGCCGGCGGTCTTCCGCGACGACGACCGGACGTTCCTGAAGAACGTGTCGCGGCTGATCAGCGAGCACATCGCCGCACTGTCCTGAGATCTGTTCTGGCTGTTCGACCAGATCTTGACCATCTCGCCGGCGGTATCCTGGAACTCGCGGATCTCGTCGCCCGCCATCAGCGTGCTGACGTCCTGGGCTCCGGTGTGGACACGTGGATCGTGCCGTCAGCAGCCACGGCGCCCACCCACAACCCGCCGAGGAACAGGTGCTCCACGTTGGAATTGACCGGGTACTCGCCCGACGGCTGGTTGGGATCGATCGGACCGTTGCCGACGTAGCCCGGAGACGGGCGGGACCGCCGCGGCCTCCCGGAGGCCGGCTGCAGGCGCCGGTCGGGCGTCCGGCATGGTGACGGGCGACCGGGTAAGGCGAGGAGCCTCCGGAGGGCGCGCGGATACGGGGGATGGCGCGGGCGGTGCCGTGAGGCGAACCGGCGCGGCGACTCGGGCGGCGCAAAACTCATCGTGTGACGGAGCGGCTGTCAACGTCCCCGAGAGCGCCCGACGGTTCCGGGGGCCGCGGCAGGTGCCGAGCGGCCGCTGGAAAGGAGTTCCGTGCCCGTCATCACCCTCGAATTCGCCGGCGACCTGGCCGACCTGGTGCGCACGGGCCGTCGCGGACGGTCCGGACCGCGGCTCGAACGCACGCTGCCGGAGGTGCCGGCACTGAAAGACGCCATCGAGGCCGCGGGCGTGCCCCACGTGGAGGTGGGCGGAGCGGTGACCGGCGACGGGCGGCGGCTGGCACTGACCGGTCCCGCCCCCACCGACACGGTGGCGGTGATCCTGCCGGCCGATCCCTACCCGCTCGACCCGCCCCGGTTCGTCTGCGACCAGCATCTCGGCAAGCTGGCCCGTCTGCTGCGCGTCATGGGCTTCGACACGGCGTGGCACCGCCACTGGATCGAGCCCGACGTGGCCCGGTGCGCCCTGAACGAACGCCGCGCGGTGCTGACCCGCAGCCGAGCCCTGCTCATGCGCCGGGCCATCCTGGACGGACTGCTGGTCCGTTCTGATCTGGTGGACGCCCAGGCCGTGGAGGTCGTTCGCCGCTTCCTGCTGGCCGACCGCGTGGAGTTGTTCGGCCGCTGCAGCGTCTGCAACGGCCGGCTCGAACCCGTGCGGAAGGACGTCGTGGCCGATCGCATCCCCCCGCGCACCGCTGCCTGGCTCGACGAGTACGACCTCTGCAGCGACTGCGACCGGCTCTTCTGGAAGGGCACCCACGTCGAGCGCCTGCGCAAGAGGGTGGCGGCGGTGGTGGGCCGGGCGGGGGTCTGACGGCGAGCGATGCCCGGGAGCCGGGCGCGGCCGGTCCCGGTCCGGGTTCTCGCTCGAACCCCGGAGACCCGCTCGAGGTCACCGCGGGAACTCTCCGAAGGCCGAGATCGCGTGCTCGCGGCCGCACCGCGGGCAGCGCACGCGGCTGGCGGTGAAGCCGGGTGGCACCTTGAGCACGGCGTCGCAGGGGCACTGCAGGCGCCGGTATCCCTGCTCGCGATAGAAGAAGTCGTCGACCTCGCGGGCGCGGTGGCGGACGGCATCGCGCTGTTCGGCGCCGTCAGCCGGCACGGCGGGCGTGTCTCCGCCACCGCTGCCGCCGGCCGCGCCGCGAGTGGCGCCGGCGCCACTCGCCAGGATCGCGGCCCGGTCGGTGCCGCGATCGCTCACCGCCGCGGGTTCGCCGCTCGCAGCGGCCCGCTCGCCATCCGCCGCCGCCCTGTCGCCGGCGGCGGCCCCGGCCGTGCCTGCGGCCGCAGCCGCACCGGCCGCGCCGGTCGCGGCCCGCTCGCGCCGGTAATCCGCCGCGGCCTTTCCCACGCGCAGTCCCGCTCCGGCGTATGCCGACGGCGGCAGCACGCCCTGCTCCTTTCCGCTCACCGCGCGGTAACTCGCATCGTAGTCCTCCCAGCCGGCCTGCGTCATGGAGCGCAGGATCTTCACGCGCTGGCTGATCGGCGGGTGGGTGGCGGTGAGGTCGGCGGCGGCGGCGCCCCGCCGGGCCAGGGGGTTGACGATGTACATGGGAGCGGTGGCCTTGTTCGCCGAGGCCAGCTTCTGGGGTGCAGCGGCGATCTTCTCGAGCGCCGAGGCCAGGCCCTCGGGATAGCGGGTGTACACGGCAGCGGTGGCGTCCGCCAGGTACTCGCGCTTGCGGGAGATGGCGAAGTAGATGAGCTGGGCGACGATCGGCGCCAGGATCATCAGGACGATCGCGACGATCATGATCAGGGCCTGCGCCTGCCCGCCGCCACCGTCGCCGCTCGAGCGGCGGGAGCGGCCGCGCCCGCCCCACAGGAAGCTGCGCAGCCCGACCTCGGCGATCAACACGATGGCGCCGGCGAGCACGCCGGCGTAGAGCATGAGCAGGATGTCGCGGTTGCGGATGTGGCCGATCTCGTGCGCCACCACGCCCTGCAACTCGTCGCGGCTGAGGGCGCGCAGGAGGCCGCTGGTCACCGCCACGGCGGCGTTCTCCGGCTTGCGGCCGGTGGCGAAGGCGTTCGGTGCCGGGTCGTCGATGACGTACACCGCGGGCATGCGGCCCAGGCCCGAGGCGATCGTCATCTCCTCCACCACGTTCCAGAGCACCGGCAGGTCTTCCTTCTCGATGCGCCGCGCCCCCGCGATGCGCAGGAAGACCTGGTCTCCCTGGAAGTAGGCCACCAGGGTCAGCACCAGCCAGATCACCGCCGCCAGGAAGAGCCCCACGTACCCGCCCGCGCCGGTGCCGTCGCCACCCGCCAGCGCCGCGCCGCCGAACCAGCCGAGGGCGAACAGCAGCAGGGCCATCCCCACCACGAGGACGACCGACCGGCGCTTGTTGGCGGCGATCTGCTCGAACACGGCGACGTCCTCAGCGGTTGAAGTCCACCCTGGGCGCCTCGCGCTCGGTGGGATCCTCGATCTTGAAGAACTCGCCCTGGTTGAAGTTGAACATGCCCGCCACCAGGTTGCTCGGGAACATCTCCACCTTGTTGTTCAACTGCATGACGCTCGTGTTGTAGTAGTTGCGGGAGGCGCTGATCTTGTTCTCGGTGCTGCTCAGTTCCTCCTGCAGCGCCAGGAAGTTGGTGTTGGCCTTCAGGTCGGGATAGTTCTCCGCCACGGCGAAGAGCCGGCCCAGGGCCTGGGTCAGCCCGCCCTCGGCGTCAAGCCGTTCCTGCATGTTCCCGGCGCCCGCCACCGCGGCGCGCGCGTTGGTGACCGACTCGAGCGTCTCCCGCTCGTGGGTCATGTAGCCCTTGACCGTCTCGATGAGGTTGGGGATCAGGTCGTAGCGCCGCTTGAGTTGCACGTCCACCTGGCTCCAGGCTTCCTTCACCTGGTTGCGCAGGCGCACGAGGCCGTTGTAGATCCCCACGACCCACAAGATCACCAGCACCAGCAGGCCCAGCACGATCAGCAGGGGAATCATCGCTCGACGTCCTTTCGCTCGTGGTCTGCGCTTGCGGCGGATCGCGCCGCCGCTTCACCGACGGTGTCGCCCAGGAAGGCCGCCGCCCGGCGCGGCAGCTCGCCGACAGCCGCCGAGAGGTCCGCCGCCAGGGTCGCCACCTCCGTGTCGTCGAACCAGAGGCCGTGGCCCCGCGGGCAAGCGTCGATCAGTACCCGGTTCGATGGCCCGATGTTCACCTTGCGCATGCGGGTGCGGCAGATGGGACAGCGGCGCGGCTTCTCGTCGCCGGCGGCGTCGGGCAAGGCGGCGATGCGCTCGGGATTCACCCACATGCCCAGCGACTCCGGATCGGGCCCGCCCGCGTGGGAACCGCCCGACGGTTCGCCGGCGAAGAGCAAGGCCAGCTCGCCCGAGTCGAACCACGTGCCGCCGCATTCGGAGCAGTGGTCCAGCTCGACGCCGTCGTGCTCCACCACGAGAGCGGGAATGTGGCAGCGGGGGCACTCCAAGGCATGCTCCTTCCTGTCGACCGGTCGGGACGACCCATCTTACGGCAGCCCGGCGGGGGGGCAAGTCCGATGAGCGAGGCCGAGGCACGGCGGTGGCGATCGCGGCCCGGGCGGTCCGGACCGGATCGGCCCGCAACCTTGGCGCCGCGAGAACGTCTTCTGCCTCGATGTCCGGTACTCTCCACCTGCCGTGCTCGCCGCCTCGCCGGTGGCAGGA
>JAWOID010000070.1:0-14075 GCA_046484865.1 Candidatus Krumholzibacteriia bacterium
GGCGAACTGCAGCAGAAGCTGCGCCGCAAGCCCGAGCCCGAGGAGATCGCGGCCAAGCTGGGCCTGTCGGTCGAGGAAGTGAAGGACACCCTGCCCCTGATGCAGGACAACTTCTTCCTGGACGACTTCGTCGGCAACGACGAGGACAGCACCTACCTGGACTTCCTCGAGGACACGAAGAGCGAGGGTCCCGACGCGCGCGTGATGGAGGACGACCTCCACAAGAGCATCGGCCGGATGCTCGGCGATCTCAAGGAGCGGGAGGCCCGCGTGCTGCGCATGTACTACGGCCTGGGGACCGATCGGGAGATGACGCTCGAGGAGATCGGCCGCGAGATGGGGCTGACGCGGGAGCGCATCCGCCAGATCAAGGAGGAAGCGTTCGAGAAGATCCGCTCCTCCAAGACCTTCCGGTACATGCAGGACTACTCGGAGTACGAGCGCGCGAGCTGATCGGCGCGACATTGCGGTTCGAGTCGTACGGCGAGCCCCGGTCCGGGACCGGGGCTTTGCCGTCGGTGGCGCATACGCCGATCGTCGCAGGAGCAGCGTTCAAGCAGGGGGCGCGTCGTCCCCGGGGAGCGACAGGACCTCGGCCTCACCGGCGGTGGCGTCGGGCAACTCGACCAGGAAGGCTCGCCAGCGCGATCGCGGCAGCCAGATCCTCCAGGTCACGAGTACGTCGTACACCTCGTGGCGGCTCTCGCCCGCATGCTGCAGCAGCAGGTGCTGAACGGTCTTCTGGCGGGCGTAGGGGAAGCGCAGGACCAGCTCGTGTCCCAGCTTCACGTCCGTACGTTCCCCTGCGCTCAATGCGGCCGCGGCAGCGTCTCCGTACGCCCGAGCCAGTCCGCCGGTGCCCAGCTTGATCCCCCCGAAGTACCTCACGACCGCCACCACGCAGTCGCTCAGATCCGCCTTGCGGATGGCCGCCAGGATGGGCTCGCCGGCGGTTCCGGCGGGCTCGCCGCCGTCGTTGCGCGCCTCCTCCCGCCGGTCCTCCGGTCCCAGTCGCCATCCGTGGCACAGGTGTCGAGCGTCGTGATGGCGCCGCCCGATCTCCGCGACCAATGCTCGCGCCGTCGCCGCGTCCGCGACCGGGGCGGCGAGCGCCACGAACCGGGATCGCTGCACCCGCACCTCGGCCGTGCCGGGAGCGGCCAGAGTGGCATAGCCGTCGACAGCGGACGTCGGCGCCTTCGGCGATGCGCCGGGGCTGCGCCGTTCGTGGCGGTCGGACATCGGGCTTCCTCTCTCGCGGCTCGATCAGGGTCCGGGAGCGAGCCGCCGGTGCCGACCATAGCGCCGCGGTCGCGCGGGGACAAGTCGCGCGGGGGCGGGTGGCCGGGCGGCACCCGGATTGCAACCGGCGGGCGGGCCGGGTCGCGCAGAGCCCCGGCCGACGCCGGCCCGCAGCCCTTGCTGCCGGTCCGACAACGACTTGGCGGCGGCCCGCCCACCTGGCGGCGAGGAGGCGTGATGAGACCAGCGGCCGGAATCCGCCGCGCGACGGCAGAGGGCGGCAGGATCCCGGGCATGCCGGTCGCCGGTTCGATCGCCGGCGTGGTCGCCGGTGTGGTTGCCTGGCTGGTCGTGGCGCTCGGTACGGCGCCGAGCCCCGCCCTGGCCGCGACGACCTCCGGCGATCCGGCCATGCCGGTCCGCGCGCCGGCGCCGGTCGCGACTGCAGCTGCCGACCCAGCGATGGTCGATCCGGTCGCATCCGACGACCTGCCCGCTTCCCGGGGCTCCGGAACGCTGCGCCACGTCGGTCGGCCTGCCGAGCGCCATCCCGTCCACCTGATCGGCGACGTGAGCGTTGGTAGCGGCCTCGCCCACGCCCTGGTCCGGCCGGGGCTGGGCGCCGGATTCCTGTTCCGACCCGCGGCAGCCGACCACTTCCTGGCCGGCCTTTACCGGCGCAACACGGCACTCCTGCTCCAGGCGGAGTACCGGCGGATGGGATCGGACCGCCGCCTGCTCTCCGCCGATATCATCCTGCGACCCTACCTGCGGGACGCACGGACGTCGGGCCGGGAGATGGTCCCCTTCGTCGGTCTGGGGCTCGGAGCCGGCGAGGGAACCGTGCGTGCAGCGGGCGGTGCCACCCGGCGGGCTCGAGGACTCTCCGTGGTGGCCGAGGCCGGACTGGAATGGCGGCGGCGCGACGGTCTGCTCCTCTCGGCGCGCGGGCAGGTGCGGATCTTCGACCACGAGGGTCTTGACTATTCCGGTTGGTCCTTTCATGGTGCCCTCGGCGTTCCTCTGCCCTGGTGAGGCCGAGCGCCGGCTGCGGAACACGCGCTGCGCGACGGGGTATCACCACGCCAGCCCACCCCTGCCGAGGTCCTGCAATCCGAGGAGCCGAGATGAGGTCCACCGTCGTTTCCACGTGCGCGGCCCGACCCCGGTCGGCGCGATCCCTCCTGCACGCGGCGCTGCTGCCGGCCGCCGTCGCCGCCGCCGTCGCCGCAGTCCTGGCCCTGGCTCTGATACCGTGCCGCGCCGGGGCCCAGGAGGAGGAGTTGACCTACGATCAGTACCGGGGCATCGCCAGGGTTGCGGACCGGCTTCTGCACGTCGTGATGTTCGAGCCGCTCGAGGGCCAGCCCGGCATGTACGTGGCCATGGGCGACCGCTACAACGGTCTGCACGTCTACTACATGACCGGCACCGAGGGCGAGCGCGTCTGGCGCAGCCCGACGCTCTCGGGGGTGGTGGACGAACTCCTGGTGACCGACCGCGACGGCGACGGCCTGGACGACGCGCTGATCGCGCGCACCAGCCAGGGCCGCATCTACGTCTGGGATCTCGACGGCTACCGGCTGCTGTACGAGTCGCTGCCGGGCGAGTACCAGAACATCACCTGCTTCACCGTCCACGACATGGACCGGGACCCCGCCATGGAGATCGTCTTCAACGCCGACCGGCGCATCTACTACATCGACGCCGTCACCTTCACCCGCGAGTTCGCCAGCCTTTCGGAGTACCAGGCCACGGAGATGCGTGCCGGCGACGTGGACGGCGACGGTCGCCCGGACATCGTGCTGAACACCGGCCAGGTCCTCGACGGCTCCACCGGCGAGGTGAAGTGGGAGGGAGAGGTCTTCGGGACCCGGATCGAGCTGCTCGACTTCGACGGGGACGGGATCCTGGAGGTCCTGACGGAGAGCGACGGGGCGCCGTTGAGGGTGTTCGAGGTGGACTACCGCCAGGAGCTGCGCTTCCAGTAGGATTCGTCGGCGCGAAGGGGCCCGGCGAGTGCGAAGGGGTGACGAGGAGCGCGACGGGGCACGACGCGAGAGAGTGTCAGGCCTCCGGCGGGCGGGAGCCGGGGCGGCCCGCAGGGGTCAGAGGGGCTAGCGGATCGACTGCATGTGCGAGAGCATCTGCTCCGCGTTCACGAACCCCACCACCGTCTTCCCCGCGAGCAACTCTCCGCGGCTGTCGATGAAGACGACCGTCGGCAGGCCGGCCACGCCGTACTCCGCCCAGATCGCGGCCATCTCCTCGTCGGTCCGGGTCGCATCCACCTTCACGGTGACGAAGCGCAGCGACTCGCCGACCACCGCCGGCCGGGACCACACCTGCTTGTCCAGCTGCAGGCAGAACTTGCACCATGTCGCCCAGAAATCCACGACCATGGGCCGTCCCGCGCGGACGGCTTCCGCCCGCCTGGAATCGAGGAACCCCCGGACGTCCTCGCCCGTGCGGACCACCTCCCAGGGGACGTGGTCGGGCAGCGGTTCCTCGTCTGCGGCGACGGTGTCGCCGGGTTCACCGGCCGCGCCCGGGCCGGCTCCGTCCGAGGGATTCCCCCGGTCGCCGGCTTCCGCCCCGACGCCGGCGGCGAGGGTGGCGCCGGAGCGGGGGTCTGCGGGACCCGGAGCACCGGCGAAGCTGCCGCTCGGGGTCGCCGCGCCGGCCGATGAGCCCGCGTCGGGAAGCAGCAGTCCGTAGCGGACGAGGGCGCCGCCGAGGACATAGATCCCAACGACGAGCAACACGAGCCCGAGACCCTTGCGGGTGCGTTGCCACCAGTGGGCGCCCGCGGTCAATCCGTCCAGGGCGCCCATGTAGATGGCGACGACGACCGTCACCGCGCCCAGCAGCGGGTAGAACACCTGCTCGGGGAGCACCAGCGGCGGACGTACGAAGTAGAACGCCATGTAGAGCAGGAGCAGGCCCATGGTGCGCTTGACGGTCTCCATCCAGCCACCGCTGCGGGGCAGGCTCCCCATGGCCGCCGGGAACGTTCCGACCAGCACGAGCAGCGTGCTGATGCCGAGTCCGAAGACGAACAGCGTCCAGAACCCCAGCATGAGGCTGCCGGTCGTGCCCACCCAGATGAGCAACGCGCCGAGGAACGGACCCACGCAGGGCGAGGCGACCAGCCCCGCGACCATGCCCATCAGGAAGGCGCCGGCGATGCCGGCGCGGTTGCCGCCGGGGCCCTGCAGACGATTGCGCAGGAATGCCGGGGCCTGCAGCTCGTAGGCGCCGAACATGGCGAGGCTCAGCGCGACCATGAGCAGAGCGATCGGGACCAGCACCAGGGGGCTCTGCAGGTAGGCCGTGATGCCGCTGAACACGGTGGCGCTCACCGCGCCGATGACCGCATAGGTCAGGGCGAGTCCGAGTCCGTAGGTCAGGGCGATCAGGAAGCCCCGTCCCAGCCCCTTGTCCTGGTTCTGTGCGCCGATCACCGCCAGCGTGATCGGGATCATCGGGTAGACGCATGGCGTGAAGCTCATCAGCACGCCGAAGCCGAACACCAGCAGCAGGAACAGCGGCAGGCCGCGCGACTGCACCAGGTGCGTGATCTTCTCGGCGCGCCAACCGGGGCCGTGGTCGAAGGCGACCTCGCCCTGCCAGGAGGCGGTGCGCGCCGGCGCATCCGGAGGATCCTCCGTCAGCCGGTACGCCACGGTCGCGGTGAGCGGATATCGGCCGGGCACGGTGCGGACGGCCACGGGAGCGGCCCACTCGTACTCGGCGCGCTGGCCAGCACCCGCGGGCACGACGACATCCCGCAACGGATAGGGGTCATTGAGCAGGGGACCGTCCCCGGCAGCCACCGTCACCGCGACGCTCCCGGGCTCGATGCCGGATCCCGGTCCGGGTGCCAGGGCGATCGTCAGAACCAGGTAGCCGCCGATCTCGACCGGTTCGTCCTGCGCAGCCACCGCCACGGCCACCGCACTGCCGTCCTGGGCCCATGCCGCCGGCGGCAGGAGGGCGGCGCCCGGATACGGGACGGCTGCGAGGATCAGCAGCGCCGCCACGAGCGTACCCGCGGTCGGCCCCGCCGCCCGCGCCCTGGTCGCCCCCGGCGTCGCAGCAGCCGTCCCGACCGGCTGGCGGACGGCTCCGGCACCGGTCGGCCTGAGGATCGTCGTTGCGCTTGCCCTCATCGTCCTCGTCCTCTCGCGCAGGGAGCGCTCGGGCTTGGTGTTGCTCGCCGGTCGCGGGCGTGGGCCGACCGCGTCGGCCACCGTCGGGAACCCCGGGCCGGGCGTAATGTTGCAAATATCTGCAGACTTCGCAATATTGACCTGCCTCATGGCTGGCCGTCCCGCCCGCCGGTCGCGAATCGCCCTCGGGGACGAGCCTGGATCAGAAGGCGTGCGGGACGGCGACCACACGAATCGCGAAAGGACGTCACGTGAACCACCGACGGGAACTCTCGACCCGAATCGGCCTCTCGGCCGGCATTGCCCTCTTGACCCTGAGCGTTGCCGGCGCCGGTCTGCTGCTAACAGGCATCGCCGGCTGCGGTTCCGACGACAAGACCGAGACGGTGACCGCCGACGAGCGGGGCGCGCGGTCGCCGGGCGATCCGCTGGAAGTCGGCGATCTGGCCCCCGATTTCCGCCTCGAGCGTTTGGACGGCTCGCCGCTGCAACTGAGCGACCTGCGGGGCAAGGCGGTGCTCATCGACTTCTGGGCGACCTGGTGCCCACCCTGCCGGGTCGCCATGCCCGACCTGATCCAGCTCAGCCGCGACCATGCCGACAGCCTCGTCGTGGTGGGCATCGCCCTGGATCAGCAAGGGCGGCAGGTGGTCGAGCCGTTCGTGGAGAAGTTCGGCGTCACCTTCGAGGTGGTCCTCTACGACGACAAGGTCGTGACGGATTACGGGAACATCCGCAGCATTCCGACGACCTTCCTGGTGGATCCCCAGGGGCGGGTGGTCGGCAAGTGGGTCGGGCTGGCCAGCAAGGAGAACTACGAGGAGGCCATCCGGGTGGCCTTGCGCGGATAGCGCGCGGCGTGGTGGCCGCGGCGCCGGCGAGCCCGCGGTGCGGACCGCGAAAAGAAAGATCCCCGGCCGCGGTGTCCAACCTCCGGCCGGGGATCACGCGGTCTGCACGATCATCGTCTCAACCACCAGAAGAGATCGATGATCGCGAGACCCGTGAGGATCAGGGTCTCGGGATTCACGTTTCTCCCCCCTTTCATTGGTCAGGGTGAGTGTTCGCGGCTGCCCTCGTGATCGGCCGTGGATGGTCCCGCTTGAGCCGCAGGGCGACCGGGCGCCTCCGCCATGGCCGCCCGGCAAGGTGCAAGAAGGGGGCCCGGCGAAGGTCCGGATTCAGAAGTCGCTGGCGCGCAAGAGGATGACGGTGCGGTCGTCCGAGCGCTCGGCCCCCCCGAAGGCGGTCACGGCGGCGAAGATCTTGCCGAGCAGGTCCTCGAGGCCGATCTCCGGGGGGTCATCGGCGACGAGCGTCGCGACGGCATCGCCGGCAGGGGCGGGAATGGTCGTGGCCGCGGCAGGGGCGCCGGAGAGGGAGGAGGCGCTCGTCGCGGCGGGTTCGCCGCTCGTCGCGGCGCTGGCGACCGGGGCGATCGCATCGCGCAGGCTCCTCAGCAGACGGCGTTCGTCGTAGAAGACGCCTGCCGGGTCGTGCTGCTCCGTGATCCCGTCGGTGTACAGGACCAGCAGGTCCGAAGGCCGCAGCCGGACGGTGCCCCGGCGGTACTCGTGGTTGGGCAGCACTCCCAGCACCGGACCGCCCCTGCGCAACCGTTCCACGCGTCCGTCGGATCGCAGCAGCAGGGGTGGATCCATGCCCGCGTTGCAGTAGGCGAGCAGGCCGCTCGCCGGCCGGTACACCCCGAAGAAGAACGAGACGAAGGGCCCGGGAGCGAGCAGGTCCGTGACGTTGCGGTTGAGCGCGCGGACCACCGCCTCCGGTTCCTCCGCCGGCACCGCCAGCGAGCGGAAACTCGCCCGGACGGTGCTCATCAGCATGGCCGCCGCGATGCCCTTGCCCGACACGTCGGCGATGCACACGCCCACGGCATCGTCGCCCAGCCGGAAGTAGTCGAAGTAGTCGCCGCCCACGGCGTGGCAGGGGTCGTTGCGCCCGCAGATCGCCACGCCTGGTCGCTCCAGCGGACCGTCCGGGAGCAACTGTGTCTGGATGTCGCGGGCCAGGCTCAGCTCGCGCTCGATCTGCTCCCGGTCGCTGCTCTCGCGGTAGAGCCGCTGATTCTCCAGCGAGGCCGCCGTCTGGATCGCCAGCGTGCGCAGGTTCGCGAGGTCCTCCTGGCTGTACAGCGCCCCGCCGCGCTTGGGCCCGAGCGACAGGAACCCCACCAGACGGTTCCCCGTGACCAGGGGCACCAGCAGTTCGCTGTCCAGAGCGTCGAGCACCGCCGCCGAGATGCCCGTGCCGCCAGGCAGCAGGAGGTCCTCGAGTTCCTCGACGAACACCGGTCGTCGCAGGTCGTCCAGAAGCCGGGCCAGACGGGCGCCGGTGGCGAGGGGAGGCAGTCCGGGAGGCCCTCCCTGCGCCCTGTCGCGCGGCCGCCGGCCCGCAGGCTCGAGCTGCGCGCCGCCGTCCCGCGCGAGAAAGATGTGCAGCTTCCCGGGCGCGTAGAGCAGTTCCAGCCGGTCCAGGAGCAACTCCACCGCTTCGGCCCGATCGATGATGCCGGTGAGATCGTGGGCGAGCTGCACCACCGCGGCGCGGGTGGCCAGCCGCGCGGGGTAGAACGCCCGGTCCACCCAGCGCTGGGCGGCGCGGCGCAGGGGCAGCACCGCCAGGCCGCTGGCTGCCACGAGCGCCAGCACGAGAGGATACGTGGAGAGTCGGAGCGCCTGGGCCAGCGCGTGCCCTACCACGCCGACGACGATCACGTAACCCACGAGCACCAGCAGGGTCAGCGTGCCGTAGACCAGGCTCGTGCGCACCACGAACGCGGTATCCAGCGCGCCGTAGCGCATGATGGCCACGCCGAAGGCGGCGGGAACGAGCAGGAGCGAGAAGCCCAGATACTCCCACGGGAGGCCGCCGCCGGCGGGCGCCACCCCCGCCAGCAGCGTGCCGAACAGGAACGGGCCGAGTCCTGCCAGCAGGCCGACCAGGATCACCCTCATCTTGGTGTGCTGGATGGGGCGGTCGCGACGCCACGCCTTGCGCGCGAAGACGGCCAGGCCCGCCACGAAGTAGAGCATGAAGAGCACGAGCGCTCCGGTCCGCGTGACCGCCACCAGCGCTTCCGGAGCGCGGGAGGGCGTCAGCAGATGGACCAGGGCGACCAGGGCGAGCAGCGGCAGCGGGGGCACGAGGATCCAGCGCAGGAGCCGGCCGTCCTCGCGGGGACGACTGCCCACGCTGGGAAACAGCAGCAGGAAGCGCAGGAAGAACACCGGCAGCATGAGCTGCAGGACGTCGCTCCCGATCTCCTTCGCGATGATGTAGGCGCTGGAGGGCAGATCCGGGACGTCCAGCAGGATGTACGCGAAGATCAGGCTGGCAGCGAAGAAGTTCCGCGCCACCGGATCTCCGCGCTTCGAGAGGACCCACCAGCCCATGAGCAGGAAGGCGACGCCGGTGAGCCAGAGGCTGTACGACCGCACCAGAGCGGCGCGGGAGGGGGGCTGCGGGACCAGGACGATCCGGTGGAGCGTCCCGGCGCGTGCCACCGTGAGGTGAAGCGGGTCCAGGGACCAGTCGGTCGCACGCAGGCGGTCCCAGTCGACCATCCGGTGGAGGGGGGAGTCTCCGACCGCGCGCAGCCGATCGCCCCGGCGCAGCCCGGCGCGCTCGGCCGGCCCGCCGGCGTCGACCGCGACCACCTCCAGCCGGCGGATCGATGCGCCCAGTTCGGGCTTCTGGGCGAGCTGCAGGCCACTGGCCAGGGCGGCCACGAGCAGCAGCGGCCCCAGCGCCCAGAGGCCCAGCAGGCGAGTCACGCCCTCGTAGCGCGTCTCGCTTTCGAAGACCGCGACGCTCAGAGCCGACCTCCCCCCCGGCCGCGACGAGCGCGTCGGGCCTCGCCGGTGACCGGGTCCACCGTCCGTGGCGATCCGCCGCCGCAACGGTGGTGTCCGCGATGCTAGCGCGTACGGTGCCGGTCGCCAAGCAGGGACTGCCGCGAGGAGGTGACCACCGGCGAGAGTCCGCGGGCTGTCCTCAGGTGGGGGGACGGATCAGCGCAGGCCGGCCATGGGGGACGAGGCGGCCAACGGGCTGCGATCGCAGCCACGGCCGCGGGCTCCCACCAGGCCGTCGATTCCCGGGCTCCGTCCCGGCAGGCAGGGCGAGTTCGCGGCGAGCCGGAAGTCGCCCTGTTCGGGGGCGCAGAAGAGCGGCGCGCGGGAGAAGTTGCCCCTGACCGGCTGCTGCGTCTCCAGCAGCGAGGACCAGTCGCCGTCGGCGTTCCCGTGGAGGTTGCAGCCCGCCAGCACCGGCGGGTGGGTTCCGGGGGCCGCGATGGGGGCCAGCGGATGATCCGACAGGATGCAGCGTTCCAGCGTGGCGCTCGCCTCGGCCAGCAGCAGCAGGGCGCCGCCGGCATGTTCGGCGCGATTGCGGTAGAACGTGCAGCCGACCACCACCGGTGCGCCGCCGATGGACGCCAGCGCGCCGCCGCCGAGCCCGCCGCTGTTCCGGTCGAAGATGCAGGACTCGAATCTCGCCCGCCCCCGGTCGACCGCGACCGCCCCGCCGCTGTTCGCCGCCGTGTTGGTGGCGAACACCACGTTCCGGACCGTCACCTCGGCACCCTCGGCAATCGCCACGGCGCCTCCGGACAGCGCGGCGTTGTGCTCGGCCCGTCCTCCCTGCAGCAGACCGCCGCCCGCACCGAGCCACGACACGGCGCCGCCCCTGCGCTCGGCGAGATTGCCCTCGAAGACGCAGCCCTCCACCCGCGGAGCGGCATCCGGCCCCACGTGCAGGCCGCCGCCGTCGCGGGCGACGCTCTCGCGGATCACGCAGCTGGCGAGCTTGGGACGGCCGGAGAGGATCCGCACCGCGCCCCCGGCGTCGTCGACCGAACCTCCCCGGAGCGTGAAGCCCACCACCGCCGTCAGCGAGTCGGCTCGCGCCAGGTCGAGGACCCGACCGGCGCCCCGGGCGTCGATGGTCGCGCAGTCCGGCTGCAGCGTTCCGCTCCACAACCGCACGCCGGGTCCCACCTCCAGGTCGTGCTCCAGGTAATCGCCGCACGAGACCAGCACCACGTCGCCCGGTCGTGCGGCGGCGAGCGCGGCGCCGATGGTGGCATGGTCGCGGGGGACCGCGAGGACGCCTGCCGACGCGGTACCTGCCCATGCCAGCGCCGGCAGCAGGACGCATCCGACCAGGCGGCCGGCCGCGGCCCGGCGGGATCGCGGTGCGGCGCCACGAGACCGGGGCGGGGCGAGGGGGAAACCGATCGGAAAACGGGCGAGCACGCTTCACCGCCTGCGAGATGACGCCCCAGGGGTCGCGTCCGTGTCGTGAGACGTCAATTAAGAGGCGTGTCTCGTCCGCGGCAAGGAGGACCAAAGACGGCGGCGCCGCTTCCCCCCGGGAAAGGCGGCGCCGCCGTTCGACCGTGATTCAGGCGTCTAGCGGAAGAGGGACTTCACGCCCGACCAGGTCTCGTTCTCGGCGCCCACGACGCAGTCGCCGTTGATGGTGGCCACGGGAACGTCCGGGCCGCCGGTGGACTGGCGCAGAACCTTGATGATGCCGATGTCCTCGGAGTCGACGTAGTTCGGCGCGCGGGGATCCACGCTGCTGAAGCGGATGCCGGAGATCATGAACTCGACCGGCATCTCCACGGACGAGACGTAGACCGACATGGTGGCCACGACGATGGGATTGCCGTAGATGGCCTCACCCAGGCCCACCGAGTACTCCGGCGGAGTCGTGGCGTTGATGGCCAGGCCGGAGAAGGCCATGTTGCCGAGCACGCCGCCACCGAGCACCTCGAGCTTCATCTCCCAGGCCCGGATGCCGACGCTGGTCAGGTGCGTGAGGACGACGTAGGCGTCGATCATGCCGACCGGCGCGGTGGCGCAGTTCACGGTCGCGCCCTGGTCGAAATAGACGCCGCAGGCGTCGGTGTAGGGGTCGGTCTGAGCACTGGCGGGAACTGCCAGCAGCATGGTGAGGCAGGTTAGCGCGAGCACGAAACGCATGATGTGTCTCCTTGCGTTGCGGTTGCCGGGGCCGTCGCCCCGTACTCAACCGGATCCGGTTTGGAACCTGTTGTCGTTGGACGGGCTGCCCATTCGCCCGTTCAACTGTACCGCATGTGCCGACTGAATTCCATAAAAAAAGGAAAAGTCGTCCTAAAAATTGACATCAGGGGTTATGTATCGGTCAGATGTGCCACCTCCGGGGTGCCGGTTGACCCTGCCGCCGCGCCGGTGTTACATTGCCCCCGGCAGCCGAAGGAACCGGGGCGATCCACTAACCCCGTTTCTCTGCTAGATTTGCGAACCCCCCGGCCCGGACGCGCCAGCGAGGAGAGCTGCGTGAACGATCTCCGCCAGCAGAGTCAGTACGACCCTCGAGGTGTCGAGGAGAAGTGGTACGCGGCCTGGGAGAGCGCGCAGCTGTTCGTTCCGGAGCCGGCGCCCGGCGCCCCCGCGTTCGTCATCACCCTGCCGCCCCCCAACGTCACCGGCATGCTCCACATGGGGCATTGCCTGGGCAACTCGATCCAGGACAGCCTCGTGCGCTGGATGCGCATGCGAGGCCGCGAGACAGTCTGGATCCCCGGGACCGACCACGCCAGCATCGCCACCGAGCAGGTGGTGAGCCGGCGACTCCGCGAGGAGGGGCTCGACAAGGCCCAGGTGGGGCGCGAGGGGTTTCTGGAGCGCGCCTGGAAGTGGAAGGAGAGCACCCACGGGGTGATCACGCGCCAGCTGCGCCGGCTCGGCTGCTCGCTCGACTGGTCGCGCGAGGCCTTCACGATGGACGAGGCTCGCAACCGGGCCGTGGTCCGGGCCTTCGTGGCGCTGCGCGAAAAGGGACTGATCTACCGCGACGTGTACCTGGTGAACTGGTGCCCGCACGACCTCACCGCCATCAGCGACGACGAGGTCGAGTACCGGGAAGTGCGCGGACATCTCTGGCACCTGCGTTATCCGTTCGCGGACGGCGACGGACACCTGACCGTGGCCACCACCCGCCCCGAGACCATGTTCGGCGACGTGGCCGTGGCGGTGCACCCCGACGATCCCGAGCGCAGCCGCTTCATCGGCCGGACCGTGCGTCTGCCCCTGACCGACCGGGAAGTGCCGGTCATCGGGGACATCCATGCCGATCCGGAGAAGGGCACCGGCTGTGTCAAGATCACGCCCGCGCACGATCCGAACGACTTCGAGGTGGGGCGGCGGCACGGACTGCCGCAGGTGATCTGCATGACCGAGCGCGGCGTCATGAACGAGGCGGCGGGACGCTTCGCGGGACTCGATCGCTACGAGGCGCGGCCGCTGGTCGTGGCTGCCCTCGAGGAGCACGGTCTGCTGGCCCGGGTCGAGGAGCACGTCCACCAGGTGGGACATCACGACCGTTGCGGCAACGTCATCGAACCATACCTGTCGCGGCAGTGGTTCCTGCGCATGGCCCCGCTGGCGGAGCCGGCCGTGCGGGCGGTGGCCGACGGCACCATCCGCCTGCAGCCCGAGCGGTGGATCGGGGTCTACGAGAACTGGATGCGCAACATCCGCGACTGGTGCATCTCGCGTCAGCTGTGGTGGGGACACCGGATCCCGGTCTGGTACTGCGACGGCTGCGACGAGAGCGTGACCGCCGAGAGCGCTCCCGAGCGATGCCCGCGCTGCGGGGGCGGGTCGCTGACGCAGGACCCGGACGTACTCGACACGTGGTTCAGTTCCTGGTTGTGGACGTTCTCGCCGCTGGGGTGGCCCGACACCACGGCGGACCTGCAGCGCTACCACCCGACCTCGGTGCTGGTGACCGCGGCCGACATCATCTTCTTCTGGGTGGCGCGCATGGTCATGGCGAGCTACGAGTTCCTGGGCGAACCGCCGTTCCAGGAGGTCCTCTTCACCGGCATCGTGCGCGACGACGAGGGCCGCAAGATGAGCAAGTCGCTGGGGAACAGTCCCGATCCGATCGCGCTCATCGACCGGTACGGAGCCGACGCGCTGCGCTGCTCGCTGGTGATGCTCACGCCCACGGGGCAGGACATCTTCTTCAGCGAGAGCACCCTCGAGGTAGGCCGCAACTTCTGCAACAAGATCTTCCAGGCGACGAAGCTCGTGCTCGGGCACTGGGACCAGTCGGGACTGCCGCAGGAGCCCGCCGTGGCGGAGGCGCCGCGCGGCACGCTGGACCTGGATGCGGCTCTGGCTGCCGGCGACGGCTGGGGCGAAGCTCCCGCCGCGGCGGTGGCCGCCCTGTGGCGCGCCACCTTCGGCAGCGATCTGCCCGTGACCCTGCGCGACGAGGATCTGGCCCTGGAGGACCGCTGGATCCTCGGCCGGGTGTGCGCCACCGCCCGCGAGTGCAACGAGAACCTGGAGAAGCGGCGCCTGAACGACTCGGCCCACGCCGTCTTCGACTTCTTCCGTCACGAGCTGTGCGACTGGTACCTGGAAGCCATCAAGCCGCGCCTGCGCGACCCCGACCGGCAGCAGCCGGCGCTCGTGATCGCGGTCCTCGAACTGGCGCTCAGCTACAAGCTGCTGCACCCGGTGATGCCCTTCATCACCGAGGAGCTGTGGAGCTGGCTGCCGCCGGCGAGCGGCTTCCTCATGGTGACCGGCTACCCGGTGCTGACCGGCGAGGCGCCGTTCCCCCGGGAGACCGCGC
>JAWOID010000127.1:0-53417 GCA_046484865.1 Candidatus Krumholzibacteriia bacterium
GGTGTTCCTCCTGATATTTACGCATTTCACCGCTACACCAGGAATTCCACCTTCCTCTTCCGGACTCGAGCCTCGCAGTTTCAAAGGCGGTTTGTCGGTTGAGCCGACAGATTTCACCTCTGACTTACGGAGCCGCCTACGCACCCTTTATACCCAGTGAATCCGAACAACGCTTGCACCCTCCGTATTACCGCGGCTGCTGGCACGGAGTTAGCCGGTGCTTCCTCTGATGGTACCGTCAAGCCCCGGGGGTATTAACCCCGGAGTTTTCTTCCCAATCTGACAGAGCTTTACAACCCGTAGGGCCTTCATCGCTCACGCGGCGTCGCTCGGTCAGGCTTTCGCCCATTGCCGAAGCTTCTCGACTGCTGCCTCCCGTA
Organism: Candidatus Krumholzibacteriia bacterium; assembly: GCA_046484865.1. Taxonomy (GTDB): domain Bacteria; phylum Krumholzibacteriota; class Krumholzibacteriia; order LZORAL124-64-63; family LZORAL124-64-63; genus JAWOID01. The sequence continues at coordinate 381 of JAWOID010000127.1, forward strand.
GGAGTCTGGGCCGTATCTCAGTCCCAGTGTGGCCGGACACCCTCTCAGGCCGGCTACCCATCGTCGCCTTGGTAGGCCTTTACCCCACCAACTAGCTAATGGGACGCGGGACCATCTCTCGACGGCAGCTTGAGTCAGAGGCCACCTTTGACATCGGAGCCATGCGACTCCAAGGTCTCATGCGGTATTAGCACCCCGTTAGAAGTGTTATCCCCCATCAAGAGGCAGGTTTCCCACGCGTTACTCACCCGTTCGCCACTCTACTCACCCCCCGAAGGGAGCTTTCTCGTTCGACTTGCATGCCTAATCCACGCCGCCAGTGTTCGTTCTGAGCCAGGATCAAACTCTCCGTTGTTGAAACTAAACAACGGGAACAATTTGCTCCCATGCTTTGTCGCAAGCAGGCCGGTTGCGGGCACGACCGGTTTCCCGGAAGCACCTTCGCCGACCGGAGGCCGGTTGCAGGCACGACCGGTTGCCCGGAAGTACCTTCACCGACCGAAAACTCGGATCTGGTTGACGGGTCGTCGCACGCTATTCTGTTGTCAAAGAACCGGACCAGGCGATCCTGCCGCTGGTCTGTCCCCGCACTCGGGGCAAGGTATAGTAGTCAAGGCCCTTACGGTTGTCAACCTCGGAGGCGACTCTTTTTTCGGGCCTCGACTCCGCTGCCTCGGATCCCGGATCTCGCACCGGGCGGGTGCCAGGTGCAGGAGCCGGGATCGCGGGTCCGCTTCAACCCGGTTCCGGACTCCGGGTTCCGCCCTGGACGTCGATTTCGCCCGGCTTGCGCCAGACGGACGGCGGGGTGGAAACCGGACCCGGCCGCGGGAGCCGGAGCGCCAAGCTCCGGTTGCGAACCGGCAACCTCTTGCCGGCCTCGGTGTTCAGAGCACCTGACCGGCAACGGCGGCGCAATGTAAGCCCGGCGCGGTTCCGAGTCAAACCCAAAAACGGCACGCGAATCATTTTTTTCCGGCGGTGATGCCGGAGCAGCGTCGCGGCGGCCTCGCGCTTGCTCGGGGGTGGACGGAGACGTACCATGGAGGCGCCATGCGCGGACTTCTGAACCGGACCATCCCCCGCCGCTGGGTGCGGCGCATCCTCCTCGCCCTGGGCGTGGCGTTCGCGGCTGCCCTCGGCGGGTCGCTGCTCGGCGCGCACCTGCTGTCCCAGGATCTGCCCTCGCTGGCCGCCCTGCAGAGCATCTCGCCATCGCGCAAGACGGTCATCTTCGCCGCGGACGGCGACACGCTGCGCGAGTTCTATACCGAGAACCGGACTCTCGTGCCCGTCGAGCGGATCCCGCTCTCCCTGCAGCAGGCGGTGGTGGCCACCGAGGATCGCCGCTTCTACGACCACTACGGGATCGACCTGCGGCGGGTGGTCCGGGTGATCTGGGACAACCTCGCGAGCAGTTCTCGGCCGGGCGCCAGCACGCTCACCATGCAGCTCGCCCGCAACGTGTTCCCGCGCCTGCTGCCGAGCGAGAAACTGGTCACCCGCAAGCTCCGGGAGATGATCGTCGCGGTGCAGATCGAGCAGATCTACACCAAGGACGAGATCCTCGAGATGTATCTCAACCAGATCTACCTGGGACAGGGCACCTACGGCATGCAGGCGGCGGCACGCGCGTTCTTCGGCAAGGACGTGTGGGAACTGGAGCCCGCGGAGACGACGATGCTCGCGGGCGTCATCCAGTTGCCGGAGCGCTACTCCCCCGCGCGGCACCTGGACCGCGCCTATCGGCGGCGAGCCGTGGTGCTGTCGGCGATGGTGAGCGCCGGGTACCTGAGCCGGGCGGAGGCCGAGTCCATCGGTGCCGTCGAGGTCGTGGTGGTGCCCGGCGGCAAGGTCGACCTGGACGCGGGGTTCGCGGCGCACTTCGTCGAGGAGGTGCGCCGGGACCTGGAGCGGCGGTTCGGCGCCGAGCGTCTCTACTCGGAGGGCTTGCGGGTCTGGACCACCCTGGTGCCGCGCTACCAGCGCTGGATGGAGGAGGCGCTGGAGGAGCACCTCGCCGAGGTGGAGGTCGAGCGCCGCTACCCGCTGACCCGCGCCGGCCACGACAGTCTGGTGATCGCGGAGGACCCACCGGCCGGCATCGACTATCTCCAGGGGGCGGCACTCCTCCATGATGTGCGCACCGGCGCGGTCCTGGGCATGGTGGGCGGACGCTCGTTCGCGGATTCCAAGTGGAACAACACCACCCAGGCGCGGCGGCAGCCCGGCTCCATCTTCAAGCCTCTGGTCTACCTGACCGCCCTCCAGCAGGGTTACCATCCGGCGTCCATCCTGATGGACACCCCCTTCGTGGTGGACACCGGGGTGAGCCTGTGGCGCCCCAAGAACTTCGGCGGCAAGTTCGAGGGTCCGATGACGCTGCGGTACGCGCTGAGCCGCTCGGTGAACATGCCGACGGCGAAGCTGTACCTCGACTTCGGCCTGCAGCCGCTCCTCGACAACGCCCGGCAGCTCGGGATCCAGTCGGTACTGCCGCCGGTGCCGGCGCTCTTCCTCGGCGCCGGGGAGGTCACGCTGCAGGAGGTGGTGAGCGCCTATTCAGTGTTCGCCAACCACGGCGTCTGGACCCGGCCGCACCTGCTGACCCGCGTCGAGAGCGCCAGCGGCGAGGTCCTCTACGAGGCGCGCATCGAGCAGCGGGAAGTGCTTGACCCGGCGCTGGCGTACCTGATGACCGATCTCATGCAGACCACCATCGACGCGGGCACCGGTCGCGGCGCCCGCTGGCGCGGGTTCACCAAGACCGGCGCCGGCAAGACGGGCACCACCAACGACAACACCAACGCCTGGTTCTGCGGCTTCACGCCGAGCTTCTGCGGCGGGGTCTGGGTGGGATTCGACGACGCGAAGGGCATGGGCACCGGCGCCACCGGCGCCCGCATGGCCCTGCCGATCTGGGCCCGCTTCATGGGCAAGATCGCCGACGAGAAGGGCGAGGAACCCTTCGTGCGCCCGCCCTCGATCCAGCAGAAGCGCGTCTGCCTGGAGACCGGGATGCTCGCCACCAGCGGTTGCGACTCCACGGCGATGGAGGTCTTCCTCCCGACGGTCATGCCGCACCAGCTGTGCGACCGCCACGGCGGCGAGCTCGACATCTCGGGTTTCGACCGTGGCTTCGAGGCCCTGGACCAGCCGCGCCGCGAGAGCAGCGACTGGGACGAGTTCTGAGCCTCGACGGCTTCCGGCCGCGCGAGCGGCCGTCGTCAGGCTAACCGGATTATTCATGAGCGGCCGTAGGGTCAAGGCAACCGGTCGATGATGAGCGGCCGCGCGCCGGCGGCCTCCGGCCCGACCGTGATGGCGGCCGCCGCGCGCCGCCCCGCAGCCGCAGCGCTCTGCGCGTCCCGGGCGTGGACCCGCACCAGCGACTGACCGGCCTCGACGCGCTCGCCCACCCGCACCAGAACGCTCAGCCCGGTGGCGAGATCGAGCCGGTCCTCCACGCGCCGGCGGGCGCCCCGCACCTCCACGAGGGCCTCGCCCAGGGCCCGGCAGTCCATCCGCTGCACCCAGCCGGACGCCGCGGCCACCGCCTCGTGGCGCACGGGAGCGATCTCCAGGCCCAGGTCGTCCCGGTCCGGATCGAGCCGACCGCCCTGAGCCGCCACCCAGCGCAGCATCGCGTCGAACGCCGCGCCGCTCTCCCAGGCCTGGCGCACCAGCGCCAGGGCTGCGTTCTGATCGGGCGCCACGCCGGCCGTCGCCACCATGGCCGCGGTCAGCTCGTCGGTGAGTTCCACCAGGTCCGCCGGGGCAGAGGCGCGACCGCCCGGACGGAGGGCCGCGAAGGCCTCGTGCGCCTCGAGGGCGTGCCCGACGGCGCGACCGAGGGGTTGGTCCATGTCGGAGAAGATCACGGCCATGCGCCGCCCCCAGCGTTCCCCGGTCGCCACCAGCGACCGTGCCAGCTCCCGCGCCGACGCCAGGTCGCGCATGAACGCACCACCGCCGGTCTTCAGATCGATGACGATCGTCTCCGGCCCCGCCGCCAGCTTCTTCGACATGATGGAGGCGGTGATCAGGGGCACGCAGTCGACCGTGCCGGTGACGTCGCGCAGGGCGTAGATCCGCCCGTCGGCGGGCGCGATGCCGCCGCTCTGTCCGACGATGGCGCAGCCTGTCCGCCGCACGATGTCGAGAAACTCGTCGTTGTCGAGGCGGATGCGGTAACCGGGCACGGACTCCAGCTTGTCGAGCGTGCCGCCCGTGTGGCCGAGGCCGCGTCCCGACAGCATGGGCACGCGCAGGCCGCAGGCGGCCGCGAGCGGCGCCAGCAGCAGCGAGACCTTGTCACCCACGCCGCCGGTGCTGTGCTTGTCCGCGGTGGGGCCGCCGAGATCCCGGGTGTCGAGCTGTTCGCCGGAGCCGAGCATCGCGTCGGTGAGTGCGGCGGTCTCCGACGCGGTCATGCCCTGGAACCAGACGGCCATGAGCCAGGCCGCCATCTGGTAGTCCGGTACGCTGCCGTCGGTGTAGCCGGCCACGAGCGCGGCGATGCTCGCGTCCGGCAGCTCGTCGCCGCGCTTCTTCGCCTCGATGATCGACAGGACGTCCAGGCCGCGGGGGCTGGGGTTCATCGGTCCGTCTCTCCCTCCGGAGCCCGCGGGCACCCCGGGATGGCGGTGAAGGCCTCGGGCAGCAGTTCGCTCAGGCGGAAGCGGCGCACCGGTCCTGCGGCGCCTCGTTCGCCGGCCAGCAGGACGGTGAGGTCGCGGCCGAACTCCACCAGGACCTGGCGGCACGCGCCGCAGGGCGGCGTCGGGGGCTTCCCGTCGGCACAGATGGCGATCGCCTCGAAGCGCGTCTCGCCGTCGGCCACGGCCCGCGCCACCGCGTTGCGCTCGGCGCAGAGCGTCAGGCCGAAGCTCGCGTTCTCCACGTTGGTCCCCACGTACACCCGGCCGTCGGCGCCCAGCAGCGCGGCGCCCACCCGGAAGCCCGAGTAGGGGCTGTAGCTCTGCTCGCGCACCTCGCAGGCGGCGCTGACCAGGAGCGCGTAGCTCGGTCCGCCCGGGGCGTCGCGGCGTACCTCGTCCGCCATGTCCGGTGCGCCGCCCGGGCCGACGGAAGCCTCGCCAGAGGCGGTCCGTAGATCGCCCAGGAAGCTCGTGCCGGCCGGCGGCGTCGGTGCGCCGAAGAACTCCGCCAGGGTGGCGCCCACGTCCGCGAACGTGCCGCGCACACCCAGGTCCGTGCCGGGCGACGCGCCGCCCAGCTTCGCCAGCAGCGGCACGTACTCGCGGGCGTGGTCGGTGCTCGGGGTCGTCGGATCGTTGCCGTGGTCCGCGGTGATCAGGAGCAGATCGTCGGCCGCCAGCCCCGGCAGGAATCCGCCCAGCCAGCCGTCGAATTCCTCGATCCCCCGACGCATTCCCTGCGGATCGTTGCGGTGCCCCCACAGCATGTCGAAGTCGACGAGGTTGAGCATCACCAGCTCGGGACCCGCGGCCGGCGACCCGCAGATCTCCGCCAGTCGCCGCATGCCCTCGGGATTGCTCCTGGACGGCACGTGCCGGTCGATGCCCGCACCGGCGAAGAGGTCGCGGATCTTGCCCACCGCAGTCACCGCGACCCCCGCTTCCTGCAGCGCGCACAGCACCAGCTCCGGGGGCGGCTCCACCGAGAAGTCGCGCCGGTTGGGCGTGCGCGCATAGGCGCCGGCCACACCGGTGAACGGGCGCGCGATGACCCGGCTCACCTGGTGCGGCGGCACCAGGGCGGCGCGCATCGCGACGCAGATGCGATACAGTTCGTCGAGCGCGATCACGTCCTCGTGAGCCGCGATCTGGAAGACGGAGTCGGCCGACGTGTAGACGATCGGCCGGCCGGTTCGCACGTGTTCGTCGCCGAGGCGGGCGATGATCTCGGTGCCGCTGGCCACCTCGTTGCCGAGGGCCTGCCGGCCGGCGATCTCCTCGAACCGGGCCATCAGCTCGGGCGGGAATCCGTGCGGGTAGGTGGGGAACGGGCGTTCGGTGACCACCCCCATCAACTCCCAGTGGCCGGTCGTGGAGTCCTTGCCGGCGGAGACCTCCGCCATGCGGCCGTAGCAGGCGGCGGGCTCCGGCACCGCGGGAACTCCGTGGATGCGATGCAGGTTGCCGAGTCCCAGCTCCTGAAGGACGGGCACGTTCAGCCCGCCGACCGCGCGCGCCGTGTTACCCAGCGTGTCGCTGCCGGTGTCGCCATACCGGCCGGCGTCGGGCAGTTCGCCCACGCCCAGGCCGTCGAGGATGATGAGTATCGCCCGCGCCATGAGTTCCTCCCGGGACCGCCGCCCGCGTGCACCACCCGGTAGCGATGGTAAGGTCCGGTCTCCGGGCGGTCAACGCCGTCCCGTCGCGGTTGCGCTTGTCAGGAGCGCCGTCCGCATTAGAATGGCCGCATGAACGGCAACCTCTTCCCCACGGACGACACCGAACCGCGATCGCCCCCCCCGCCGACCGCCGGCAATCACCCGGAGGGGCCGCGGCCGCTGGCCGATCGCATGCGACCGCGCGACCTCGACGAGGTGGTGGGCCAGGACCACCTCCTGGCGCCCGGCGGACCGCTGCGGGGTCTCGTCGATGCCGGCCGGCTGGGTTCCCTGCTCTTCTGGGGCCCGCCGGGGTGCGGCAAGACGACGCTCGCCCGGCTGCTCGCCGGCCGCGGCGGCGCGCGCTTCCTCGAGTACAGCGCCGTCGCCGTGGGGGCCAAGGAGCTGAAGGAGGTCATGCGCGAGGCCGAGAAGCTGCTCCAGGTCACCGGCCGGCGCACCCTGCTGTTCCTCGACGAGATCCACCGCTTCAACAAGGCCCAGCAGGACGCCCTCCTGCCGTGGGTGGAGCGCGGCGACGTGGTGCTCGTCGGCGCCACGACCGAGAATCCGTCGTTCGAGCTGAACTCGGCCCTGCTGTCGCGGCTGCGGCTGTTCGTGTTGCGGCCCCTGCGTCCGGCGGACGTGCGGGTGCTGCTGGACCGCGCCCTGGCCGCACCGCACGGACTGGCCCCCCTCGGGGTCCGGTTCACCGAGCCCGCCCTCGACGCCCTGGCCGAGGTCAGCGAGGGCGACGCCCGCCTGGCCCTCGGCTTGCTGGAGTCGGTGACGGCGGTGGCCGCCGAGCGACGGGCCGAGAGCGCCCGCGACGACGCCGGCGACGATCGCCGGGATACCGGCAGCGGCCGCGCGAGCGGCGCCGTGCAGGACGACTCCGGCGAGCCGGACGGCGCCACGGTTCGCGCCGGCAGCGCCGGACCGGTGGACGTGGACGAGCTGGCCGAGCTGGTCCAGCATCGGGCGGTGCGCTACGACAAGGCGGGCGAGGAACACTTCAACCTGATCTCGGCCCTGCACAAGTCGCTGCGCAACAGCGATCCCGACGCCGGTGCGTACTGGCTCACCCGCGTGCTCGAGGGCGGCGAGGACCCCCTCTACGTCGCCCGCCGGCTGGTCCGCTTCGCCAGCGAGGACGTCGGTCTGGCCGATCCGCAGGCTCTGGTGCAGGCGCTGGCGGCCCGCGACGCGGTGCACTTCATCGGGCTGCCCGAGGGCGCGCTGGCGCTGATGCAGGCGGTGATCTACCTGGCGCTCGCACCCAAGAGCAACGCCCTGTACCTCGCCGCGCGGGAGACCGCCGCCGAGGTGCGGCAGGGACGGAACCCGCCGGTCCCGCTGCACCTGCGCAACGCCCCCACGCGACTCATGCGAGAGGTGGGCTACGGGGACGGCTACGTGTACGCGCACGACACGCCGGCAGGGATCGCGGCCATGTCCTGCCTGCCGCAGGAGCTGGAGAGCCGGCGCTTCTACCGGCCCGGACGCCGGGGATTCGAGCAGGAACTCGCGCGCCGGCTGGAAGCCATCGCAACCTGGCGCCGCCGTCGCCAGCAGGACGGGGCGGATTGACCGCTCCGCTCGGGGAGGATCGCCATGAAGAGGATCGGAGTGCTCACCGGAGGCGGCGACGCCGCCGGCATGAATGCCGCGGTGCGTGCAGCGGTGCGGACCGCGCATGCCCGCGGCCTCGAGGTCCTCGGCATCCGGCGCGGGTGGCGCGGCCTGTCCGAGGGCGATGCCGAGGTGCTCACGCCCGGCAGCGTGGGCGGCATCATGCATCTGGGCGGCACGGTCCTGCGGACGTTCCGCTTCCCCGAGTTCGCCTCTTCGGAGGGCGACGAGACGATGCGCCAGGCGCTGAAGGAACTGCGACTGGACGGCCTGGTGGTGATCGGCGGGGACGGCAGCTTCCGGGGCGGCGAGAAGCTCGGTCGCGAGTTCGGCGTGCCGAGCGTGGGAGTGCCTGCCACCATCGACAATGACATTCCTGGCACCGACATGTCGATCGGCTTCGACACCGCCCTGAACATCGCCGTCGACGCGGTGGACAAGATCCGCGACACCGCGACCAGCCACGGCCGCATCTTCGTCGTGGAGGTGATGGGTCGCGAGTACGGGTTGCTGGCGGTGCAGGTGGCCCTCACCACCGGCGCCGAGGAGGCGCTGGTGCCGGAGATCCCTTACGACATCGACGAGGTGTGCCGGCGCATCGACGCGGGCTACGACCGCGGGAAGAAGCACGCGATCATCATCGTGGCCGAAGGAGCAGGAAAGGCACCCCACATCTCGTACGAGATCAAGAACCGCCTGAACCGCGACGTGCGCATGGCCGTCCTCGGCCACGTGCAGCGCGGCGGCTCCCCCACCGGATTCGATCGCATCCTCGCCACGCGCCTGGCGTACGAGGCCACCGAGAGGCTCGCCGCGGGCGAGCACGGGGTGATGGTCGGCGTGCAATCGAACCGCGTCCGCACCTCGCCGCTGGCTCGCCGCACCGTGCGAGACGCCAAGCGGGTGCAGTCGGCGGCCGACCTGCTGCGCGTGCTCACCTAGGTCGAACGTTTCCCGCGGCGGCGGCGGCGCCGCCGCTGGCCGCACCCGCCGGAACGAGACGAGGCTCCCGCGTCGGATCGCGGGAGCCTCGTGACGTGCGGCCGCCGCCGGGTCGTGCCGGCGGATCGACCCGGCTGCGCTCAGGTCTGCGGCGAACCCGCGATGAACGTGTTGCCGAAGCGGAACCAGTTGATCCTCATCGTACCCACGACATGCCCGAGATCCGGGTACTCCTGCCTGCGGTCGCGGTAGTCGAACATCTTCTTCATGGCGAAGGAGCCGACCAGCGGATAGTCCATCTCCCGCATCATCTGGAGCATCCAGTGCGCTCCGGGACTGACGTCCTCGATGAGCAGCGTGGCGTCGTCGAAGACCGCATACCAGGCCATGTCATCGGCCGTGGGGTTCGCCCGCACCGAGTCGGGAAGATCGGGCCGCGGCGCCCAGACGAACCGCTCGATGCCGGTCTGGATGTCCTTCAGCTCGTCGGAGTCCTCTTCGGGAAGGAACGGCTCCATGGTCCGCGAGTGCCGCCACTCGATATCCGGCAGGGCCGCGCCCGGGGTCTCCAGATCCACCTCGCCGGAGCGCAGGCGCCTCGGCAGCACGTAGTCCGGACGAGGCAGACTGTCCTCGACCACGACGCCGTCGCGCTTGATCCTCTGCAGCACCAGGTGCGTGGGCTCCGGCGTGAACGTCTTGCGCACGCCGATCAAGGCGCCGCGGAGGGACGGGTAGCGATTCTCGAGGTCGTCGCCGACGAGGAACTCCAGACGATTGCCCTCGCGGATCAGTGCCACGTTGTCCCGCACGTACTCGAACTGCGGTGCGTCGATCTCGAAGAGGAAGCCGACGCTCAAGGTGTCGCCCCCCATCACCGCGCTCAGCGGCGCGTAGACGTAGGGGTCGACCTGCTCCTCCTCTCCGCAGCCGGAGAGCAGGGCCAGCGACGCGGTGGCGGCGACGGCGGTGACGAACAACGCCCAGCGGCGCGCGGAAACGGCACGGGACATGAAGCAACCTCCCTTGGAACCAGCGGCTATCCTGCAGGTAGGGCGCAGGATCCGTTCTTACGAGCGGCGGTCCGGTCCGCCTCCGACGCGCGATGTCGAGCACCGCTCCGGATGGCCTCGACGACGGGCCGTGAACATGATGCGACCATGAAATTGGGGTCTGCGCGCACAGAATGCAAGCCGCTTCATTGCGCTCGGCGGGTACGCCGGCTCAGCGCAACGCGCGCGGCAACCGATCCACCAGGCGGGCCACCCGGTCGTGGACCGGGTCCTCCATATCCCAGAGGGCGTGGAAGACGCGCCAGTGCTCCGGCAGCAGCACGTCGTAGCGGGAAAAGAGGCGCGAGAAGCTCGCCCGCCGCTCCGCCTGCGACGCCGCCGCCAGGCGCCAGGCCCGCAACCGCCCGTCGACCGTGATCGACCACGCCTCCTGGAATGCCTCCGCCCGGCCGCGCGGCACCAGCTCCGGCCGCAGTCGCCGCTCGCAGAGATCGCGGACGAAGAGGAACTGGTGCAGCAGGAACCGTTCGGCCTTCGCCCGGTGGAAGTCGGCGGCGGTGTGGACCCGCCCCTCGGGCACCTGCGGCAGCGGTTGCCAGACCGGTCGCGCGCCCAGGAGGTCGTCGGCGTCCGGACGGTCGCGCAAGACTTCGAGCGGATTCAGGTAGAGGTCGAGCGTTCGGCGAGGCACCCCCGCTCCGGCGACGCGCCTCAGCGACAGCCAGACGCGACGGTCCGGCTCGAGATCGTCCAGCAACAGCTCGATCCGGCACAGGTGCCGGCCCAGATCGAGTCGCTCGGCAGCCGCGCGGGCCAGCGGCTGCAACTCGGCGGCGAGCGATTCGTCCTGCGGCAGGCAGACCACCTCCGGCGCGGCAGCCGCACCTCGGCCCCCGGACGATCGGTCGGGCGCGGTCACGGCGCCAGCAGCGCACCGCCACCGATCGGTCGCAAGCGCGCCGTGAAGTGACGCAGCGCCGGTTGCTGCCACACGATCTCGAGGCCGCGCAGCCGTGGACCCATTTCCATCACCAGCGCGCATGCCCGGGCCACGTACTCCAGCTGCGTCGCGGTATAGACTCGCCGCGGCACCGCCAGCCGCACCAGTTCCATGGCCGGCGGAACCAGCTCGCCGGTATCGGGGTCGGTGTGCTCGAACATCAGGCTGCCGATCTCCACCGCCCGCACGCCGGCCGCCAGGTAGAGGGCCGCCGTGAAGACCTGGGCGGGAAACTCGCGCTGCGGAATGTGCGGCAGCGCCGCGCGGGCGTCCACGTACACCGCGTGACCGCCGGTCGGGCGCAGGATGGGGACGCCGCGCTCCCGCAGATCTTCGCCGAGCCGCGCGACCTGGCCGATCCGGTAGGCCAGGTAGTCTTGATCGACCACCTCGCGCAGACCCTGGGCGATGGCCGCCAGGTCGCGTCCCGCCAGACCGCCGTAGGTGGGAAAACCCTCCCGCAGGATGAGCAGATTCGTGGCCCGTTCGGCGAGTTCGTCGTCGTCCAGGCAGAGGAAGCCGCCGATGTTCACCAGCGCGTCCTTCTTGGCGCTCATGGTGCACCCGTCACCGAGGCCGAAGATCTCGCGGGCGATCTCGGCGACGGACCGACCTGCTTGCCCTGCCTCCCGCTGCTGCACGAACCATGCGTTCTCGGCGAACCGGCAGGCGTCGAAGATGAGCGGCACGCGCCGCTCGCGGCAGAACTCCGCGACGGCGCGCACGTTGGCCAGCGACACCGGCTGTCCGCCGCCGCTGTTGTTGGTGATCGTGAGCATCACCAGCGGGATCCGCTCGCGGCCGTACTTCCGGAACGCGCGCTCCAGCTTCTCCAGGGACATGTCCCCCTTGAACGGCGCGTCGAGGGCGGGGTCGAGCCCCGCGTCGGCCACGCAATCGAGGGCGATCGCACCCACGTGCTCGACGTTGGCGCGGGTAGTGTCGAAGTGGATGTTGTTGGGAACCACGTCCCCGGGCTTCACGGCCACGGCGAACAGCAGACCCTCCGCGGCCCGGCCCTGGTGGGTGGGGATGACGTGGGCATAGCCGAAGAGGTCACGGACGGTCTTCTCAAATTCCTCGAAGCTACGGCTGCAAGCGTAAGCCTCGTCGCCAGTCATGAGCGCCGCCCACTGGATATCGCTCATGGCGGAGGTGCCGCTGTCAGTGAGCAGGTCCACGTAGATGTCGGCGGACGGAACACGGAAGACGTTGTACCCGGCCTGCTCCAGCAGGGCCGAGCGGCGCCGGCCCGGCACCCGGTGGATCCGTTCCACGGTCTTGATCCGGTACGGCTCCAGCGGTCCGTCCAGTTCCGGCAGATCCCAGCCGGCGGTCTCCGATGTCTCCGGGCGACCGCTTTCGTCCCTGCCCCTGCTCTCCATCATGACCTCCTGGTACGGCGCCGCAAGGACGCGCGGCGAGCGCATCCGGCCGGCGACCCCGCGCAGCGCGGCAGCGGCCGGCGGGGTCGGGCCCCGTGGATAGTAATAGCCGGCGGCGTCCCGCCACAAGGACGCGAGGTGACGGACCGTCCCGACCAGGCCCGGTCTGAGAACCCTCTGACCGAGCCTAGACGGACGCGTCCTCGCCCGGCAAGGGCGACCGGTCCTGGTACAGGATGAGCACCCGGTCGGCCATGCGGCCGAGCACACGAGCATGCTCGGCCGGCGGCTCGCTGCCGGCGCAGAGATAGACGCCGTCCGCCTGGAAGTCGCCCTGAGCACGGCCGGTGCCCGTGAGCAGGACGAGGGGCGGTTCGGCCGGCTCCGGCTCCCCGCGCCAGCCGCGCACCGTGCGCAGCCACGCCTGGCCCACCGGGCGCTCGAACAGACGGGCGGCCGTCTCCGCGGGCATGGCGCCTGCCAGCGCGGCCGCACGCGCGCGGGCCTCCGGACGCGCGAAGAGGTCGGCCGCCCAGGAGGTGCCGAACAGCGCCGGCAGCAACTCCGCCAGCGGGCTCCCGGCCGCGGCGCCAGTGTCCCGCAGCCAGCGCGCGTAAGCCGGACGGTCGGTGCCGGCGAGCCAGGACGGCAGCAGCGGTTCGGGCGACCCGACCGCGGTACTCTCGTGCCGGCGTTCCCCGGCGGTCGGCAGATCCTCGTCGCGACCCGGCCGCCGAGCGGCCGCCGCCGCCAGATCCGCGAGGATTGCCAGCAGTTCCAGCGCACCGGGCAGCAGCAGTTCCTCGAGTTCCTCCAGGTACACCGCCAGCCAGCCGTGGCTCACGAGCGACCGTCCCAGGTAGGCCAGATCCTCGGCCAGCGAGGCGGCGACCACCGTGCGGTTGCCCAGACGTCCGGCGGACCGCGCCTCCACGACGCAGGCCACGCACTCGTCGAGGTTGCCCGCGGGCCGTGCCACGACATCGCCCCGTTCGCGGCGCAGGGACCCGTGGCGCGCGACTTCGCCGTGCGGAGCCAGCCGGCGGACCGCTTCCCAGGGACGGCGCGCCTGCAGGCGTTGCCGCTCCAGCGGCACGACCTCGCCGGGGCGAGGCGCCGTGAGGAACAGATTCTCCCACGACTCTCGCGTCTCGCCGGGATCGACGCTCGCCAGCAGCCGCGACGTGCGCGCCTCCGCCGCCAGGGCATAACGGACCTCGGCGGGGAAGCGCTGCAGTTCCACCAGCACGCGGACGCTCAGCCCGGGGTCGCGCACCAGGTCAGCGCGCAGCGCGGCTGCTCGCGCGTCCGCCGCAGCGCCGCTCGCTGCCTCCTCGTCATCGTCGGTCGCCGACCCGGACCGCGTTGCCGCGGCCGTCGACAGTTGCACCGGCGGCGGGGCATCGGGCCAGACGCGTCGCAGTTCACGCTGCACCCGGGCGGCCGTGGGCAGATCCGGACAGTGCACGCTGACGGCCGCGGCGGGCAGGCCCCGGGTCCGCGCCGCCGCGAGTCCCGCCACGAGCGCGCGCAGGCGACCCGCGCCGGCCGATCCGGTGAGCACGAGTTGCCGGGATCCCGCCGCCGCCGGATCCGCGCAGTCGAGCACCCGCATCGCCGCCTCGCGCAAGTCATCGTCGGCCCGGCCACGGCGCAGCAGACCGCCGAGCAGGGAACCGACGCCGTCCTCCCCTTCGTCGAGCAGAGCGGCGATCTTCTCGCCGCCGGCCTCGACCGCGGGATCGGTGTCCTCCTCGCCCACGGCGCGCACCAGCAGCGCGTGCAGGTCGCCGGCCTTTCCCGACCGGCGCGCCTCCGCCAGCCTGACCAGGTCGACCAGCGGCTCGCCGTCGTCGCCGGGCGAACCGCTCCACCCCCACCAGCCGAGCAGCGCGCCGGCAGCGAGCACGTCGGGGGCCGCGCTGTCCGGCCTCACCACGACCTGCAGCCGGCCGGCGGTGCCGGAGGCCTCCAGCAGGAGGTCGCGGGCATCGCGGACCAGCCGGCGCAACCGTCCGCGCAGGCGTTCGGCCAGCTCGCCCCGCTCACCGCGCCAGCGGATGCGCCGCGCTCCGCCGAAGAGCGCGCCCAGTTCGGCACGGTAATCGAGACCGAGATCGGACCCGGTCCGCGCCGACCAGAACGCCAGCAACGCGTCACAGAGCACGAGGTCGCGCAGCAGGACGGCGGCCGTCTCCTCCGGCTCGCCAGCGAGCGGTGCGCGGGCCAGGAGCGCCTCCTCGAGGCTCCAGGTGCCGGCCACGCCGGGTGGCACGGCGTTCTCCAGCATCGTCGCCAGCGGGATCAGCACGTCCTCGAGTCGCGCCACCTGCGCCTCGATGGCGGCGTGGTGCAGGCAGCGGTCCAGGACGGTGGGAACCGCTGCTGTCTCCGCGGGATCGGCGCCCCCGCCGGTTCCCCGCAGCGCTGCCACCCAGCGCACCACCCGCAGGCTCTCGCGCACAGCCGCGGCGGGCACCCCGGTCTGGTGTTCGAGCCAGGGAGTCGGGACCAGGTAGGGACCACCCGTGAAGCCGGGGTCCTCGCCATGAGGCCAGACGGCACCACCTGCCGCGAGCAGTCGCAGGACCCGTCGCGCCGTTCCCGGCGGCGCCGACGGCAGGTTCGCCGCGCCAGGTCCGCCCTCGCCGGACGTCCACTCTTCCGGGCCCGGAGATCGGCTTGCCCCGGCCGCGAGCCGGCTCTCCACCTGCGGCGGCCCCGCGGGAAACTCCTGGACGGCCGCGGGCGCCGCCGGATCGGTGCGGCCGCCGGACGCCGCGAGCGCCTCCTCGAGGAAAGGGCGCCAGGCGGCCGGTAGACGGGACGCGTACACCCGCCGCACCGCCGTCGTCGTGGCGAGGATCGCATGGAGCGCGCGGGCGTGCATCGTGGCGGCGCGGCCGGATCCAGGCAGCCAGTCGGCGAGGTCCGCGGCCACGATCGCCGCCGGCGGCCATCCCTCCAGCCGCGCCGCCACCCCGGGTCGCGCGAGATCGGCCGGGCGGCCGAGGACCACCGCCGCCGGTGCCGAGATGTCGTCGGCGCGAATGCCCTCGTCGCCATGGCGGGCCTCGTCGCCCGTGGAGAGGATTCGTGCGCCGGACCACGCTCCGGACGGCCCCGGCGCCAGCCGCGACGTGCCCGCGACCGGGAACCGTCGCCGGTCCGCTGCGAACTCGTCGAGACCGGCCGGCGGCTCGTCGGCGATCACGAGCAGCCATCGGTCCAGTTCGCCTCGATCCCGGCAAGCTCGCACCCAGGTTTGCAGCCGTTCGAGCTCGGATTCCGGGTCGCCGACCCGCAGCACCAGTCCCGGCGCCGGCGCCGGCGGACTGCGAAGCGCCTGGGTGGCCGCCGCCCCGGGTTTGACCGCGACCCGCCGGCGAAGATCGCCGATCCGCCGCTCGTCGTCCTGCGCCGGGAGCGGGAAGAGGCTCACGTTTCGCGCCATCCGACCGGTGCCACGCGCCAGCGCCCGCTCCGCGCTCCAGCCCAGGGCGTCGCGCCAGGCGGAGGGACGCTGCAGCCACCACCAGCGCGGATCCGCGACCACCACGGGCAGGTCGAACGCCGCCAGCACGGCGAGTTCCAGCCCGGCGCTCTCCTGCCGCGCCCGTAACGGGCCGGCCGGCCGGCCGTGCGCATCGGGTGCGACCGCGGACTCCGCAGCCAGAGGTGACCCCTCCTGCAGCGACTGCAGCGAGGGCACGAGCAGGACGGCGGGCGGCGCTCCGCCCGGAGGTGTGGACATCAGGTCCGCCCAGGTGACCGGACGCAGGCGGCCGGCCCCTTCCACCGCGCCGGCAGCGATCTCGATCCACAGGCGCGGGTCCTCGTGCAGATCGCCGCCGGCGCCGAGCAGGACCAGGACGTCGCGCCCGGGATCCTCCCGCAGCAACTCGCACGCCAGCACCAGCCGCGCCGCGAGCGCACCCACCGGATCGCTGCTCGCCACGGGGGCCAGCCCCGTCGTCGCCAGCCGGAGTTCCGGGGGCGCCGGCGCTGCCGGCGGATCGAGGACGAATACGTCCACGCGGCCGTGCGGCGCGAGCCACCGCCCCAGCAAGGCCTGCCGCTCAGTCGCCAGCACCGCCGGCCCCCTCACCAGCGAGAGCTGGCGCGAACCGTGAGCGGCGAGACGCCGGTGCACCTGCAGCGGCCGGCGGCCGCGCGCCAGCAGCCGGGCGTGCACCGACGCCGCGTCGTGGAACACCCACGCCGCATCCGCGCCGGGATGCACCCCCCATGACGCCGCCAGGTCCGCCTCCCCGTCGGGCAGTTCCGCCGCCGTGCCCACCACCAGGCCGGAACGGCGCGCCCGCTGCGCATACTGAGCCGCCCACGGGTCGGAGGCGGTCTGCGGGTCGGCGCACGGTGCGACTCGAGGGAGCGTCCGCACGAGTTCGCCGTACCGGTCCTGCAACGGCAGCACGCCCGACGGTCGCGGCCGCAGACGCGCATGGTCCATCAGGTCGCCGTTGTGGGTCTCGACCAGCCGCAACCAGTGCACCACGGCGAGCAGCGCATCGTCACCCTCGTCGCGGCGGCCGAGGTCCTCGAGCAATCCGAGCGCCCGGTCGAGCGCGTGGACGCGGCCGCCGGGCGGCAGGAGCGTGACCGGGCCGGCGGCGCGCGCCGCGACCGCGGCCAGGTCCGGCAGCCGCGCCGGTCCATCGACGACCACCCGCCAGCGGCGTTCCTGCGGTCCCCAGCCCGCCAGCACGGCGGCCGGCTCGCCGCCCTCCACCACGGTGACGCGGCTCGCGGCCAGGTCCGGACGAGCGGCCACGGACGGCGCGACCGCGGGCCCCGGCCACGCGGGCTCGGGGCGGGTCCAGAGCAGCGGCAGCGTCCACGGTTGCCAGGCCACGTCGAGGGCCCTGGCGGTCTCGTCGCCCAGGACCACGAACTCGTACAGGACCGCAGCCGGTCCGTGGCCCCGCCGCGCCAGCTCGCCGAGACCGGCCCGCACCACGGCGTCGGCCGCGCGCAGGCGGTCGCGGCAGGCGAGCCAGAGGAGTCCGGCGCGCAGTGCCGCGGGCAGACCGTGTGGCACCGGGACAGGGACCTCCCCCGGGGACGGCGGCCGCAGCTCGGCGACGCCACAGCGCTCGTTCCAGCCCGAACGCCACCCCGCCGTGCGCGGCGCCAGCAACCGCTCGAGCGCCCGCTCGTCGAGCCCCGCCGGCCCGAGCCAGGGCTCGAGCAGGGCCTCGGCCTGGTCGCGCACCAACGCTGCCGGGAACGGCCGGACCCCCGCCGCTGCAAGTCGCTCCGCCGCCGTGGCGTCCGCGGCCACCACCCGCACGCCGGCAGGCGCGGCGAACTCCGCGAGCAGGTCGCAGTCGCAGCCGTCCCACACCGCCAGGTCTCTCGGTTCCTCGTCCCACCAGAACACGCACGCGAGCCCGTCGTCCGGAAGGCTGGCCAGCGACAGCCAGCCCTGCGCGGTGTCCGCCTGCGGACGGCGATGAGCCACCACGGCTCGCGCCCGGCCGGCGCGCTCGGCCAGGGCTTCGCCCGCGAACGGACCGCGACCCAGCGCCGCCTCCGCCGCGGCGTAGCGCGGAACGGGAAAGTGCCGCGCCGTCACGTTCGCCAGCAGCTCGAAGAGTCTGATGCGCGCCTCGTCACGCCGCGGGTCGTCGACGGCGGCGACGGCCAGGTAGTCCTCGTAGAGGGTGGCCGCGGACGCCGCGTCGCCCACCGGGCCGTCCACCAGACGCGCCTCCCACCAGGCGCGTTCGCCGGTCCGCTCGCTGGACGCCCCGAAGTACTCGCGGCGGAGCAGCGAGACGAGCGCACGGCCAAGCGCGACACCGGCGAACCGATCGTCGACGGACGCGAGCAGCCGGTCGCCGTCGCGGGCGATGCCCAGGCGATCCTCCTCGGTGAGCGGCAAGTGCGGTTGCACGAGTTCCGGCGGGACCGGCTTGCCGGTGCGGGCGGCGGTGCGGAACACGGCGCGCAGCAGGACCACCGCCGACGTGGGCTCCGGCGGGAAGAGACGGCTGGAGCTGGTGAGGAAGAGTGCGGTCTCCAGCCGCGGCTGCTGGAGTTCGGCATTCTCCTCCGGACGCAGATCGGCGCTGCGCAGGGCGGCGCGCACGGCGGTCTCCGCCGCGGCGGCGTAGCTCTGCCGGAAGCCGGTCGCGAACCGGT
The DNA here is from genome assembly GCA_046484865.1 of Candidatus Krumholzibacteriia bacterium. Taxonomy (GTDB): domain Bacteria; phylum Krumholzibacteriota; class Krumholzibacteriia; order LZORAL124-64-63; family LZORAL124-64-63; genus JAWOID01. The sequence continues at coordinate 18,837 of JAWOID010000127.1, forward strand.
CCCACCGGCCGACCCGGTCGCCCGCCGCGCGGCCCGCCACCCTCTCCACCATCCCGGCGAATCCGTTCGGCAGCCTCTCGGTGAAGAAGACGCGCGCCGGCGCGGCGTCGCGCTCACGGCAGGCGGCGAAGAAGCTCTGCTCGGCGCCGGTGAAGTCGTGCCCGTCCAGGGCCTCGCGAGCGCGCTGCAGGGTCTGCCAGTAGCTCATGGGTCGATCCTTCGACGCGAGCCGCGGTCCGCTCCGCCCCCGGGTTCCCTCCCGGTGCCGCGGCATGTCGGCGAAAGCTTACAGGCTGGATGCGGTGACGATCCAGCCCGGAAATGCGTGCGCCGGTCCCACCGCCGACGAAACGCAGCGTTCCCGGATCTCAGCGCGTCAGGAGGGCGCGCCCGGTGATGCTGCCACCGGCATGGCGCAGCACCAGCAGGTAGGTGCCGGCGGCAACGGGGCGACCGGCTGCATCCCGTCCGTCCCAAGCCAGGGAACCGTCTCCGCCGCCGGTCGCCAGCTCCAGGCTACGCAATCGCCGCCCGCGGAGGTCGTGGACAGCGAGATCCGCCGGGCCCGCCGGCAGGCCCCGCCACGCGACTGTGATCGGACCGGCGCCGGGGTTCGGGCTGAGGAAGAGGCGGGGTGCGACCGCCGGCGCCGGTGCTGCGGTGGGCCCGATCCGCAACGGGTCGGCGCCGCTGTTCCTGGCGTCACGCCGCGGGTGGTGCCAGAGCCCCTCGCCCGTACCCAGCTGCGGCAGGTTCTCCAGATGGAGCACCTCGTCGCGTGCGGTCACGCGGAGGCAGCGGCGCGACTCCTGGGGAAGGATGGCCGCCCAGATCGAGCGTGCCGGCGATCCCGCGTTGCCGCCGACTGCCAGCGGCTGCCGTGCGGCGAAGCCGCCGTGCTCGGCGAGGCGGGCGTCCATCGCGCCCGTGATGTCGTCGGTGCCGGAGATGGTCTCGACCCAGCCTAGCGAGAGCGGCAGCTCGGGATCGCCGCCGATCGTGATCCGTCCGTCGTGCATCACGGGTCCGGTCCACACCAGCCAGCGCAGGCTGGGCGCGCTCGACGTCGTCGTGCTGCGCACGCCGAATCCCGGCCAGGCCGCCGCCGTGGCCGCACCGTCCACCGACACCCGGACGCCGGCGATCGTCCAGCGCCGCAGCTCTCCGGCGACGCGGCTGTCCGCGAGTCCGACCAGGACGACCTGGCGGTCTTGCGGCAGCGACCCGCCGGCCACCGCCGGCAGGGCCAGCCGCAACCATCCGCCGCCCCCCGGCGGGATCACCACCGCGCCGTCGCCCGCGGCCGCCGTGCCGTCGCCGTGATACCGCCGCAGGCGCAGTTCGCCCGTCTCGGCGACGCGGACCGGCACCACGATCTCGTGCCGTCCGTCGCCGTCTCCATCCAGCAGGACCGGCGCCAGCGGCGCGCCGATCCCCACGTGGCGCGGCCAGCCCGGCACGATGCTGCCGTCATGCTCCAGAGCGAACACGTATCCGGACTCGAAAACCACCACCAGTTCCTCGGCACTGTCGGCATCCAGCTGCCCGACGGCGGGGGCGAGCGGCAGGCCCTGCTGCAGTTCCACGGTGCCCAGGCTGTTGCCCTCGCCATCGTACCGCCTCAGGACGCCGCGCTCGTCGATGACGGCGGCGAAGCGCTGGCCGAGGGGGCCGATCACGCCCACCGCGGGCAGCAGGACCCGGTTGGCCGCGATCGATACCGTCCGCCGCAGGCCGCCGGCGTCCAGGAAGTAGATGTTGCCGAACTGCGAGGCCACCACCACCTCATCGGCGCCATCGTCGTCGAGATCCCAGACGAGCGGCGCCGTGAAGCCGCCCAGCAGCTGCGCGGGAAGGAAGACCGTGCGCGGCCAGCCCGGCAAGCTGCTGCCGTCGGCCCGTATCGCATGCAGGGCGCGCGCGTTGGGGTCGAAGTCGACGAGTGCCGGCACCACCAGCACCATCTCGCCATCGCCGAGGAGGTCGCCGGCGCAACCCCAGCCCGTGGAGACGCCGTCGAGCTGGATGCGCGCGTCCGCCGTGGCCGGAGCCGACTCCCTCGACGCGCGCACCTCGACGACGCCGTCGCCGGACAGCCGCTTCACCACGACCAGCGCCACCGCACCGTGATTCACGGCGACGGTGAGGGTCTCGGTGCCGCCCGGACCGGCGAGATCGCGCCGGACGGGCGGGCGCATCGCCAGGGGGTCGTGCGCGTCCTGCACGTCGTGATACTCCAGCGCGACGTCGAGGCCGGCCGTGACCGTCGCCTGCACTCGATACTGCTGGCCCGGCGCCGCGATCAAGCGCCACGCCTGGACGTCGCGCCCGGTGCCTGCCGGCCCCAGCGAGTCGGCGCGCGCGTCCGCGGTGGTCAGAGGTCGCAGCAACGCCTGCAGCGCCGCGAGCACCTGGAGCCGGCCCTGGCCCGCCGCGGCCGCGTCAGCGGCTGGGAGCGGGACGAGATCCTCGCCGTCGGCGCTCTCGCTCCGGTGGACCGGCGCCGCGGTGGCCTCGAGCACGGCCCCCAGGAGTCCCGATCCCGGGGCCCCCGCCGTCAGCGGATAGCCTTCGCGGGCCAGAGCCTCGGCGACGAGGAACGCACCCGCCGCCACGTGCGCGGCGGCGAGGCTGGTCCCCACCCGCTCGCTGTAGCTGTCGTTGGGCTCGTTGTCGGTGGTCCGGATGCGGCCGCTGGCCGGCAGCGCCCCGCCTCCCGGCGCCACCAGATCGACGCCCCCCTCGGATTCCGGCACACGGGTGCTGTAGGCCGCCAGTGCCTCGAGATCGTTCACCGCGCCCACCGTGAGCGCGGCGGGAACGGCCGCCGGATAACCGAGCGACGGCGCGACGCCGTCGTTCCCGGCGGCCACCACCAGCAGGATGCCCGCCCCGGCGAGGGCGTCCACGGCGGCCGAGATGCCCAGGTCCACGTCCCAGTTCACCGCGGCCAGAGCCACCTGCACGCGCTGGACCTCGTGATGATCCAGCAGCCAGTCGCAGGCCAGCAGGAAATCGCCCGCCCACTGGTGCCAGATGCCGTCGAAATCGTAGTACTTGACGATGGTGAGTCGCCCGCGCCGGGCCAGCCCGGCGAGTTCCGGCGCGATCCTGCCCGCGCCCGCCACCACGCCGGCCAGCGCGGTGCCGTGGTGATGGTAATCCCAGGGTCCCTGGGCCTCGGGGAAATCATCGGTGACGTCGTGCCACCCGACCACCTTGTAGCCCTCGAACAGCGGCCAGCCCTGCGCGGCGGAGAACCAGTCGAGCGCGTGCCCCACCGCCGGCGGCGGACCGTCGATGTTGTCGCCCGAGAAGTCGCCCAGGTCGTCGTGCGCGGTGTCGCAGCCGGAATCGAGGATGGCCACCGAGGCGGTCCGGTCGCCCCCGAGGAGCCAGGGCGCTTTCCGCACACGCTCCGCGCCGGTGAGGATCCGGCTCTCCGCCACGGCCGGACGCCCGTCGCGATCGAGCGCCACCAGTCCCGGCGGGCGCGCATCGAGCAGCGCCGCCAGCCCGCCGGCATCGAGCGCCAGCACCGTCACGCCCCCGAACCGCTCCGCGGAACCCATCAGCTCGCAGACTCCGGCATGCGCTGCGGCCTCGCGCGCAGCAGCGAGGCGATGGCCGGCGGCGCCCAGGACCAGAACCCTCAGGTGCCCCCGTTCCCAGCTACCGGATCCGCCGGCCTGGGCGGGTACCGGATCTCCGCTGGTCCGGGACGGCATCGCGAGGGCGCTGTCGCCGGGCTCCTCCGGTTCGCCGCGGACGGCAGCACGCAGGTCGCTCCAGCTCACGCGTCCTTGCTGCCAGCCGTCGAGCAGGTCGTCCACGCCGTTACCGTCGCGATCGAGCGACGGCACGCCCTGCGGCTGCGGGCCGGGTGCGGCCGTGGCCGGCGGGAGATCGCATCCCCAGGCGAGCGAGCCGACGACGAGCACGACGAGCACGCCGTGCGACAGCGGCTGGCGTCCTGCCGTGGGCGGACGGAACGACGGGCGATCGGATGGCATGGGCTCTCCCGGGCGCGACACCGGCGCGGGTGGGTCGGGGACATGACGATACCCAAAGCGCGCGGCGGCGGCAAGCCCGGCTCCCGCCGCCGCGGCGGGGTCAGCGCACTCCCGCCAGGTGGCGCAGCACCAGTCCGCGTCCCTCGCCCCGGACCTCCACCGCCACCACGTCGAAGCGCACCTCCACCGGCCGCGGGGGCGGCCGTTGCCAGAGATAATGTCGCGCGGCGCGGCGGAGTCGCGCGAGCTTGACGTGGCGCACCGCGTCCTCGGGTCGTCCGCAGGCGCCCGGCCCGCGGGTCTTCACCTCGACGAAGACCAGCAGGTCGGGCGCAGCCATGACCAGATCGATCTCCCCGCCCGGGCAGCGGTACCGTTCGGCCACGCAGGTGAGGCGGCAGCTCTCGAGGAACAGACGGGCCAGGCGTTCGCCCCAGCGGCCGAGCTCGGCCGCGGGCGACGGCGACGGCGCGTCACCCTCGCGGGGGCAGGGGCGGCAGCGGGTCGGCTGCCGGTCGGGCGGGGTCGCCGGCTGCCGGTCGGGCGGGGTCGCTGGCGGCTGCCGGGATGGCTTCGAAGGCGGCATCATCGTTCGCGAACAGCAAGCCCTGGTCCACCATCGCCACCGGCCGGTAACTGTGGCGATGCAGCGGGCACACCCCGAGCCGCAGCAGCCCGGCCCGGTGCTCGGGACAGCCGTAGCCCTTGTTGCTGGCGAAGCCGTAGCCCGGGAAACGCCGGTCCCAGGCGACCATGATCCGGTCGCGCAGGACCTTGGCGAAGATGGACGCCGCCGCGATGGCGGCGGATCGGGCGTCGCCGCCCACCACCGTACGGCACGCGAGCGTCAACGGCGGGCGCTGGTTTCCGTCCACCAGGACCAGATCCGGCCGCACGCGCAATCGTTCCACGCAGCGGGCCATGGCGAGCAGGGAACCTTGGAGGATGTTGATCCGATCGATCTCCGGCGCCGCCACGGCGCAAGCCGCCCACGCCAGCGCCCTTCCCGCGCGCAGCTTGCAGAAGAGCTCCTCGCGCAGCGGCGGCGCGAGGAGCTTGGAATCGTTCAGGTCGCGCAGGGCGGATCCGGGCGCCAGGACGCACGCCGCGGCCACCACCGGCCCCGCCAGGCAGCCGCGGCCGGCCTCGTCCACGCCCGCCACCACCAGGCGACCTCCGTCGGACGCCTCCCAGTCGAAGCGAGCCAGCCTGCCGCGCGGGGCCGGCACCGGGCTAGCGCCGCGCTTCGCGGATCCGCGCCTTGCGGCCGGTGCGGCCGCGCAGGTAGTAGAGCTTGGACCGCCGGACACGCCCCCGCTTCATCACCGTGATGTTGCCGACGGAGGGCGACTGCAGTGGAAAGATGCGCTCCACCGCCACGCCGCCGCTGATCTTGCGCACCGTGATGCTCTCCTCCAGGCCGGTGCCCTGGCGGGCGATGACGGCGCCCTGGAAGTTCTGCAACCGCTCCTTGTTCCCCTCGGTGATGCGGACGCCCACCACGATGGTGTCGCCGATCTGGAACTCGGGCAGATCGGAGCGCAGCCCCTCCCGCCGGAGGGTGTCGAGCATGTCCATGTCAGCCTCCTGCGCCCACTGTGAGGGCGCTCCGGCGGCACGCCCACGCGGCGGCCGTCGGTCTCGGGTTCAGCCCTGCCGGTCCGGGTCCGGTCGCGCCGGTCCGCCGGTATCCGTCAGTTCTGCGCCGGCGTCGGGTCCCTGGTCCAGGTCGGGACGGCGTTGCCGGGTCCGCCGGCGCGCCTCCTCGGCGCGCCACGTCTCGATGTTGGCGTGGTGACCGGAGAGCAGCACCTCCGGTATCGCCAGGCCTCGGTACTCGGTCGGCCTGGTGTACCAGGGGCAGTCCAGTCCGCCGTCCCGCCGATCGGTGAAGCTGTCGCTCTCCGCCGAATCCTCGTCGTGCAGCACCCCGGGCAGCCGCCGCACCACCGCATCCACGATCACGAGCGCCGCCAGCTCGCCGCCGCTGAGGACGTAGTCGCCGATCGAGACCTCGCGGGTCACCACCAGCTCGCGGACGCGCTCGTCCACGCCCTTGTAGTGGCCGCAGATCAGGATCAGCTCGCCCCGGCGTTGCAACTCGTCGCGCAACTCCAGGACGAGATCCTCGTCCAGCCGGGCGCCCTGCGGCGAGGTCAGCAGCACCGGGGCGTCGTCCCGCCGGCGGCACCATTCCACCGCCTCCACCACCGGCGGCGCCATCATGATCATGCCGGCGCCGCCCCCGGCGGCCGTGCCGTCCACGGTGCCGTGCCGGTCGACCGCGAACTCGCGGATGTCCACCACCTGGTACTCGACCAGGCCCTGCCGGCGCGCCCGTCCCAGGATGCTCGTATCGAGCACCGTCCTGACCATCTCCGGAAAGAGCGTCAGGACGCGGACGGCCGGGCGCTCACCTGTTGGCATCCAGCAACCCCTCCGGCGGGTCGACGACCAGGTCGCCCTCGAGGGCATCGCCATCCGGACGCAGGATGGGCTGGACCGCCGGAATGAGCATCTCGCCACCTTCGTCGGCGACCACGAGCGTGTACTGCGCCCCGTGTCGGCGCACCTCGACCACCTCGCCCACCGGCTCGCCGCCGGCGGTCACCACCGAGCGGCCGAGATAGCGGAAAGGCAGGCCGCCCGCCGGGCGCGGGAACTCCGGGCGCCGGTAGTCGCCGGTGCGGAAGACGAGCCCGCGCCCCACCCGCTGCTCCGCGGCGGTCCGGTCTTCGCACTCCGCCGGGTGTACGATCCAGGTGCCGCTGCCGCCATCGCGCACGGTCCGGAACTCGGCCGGCTTGCCGTCGTCCCAGCGCAGGAAACCGGAGTCGAGCAGGAGCGGGTGGAAATCGAGCAGCGGGTAGAGCTTCACCTCGCCGCGCAGCCCCACCGGCCTGACGACCTCGGCCACCTGTACCAGCTCGTCATCGGGTCGGCGCCCGGTTCCGGTCACGCGTTGCGCTCCGCGATCTCCAGTCCGATCCGCTGGTCGCCCCGGTAACCCACCGCCTGCAGCAACGTCCGCAGCGCGCGAGCCGTCTGTCCGCCCTTGCCGATGAGCTGGCCCAGATCGTCGGCGTGCACCCGCAGGTGGTACGTGTCGCCGTCCGGGGTCTCCACCAGGTCCACGGTCACGGCCTCGGGATGGTCCACGAGATTCACCGCCAGGTAGCTGACCAGCTCGAGGATCCGCGTCCGCTCGGGCGTGAGATCGGGGCCGCCGCTCAACTCGGCTCGCCTTCGCCGGCGGCGCCCTCGGCGCCCTCGGGTCCGCCCTCGCCCGCACTCTCGCCCTGGTTCGCGCTCTCGCCGTCGCCCCCGCCCGCTGCCGCGGCGGCCTCGGCGGCCTCGGCGGCCTTGGCCTCGGCGGCCTCCTCGCGGCGCTTGGTCTCGGCGAGCTCGACCTGCTGCCGGCGGCGCTGGCGCTCCTGCTCGTCGCGGGCCATGCGGGCCTCGGCGCCCTGCCGCCACTCGGCGACGCGCTGCTCCACCTCGTCGTCGCTCAGCCCCTGCTTCACCAGGGAGAAGCGGAAGAGCACGCCCTCCCGGCGCAGCAGCGCCCGGGCCGACTCGGACACCGTGGCGCCCTTCTTCAGCCAGTCGACGATCTCGGGGGCACGCAGTTCCACCTCGGGCGGCTCGACGAATGGATTGTAGTAACCGAGGTTCGCCAGGTAGGCGCCGTCACGACGGGTGCGGCTGTCGACCACGACGAGACGGTAGAACGGACGCTTCTTCTTGCCCATGCGGGTCAGACGGATGGTGGCGGACACTCTCGACCTCCCTACGACTGGTTTCGCGCCGCGCACCATGCGCGACGCGCCGTTCGGGGCTGCCGCGCTAGTGACGCGGCGCTCCCCCGTTGCCGAGCACGCGCTCGGCGAATTGCTGCAGGCCGCCGGCCTGGTTGATCTGGCGCATCATGCGCCGCATGTCGCGGTACTGCTTCAGGAGCTTGTTCACCTGCGAGACGTTGGTCCCGCTGCCGCGCGCGATCCTCTTGCGCCGCGAACCGTTGATGATCTCCGGCCGGCGTCGCTCCTCGGTCGTCATCGAGTTGATGATGGCCTCGACCCGGACGAACTGCTGATCGTCTACGTTGATCTTGTCCAGCGCGCCTCCGCCCATGCCGGGCAGCATCTTCAGCACGCCTTTCAACGGTCCCATCTTGCGCATCTGCCGGATCTGCCGCTTGAAGTCCTCCAGGGTGAACTGCCCCTCGGTGAAGCGCTGGGCCAGTTCCTCGGCCTCGTCCTGGTCCATGCGGTCCTGCGCCTGCTCCACCAGCGTCAGGACGTCGCCCATGCCGAGGATGCGGCTGGCCATCCGGTCGGGGTGGAAGACCTCCAGGTCGTCGAGCTTCTCGCCCACGCCCACCAGCTTGATGGGCCGTCCGGTGATCTCGCGCACCGACAGGGCGGCGCCGCCGCGGGCGTCGCCGTCCAGCTTCGTCAGCACGGCGCCGTCGAAGCCGACGCGCCGGGCGAACTCCTCGGCGATGTGCACCGCCTCCTGGCCGGTCATGGCGTCCAGCACCAGGAGCTTCTCGTCCATGCTGACCATCTTGTCGATGCTGATCAGCTCTTCCATGAGGGCGTCGTCGATGTGCAGGCGTCCCGCGGTATCGACGATGAGCACGTCGCAGCCGTTGTCCTTGGCCCGGCGGTGGGCGAGCTTGACGATCTGGGCCGCATTCTGCCGCGAGCGATCGGTGTGCACCAGCGCACCCGCCTGCCCGGCGACGGTCTCCAGCTGGTCGATGGCCGCGGGCCGGTAGATGTCGGCGGCCGCCAGCATGGGCTTGCGCCCTTCCCGCACCAGACGCTGCGCCAGCTTGCCGCAGAAGGTGGTCTTGCCCGAGCCCTGCAGGCCCATCACCATCACCGCGGCCACCGGCTTGCTCTTCAGGTTCAGCTCGGCAGCCTCGCCCCCGAGGATCTTCACCAGCTCGTCGTTGACGATCTTGACGACCTGCTGGGCCGGCGTCAGCGAGCCGAGCACCTCCTGGCCGAGCGCCTGCTCGCGGATGCTCTCCACCAGCTTCTTGGCCACGCCGTAATGGACGTCGGCCTCGAGGAGCGCCATGCGCACCTCGCGCAGCGACTCCTGGATGTTCTCCTCGCTGAGCTTGTCCTTGCCGGCCAGCTTCCGGAAGCTGTCCTCGAGCCGGCGGGTGAGCTCCTGGAACATGGGGGCGGTCTCCATCCACGTCCGTCGGCGACGGACAAACAGTCATCAGAGGTGGGCTGCCGGCCCACCCCTGCCGAGCTCCGGTCGATGCGAGCGGGGAAAATAACAGATCACCGGGGATCTAGCAAGGACGCCCCCGCGGCCCCCGGGCCGGGGCGGCGGCGGCGGAACGGGGCCGGCGCAGGTCAGTCGCCCCGCAGTTGCGACACGGCCAGGGCGCGGTCGGGGGCTCCGCAGAGCCACGTCCCGGAGACCAGGATGTCCGCGCCGGCCTCGCGCACGCGGGCGGCCGTGGCGGCATCGATGCCGCCGTCCACGGAGATCGCGAACCCCAGCCCGCGTTCGCGACGGCGCTCGACCAGGCGGGCCACCTTGGCCGTGGCCCCCGGATCGAACGCCTGTCCGCCGAATCCCGGCTCCACCGACATGACCAGGACGAGGTCGACCTGATCGAGGTACGGCTCCACCTTCGCCACCGGAGTCCCCGGGTTCAGCGACAGCCCCGGACGCATGCCGAGTTCGCGCACCCGGGCCAGGATCGGCGCCACCGCGACGCCAGCCTCGACGTGGACGGTGACCGCATCGACTCCCGCCGCGGCGAACGCTTCCAGGAAGAGATCGGGACGACTGATCATCAGGTGGGCGTCGAGGAGCAGGTCGGTGCAGCGGCGGACGTGTCCGCAGATGAAGGGGCCGAACGTGATGTTCGGAACGAAGTGGCCGTCCATCACGTCGAGATGCAGCAGATCGACCCCGGCCGCCGCCAGATCGGCGATGTCGCGGCGCAGATCGGTGAAGTCGGCCGCCAGCAGCGACGGGGCCACGGCCGGGCCGCCGCGATCAGTGCGACGAAGCCACCAGTTCAACCCGCACACCCCTCTCCACGCGCTGTCCAGGCGTCGGGCTCTGGTCCAGGACGAGGTTGGGCGGCCGGTCCGTGGTCCGCTCGTACGTCACCGGCGCCAGCACGCAGCCCGCCTCGGTCACCACCCGCTGCGCCTGGAAGATCGGCACGCCGCGCAGATCCGGCATGCGCAGCAGGTGCGGCGGCGCCGGCTCGGCGACCACCAGGTCCACGACCATGCCCTTGCGCAGGTCGCGGCCGGCCATCGGATTCTGCGCCACCACCGTGGGGACCGTCACGTCCGGACGGCGCACCCGCACCACCCGGCCCACGCGGTACGCCTCTCGCTGCAGCGTGACCTCCGCCTGCCGGGGCGAGAGCCCCACGAGGCTGGGCAGGTCGCCGGCCGGCGGGCCGCTGCTCGTCACCACGCGCACCACGCGCCCCCGGCGGATCGGAGCCTGCGGCTCCGGACTCTGCTCCAGGATGAGCCCCTCGCGCAGGGTGGGATGCGCCCGGCTCCGCTCCACGTCGACGTCCAGGCGCAGGTCGGCCACCCGCAGGCGCGCGTGGTCGAGGTCCAGCCCGCGCAGATCGGGCATCTGGATGACCGCATTCCGGTGGATCACCCGCGGCAGGACCAAGAAGTTGAACGCCAGCGCCGCGAACACGCCGAACACGAGCAGACCCGCCAGCAGCAGCAGGAGTTGCCAGACCCTCACCACTCTCCTCCCGGAGTTCTCGCCTCGCCCCCCGGTCCTCCCGGTGGCGCGCAACGGACCTGGGTCAGTGTGCCGCCGGCGGACCGCCGCCGTCAACGGCGGCGCAGCCGCGCCGCGTAGAATCCATCGGCCTCGTGGCGCTGGGGCCACCACCGCCGCGTCCCGGCTGAATCGCCGGGGAAATCGGCGACCTCGACCGCCGCGGCGTCCGGCCCCGACGGCCCGGCCGCGTCCCGCGCCGGCGGCGCTTCCGGGACGAGGTCGGGCCGTTCCCGGCGCAGCGCGGCGATCACCTGCTCGTTCTCCTCCGGCTCGAGCGAGCAGGTGGCGTACAGCAGCAGACCGCCCGGCGCCACCAGCGCGGCCGCCGCGATCGCGAGTTCCAGCAGGCGCTCGCCCGAGGCTGTGATCACGGCCGGCGTCAGTCGCCAGCGGCCCTCCGCGTGCCGGCGCAGCACCCCGGTCCCGCTGCAGGGACCGTCCAGCAGCACGGCGCGCCAGCGGCCCGGAGCCAGCGGCGGATGCGCCGCGTCCCCGCGCACGAGCGCCGTGGGCGCCACCGGCAACCGGAGGGCCGTGCCCGCCATCAGCCGCAGCCGCGCTCCACTGCGGTCGAGGGCCACCAGCGGTCGTGCGCCGGGCTCGCGCGCGGCCCAGTGGAAGCTCTTGCCGCCGGGAGCGGCGCAGAGATCCGCCGCCGGCCCCCGGGTGTCCGCCAGCAGATAGGCCGCCGCCGCCTGAGCGGCCGCATCCTGCACGATCAGGTCGGGGAAACGGTCCAGCAGGTCGGCCAGTTCCCGGCGCGGTTGCCGGCCGGCGAGCACCAGAGCCCGCGGGTGCAAGGGGTGCGCCACCGTGGCGTGTCCGGCGGCGGCCAGGTCCTCCGCCCGCTGCCGGGGATCGGCGGGAGGCAGCACGTGCAGTGTCGTGACCGGCGGCCGGTCGAGCACCTCCAGGAGGCGCTCCGTCTCGCGAGGTCCCAGTCGCGCGTGCCAGCGCGCGACCAGCCAGGGCGGGAAGGAATACCAGCCGGACAGGTGCTCCACGCTCTCCGGATCGCCGGGAAAGAGGGGCCGCAACGCCGCCTCCATGTTCCCGCCGGCCGCCTCCACGGCCCGGTGCACCGCGCGCAGCAGCCCATTGACGTAGGCGGCCGGCCGCTCGCCCACGGCGGCGCGCGTCAACTCCACGGTCTCGCTGAGAGCGGCGTGGGCCGGAACGCCGCCCTGTGCCAGCAACTGGTGCAGGCCGAGCCGCAGGATCTGGCGCAATCGCTTCTGCTCGGGGGGGCGGCGGCGGCTGAACACCTCGATCACCCGATCGTAGCGCCCGCGCCAGACCAGGGTGCCCTTCACCAGCTCCGCCAGGAAACGCTGCCGGCGTGGATCGCCGTGCACGGAGAGGGCGCGATCGAACGCCCGGTCGAGGGAGCCGCCCGCTTCCACGCGCTCGAGCACGGCCAGCGCCTGCTCCCGCACAGGGTCCGCTCTCATGGCCGGCCCCGCTCGTCGCCGGTGGTCGCCGCCCCCGGATCGCCGGCCGGACGTTGTCGCGGACACATCACGAGTGGAAGACCTGTCCGGGTTCGATGGAGAAGCCGCGCAGGAAGTCGGCCACCGGCAGGTCACGGCGGCCGGGCACCTGCAGACGGCACACCTGCAGCACGCCCTCGCCGCAGGCCACCAGCACACCCTCGTCGTCCACCGCCAGCACCGTCCCCGCGCCCTCCGTGGCCGTGCGGAAGCTGTGCGGCTGCGCCTGGATGATGCGGATCACCTCGTCGCCCAGGAAGGTGGCGGTGCCGGGGTACGGTTGCAGGGCGCGGATCTGGTTGTGGACCGTGATCACGTCCCGGTCCCATCGCAACGGCGAGAGGCTGCGGTTCAGCTTCGGTGCGTAGACCGCGCCGCGATCGTCCTGCGGGATCGGTCGCACGAGCCCTTGCTCGAGCTTGCGCAGGGTGTAGACCAGCAGGTCGGCGCCCACTCCGGCCAGACGCTCGATCACCTCGGTGGCGGTCTCGTCCGGTGCGATCGGAACGCCGCGCTGCGCGAGGATGGGACCGGTGTCCACACCCGCGTCCATCTCCATGATCGTCACCCCGGTCCACGGATCGCCGTTGAGGATCGCGTACTGGACCGGCGCCACGCCGCGCCAGCGAGGCAGCAGACTGGCGTGCACGTTGATGCATCCGTAGGGCGGCGCCGAGAGGATGGGATCGCGCAGGATGTGACCGAACGCGGCGACGATCACCGCGTCGGGACGCTGGGCGAGCACGGCCTCGGTGACCCGCCGGCGGGCGCCGCGGTCGAACTCCATCACCGGCAACTCGAGCGCGCGCGCGGCGGACTTCACGGCCGTCTCGAGCAGCTTGCGGCCCCGGCCGGCGGCGCGGTCCGGCTGAGTGACCACCAGCCGCACGTCCTGCCGGGCCTCCACCAGCGCTTCGAGGGACGGGACGGCGAACGAGGGCGACCCCATGAAGACGATCCTCACGCGCGGTCTCCTCTCGCTCGAGTGAGCCTGCGGAGCCGGAGGGCCAGCGGCCACCGGCGCCAGCGGGGCAGACGATCCAGGAAGAGCACCCCGTCCAGGTGATCCACCTCGTGCTGGAGCACGCGGGCGAGCAGGCCGTCGTCCTGCAGCCGGCGCGGCTGTCCGCCGCGATCGAGGTACCGCACCACCGCACCGCGCGCACGCACCACCGGGAGGTAGAGTCCGCGGAAGCTCAGACAGCCCTCCCGGAAGCGCTCCCTGGGACCGAAGACGCGCTCGACCACCGGGTTGAAGAGCTCCAGCTCCCGCGGTCCCCGCCGGGCCGACTCCCGCGGCAACTCGACGACGACCACCCGCGTGCTCTCGCCGATCTGCGGCGCTGCGAGTCCCACCCCGTCGGCCGCCCCGAGCGCGTTCCAGAGGCGGTCGGCGACCTCGGCGGCCGCCGCATCGCCCGGCGCCACCGGAGCGCAACGCCGCCGCAGCCGCTCGTCACCATACCGCAGGATCCGGTCAGGCAGGACGTCGATGCTCAATCCTTGCCCTTCTCGACCACCCCCGTGACGGCCGCCTTCGCGATCTCCACCTTGATCCCGTCGGCGATGGTGGCCACCAGGCGGTCTTCCTTCACGTTGAGGATCGTGGCGAACAGGCCTCCCGAGGTGACCACACGATCGCCCTTCTTGAGCGATTCCAGCATGGCCCGCCGCTGCTCCTGCTGCCGCTTCTGGGGCCGGATGATCATGAACCAGAAGACCAGCATGATGAGGATGAGCGGCAGGAAACTGACGAGGGCACCCATGCCGCCTCCCCCCTCGGGCGGCGGCGACATGGCGAGGATCGTGGCCGGCGTGGGGATCATGAACGCTCCTTGGCTCGTGTGATCGACGATCTGGACCTGGGCTCACGCAGGGAACCGTAGGCACTGGAATGTCGCGACGGGTCCGCCGCAACTCGGCTTTTAAGATGCATCCGTTGCGTGGGTCGGGCAACCGCTATGTGTTCACGGGGATCCACCGCCGCGGGGGCCCGCGGCCTCGGCGCGACGGCGTCGTTCTCCATCCTGCCAGCGAGCGACGACGCCGCGGGCGTGCGCATCGAAGCGCCCCGCGCGCAGGGAGTCGCGGATCCCCGCCATCAGATCCTGGTAGAAGTGGAGGTTGTGCAGCGAGGTCAGGGTGAGGCCCAGGATCTCTCCCGCGCTCAGCAGGTGACGGATGTAGGCGCGGCTGTGGCGCCGGCACACGGGGCAGCCGCACTCCGCATCGAGCGGCGCCTCGTCCCGGGCGTACACGGCGTTCTTCACGACCAGGCGCCCGTCGCGAGTGAGGGCCGTCCCGGTGCGCCCCATGCGCGTGGGGAGCACGCAGTCGAACATGTCGACCCCGCCGGCCACGGCCGCGACGATGTCGTCGGGAAAACCCACGCCCATGAGGTAGCGGGGCCGGTCGTCCGGCAGGAGCGCGGCGGCCAGGGCGCTCGTCTCGTGCAGGGCCTCGCTGGGCTCGCCGACCGACAGTCCGCCGATGGCGTAGCCCGGCAGGTCGAAGCCGGCGACGGCCTCGGCCGAACGCCTGCGCTCGCCGGGATCGGTGCCTCCCTGCATGATCCCGAAGAGCACCCGCTCGTGGTCGCCCGGATGATGGCGCCCACCCGGGCCGAAAGCGGCCACGCACCGCGCGAGCCACTGCGTGGTGCGATCCACGGCGGCCGCCACCGCGGCGGGTGCGGCGCCGTGAGCCACGCAGTGGTCGAATGCCATCACGATGTCGGCGCCCAGGGCGAGTTGCACCTCCATGCTCAGTTCCGGCGTGAAGCGCAGCGGCCGGCCGTCCAGGTGCGAGCGGAAGGAGACGCCGTCCTCGTCGACCCGGCGCAGGTCGGCCAGCGAGAACACCTGGAAGCCCGCGCTGTCGGTGAGCAGGGCGCCGTCCCAGCCCTGGAAGCGGTGCAGTCCGCCGAGCGCGCGGATCAGTTCGTGTCCCGGACGGAGATGGAGGTGATACGTGTTGCCGAGGATCAGGCGCGAGCCGGTCGCGCTCACCTGCTCGAAGGTCAGGGCCTTCACCGACCCGTGGGTGCCCACGGGCATGAACACCGGCGTCTCGACCTCGGCGTGAGGGGTGACGAGACGGCCCGCACGCGCCGAGCCGCCGGGCGCGCGCGCCTCCACGCGGAAGCCGAACCGCGGCCGCTCGGTGGCCGGTCCGTCGTGGTGGTCAGGCATCGTCTTCCTCCGGTCCGGGTGCCGCACCGGTCCGATGCGACGCCGGCAGCACGAGCATCGCGTCCCCGTAGCTGTAGAAGCGCAGCCGTTCGCGCACCGCATGCTCGTAGACGGCGCGCCAGCCGTCGTCGCCGCGGTCCGTCCCGCCCAGCAGCGCAGCCACCAGCATGATCAGGGAGGATCCCGGCAGATGGAAGTTCGTCAGCAGGGCGTCCGCACCGCCGATCCGGTCGCCCGGCTGGAGGAACAGGCGGGTGGTGCCCCGCACCTCCCAGCCGCCGCCGGCGCGCCGAGCGCGCCCCGTGCAGACCGGCTCGCGCTCGCCCCCGGCGAGTTTCCGCTCGTCGCCCTCGGCCGCGGCCGGCGGCAGACCCAGACGATGCACGGTCTCGAGGACTCGCAGCGAGGTCGTCCCCACCGCCACCACCCGGCCTCCCTGCGCTCGCGTCCGCCGCACGGCGGCATCCGTGGCGGCCGGCAGGTGGAAGCTCTCCGCGTGCAGCCGCCGCCGCTCCACCTGCTCGCGCGTGGGCGGCTGGAAGGTGCCCGGACCCACGTGCAGCGTGACGCCGGCCACGGCGACGCCGGCGGCCGTCAGCGCCCGCAACAGCTCCGGCGTGAAGTGCAGGCCGGCCGTCGGCGCAGCCACCGAACCCTCGCGCGCTGCGTAGACGGTCTGATAGCGCTCGGCATCGAGCCTGCGCCGCCGCTCGGCGACGGGATCGGCGGCAGGGCGCCGGATGTAGGGCGGCAGCGGCGTCTCGCCCCAGCGATGCGCCGCGTCGCGCAACGAACCGCCCGGCAGTCGCACGAGCACGCGTCCGTCCCGGGGCGACGACATGATCTCGAGCTCGGCGCCGCTCCCCACCAGGAGCAGGCGCTCACCGGCGCGCAGGCGCCGCGCCGGGCGTGCCAGGGCCTGCCACGGCACATCCGTCTCGTCCCCGGCGAGACCCTCGTCCGCAGCACTCTCGCCCGCGGCGACATCGCCCGCTGCAACATCGCCTGCGGCACCCTCCGGCGCGAGCAGCAGCAACTCGACGTCGCCGCCGCTCTGGCGGCGCGTACGCAGCCGCGCGGGCAGCACACGGCTATCGTTGACCACGAGCAGATCGCCCCTCGCCAGGAACCGGGGCAGGTCGCGGACCTGGACGATCCCGTCCACCTGCGGCGGCTGGGAAGCTCCCGCCGGACGCACGACCAGCAAACGCGCCTCGTCGCGGCGGAGCGCCGGTTCCTGCGCGATCAGGTCCTCGGGCAGGATGAAGTCGAAGGCGCCGGCGGGATCAGAGCAGTTCACCCTGGTCGCTCCCCTCCGACCGGGCGGCCGTCCGTGCCGGCGGCGGCGTGACACCCAGGTGCCGGTATGCCAGGGAGGTGACCTCGCGTCCACGGGCGGTGCGCATCAGCAGTCCCTGCTGGATGAGGAACGGTTCCACCACGTCCTCGAGGGTGTCCTGCTCCTCGCCGAGCGAGACCGACAGGTTCTGGATGCCCACGGGCCCGCCCCCGAAGTGATCCATCACCGTGGCGAGGAAGCGCCGATCGAGCGGCTCGAGCCCGAGGATGTCCACACCTAGCAGTTGCAGCCCGTGATCGGCCACCGCGGCGTCCACACGCGTCTGGCCCTCGACCTGCGCGAAGTCGCGCACCCGTCGCAGCAGGCGGTTGGCGGTGCGCGGCGTGCCGCGGCTCCGCCGCGCGATCTCCAGAGCGCCCTCGGCGGTCAGATCCACGCCCATGATCCCGGCGCTGCGGGTGACGATACGCGCGAGGTCCTCGGGGGGATAGAAGTCGAGGTGGCAGACGATACCGAACCGGCTGCGCAGGGCCGGCGTGATGAGGCCCGCCCTGGTGGTGGCGCCGAGCAGCGTGAACGGTTCGAGCTGGAGGTTGAAGTGGCGCGCACCCGGCCCCTTGTCGATGACCAGCTCCACCCGCCAGTCCTCCATCGCCGGATAGAGGTGCTCCTCGACGACGCGGCTCAGGCGATGGATCTCGTCGATGAAGATGGCGCGGCGCTCCGACTCCTCGCTCAGGAGGGCGATCAACTCGGCGCTGTTCTGGAAGGCGGGGCCGCTGGTGAGCCGGATGTCGAGCCCCATCTCCTGAGCGATGATCTGGGCCAGGGTGGTCTTGCCGAGGCCCGGCGGTCCGTGCAGCAGGACGTGGTCGAGCACCTCGCCCCGCTGCCGGGCGGCGGCGACGAAGACGCGCAGGTTGCCCTTCACCTGCTCCTGGCCGACGAAGTCCGCCAGCCGGCGGGGCCGCAGGCTGCGGTCCAGCTCGTGTTCGTCCCCGCGGAGCTGCGGATCGGTCCAGCGCGTCTCATCCACGCTTCGACGCTCCCGCGCACAGCCGCCGGCCGCGCGCCGCTCGAGGCTAGAGATGCCGCAGCGCCGTCTTCACCCAGCGCTGCAGGTCGTGCTCCACGTCGGGCTGGTCCGTCCGCGCCGCGTGCAACGCACGCTCCGCCTGGACGGCCGGCAAGCCCATGGCGCCGAGGATGGCCAGCGCCTCGCCCAGGGCATCGCGCGAGCCGTCCGTCTCGCCCGCTCCAGCGGCCGCCACCGAGCCGCCGGCCAGCGTCTCGGGGACGCGCTGTCCCAGCTCCACGACCAGCCGGGCCGCGGTCTTCTTGCCGATGCCCGGCAGCCGCGCGAGGCTCTTCTCGTCGCCGGCGCGCAGGTGGCGTGCGATGGCGTCGGCAGACGCGCCCGAGAGCATTCCCAGCGCCACCCGCGGACCGATGCCGTTGACGCCGATCAGGAGGCGGAACATCTCGCGCTCGTCGGTGGTGGGGAAGCCGAAGAGCGTCCAGGCGTCCTCCCTCACCGCCAGGTGCGTCCACAGGCGCACCGGGTGCCCCACCGCCGGCAGCCCCTCGACCGCCCGGACCGGGACGAGGACGTCCACCGCAAGCCCCCCGCCCAGCAGCACGGTGGCCTCCGGCGCGCGCCGCATGAGCGTCCCCTCGACCCAGGCGATCACAGCAGGCCTCCCGCCCGCGCCCGCAGGCGGCCGCCGGTCTGGCAGACGTGCGCCACCGCCACCGCCAGCGCGTCGCTGGCGTCCAGCGGCGGCGTCTCCCGCAGGCCGAGCAGGCGGCGCACCATGTAGCGCACCTGTTCCTTGGTCGCGGCGCCGTTGCCGGTGAGCGCGCGCTTGATCACGCAGGGCGCGTACTCGGCGACCGGGATCTCCGCCAGCGCCCCCGCGAGCAAGGCGACGCCGCGGGCATGCCCCAGGATCAGCGAGCTGCGGGCGTTGCGCGAGTTGAAGACGTCCTCAACAGCCATCTCGACGGGCGCCTCCGCGGCCATGACGGCCGCGATGCCGTCGTGGATCGCCCGCAGGCGCGCGGGCAGGTCCAGACCGTCCGCCGGACGGATCACGCCCATGGCCCTCACGCGCAGCACCGGCTCGGTGACGATGACACCGAAGCCGGTGGCGTGGGATCCGGGGTCGATCCCCAGGACGATCATGGGTTCCTCTCGAGGCGGCGCACGGCGGGCGGCGGCGCCGCGCCGGTCGTACGGCGGCGGTCCGGGTCACTCCTCGTTGTACCGCGCGAGCACCTCGTCGTCGATGTCGAAGTTGGCCGAGACGGAAGACACGTCGTCGCTGTCGTCCAGCGCGTCGATGAGCCGCAGCAGGGTGCCCACGCTCTCCTCGTCCACCTTCACGGTGGTGGCGGGCTCCTGGACCAGTTGCGTCGACTCGACCGGCAGGCCGGCCTGCTCCAGGGCGGCCGCCACGGTGTGCAGGTCCTCCATGGCGGTGATGACGAGGATGCTCTCGTCGCCCTCCTCCACGTCCTCGGCGCCGGCCTCGACGGCCGCCTCCATCACCGTGTCCACGTCGCAGCGGGTGCGGTCGAGCAGGATCTGACCCTTGCGCTCGAACAGGTACGAGACGCAGCCGGTGGAGCCCAGCTTGCCGCCGTACTTGGTGAAGACGTGCCGCACCTCCGCCGCGGTGCGATTCTTGTTGTCGGTCTGCGTCTCCACGAGGATGGCCACCCCGCCGGGCCCGTAGCCCTCGTAGGTGATCTCCTCGTAGAGCGCGCCATCGAGGTCGCCGGCGCCGCGCTTGATGGCCTTCTCGACCGTGTCCTTGGGCATGTTGGCGCCCTTGGCCGTGAGCAGGGCCGCGCGCAGGCGCGGATTGGCCTCGGCGTCGCCGCCCTCGCGCGCCGCCACCGTGATCTCGCGGATGAGACGCGTCCACAGCCGCGATCGCTTGGCGTCGGTGGCCGCCTTCTTGTGCTTGATGGTGGACCATTTGGAATGCCCGGACATGGCCCGCGCTCCTTGGCTACTCCGCCTCGGTATGCCGCTTCTTGTACTCCGACACCAGCCGCGCCTGGACGTCGCCCGGCACCTCGGCGTAGTGGGAGAACTCCATCGTGAACGTGCCCGTCCCCTGGGTCATCGAGCGCAGGGTCGTGGCATATCCATACAGTTCGTCCTCGGGGATCACCGCGCCGACCACCTGGTAGCTGCCCTGGGTCTCGCTTCCCTGGATCTGGCCGCGCCGGGTGGAGATGTCGCCCATGACGTCGCCCATGTACGCCTGGGGCACGGTGATCTTGACGTTCATCACGGGCTCCAGGATGACCGGCCTGAGCTTGTCGGCCTCCTCGTCGACGGCCCGCCTGAGTGCGATGCGCGCGGCGGTCTTGAACGCCGCCTCGCTGGAGTCGACGGCGTGGTACGAACCGAAGAAGAGCGCCACCTTCACGTCCACCATCTCGTAGCCCGCGACGAGCCCCTCCTTGAGAGTCTCGCGGCACCCCTTCTCCACCGCCGGAATGAACTTGTTCGGCACCACGCCGCCCACGACCTCGTCGGCGAACTCGAAGCCGGAGCCGCGCGGCAGCGGATCGATGCGCAGGTGGACGTCGCCGAACTGGCCGCGTCCACCGGTCTGCTTCTTGTGCCGTCCCTGCTTCTCGGCCGTCCCCTTGACAGTCTCCTTGAACGCGACGCGCGGGCGCTCCCGCTCCACCTCGACACCGGTGGCCTTCTTCAGCTTGTCGAGGATGTACGCGGTGTGCGTCTCGCCCTGCGTCACGAGCACCGACTGGTGCAGGTCCGCCTGGTGGCGCAGTTCGAACGTCGGATCCTCGTCGCGGATCCTGCTCAGCCCGGTGGCCATCTTGTCCTCGTCCCCGACGGTCACCGGGCGGATCGCCTCGGAGAAGGTGGGTGTGGCGTACGGCACGGGCGGCAACGCGAACGGCTTGCCGGGCGGGTGGAGCGTGGTGCCGATACCGGTGACCTTCAGCTTCGCCGCGACCACGATGTCGCCGGCCACCGCGGTGTCCACCTTCTCCTTCTGCTTCCCGACGACCACGTTCATCTGGCCCAGACGCTCCGAGTTCCCGCCGGGAGAGGTGGTGAGATTGGCGCCGCTCTCGAGCGTGCCGCTGAAGACGCGCAGCCACACCACGTCGCCGCCCTGGGTCTCGAACTGCTTCTTGAAGGCGAACGCGAGCGGATCGCCGCCGGGGCTGCACGGGAAGGCGGCGGCCTCGTCCCGGTCGGGGTTGATCCCCTCGATCGACTCGATCAACTGCGGGCTCGGCAGGAGGTCGATCACCGCGCGTACCAGATTGGTGACGCCGACCTCGCTGTCGGCGGCCGTCACGACGATGGGGTAGACCGTGCCCGCGCTGATGCCGGCCTTCAGACCGCGGACGAGCTCCTCGCGCGTGAGGGAGCCCTCCTCCAGGTACTTCTCCATGAGTTCGTCCACGGTCTCGGCCGCCGCGTCCATGAGACCCTCGCGGGCAGCCTCAACCGCTCCCTGCAGATCGGCCGGCACGTCCATGACCTCGGGCTGCCCGTCCTCGAACCGGTAGGCCTTGCCCTCGACGAGATCGACGACCCCTTCGAACCCTTCCCGCTCGCCGATCGGCAGCTGCACCGGCACCGCGTTCACGCCGACGTTCTCGCGGATGCTGGCCAGGCTCTCCTGCCAGTTCGCGTGCTCCTTGTTCATCCGGTTGACGGCGATCACCGTGGGCTTGTCGAACTGGCGGATCAGGTTCCAGAGACTGTTGGCCGCCACCTCGAAGCCGCCATCGCCCTTCACCACGAACACCACGCCCTCGACCGCCACCAGGCTCGCATAGAGGTCGCCGCGGAAGTCCTCGACCCCCGGGGTGTCGATCAGGTTGAGCTTGTGACCCCTGTCCTCCGTCCACGCCAGGCTCGCCGACATGGTCTGTCTCTTGGCGATCTCCTCGTCGAGGTAGTCGAAGACCGAGCTTCCGTCGTCGACGCTGCCGCGACGGCCCACCTTGCCCGTGACATGCAGGATGGCGTCCGCCAGCGCGGTCTTGCCCACGCCGTGGGGACCCGCGAGCACCAGGTTCCGGATCTTCTCCGTGGGATAGGTCTTCAACACTGATCCTCCCGTATCTGCCCGTGTGCGGAAAGACGGTTCCGGGACGTGCAGGAAACGACCCGGTGGGGTCGCGCGAACCGCCGGCGCGGCCGATCCCGGTTGCAAGGCGAGGACGAATGGTAATAGGCGCCCGGAAGAGTGTCAATGCCCCCGGACGGCGCTCGCTCGCCCCTTGGCGCCTGCCGTCCGGCCGCCGGCCCCCGCTCGCTCGCCGGACGGTTTCGCTGCTTGCCGAATGGCCTCCGGACCGGTGGGCCCGAGGGTTGCCCCTCGCTTCCGGGACGGCTCCGCTCGCCCGATGGAAGCCCGCGCCGAGCCGGGACTTGTCCAGCGCGGGACCGTTTCCTAACTTCAGGCAACGGCTTGCCGGGCGACGTCTGGACAGCGCCGGGGCCGTGAGTTACCGTTGGGCCGCCACGAAGCTGCCGGCGCAACGCGGCATGGCAACCTCCTCCGGTTGCGCCAGACGAGGACGGTCGTGCCAGCGACAGCTGTCCCGCTCCGGAGCCGGGCCCGAATCTCCTGAACCGAGGTGTCGTCCGATGACGCGATTCTCCCTGGTGGCTCTGCTCTGCGCCCTGCCCCTGGTCCTCGCCACCACTGCTGGCGCCCAGACCGTTCCCGCCGCGGTGGACACCTCCAGCGCCGCCGTCAGCGGCCGCACCCCGGGCGTGGCGGCGCCGGTCGAGGACGACGACCTCACCTACGACGACTTCACCGTCAAGGCGTACACCCTCACGCTCTACGGGGGCTGGTTCTCCGGCGGGACGTTCCTCGAACTGCCGCCGATCGACGGCAACCGCACCTACGTCGAGGAGGGCACCGACCGCATCTACGGCTACGACGGCGAGTTCCTCAACCTCGATCCGAAGTTCTACGACGCTGCCGTCAAGAAGATCGAGGCCGGCCCCGCCTACGGGGGCAAGCTGGCGGTCTACCTCTCGGACGCATTCCACATCGACATCACGGGTTCCTACTCGCAAGGCAAGGCGACCACCTCGATGCGGAACAAGCAAGCGCCGGAACGGGAGGACTGGTTCCGCGAGCAGGTGGACGAAGACGACGGTTTCTCGGTCCTCATGGGCGGCCTCAACCTGGTCTACGACTCGACCGACTTCCGGATCTTGGGTCTTCGCCCGTACCTCGGTTTCGGCGTGGGCGGCATCATCAACAGCTTCACCGCCCTCGACGATGCGACCGGACTCTACTTCCAGGGCGTCGGCGGCATGAACCTCGACGTGACGGACAAGCTGGCGGTCGTCGGACAGTTCCAGGTCACGACCTTCAGCTTCAGCAGGCAGGAACTGGACTACGGGAAGCAGGTGACGTACGGGCAGGCCTTCGTGGGGCTGTCGTACTTCTTCGACGTGTTGCCGGAAGAGGTTCGTGCCGCCCGCGAAGCCTCCCGCGACCAGTAGCCCCGTGTCTCGCGGAAGATCGCGGTCTCCGCGGCTGGCGAGACCGTCGGGTCCCTCTCGAGAGGCCGCTGCCCGGAGCGGCCTCTGGCCGTCCAGGTCGGGTCGCTTCACCCACAGCGCACGGTTCAACCCAGACCGGCACGCGCTTGCGCCAGCCCGCCCGCGGAAACCCCGGCCGGCGGCCAAGGCTCTGTGAATCTTGGGGTTACGCCTGGCGCCGAGGAACCGGCGGGCAGGTTTCGTGGCCTCGGCGCTCCTCGACGCAACGCCCAACGGAAAGACCGCCGGTAGCCAGCCGGCGGTCTTCTTCCGCGCTTTCACCAGGCCGTCTGCCGGCCTCGTCAAGTCTTCTTGTTGGTCTTCTTGCCGGCGGTCTTCTTGGCCGCCTTCTTCGTGGTCTTCTTCTTCGCGGCCTTCTTCGTCGTCTTCTTCTTCGCGGCCTTCTTCGTGGTCTTCTTCTTCGCAGCCTTCTTGGTCGTCTTCTTCTTGGCTGCCTTCTTCGTGGTCTTCTTCTTCGCCGTCTTCTTCGCGGTGGCCGCCGCGGCTAACATTCTGCTCTCCTCCATCTGCGAACCTCGCTTTGTGAGGGTTCCGGTTCACCCGCCATCAGAATCCCCGACCGGCGGATGTGACCTCCTGTCCGAACCGTGCGACCTCACCGCGTCTCGGGGCGGCAGGCCGTTGGCCGTGGCTGCGCTGTCTCCACTGAGGCGTTGCGATCTTCACGATGTACCTCTTCGCTTCGATCGCTCTCGAGCCGGGCCGGTGCAGCTCTGGTCGTCAAGCCTTCGGTGAAAGCGTTGTCATTATTTCGAGCGCTGGAAAAAGGTGTCAACATAAAATTCGTCGTTTGCGCGAAAGAAGCAGAAAGAGAATCGGCCGACGAGCGCCGACGACGGGACGCGCGCGCAGCGCCGGCGGTCGCTCGACGCAGCCGGTGTCGCATCGCGATGGACGCCGGCGCGGACGACCGTCACCTGGCGAATCGCTCTCGCGTGTCGACCCGTCCTGCGCGCGAGCACGGCATGAGCACGTCGACCTCGCGCGCCGGCGGTCGCGAACCGCGCGTGTTCCGGTGGTGCGCAGGGTGGGATCCGACTCGTGAGCGAGTCGCTCGGCGCAGCGGTGTGTGCGCTTCCCTTTTCTCGCCATGGTCCGCTGTCAGGAGGACTCTCATCTCCAGGTCTTGCCCACGCCGGGCGTATCACGACGAGGACCCGCACCGTGGGGTGCGGGTCCTCGTGATCCTGGTGCCCGGGGCGGGATTCGAACCCGCACGGCTTGTGGCCACTACCCCCTCAAGATAGCGTGTCTACCAATTCCACCACCCGGGCCTCATGCTCCGTCTCGAGCCGCGGCCTGCAGGCGACCGGCGCCGGCAGCGAGCTGCGGCGTCCGCATCAGGATCAGCCGCCGCCCCCGTCTCCCGCGCCGCCCCGGCCCTGATCGGTCTCGCCGCCCCGGCCGCCCTCGCCGGCTCCGGACTGGTCCGACCGTTCACCGGCAGCACCGCCCTCGCCACCACCGGTGGCCGGAGGCGCCGGAGTCTCCTCGGGCGCCTGGGTGCCCGGGAGGGTGAACACATCGGTGGCGGGAGCGGGCATCGTCTCGGTCGAGGCGGGCAGGTCGCCGCGCCGGGCGGCATCCTGAACCACCGAGCCGCCTGGCGCGCCACGCTCGCCGGTCAGGGTGAACAGCAGGAACGACGTCACGAAGAACGCGGCGCCGCAGTAGATGGTCACCTTGTGCAGCAGCGTCGTCATGCCTCGCGTGCCGAGTATCTGCTGGGGCGCACCGCCCGAACCGCCGAAGGCGCCCGCGAGGCCGCCGCCCTTGCTGGACTGCAGCAGGACGACCACCATGAGCACGAGACTGACCACGATGTGGAGAATGAGAACCAGCGTATACATCGAGCGCAACTCCTGCAGCTCTGCTCTCGCTCGCGGAGCGTTCGCGCACCCGGATGGCATCGAGCGCGGATCGTTCGCTTGCGGATCGTTTCGAGGACCGGGCGACGGGCGTCACCGGCCACGCCCCGTCGCCGGCGGCTCCCGCCGAAATGGCGACCAGCCCGCACGCGCGGCGGGCAAACATAGAATCCGTTCCCGACGATGTCAACCGTCCCGGGCGGGCGGGGTTCCAGGCACCGGACCGTCAGGGCCGCGTGAACACGCTGCCGCGGTCCCGGAGCGCGCGGCCGTCACGCTCAGGCATCCGTCAAGGCCACCACGCCGGGCAGTTCCCGCCCCGCCATGAACTCCAGGGAAGCACCACCGCCGGTGGAGACGTGACTGATGTCGCCCGCCAGGCCGAGTTGCTGCACGGCCGCCACGCTGTCGCCACCGCCGACCACGCTGCGCGCACCGGCCCGGGTGGCTTCCGCCACCGCCTGTCCCACCTCCTGGGTGCCGCGGGCGAAGGCGGGGATCTCGAACACGCCCATGGGGCCGTTCCAGAAGATCGCGCGGGCGCCGCTCACCACCTCACGGTACTTCTTGCGGGTCTCGGCACCGATGTCCAGACCCTGCCAGCCGTCGGGGATGTCCGTGACGAGCACCTCCCGGCGCTCGCCCTGATCGCTGAAGTCGGTGGAGATGACGCAGTCGGTGGGGAGCACCAGCTGCGTGCGACTCTCACGGGCACGCGCGTTGATCTCCCGCACGACGTCCCGGCTCTCCTCATCGAGAAGGCTGTCGCCGATGTTGAGGCCGTGGACGTCGAGGAAGGTGAAGGTCATGCCGCCGCCGAGGAGCAGGGTGTCGACCCGGTCGAGCAGGTTGAGGATCACCTCGACCTTGCCCTTCACCTTGGCCCCGCCCAGGATCGCGACGAACGGGTGCTCGGGGTCATGCAGCAACGCGCCCAGGTTCTCCAGCTCGTCCCGCATGAGCAGCCCCGCGTAGCGGACGTCGAAGTGCTGCGTCACACCCACCGTGGAGGCATGGGCGCGGTGCGCCGTGCCGAAGGCGTCGTTCACGTACACGTCGCCGAACCGGGCGAGGGCGCGTGCCAGGCCCGGATCGTTCTCCGTCTCCCCCGCGGCGAAGCGCAGGTTCTCCAGCAGCAGGATCTCGCCCGCCTGCAAGTCGCGCGCCCGGCCCTCGGCATCGGGACCGGCGGAGTCCGTCGCGAACTTCACCGGTGCCTCGACCAGCTCCGCGAGCCGGTCGGCGACGGGACGCAGCGACAGCTCCGGCACGATCTTCCCCTTCGGCCGGCCGAGATGGCTCATCAGCACGAGGCTGCCGCCGCGCTCGAGGATGCTGCGGATGCTCGGCAGGGCCGCACGGATGCGGGTGTCGTCGGTGATGCGCCGATCCGCATCGAGCGGAACGTTGAAGTCGACACGCATCAACACGCGCCGGCCGCGGGGATCGAGCTGATCGAGCGACCTCTTCCGGTTCATGATGCCACTCCTCTCGAGCGATGGGACGGCGGGGTCGCCGCACGCGGCTCCGCGCACCGACGGGTTCCGCTCTCCTGGCCCTAATGCCTTGCTTTCCTTGCGCTTGGGGGCTGTATGCTAGGAACGGACCGCCGGGGTGTCAAGCGCCGCGCCGGACGCCTCGTCCGCGACGTTCACGGTATCGGGAACCAGACCGGCCGCCACGGCGGCCAGTGGACGCCAGCCCGCCTGCGCCAGCGCTGCCGCCACGGCCGCCACGGTGGCTCCGCTGGTGATGAGGTCGTCCACGATGATGACGCCGCGGGCGTCGGACCCGGCGGCCGGGCTGCGCGCGGTGAACGCGTTCTTCACGTTCTCGCGACGCCCGCCCGCGCTGGCCGGAAGCCTGGCCTGCTGGGGCGTGGCCCGGCAGCGTCGCACGAGATCGGGCGGCGCCACCGGCCAGCCGCGAGGCGCCGCGAGCACCGCCAGCGCCCTCGCCTGGTCGAATCCGCGCACGCGGCGCCGGCGACCGTGCAGCGGCACCGGCACCAGGAGCGGCGGCCGGGCGGCGGGGACGACGCGTTCGCGAACCAGCATCGCCAGCGCGCGCGCCGCGAGCGGCGCCAGAGCGATCCCGAGGCCGCGCACGCCGTGATACTTCCAGCGCGAGACGACCTGGGCGAGTTCGGCGCCGGTGGCGCACCCGCCCGCCGCCGGGAGCAGGGTTCCGTCGTCGAGCACGAACCGTCGCCGGACCGGGCCGCGCTGCCAGTTCCGCCGGCATGCGCCACAGATCAAAGGCCGATCCCAGGGGCGCAATCCGCCTCCGGCCGGACGGCGGATCGGCACCGGAGGCGCCTCGAGGTCACCGCCGCAGAGGACGCACCGCGGAGGATAGACCGCGTCGAGCACCAGCCCTCCCGCTCCGGTCGCGCCCCAGAGCAGGGCGCGCGCGGCGGCCGCACTCGCATGACGAGCCGCGTCCAGGGCGGCGATCAGAAAAGCGGCACGACCGGCTGCACCGGTTCCGCACGGATCGGCGCCGTTCACGGGTCTTCTCCCGTGGGAGGTCAGTCGAGGGCGCGGCGCATGGCCTGCCACGGCACGGGCATGCCGAACCACCAGGCGAAGGCGAGTCCACCCTGCATCAGCAGGACGGGTTTGCCGTCGACCGGATGAGCGCCGGCGGGCAGCACGGCGTCGGGTCTCTGGCCGCCGTAACGGAGGTCCAGGACCACGGGGCCGGCCCCGGGCTCCGGAGGGAACTCTGGTTCGACCCCGGCGACCGGCGGAAGTTCGGCGCCGACCCCGGTTGCCGGAGCGAGGTCTGCGCCGGCGCCCGGGCTCACGCCAGACTCACCCTCGGCGGTCGGCGGCAGGTACCGCGTGGGATCCTCACCGCCGGCCAGCGCGACCACCACCAGGGCGGCGGGAGCAGGACGCCGCGGCTCCAGCGGCAGGACGGTGCAGCGCGCTCGCCGCGACCAGGTCTCCTGTGCGAGCCAGCGCTCGAGGTGGCGGCGATCCTCCCCGGAACGGCTGCGGATCTCGATCTCGTCCAACCCGAGTCCGTCCAGGGCGTGGATGGCCGCCCGGGCCGATCCGCCGGCACCCAGGACCAGTGCGCGCTGCGGGGCGGGACGATGACGGAACACCTCGGCCAGCACCGCGCGGATGCCGCCGCTGTTCGTGTTGTGCCCCAGCCAGCGGTCGCCGTCCAGCTTCACGGTATCGACGGCGCCCAGTTCGCGTGCCACGTCGGTGCGGCCGGCACAGAGTCCGGCCGCCGCCTCCTCGAGCGGTGCGGTGAGATTGAAGCCGGCCATTCCGGCGGCCGCTCCCCGCTCGCGCAGGGCGGCCAGGTGGCCGACGGGCACCCGCGCGGCCACACAGACGGCGGGCAGCCCCCGGTCCTGCAGGGCGGCATTGTGCAGTGCCGGCAGGAGCGAGTGCGCCACCGGATCACCCAGCACGGCGTAGAAGTCGCTGTCGGGGCGCCAGGGCTCGCCATCCAGACGCCAAGTCCCGTCGGCCGCCACCTCGAGGATGTGGCGCTGCTCAGACACGGGCGGTCTCCCGCCGCTTGAGCAGCAGCGCGGTCGCCCCTGCAACCACCATCACCAGGCTGATCCACTGGTTGTTGCTCAGCCCCAGCCACACCTGCTCCGTCTCGTAGTAGCGCGTGAGGTCGAGCACGAACCTGGCTGCACCGTACAGCAGCAGGAAGCGGAAGAACGTCGCACCGCTGGGCGAGGGACGGCGCTCCCAGATCAGCAGGATGCCGAACACCAGGAACGCCAGGGCCGAGGCGTACAGCTGCGCAGGATGGATGGCCACGTCGCCGAAGGTGCGCGAGGGCAGCGACCCGTGCGGAAAGTGGACGCCCACCGGGCAGGTGGTCGGATTGCCGAAACAGCAGCCGGCCAGGAAGCAACCGATGCGAGTGATGCCGATGCCCAGCATCAGCGCCGGCGCCATGATGTCGGCCATGGTCAGGAACGGGATGCCCCGCCGGCGGGTCTGCCACCAGACCGCCAGGGTGGCCGCGATGATCCCGCCGTAGAGGGTCAGCCCGCCCGAGTCCCAGACGAAGAACGCACGGTACCAGGGGTCGAACTGTCCGCCCGCAGCGAACTCGCCCGGATGGGTGATCACGTAGAACAGCCGGACGCCGATGATGCTGGAGACCAGCACCACGAACACGAGGTCCAGGACGGAGTCCGCGTGGATTCCCCGGGCGCGGCCCCGGCGCACGCACAGCCACGCCCCGACCAGGAAGCTGATCGCGAGCAGGAGGCCCCAGCTCTTGATGAAGCCGAAGATCTCTGGATGCATGATTCCTCTCCGGGCCGCTAGCTCATCGCTCGCCGCGAGCTGATGTTGAGCAGGAAGCCCACCAGCACGGACGAGACCAGGAGATTCGACCCGCCGTAGCTGATGAGCGGCAGCGGCAATCCGGTCACCGGCAGCAGACCGGTGGTGATGGAGACGTTCACCGCCACATGGAAGGTGAAGTACGACGCCGCGCCCACCGCCAGGTAGGCGGCGAAGGGCCGGCGGGTGTCGCCCGCCAGATCGATCGCGCGCAGGACCAGGAACGCGAACAGCGCCAGCACCGCCACGGCACCCGCGAAACCGAGTTCCTCCCCGATGACCGAGAAGATGAAGTCGGTGTGCCGCTCCGGCAAAAAGGCGAGCCCCTTCTGGGTGCCCTGCAGGTAGTGGGTTCCGAAGAGGCCGCCCGAGCCGATGGCCACCTGTGACTGGATCGCCTGGTAGCCGCTGCCGAACGCATCGCTCTGGGGATCGAAGAAGGCCATGATGCGCGTCTGCTGATACGGTCGCAGCTTCTCCCAGAGCATCGGAATGCCCAGACCGGTCAGGACGTTCGTGCCCAGGATGATGCTGCTCGTCAGCATGCCGAATCGTCCCATGTAGAGCAGGCCCATCAGCAGCAGCAGGAACACCGCCCAGGGCCAGGGATTCTGCGCCACCGACTCGGAGTAGAAGCTCAGGATCGCGCTGCCCGCGGCGCTCGCGGCCCAGAGCAGGAAGACGCCCGGGATCCCGTACCAGAACACCAGCCCCACCCACAGGGCCAGGAAGACGAGACTCGTCCCGAGATCAGGCTCCTTGAACACGAGCAGGAACGGCACCACCGCGAGCAGCAGCGACAGCAAGGTCGTGGGGAGGCTGCGCCGGCCTGAACGCCGTCCCAGCACGCTCGCGAGCAGCAGGATGGTGGCCACCTTCGCCAGCTCGGACGGCTGCACGCTGAGCGGCCCCGCCACCAGCCAGCGCCGCGACCCGGCGACGACGGTCCCGGCGACCAGCGTCACCAGCAGCAGCGCGACGGCTCCGAGGTAGACCGGCAGCGCGAGATTCTCGAGGTGGCGCAGCGGGATGCGCGCTGCAATCGCGAGGGCGACGAAGCTGACCGCCATCCACATCGCCTGCCGCCAGAAGACGCTCTTGGGAACGTCCGGCTCCACCCCCTGGTAGGGACCGTGGATGCCCTCGGTCACCGACCAGAGCGTGAGCAGGCTGAACATGCACAGCAGCAGGTATGCCGCCAGGATGCGCAGATCTCCACCGGGCAGGAGCCAGCTCAACGACCTCATCCCGGCGCCTCCCCCGACCGCTCCGCGCCAGCGGTCGTACCGTCGTCCATCGCGGCCGCATCCTCCGGCAACCGCCCGGCGAAGAAGGCGTGCAGCCAGAGGCCCGCCAGCGGCGCCGCCTCGGTCCCGCCGTGACCGGCATTCTCGAGGATGATGGCCACCGCCACCTCCGGGTCGTCCGCCGGAGCGTAGCAGATGAACCAGGCATGATCCTCGCCGTGGGAGTTCTGGGCCGTTCCGGTCTTGCCGGCCACCGGCAAACCCGCGCGACGGGCGGCAGCGCCCGTGCCGGCATCCACCACCGCACGCAGGCTGTCGCGGATCCAGCTCATCTCCGCCCCCGAGTACGGCAGCGGCGACACCGTCGGCCGGGGAGCCTCGCGACGCACGAAGCTCGCCTCGTGGACGCGATCACCCACCGCCAGTCTGGCGGTGAACATGGCCATCTGCAGCGGCGTCACCAGGATCTCGCCCTGGCCGATCGAGTTGTTCAGCAGCACGCCCCGCGTCCACTTGTTCACGCCGAACCGGCTGTCGTACCAGGCGGAGGTAGGGATGTTCCCCGTCGCCTCCTCCTGGAAGAGATCGGAACAGCGGGCGCCGAGCCCGAAGTGAGCCGCTGCCTCGGCGAGCTGCTCCAGCCGCAGCTTCAGGCCCACCTGGTAGTAGAAGACATCGCAGGAGTGCACCAGGGCCCCGCGGTGATCCAGGTAGCCATGCCCCCCCCGCTTCCAGCAGCGGAAGGTGCGGTTGCCGAAGCGGTAACCGCCGAGGCACGGCTCCAGCACGCTGCTGGTCTCCACCACGCCCGCCGCGATCCCCGCCAGCGAGGTCACCGGCTTGTAGATGGACCCGGGCGGATAGGTGGCCTGCACGATGCGGTTGAAGAACGGCTTGGCCGGATCCCCGACCAGGCCGTTCCACTCGTCCCGTGTGAGCGACAGGGCCAGGCGGTTGGGATCGAACGAGGGCGCGCTGAATGCGGCCAGCACCTCGCCGCCGGGAACCGAGACGGCGATACCGCACCCCACCCGGCCTTCCAGCAGATCCGCCATCTGCTGCTGCAGCGGCAGCGAGAGAGTGAGCGCCACGTCGCTGCCGGGCTCCACCCGCTGCAACCAGAGGGGCTGCCGACCGACGATGCGCCCGGACGCGTTCACCTCCTCCAGCTTGATGCCGGGCCGGCCGCGCAGGCGGTGCTCGAAACGCGACTCCACCCCCTGCTTGCCGAGCATGTCGCCCAGCCGGTAGGTCTCGGCGACGGCCGCCGAGTCGATGTCGGTCTGGCTCACCTCGCCCACGTAGCCGATGACGTGCGCGAACAGCGGTCCCTGGAGGTACCGGCGCCGCCAGCGCGTCTCCACGCGCACCCCCGGCAACAGTCGCTCGCGCTCTTCCACCAGGATGATCGCCGGCATGCCGGCGTTCGCCACCACCACCAGATCCCTGGCGCCGCGAGCCTTCTGCTCGCCCATGCGCGCCAAGGTCTCCTGGTAGGGCAGGTCCAGCCAGGTCAGCAGACGGTGCAGGGTGGAGTCGGGCAGCCCGTCGGCCAGCGCGGAGGGACGGACCACGATGTCGGCGATGTACTTGTTGTCGGCCAGGATCACGCCGTCGCGGTCGCTGATGCGGCCGCGAGGCGCCTTCACGCGGAAGCGGACCTGCCGGTTCTGCAGGGCGTCCTCCTGGTACTCGCGGTGACGCACGACCATCATCCCGAAGAGGTTCACGAGCAGGATGCCGAACACCAGCGCCACCGTCGCACGCAGGATCCGGCTGCGCAGCAGGAACGCACTGTCCGGACGCATGCTAGTCCTCCCGCCGCAGGACGCCGAGGATGTCGGCGACGCGGATGAGCGGGACTGCGATCAGCGCCGTGTACAGGGCTCCCGGAAGTGCATTCGTCAGCATCGGCACCAGGAACGCCTCGTCAGCCATGCGGCTCTGCACCAGCAGGTAGAGAGTATCGTGGGCCAGCGCCGCCAGGAAGACCACCAGCCCCTCCACGAGGGGCATCCCGTAGATGATCCGGCCGCGCAGGCGTCCCACGGCGAAGCCGAGGAGCGTCTTGTCCAGCGCGTAGAGCCCGAGCAGGCGGGGATGTGCCAGGTCCTGCACCAGTCCCACCACGAAGCCACCCAGACTCCCGGCTCCCGATCCTTCGGCCAGCGCCAGGATGACGATGGCGATCACCGTGAAGTCGGGCGCCACCCCGCCCAGGCTCAGCATGGGCGCCAGGAGGGTGTCGCCCACGAACGCCACCAGGATCCAGGCCAGCGACGTGCGCAGGAAGAGCCTCATGGCGCCCTCCCGTCCGCCGGCATTCCGGGCCGGGAGGACCTGCCCGCCGCCTGCCGCCGCGCTCCGCTCTCCCGGGACGCGCTCTCCGGTAACACCACGAACACAGTCTCGTTCCGGTCGAACGAGGCCAGCGGCTCCACCATCACGTCCTTGAAGATCTCGTCCGACGGCGCGGCCACGGACCGGACGGTTCCGACCGGCAGTCCGCGCGGAATCGTGCCCAGTCGCTCCAGGCGGACGTCGGTCTCGCGCGCCTCGACGATCCCGGAAGTGATCAGGCGATCGCCGGGCTGCACGTCCTCGTCCCGGGCGACCAGGTCCAGGGCGAGCTGGCCGGCCCGCGTCCGCAGCACCGCCAGCAGCCCCGTGCGCTCGATCTCCACGCCGAGAGCCATCTCCGGCGACACCATCAGTTCCACCCAGGCGGTGCGTTCGCCCTCGAGCGCGCTCACCCGGCCGAGGAAGCCGCGCGAGGAGATCACCGCCAGATATGGTCGCAGCGGCGCGGGCTCCAGGGTCCGGATGCGGATCATGCCGGCGAAGCGGGCTCGCTTGCGGACCTCCACGCGGCAGGGCACCAGCCGGCCGGCCAGTTCCTGGCCCAGCACCGGCTCGGCCGAGCGCACGCTGTCGGCGGCGGCGCGCTGCCGGGCGGCCAGCCGCAGCTCGAGTTCCGCCACCCGGGCCTTGAGGTGCGCATTCTCCTCGCCCACGTCCCCCACGTCCGCGATGAAGTTGCGCGTGCGGTGGTAGGGAGCGGTGAGCACGTCGGCGAGCCGGCCGGCCACGATCACCTGCACGCTCTCGGGCAGCACGAGCAGCACGAGCGACAAGGCGACGCAAACCAGGAAGACGAAGATCTCGACCCGGCCCGACGGTGGTGAGAGGTGCGTCATGGTCCTCCGGTTCCCTCCGGGGACTGCCGTGGTGCCTACTTCATGATCACGGGGCGGTAGCGATCGAAGTCGTCGAGGATCTTGCCGGTGCCCAGCACGACGCAGAACAGTGGGTCGTCCATGAGGTTGATGGGCAGATCGGTCTGCTCGCGCAGCAGCTCGGGCAAGCCCTTCAGCAGCGCGCCGCCGCCGGTGAGCACGATGCCGCGGTCCTTGATGTCGGCGGCGAGTTCGGGCGGGGTCTGCTCCAGCGACTGCTTCAGGGCGTCGCTGATCTGCTGGATCGGTTCCTGGAGGGCCTCGCGGATCTCCACCGAGGAGATCTTCATGGTCTTGGGCACGCCCGAGACCTGGGACAGGCCCTTCACCTCCATCTCCAGTTCCTCGTCCAGCTTGTAGGCGGAACCGATCGTCTTCTTGATGTTCTCCGCCGTCTGGTCGCCGATGAGGAGGTTGTGGTTCTTCTTGATGTAGACGCCGACCGCGTCGTCCATCTCGTCACCGCCGACCCGGATGCTGGTGTCGCAGACGATGTCGTTGAGCGC
>JAWOID010000048.1:0-3406 GCA_046484865.1 Candidatus Krumholzibacteriia bacterium
GGCAAGCTCCTCCACGACGCGGGTCACCTTGCGACGGGCGAGCATACGGAACAGGGCCGGCACATGGCCGAGCAGGCGCTGCAGCAAATCCTCGGCATCGGGATACCATTCGCCCTGTTTAGGCAGCTCCGGAACAAAATTCCACTCGTCTTCGGTCAGGCGCCGCCCGCGCAACGGCATCACTGGTCAGCTGAAAGAACGGGATCGATCGATCCCCCTTCACGATGAGGGTTGGTACGCCAGCGGTACCTCCCATGCGGCGGCCCGGGCGGACCTGCATACGATGCTCGGCCCAATGCCATCGCAAGGATGCGCCTCCTCGTTAGGCTACTGCCGCAGACCCAACGGCTCGAGAAGCCGGAGACGCAATGACGGTGCCGAACTCAAGGCCCCTTGAAGGCGACGCTGAGGGGGCGGCCGGCTGTTTTGCGGATCGTCGTCCCGATGCCCCTTACCCGAAACCTGGCGTAGCATTGCGAACACGATTCAATCATCGGGGGATGAAGGATGTTTTCAAGGCACCATCACGCGGCAGCCATCGTCACGATTGTACTATTGGGCTCAGCAGTCTCTGCGCAGTCGGAACACCCTAGGCACCACCAGCAGATGCCCGCTGCCACGGACCACCAGCATACGAATGCCCCAGAGGATCTGCGTACATTGGTCGAACTTCCCGACCAACTCCGGCTGCACATGCTCGCGAACATGCGCGACCACCTGCTGGCCCTGCAACAGATCCAGGCGGCGTTGGCGAGCGAGGAATTCGACCAAGCCGCGCAGATCGCCGAGCAGCGTCTGGGCATGACCTCGTTGGAACGGCACGGTGCCATGCCGTGGGACCTTTCATGCCCGAAGCGATGTGCATGACCGGCACTGCGATGCACCGCGCCGCAAGCCAGTTCGCGGTGACCGCGAATGATGCCTCTGCCCCCAGCGACGTCAAGCCGGCACTGGCCGCGCTGTCACGCGTGACCGCGCAATGCGTTGCCTGCCACGAGGGATTCCGCGTGCAGTGAAGACAGCACCGATTACGGTCGCATCCAGCGGTTTCACTGCCCGCTGTAGTCGGGACCGCGGTCGGGTATTCCTACCCACTGACTTGGTCTAATCCACGGCCTATGCTCGAAACAACCGGTGCCAGCCGAGACACCCGACGCCGGTGCAGGGTACTGGCGCAACGCGGTGTACTTGCGTTGCCACGATGAACCGCTTGATTGGCTGAGGATGTGATCGTCTCCCATTGACCCCAAGGAGAACCGCGATGACCACGGATACCCGCAGCGACTTGACGCCAATGATCGACGCCTTGCGCGAGGCATTCTCCGGGGAGGTCATCGTCCCTGGACATCCGGCCTACGACGAAGCGCGCCAGGTCTGGAACGGACTCATCGATCGGCGTCCGGCTGTGATCGCGCGCTGCGCGAACGCAGAGGACGTCCAGCAGGCGGTGTCCCTCGCTCGCCGATATCGCCCTTCGGTCAGCATCCGCGGCGGCGGCCATCAGGTGGCCGGCAGCGCGGTGTGCAACGACGGGCTCGTGATCGACCTCTCGAGCATGAACGGCGTCGAGGTCGATCCCGAGCACCAACTCGCACGCGTGGGGGGCGGTGCCACCTGGGGCGACGTCGATCCGGCCACCCAGCGTTACGGTCTGGCGGTCACGGGCGGCGAGGTGTCGACCACAGGGGTCGGCGGATTCACCCTGGGCGGCGGCATGGGCGTGATCATGCGTGCGCACGGCCTGGCCTGCGACAACCTGCGGTCGATCGAGGTCGTCACCGCCGACGGCGAACGGCGGCGCGCCGCGGCCGACGAACACCCCGATCTTTTCTGGGCCGCGCGCGGCGGCGGCCGGGGGATCGGCGCGGTGACGTCGTTCGAGTTCGATCTGCACCCCCTCGGCCCCGAAGTGGCCAACGCCACCGTCTTCTACCCCTTCGATCAGGCCGAGCGCGTCCTGCGCGCCTTCCGTGACGTCGCGCCCACCATGCCGGAAACCGTTACGCCACAGCTCATGTTCTGGAGCGTTCCACCCGACCCCGTCATCCCGTCCGAACTCCACGGACGGCCCGCGGCCATTGCCATTGGTCTGTACGCCGGGCCTGCCGAGGAGGGTGCGGAGGCACTGGCCCCGCTCGCCGAGCTCGGTACACCCATGTTCGACGCCACCGGCAACGTGGACTATGTCGAGCAGCAGGCGTCGGTCGACGCGTTCTTTCCCCACGGCGGCCGGTACTTCATGAAGTCGCATGGGATGGACGCGTTGAACGACGACGTCGTCCACGCGCTGATCGAGTCATACCGGCGCCGGCCCACGCCCGAGACACTGATCGCCATCCGCACCCTCGGCGGTGCGGTCGCGCGCATCGGCAGCGACGAAAGCGCCTTCCCGCACCGGGGCGACCGCTTCAACGTCAGCATCGACGCGGGTTGGTCGGACCCGGCTCGCGACGACGAGGCGGTCGCCTGGGCGCGCGGTCTTTGGGATGCCTTGGAGCCGCACGCCAACGGTGGCGTCTACGTCAACTTCGCCGGGTTGGAGGATGACGGAGACTCGGTGCGCGACCGGACGTTCCGTGCCAGCCAGCGGCGACTCACGGAGGTGCGGGCGGCCTACGACCCGGAGGGCCTGTTCGAGGGAGCGGCACGGCGACCGTGACGCGCCACGTGTCCTGCCCAATGACAACCCGGGGCTCAGCCGTGGGACGCGAGCCGCGGCGAGCGCCGGTTCAGCTGGTGCGCCGTGTTGGACGCCCTTCACGTACACATCGCGTCGGCCAGCAAACTGAGGAGGAGGGTTCGATAGAATGGCGACCCCTGCCCATGTCCGCCGCCAATGGGGCCGCCTCGCCGCTGGCTGCCTGCTCCTTTGGTCCTGCGCGGCGACGGCCGTCGTGGACGGCCCCGGAGATGACCGCAGAGGCTACGAGCGGCTCGATTTCGAGAGCCAGAGCCGCGCGATCGAAGCCCGGGTGGGCATGCCCACTGATCTGGTTACGCGTGCCCGGGAGCGGCACCTGGGGCTGCCCCCGCTCGGCTTCCCGGCGAGCAACCCGCTCACCGAGGAACGGGTAAGCCTGGGCCGTAAGCTATTCTTCGACCGCCGCCTCTCGCTTAACGGCACGCAGTCCTGTGGCATGTGCCACATCCCCGAGCAGGGCTTCACCAACACCGAGCTGGCCATCGCCGTGGGCACGGAGGGGCGTTCGGTCGGGCGCAACACGCCGACGCTCTACAACGTCGCCTTCCTTGGAACCCTGTTCCACGACGGGCGAGAGGAGAACCTGGAGCAGCAGGCCTGGCAGCCCATACTGCACATCAACGAGATGGCGAACCCCTCGATCGGCTTTGTCATCGAAAAGCTCGGGACGCTGCCGGAATACGCCGGTCTGTTCGAGGCGGCCTT
>JAWOID010000106.1:0-55149 GCA_046484865.1 Candidatus Krumholzibacteriia bacterium
GCGGAACCGGCGGATCGATCTGATCATCACGCCGCCTTCCTAGCCCGGATTATTCATGAACGGCCGTAGCGAGGATGAGGAAAATGCCCGCCAGAACACGACCTCGCAAGGATTGGCGAGGGAGGCGTACCCGATGCGCGACGTTGACCGAGCCGATCCGAGAAGGCGTGTTCTGGCGGGCATTTTCCTCATCCTCGCTACGGCCGTTCATGAATAATCCGGGCTAGGAAGGCGGCGTGATGATCAGATCGATCCGCCGGTTCCGCGCCCGCCCCTCGGCCGTGGCGTTCGTGGCGATCGGGTGGTCGGGCCCCATGCCCACCGTCTCGACCGTGTCGGGGGGCACGCCCAGGCGCCTGGCCAGTTCCCCCGCCACCATCTCGGCGCGACGGCGGGACAGGCGAAGGTTCGCCTCGCGGGCGCCGGTGTCGTCGGTGTGGCCCTCGAGACGGATCGTGGCCTCCGGAAAACGTCGCACCGCCGCAGCGAGTTGGTCGAGCAACGCTTCCTGCCCGGGCGCGAGCATGGCACTGCCCACCCCGAAGTCGAAGCCGTGGACATGGACGAGGACCGAACCGTCCGGCCGCAGCAAAACCTCGCCACGCTCGCGCCCCAGTTCCTCCGCCGTGGTCTTCACGGCAGCGGAGCGTTGCTGCTTGAGGTCGAGCTCGTACTCTGCCGCCGATCGGTCGGCCTCGGCCACACCGGCGCGCAGCTGGCTGTCCCAGAGCTGCTGCCGCATCTCGCTCAGTTCCGCACGCATGGCCGTGATCACCGACTCCTGCGCTGCAGCGCGGGCAGCGACCGTCGCCGAGAGGTAGCGGTTCGCCGTGCGCAGCGAATCCACCGTGACCTGCCGACGCAGATTCTCCTGCTCGAGGCGCGCCAGCAGGGCCTCGGCGGCAACATCCCCGCTCAGCGCAGGGTCGAGGTCCGCCCCGCTCAGCGCGGAGACCTGCCGGAGCGCCCGGTCGTACCGCGCCAGGAGCGCCTCGAGCGGAGAGCGATGCTTGCCCAGGTCGGCGAGGAACCGCGCCTGGGCACGCATGCGCCTGACGTCGTCCTCGAGCGCCGCCAGTTGCGCGTCGGTGCCGCCCTGCTTCTCGAACTGCCGGAGCCGGTCCGACATCGTACCGTACGCCACCGGCAACGTGCGGTGGGCGTCGAGGTCACGCGCCTCGCCCAGCAGAGCTCGTACCCGGGCGAGGGTCTGCTGCCGCGTCTGCTCGGCCCCCTCCGGCGCGGTCGCATCGGCTCCAGCCGGCCTCGCCGGCGCCGGTTGCGTCCGGGCGCCCGCATCCGTCGTCATCGTCATCGCCGCCACCAGCAGCATCAGGAGGCCCGCCGTCAGGCTCGCCAGCGCCGCACCCGTCCGCTTGCCCGTCGGCCGGCGCAGCTCGCACCCCAGGCTCGTCGCACCCCGCTCGGTCGCCATCGTCGTCATCTCCTCGTCTGGTTGCGAATTCGCCATGCTACCGGCCGCGCCAGACTCCGGGCGGCACCGGCGCCGCTACGGCCCGGAGGCGGAGCGACGCTCGCGCTCGACCAGCAACTCGCGCGCCGCGTTCACCACCGCGTCCACCCCGATGCCGGTCATGCAGTCGAACATCAGGCATTCCTCCCCCAGGCAGTTCCGCCGCGAAGGGCAATCCACGGGCGGGACCAGGCTGCGCGCCAGTTCGCCGCGGTTGCCCCAGCGGTCGGGACTCATGGTCGGCGCGGGCGCGAAGAGTCCCAGGGTGGACAGCCCGAGCGCCGAGGCCATGTGAAGCGGTCCGGTGCTCGGCGCGATCATCAGATCGCCCGCCGCCAGGACGCCCAGGAACTCTCGCAGCCGGTAGCGGCCGCCCAGCGACACCACTCCCGCCGGCAGCAGCGGCGCGATCTGCGCCAGCGCCTGGTGGTCCTGCGGGCCGCCGGTGACGAACACCCGCGGCGTGCGCACACCCTCTCCCGGCGGCGCCTCCGTGAGCAACCGGACAACCGCCGCGAATCGTTCCGGTTCCCAGTCCAGGGCCGAGCCACCCGAGCCGGGGTGCACGAATACCAGGGGCGCGCGTCCGAGTCCGAACTCGGCCCGGAAGCTGCGGCCGATCTCCTCCTGAGCCCCCGACAGGTGGAGCCGCGGCTCGGGCCAGGGGCCGCCGCGCCCCGCCAGCTTCTCGGCGAGCTGGAGATTGTAGGCCCACTCGT
Organism: Candidatus Krumholzibacteriia bacterium; assembly: GCA_046484865.1. Taxonomy (GTDB): domain Bacteria; phylum Krumholzibacteriota; class Krumholzibacteriia; order LZORAL124-64-63; family LZORAL124-64-63; genus JAWOID01. Next base: position 2,194 of record JAWOID010000106.1, read on the forward strand.
GCCGGCCGGTGCGGGACCGCGCCTGCCAGACGCCGCCGTTCAGCAACCACCAGCTCGACCACTTGGACAGCGGACCGATCCGGCGCCGCACCCCCGCCCGGCGGAGTACCTGCGCGAGTTCGCGGCGATACAGCAACAGCACCGCGGCGTCGAATCGTTCGGCGGCGAGCCGCCGCTCCAGGTCTCCCGAGCGGTGGCCCTCGCTCCAGATCGCGTCCACGTGGGGATCGTTCTCGACCAGCGGTACCGCCTCCCGCGCCACCAGCGCGTGCACCTCCCAGCGGGGTCTCCGCTCCTTGATGTACGCGAACACCGGCAGCGAGAGCACCAGGTCGCCGAGGCGATCGGTCCGCGCTACCAGGACCTTGCGCGCGGGGTCGCGGGGATCGCCGGCGCCCTCGCGCCGATCTGCGGCGACGTCCGTCACCGTGGCTCCATGCGCCAGAGCTTGGTGTACTTCGCCAGCACGTAGAAGCTAGACGCCAGACAGAGGACGGTGCCTTCCCAGCCGTCGCGGAAGCCCCTCTTCAGCAGCCACATGCGCCAGAACGTGGCCTGGGAGCGAAGCACCGCCCGCGGCAAGGTGCTGCCCCGTCCGCGTTCGACCTGCTCGTGCGCCGCCAGGCTGGTGTAGCTGTTGAGCTTCGTGATGTACTGCTCCATGGTCTCGTAGGTGTAGTGGAGCATCAGACCATCCAGCCGACCCACCGGCCCGTCGACGTGGATTCCCTCGTGCACCGGCTTGCCGTCGAAGCGGCCCCGGCGCCGGTCGAACAGACGGACCACCCAGTCGGGATGCCAGCCGCAGTGTCGGATCCAGCGGCCGAGGAAGCGGCTCAGTCGGTTCAACTCGAACGCCGCCTCCGGCGGCTGGTCCGGCAGGGCGAGGATGGCGGCGCGCAGCTCCGGCGTGATTTCCTCGTCGCTGTCGATGCTGAGGACCCAGTCGTGACGGCAGAGGTCCACCACCCGCTGCTTCATGGGGCCGAAGCCACCCTCCCAGCGGGTCTGGTGCACGCGGGCGCCGTGCCGCGCGCAGACCGCGCGCGTGTGGTCGGTGGTACCGTGCAACAGCACCACCACGTCGTCCACGAAGGCGAGCGACGCCAGGCAGCGGTCGAGATCGTCGGCCGCCTCGTGGCTGAGAATGGCCGCGGAGATCTTCACGCCCGTCCTCCGGAATCAGGCGGCGCCGTGACGGTGCACCACCTCGTCGGGCAGGTGGGCCGCCGCGGCCAGAGCGGCCGGGTCCGGCGCCAGCAGAACCTTGCCCACGTTCCGCCGCTCGTGCAGGCGACGGTGGGCGTCGGCGGCCGCGGCGAACGGGTAGACGCGGTCGATCCTGGGCGCGATCTCGCCCGCCTGCAGCAACGCCAGCAACCGGTGCATCCAGCCCGCCAGCAGGGGCCCCTCGCCCCAGAGACGACCCAGGTTCACGCCCGCCACCGATCGGTTCTCGTTCATCAGCCGCAGGGGGTTCAGGCGCAGCCAGGGCACCTCCGCCAGCGTGCGCAGCGCCGAGAGCATACCCGAGGTCGGCGTCCGCGCCGCCGACGCGAAGCCGAACAGCACCAGCCGGCCGCACGGCGCCAGACACCGGTAGCTCTCCATGATCCACCGGCCGTGGCGCGCCTCCAGTGCGACGTCGACGCCGCGCCCATCGGCGATGGCCCGCACGACCCCGGCGAAGTTGCGCCGCCGTGAGTCGAGCACGTGCGCCACCCCCTGATCGCGCAGGAAGTCGTGCTTGCCCGGCGAGGCGCTCGCCAGCACCAGGGCGCCCCGACGGCGGGCCAGTTGCAGGGCCGCCTGCCCCACGCCTCCGGCGGCGGAATGGATCAGAACGTGCTCGCCGGGCGCGGGGGGCGCCATCACCTCGAGCATCTGGTACGCCGTCAGGTAGTTCACCGGCAGCGCGGCGGCCACGGCGGCGTTCACTCCCGGGGGCCGCCGCCACACCTGGCCCGCGGGAATGCAGATCGACTCGCTGTAACCCCCGAAGCGGCAGAGCGCCGCCACGTCGGCACCCTCGAGTTCGCCCGGCGCGCCGGGTCCCACCGCGTCCACCCGGCCGGCCACCTCGTAGCCCGGGACCGCCGGCAGCTGGGGCGCATCGGGGTAGATGCCCATGCGCATCATCAGGTCGGCGAAGTTCACGCCGGCCGCTTCCACGCGCACGCGCACCTGCCCCGGTCCGGGCCGCGGATCGTCCGCGTGCCGGACGCGGAGGGTGTCGGGACCGCCTCGCTTCTCGATCCAGACCTGCTGCATTCGCCCCTCCGGACGTGTCCTGGGCTGATTAGGCCGGACGTTAGCACACGGGTGCGGCGCGCACCATCACTCGAAGACGAGTGGATCGGGGCGGGGGCCGGGCAGGCCCAGCGAGAAGGTGCGGGCCCCGCCCAGCTTCACCACCAGGTCCGACCCACCGGTGAAGGTGGTGGGCAGGTAGGCCACCTGCAACTGGAAGGCATCGAAGACCAGGCGCGGATTCTTGAGCCGGACGCCTCCTCCCAGGCTGCCGTAGACCGTCCGCGTGAAGATCGGGTCCCGCTCGCCGCCGATCAGCCCCACGTCCGCGAAGGCGTAGATCGCGGTGCGGAAGCCGAGCGGTGCCAGCGGCGTGAACAGCACCCCCTCGTAGCTTCCCGTCAACCGCTGGCCGCCCCGGAGTTCCCCGGCAACGAGACCGCGGATCCCCTGGTCCACGTCCAGGCGCAGCCGCCGGTCGATCTGCTGGTTCAGGCCCAGGGTGTAGATCGCTCCGAGGAAGTGGCGCAGCCGCAGCACCCCCTGGCCGGTCAGGCGCGTGAAGCCCGACACGTCCACGCGCAGGACGCCGTCTTCCAGGCGACCCGCGTCGCGGTAGCCGCCCAGTTCCAGCCGACCGCGCAGGTAATCTCCGCCCAGGAACCCGGCAGCGCCCAGGCGCAGAGCCGTGTAAGGGCGGTCGTCGAACTCGCCGGCCTCCCAGCCCACCGTCACATCGGTGCGGATGCCGTCGAAGACGTCCTCGACCTGATCGAACGCCGTCACCAGCCGGGTCCGGTAGTAGCGGCCGGAAAACCAGTAGAGGCTGAGCAGGAACAGGTCGCGGTCATGGAACGCGGCGCCGATCTCGGCGCTCACCGGCGGCCGTTCGGCGTGGCGGCGGCCGATCCAGCGGCCGGCCAGGACCACCTCGGCGCGCTGGAGGCGACGCTGTGTCCACGGCGACACCGCCAGAGTCCGCCCCAGCCACAGGTCCTGCTGCCGCCAGCGGACGCCGGCGATGGCCGTATCCTCCCGCGCCGCCGCGCGGTCGCGGGCGGTGGCGTAGCGGCCGCCGCCCACCACCCGGATGCCCGGGAAGCGGAAATCGCGCTCGAGGCCGGCCGAGCGCAGGAGCCAGTCCTGGTCGTCGCGGTAGACCAGACTGGCCGTCCACCACTGACCCACCAGGTTGTCCGCCGCCAGCCGCGTCCGCAGGCCCAGTTCCGGCGCGGCATCCTCACGGTAGAGGGTCTCCACCTCGAGGTCGATCCCCGCTCCGGCCAGGTTGCGGTGGTACACGGCCGCGTCGTGGTCGCCGACGCGACGGAAGCGCAACTCGGCTCCGAGGGGGAACGCCTCGCGGACGACCACCACGGCGTCCACCAGCTGCGTCGCGCCCGGGACCGGATGCAGGGTGATGCGCACGTCGCTCACGTAGGGGAGTTCACGCAGGATGCGCTCGGAATCGGCGAGCCGGAACGGGGCCACCTCGTCCCCGGGCTGCACCCGGAGGTAGCGGCGCACCAGCCAGGGTCGGGTCCGGCGGGTCAGACCGTCCAGGAGGTGCTCGATCCGGCTGCCCTCGACCTGAAAACTGTCGGCCTCCACGCGCCCGAACGGCGACAGGCGCGCGATGATCACGCGGCGCACGTGCTGGCCGGCGTACGGGAGGTACGGCATCACCTCCAGTTCCGCCTCGAACGCGATGTCGAGATCGTCGCGACCCGGCGGATCGGTCTCGAACCGGCTCAGCAGCCGGCCGAACAGGCTGCGGTCGGGAGCATCGGCGGTGTCGGCGTCCGCCGTGACGGGGGTCGACCTGTCCGCCGCCATCGCCGGGATCGCCGGCCCGTCAGCCGCTTCCGCCGCCGCGGCAGCCACCGCCGCGGCCAGGAGGAGGGTCAGCGACCGCAGCACTTCTTCGACTTGAGCCCGCTGCCGCATGGACAGGGATCGTTGCGCCCCACCTTGGCCTGCTCGCGAACGAACGGCTGCGACTTCACCGTCTCGCCGTCGACGAAGAACCACCGTCCCTCGTGGCGCTCGAAGGTCGCCCGTTCGTGGTGACGATGGCGCTTGTCGGCGAAGGTGTAGTCGGCGACGAACTCCACCTCGCCCTCGGCATCGTCAGGACCGCCCCCGCTGGTGGACACGATCTCGAGCCCGTGCCACTGCGAGTTCTCGGACCAGTCGCGGATTCCCTCCGGGTCGGTCTCCCCGCGCCGGTCCGGGTGCATGGAGGCGATCACGAAGTCCACGTCGCCCAGCACGTATCCCGAGTACCGGGCCCGCATGAGCTCCTCGGCGGTGGCCGCCGGCCGCTCGCCGGTCATGACGGCGCCGCAGCACTCCTCGTGGTCACGGCCCGATCCGCAGGGGCAGTCCATCTGGGGTGAACCTCCGGGCAACGTCGCTGAGGACGTCACGGGATGCGGTCTCGCGCGGCAAGCAGCGGGGCCGCCGGTCCAGCCGGCGGCCCCGAGAACCGGCCTGAAAGAGGCCGCGCTAGTCCCGGGCCGCGTTGCGCGAACTCCGGTAGAGGTAGTAGGCCAGTCCGGCCACCGCCAGCAGCGCCACGACCGCCGAGGCAGAGTTCTCTTCCGCCCAGTGATGCGTGCCGATCGCCGCCGGCACCGACCAGTCCTCGACGCCGGAGGCCGAGATGCCGGCGAACCGGATGGCCGCTGCGATGACGCCCATGATCGCTCCGCCCGCGACGAAACCGCTGGCCATCAGCGTGCCACGATCGTTGCGCGCCTTCCGCGTCTTGTCCGAACCGCCGCTGTTTACGAAGTGCGCCACGAGGCCGCCGAGGAGTACCGGCGTGTTCACTTCCATGGGCAGGTACATGCCCAGAGCGAACGCGAGGGCCGGCAGCCTGGTCCACTCGAGGATCAGAGCCATGAAGATGCCCGCCATGTAGAGCAGCCACGGCGCCGGCTGTCCGGTCATCATCGGCTGGATCACGGCGGCCATGGCGCTGGCCTGCGGCGCGGGCAGGCCGCCCGCCGCGAAGTTGAAGGTGCGGTCGAGCATCATGATCACCGCCGTGACCGTGATCGCGGCCACGATGGTGCCCAGGAACTTCCACTTCTGCTGGGTGGCCGGGGTGGTGCCGAGCCAGTAGCCGATCTTCAGATCGCTGACGAAGCCGCCGCTCATCGACAGCGCGGTGCACACCACGCCGCCGATCAGCAGCGCGGCGACGATGCCCTCCTCGCCGTCCAGGCCCACGGCGCGCAGGACCACCGAGCTGATGATCAGCGTCATCAGCGTCATGCCGGAGACGGGGTTCGTGCCGACGATGGCGATGGCGCGAGCCGCCACCGTCGTGAACAGGAAGGCGATGCCCGCCACGACGAGCAAGCCGGTGATCGCCTGGACGAAGTTCACCCCCGGGACCAGGAACATGAAGAAGGCGAACACGCAGACCAGGGTCAGGGCGAGCCCGCCCACCACGAGAGTCATCGGCAGATCACGCTGGGTCCGCTCCTCCGAGGAGCCGCTCGCCTTCTGCCCGGCCTGCGCCGCCAGCTTGAACGCCCCCACGATGATGCCGCGGCTCTTCCACACCCCGATCAAGCCGGACATCGCGATGGCCCCGATGCCGATCGGCCGCACGAAGTTGATGAAGATCTCGCGGGTGGACAGCGCGTCGAGGGCGGCGAGCTGGTAGGTCGTGCCGGCCACCGTGACGCCCTTGCCGAGGATGCCGACCGCCGGCGTGAGCACCCACCAGGAGAGGAAGGAGCCGCAGGCGATCACCAGCGCGTAGCGCAGACCGATGATGTAGCCGAGGCCGAGGATCGCCGCCTCGGTCATCATGTGGAACTCGAGCCGCACACGCTGGGAGAGATCCGCGCCCCAGCCGAAGACGTTGGTGGAGAAGGTCTCGCGCCAGGCGCCCGCGGTCTGTGCGACCAGCTGGTAACCGGCCGCGATGCCGCCCGCCTTGAGCAGCACTGCGGCCTGACCGCCGCCGGACTCGCCGGCCATCAGCACCTCGGTGGACGCGGTCGCCTCCGGGAACGGGAACTCGCCGTGCATGTCCTTGACGAAGTAGCGGCGGAACGGGATCAGGAACAGGATTCCCAGGAAACCGCCCAGCAAGGACGCGAGGCACATCTGCAGGAAGTTCGTCCGGTCGGCCAGACCGAGGATGTAGATCCCCGGCAAGGTGAAGATCGCACCGGCCACCACGACGCCCGATGCCGAACCGATCGACTGGATCATCACGTTCTGCTGCAGCGAGTTCTTCTTGCGCAGCGCCGTGCTGAGGCCTATGGCGAGGATCGTGATCGGGATGGCGGCCTCGAAGACCTGACCGATCTTCAGGCCCAGGTAGGCGGCGGCCGCGGAGAACACGACCGCGTAGAGGAGGCCCCAGAACAGCGCGTACGGCGTCAGCTCCGGGACGATCCGGTCGGCCGGGACCACCGGCACGTAGTTCTCGCCCGGCGCCAGCTTCCGGTAGGCGTTCTCGGGCAGACTGCGCTCCTTGCCGACGATTTCCATGGGAACCTCCGGTGCCGATGAGGATGCAAGCGCGGGCCTGAGGCGCGCTTCCGGCGGTGAAAGCAACGCCGGGAAGCGTAGCACCTCGACCGGCGCCCGACAAGAAATTCGGCCCGGCCCGGCGCAGACGCGGCCCGTCGTCCAGCCGGAGGTCGGCCCAGGCTTGCGCGCGCGACCGCCAGGAACTTACCATGGCGGAGCTTGCAAGACCGTCCGACGCCGGCGGCGCCTCCCCCGCACGCCCCGGCACCGCCTGCTTCCGTGGAGGTCCTCATGCTGAACAGGAAACCGGGTTCTTCCTTCCCCTCGCTGGTCGATCGGTTCGTCAAGTACGCGAAGGTCCACACCTCGAGCAGCGAGGAGTCGGACACCTACCCCAGCAGCGAGCGCCAGTTCGACCTCGCCCGGATCCTCGTGCAGGAGTTGAAGGACCTGGGTCTCGACAACGCGGCGGTGGATCACCATTGCTACGTCACCGCCAGCCTGCCCGCCTCTCCCGGAATGGAGAAGGTGCCGCCGATCGCATTCATCGCGCACATGGACACGTACCCCGAGGTGAGCGGCGAGAACGTTCAGCCCGTGTTCCACGAGAACTACCGGGGCGGGGACATCGTACTGCCGAAGAACGACGTGGTGATCAAGGCCGACGAGAACCCCTACCTCCAGGAGTGCCTCGGCGAGACCATCATCACCGCCGACGGCACCACGCTGCTGGGCGCGGACGACAAGGCCGGCATCGCCGAGATCATGGAGGCGCTCACCCGCATCGTCGAGAATCCCGACTTCGGGCACGGTCCGGTGAAGATCGCCTTCACCCCCGACGAGGAGGTGGGCGCGGGCGTGAAGCACTTCGACGTGGCGGGGTTCGGTGCCACCGTCGCCTACACGATGGACGGCGGCCGCAGCGGCGAGATCGAGAACGAGACGTTCTGCGCCGACAGCGCGATCGTCAAGTTCGTCGGTCGCGACATCCACCCGGGCTACGCCAAGGACAAGCTGGTGTCCTCGATCAAGGTGGCAGGAACCTTCCTCGCCGGCCTGCCCCGCGAGATGGCGCCGGAGACCACGGCGGACAAACAGGGGTACATCCACCCCATCCAGGTGAAGGGCAATACCAGCCAGACCGATGTCACCCTGCTCATCCGCGACTTCGACGCCGATGAACTGCCGGTGAAAGCGGACCTCATCCGCAAGCATGCCGAGCGGGCCTGCGCGGAATGGCCGGGCGCCAGGTTCGAGGTCGAGATCAAGCAGTCCTACCGCAACATGAAGTACGACCTCGAGCAGGAGCCGCGTGCGGTGGAATACGCGATGGAGGCGGTCCGCCGGGTCGGCATCACGCCGCACCTGGGGTCCATCCGTGGAGGCACCGACGGCGCCAACCTGTCCGCCCGCGGACTGCCGACGCCGAACATCTTCACCGGGGAGCAGGCATTCCATGGCTACGGCGAGTGGATCTGCACCCGGGACATGGAACTGGCCACCCGGACCATCCTCCACCTGATGGATGTCTGGCGCGAGAAGGAGTCCTGATCTCCCGTTCCCGCCCGGCCGGCTCCCGGGCGGGGAGTTCCGGGATCGTGGCGCCTGCCCCGCGGGCCGGCCGGAGCGACGGCCGGCCCGCGGTCCGTTCGCGCCCCAATCGCCCCTCACGCCCGTTCCGCGGCACCGCCATCGATTTTTCGGCTGACGGTGTTGCCAGATGGCCCGGGTATCTCCTACCATTCTAGTGTCCTATAGGGGATGCGCCGGGAGCGCCCCGTCCTGCCCGAGGATTCGCGATCGAGACCCGAGACGACGACTGACCCATGCAACGAGGTGCGACATGAAGCGATACATGACAGTCTTCACCCTATCACTCGCTCTGACGGCGCTCTTCGCCACGGCGGCACTCGCGTGCGGCGACGAGACCGCCAAGGCTGCCGCCGCGAAGGCGGAGGCCCAGGCCGCCGACCTGAAGGACGGCGCCTGTGGTGCGAAGGCCGCCGCCGCGAAGATCCAGGCCGCCGACCTGAAGGACGGCGCCTGTGGTGCGAAGGCCGCCGCCGCGAAGGTCCAGACCGCCGACCTGAAGGACGGCACCTGTGGTGCGAAGGCCGCCGCCGCCAAGGTCCAGACCGCCGACCTGAAGGACGGCGCCTGTGGTGCGAAGGCCGCCGCCGCCAAGGTCCAGACCGCCGACCTGAAGGACGGCGCCTGTGGTGCGAAGGCCGCCGACGCGAAGGTCCAGACCGCCGACCTGAAGGACGGCACCTGTGGTGCGAAGGCCGCCGCGGTCGAGACGGCTGACGCGGCCGAGAAGCCGGCCACCGAGGAGAATGCAACGGAGTCGAAGACGGCAGGTTGAGTGAGGGATCTGCCCTCCGAATCTGACCGGACGCCGTACCGTCCGGATCGACGACAGGGCCTCCGCTCCACGAGCGGAGGCCCTTCTGTGCCGGAGGCGTCCTTCGCTGGTCCCGTCAGGGGTCCGGGGTGAGGCCGTACTCGCGGATCTTGCGCCACAGCGTCGTGCGATCGATCCCCAGCAGGCGCGCCGCGCGCGTGCGATTCCAGCCCGTCCGCCGCAGGGCGGCGGCCAGGACGTCTCGCTCCTGCTGGCTGTGGACCGGAACTCCGCCGAGGCGGGGACGGCCGCCCTCGAGGCGGCCCACCTCGGGGGGCAGGTGCTCCGCGGCCACGACGTCGCCGCGACTGAGCACCACGGCGTGCTCGAGAGCGTTCTCCAGCTCCCGGACGTTGCCCGGCCAGGCATGGCGCATGAGCCGCTCCAGCGCGCGATCGTGCAGGCGCAAGTCGGCGACCCCGCGGTCGCGGGCCATCCGCGCCAGGAAGTGCTCCGCCAGCAGCGGAATGTCCTCGGTGCGATCGCGCAGCGGCGGGATGACGATGCTGACCACCTTGATGCGGTAGTAGAAATCCTCGCGGAGACGCCCGGTCGCCAGGAGTCCCTCGAGATCACGATTGGTGGCCGACACCAGCCGCACGTTCACCGGGACGGGGCGGTTGTCCCCCACCCGTTCGACGCGCCGTTCCTGCAGCACGCGCAGGAGCTTCACCTGGACCACCGGCGACACGTCGCCGATCTCGTCGAGGAACAGCGTGCCGCCGCTGGCCTCCTCGAAACGGCCGCGCCGGTCGGCCACCGCGCCGGTGAACGACCCACGCACGTGGCCGAACAGTTCGCTTTCGAGGAGCCCCTCCGAGAGAGCCGAGCAGTTGACGCTCACGAACGGACCGTCGGCGCGGGTACTGGCCTCGTGGATGGCGCGCGCCACCAGCTCCTTGCCCGTGCCGCTCTCGCCGCGCACGAGGACGCTGGCGTCGCTTGGCCCCACGTCCTGGATCAGGCGGTAGAGCTCCTGCATCCGGCGATCCCGCCCCACCAGGCCGGCGAAGCTCTGCCGCCCGGAGATCTGCTTGCGCAGCTCCGTCACCTCGGTGACGTCGCCGAGGATCACGGCCATGCCGAGAGTGGCTCCATCCAGCGCCTTCAGGGGCACCGACCGCAGCAGCACCTGCCCCTCCCGTCCGTCGCCGAGCTGGACGGTGGTCTGGAAGTCGTGGATGCGTTCGCCCCGTTGCAGAGCCTCGGCGAGGGTGTCGTGCGGGCAACTCGCCCGCCCGAAGAACTCGCAGATATTCACGCCGAGCATGTCGCGGGGGGTGCGGCCGACGATCTCGGCCGCGGTCCGGTTCATGGCCACGATGCGCAGGTCGCCGTCGAGGGCCAGGATCCCCTCGCGCAGGACCGCCAGCACGCTCAGGAAGCTGCGGCTGGGGACGCGCGGCAACATGGCCTCGAGCCCCTCGCTGGCGGCAGGATCGGTCGGAACGGGACGCTTCATGATCGGACCTCCGCACGACAAGATAGCGAGGGGTGCCGTTGTATGCAACGGATGTGTTGCAACACTATCGTTGCAGGCAGCACCTGGCGATGGCACGACCGATGGTCAGATCCGCTTCAGGTCCCCGTGTCAGTCACGCCAACCAGTTGCATCGCAAGAGATTGAGCGCAACGAACAGCTCATCCGGCCATTCTCGCCGGCATGGCACGGATCGTGCGGTGGGAAGCGGGTTCGATGACATCGGCAGCCGAGCGCAACAGCCCCGGCGAATCCACGGCCGCCCGGCGGCCCGAGCGAAGGAGTGGAGACACATGGCCGGCACCATCAAGCTGGACAGCAACAACTGGCAGAACGAGGTTCTCGAGAGCGGCGAGCCCGTTCTGGTCGACTTCTGGGCCCCCTGGTGCGGCCCCTGCAAGATGATCGGCCCCATCGTCGAGGAGCTGGCGGGCGAGTACTCCGGCCGGGTGAAGGTCGGGAAGGTGAACGTCGATGACAACCAGCATCTCGCCAGCCAGTTCGGCATCCGGGGCATCCCCACCGTGATGATCTTCAAGGACGGTCAGGTGGCGAACAGCTTCGTGGGGTTGCGCTCGAAGGACGACCTGGCGTCGGCTCTGGACGCCTTGCTGTAGACGGAGGGCTGCCTGCAGCGGCGGCCACTCGCGCGACCAGAGCCTCGGCCAGCAGCCGTCCGTTGGCAGCCTCGTGGCTGAAGATGCTGCCGGCCACGGTGAGATCGAGGTCGGCGACGTGGAACGCGAACGTGTTCCAGAAGCCCTGGTGGCCGAGCGCCGAATGACCGGCCAGCTCCACCGCCGCGAGCCCGAGGCGGTAAGTCGGCGTTCCCGACTGCACCATGGTCTCGAGGGTCTCCGGTCGCTCGAAAACATGCCCCTCCAGCAGCAGGCGCAGGAACCGGGCCAGGTCCGCCGCGCTGGAGACGAGGCCACCGCCGCCGTGCAGGTCGATCGACGGGTTCCAGTCCGTGACGTCGTGGTCCCCGTAGTACTGGTGCGCGCGCGGGTTCGCCGTCGCCGGCCGCGGCTCCTGGTCTTCCCACCAGGTGTCCGGCAGGCCGAGGGCATCGAGTCCGAGCAGGTCCCGGACCGCCGGCCCGAGGAGTCGCCCCGTCGCGCGGGAGACGATCTCGCCGAGGATGACGTAGCCGGTATCCGAGTAGCGGTACGTCTCTCCCGGTGCGCCCACCGGGTCGCACTGCTCGATGCAGAACCGGATCTGCTCGTCCGCGGTCCACACGTGCTGCGGGTCGGCGATGATCGCGGCGGCATAGGCATCACCGTCGCTGTGGTCGCAGAGTCCGCTCGTGTGTCCGAGCACCTGCCGCAGCGTCATCGCGTCGAGATCGTAGCCGTCGGCGGCGAGGAGGCTGCGCTGCTCCCGCGGGAGATGGCGCGCCAGGGGATCGTCCAGGCCCAGACGCCCCTGTTCCACCAGCCGCAGCACCGCCGCCGCGGTGTAGGGCTTGGTGTTGCTGGCGATGCGGAAGGTGTGAGCCGGCGTCAGCGGCTCGTCTCCGTCGCGGCGGACGCGGCCCGCAGCGCCGGACCACGAGAGTCCGACGAGCGGGCACACCGCCCGCGCGCTCACTCCGGGCGCCACCGGATCGTCCGCCAGGAAAGCCTCGAGGATCGCCTGCAGATCGCGTTCCAGCCCGGCCCGGCCAGGCGCGCCGGACGGCTCTCCCGACGGCTCTCCGGCATCGCCCCGGCCGCTCGCCCCGAGCGCCGGCGCGACCGCCAGCATCCCCAGTGCGAGCACCACCAGCAACGTCGTGCGGTCCGCTCTCATGGTTTTCCTCCGGTCGGCGCCGCCAGGAGCGGCGAGGGCCTGCTCGATCCTGGCGCGGGCCGGTTTGATCGCGGCCCGTGCGGGCTTGATCGCGGCCCGTGCGGGCGCGATACTTGGATCGCTCTCGAGCGAAAGGTACAGGATGACGCGGATCATGGACGGCTTCAAGCGCCGGTTCGGCGGCGGCCATAGCCCGAACAACCTGGTGTTCATCGTCTTCGACAGCTGCCGCTGGGACGCCTACCAGGCTGCGCGCACGCCCAACCTGGACCGCATCGGCGTCGCGGAGATGCGCTACAGCTACGCCAGCTGGACCAGCCCCAGCCATTATACGTTCCTGATGGGCATGGTGCCGCACCTGAGCCCCAAGGGCGTGTTCGCGTCCAACGTGTACCGTGAGGAGTTCTCCCTCTGGTCCGAGCGCCTGAACATCCCCGACGTGGCCTTCACCAAGTTCGTCCCCGAACTCTCGCTGCCCCACTTCCTCCGGCAGCAGAACTACTGGTGCGAGGGCTGGGTGAGCCTGCCGGTCCTGAACCCGATGACCAGCATGGCGGTGCACTTCGACCGCTACGAGCTGGCGCCGTCGCACAACGACCTGCGCGCCATCCTGCGCAAGCTGCAGTTCCGCGACGGGCAGCCGTCGTTCTTCTTCATCAACACCGGCGAGACCCACTACCCCTATCTGCTGCCGGGCGAGAAGGCGGAGGACCTGCCCCACATCAGCGGTGTCCACGGCGTGTTCAAGTCGCTCGACGAGTTCCTGAAGAACCCGGGCGCGTTCGTCGCGGACCGGCGCGAGGAGGAGTTCTTCTCGCCGGAGCAGTTCCGCGCGTTCTACGACAAGCAGATCGCCTGCGTGGAGCATCTCGACGGAGTGGTGGGCGAGTTCATGGAGCGCTGCCCTGCGAACACGCACTTCATGATCATGTCCGACCACGGCGAGCTGTTCGGCGAGGCGGGATACTTCGGGCACGGGCCGATCTTCCACGAGAAGGTCTTCGAGGTCTTCTATCTCGAGGGTCGTCGTCCCTGAAGCCCGGCTTCGAGCGCCCCTCGCGGGCGGCTTCCCGGTCAGTTCGCGCGCAGCACCAGCCAGGTGATGTCGTCGAGCTGCCGTGCCGGTCCGGTGAAGTCCTGCACGTCGCGGGTCAGCGCCTCGACCGCATCGGCGGCTCCTCCTCGGCCGATCCCGCGCACGCTCGCCCGCAGCCGTTCGTCGCCGTACGCGATTCCCTCCCCGTCGATCGCGTCCACGACCCCGTCGGTGTAGACCACGAGCAGATCGCCCGGGGCGAGCGTCACGACGGCCGCCGGATACTCCGCATCGGGCATCATGCCGAGCGGGATACCGCCCTCGGCAAGGACCTCCAGCTCACCCGAAGTCCGGCGCAGGAGCGGCGGATTGTGACCCGCGCCCACGTACGTCAGGCGGCGCGCGCGCGGATCGTACCCGGCCAGGAAAGCGGTGACGAAGCGGCGCCCGCCGTTGCTGCGCGCGCACGTGGCGACGTTCAGGGCGCGGACCAGGCCCACCAGATCGGCGCGCCCGGCCACGAGGGCGCGGAAGCTGGCGCCGAAGTGGGCCATCAGCAGGGCGGCGGGCACGCTCTTGCCGGCAACGTCGGCGACGGCCACCAGCAACTGCGGCCCGGCACCGGCGTCATTGCGGACCAGTCCGTCGTAGAAGTCGCCGCCGACGGTGTTCGCCGGCCGGGTGGCAAAGGCCACGTCCACGCCCGGCAGCACCGGCGGCTCGGGCGGCAACAGCCACCGCTGGATCTCTCGCGCCAGTTCGAGATCGCGCTTCATCGCCACGCGGTCGGCCAGTTCCAGGGCGAGCAGCCCCACCACGAGCAGGAACGCGATCAGGAACTCCAGCTCCTGCGGCAAGCCCTGCAACCGGACGTCCAGGATCGCCATCAACGCGAACGCCGCGGCGGCGATGAGCAGCAGCCGGCGGGCCGGTGACAGCTTCCTCAGCATGGCCCAGGCGAGGATGCGCGCTGCCGTGAGCGGTCGCCGCCAGCGGCTGCGCGCCTCCAGATCCGCGTCGTCGAGATCGCGGGAGTAGAAGGCATAGCCGTCGCGCGCATCCATCCGGAACTCCGCCCAGATGTCCTGCAGCCTCATTCCCTCGGTCAGGCGCTCCCAGCTGCGCCGGAATCCATCGGTCATGAGCTCGCCAATCCTCTCGAGATGGTCGCCAGCCGCCGCCGCTCGGCATGCCGCCGGACGCGGGAGCGATGCCCCGGCGGCGCTGCCCGACCCTACGGCGCCGCACCGTTCAGGTTTCCTTATTCCGCGCAAATTGTTTCCAGCTCCTGGTCATGATGCCGAACTGGCCGTTCACGCCGCGCACTTCAAGTCGTGGCGCCGGTTCACGTTCAGCGCCCGCGTCCTGACCTCCCCCCGGTAGTGCTGATGCCAGCGAGTTGCGAACGTCTGTGAACTGAAGGTGTCACCACGGTGCAGGCAGCGAAACCTGCGGATACGGGTGGGTTCGGCGCGGCCGAGATACGAGCCCATGCGTTTGAACCGCCAACCCGGCTGCAAGGAGCTGTGGTCCTTGCAAGTAGAATCCCGGGCAAGGGGCGGCGCCCAGTGGGGATCGTCGAGTTCGTTGGTGCCCATGCCGGCCGGATTGCAGTTCCGGGGCCGGAAACAATCTTCGTGGAATTACTGTCAGGCTGCAGGGGGCTTGCGTATCGCCGCCAGCAGCGCCGGGGCGACGTCGCTGATCCGCTCCACCGCCTCCACCAGTTCCCGCGCCCCGGGGCCCCACGCCAGCAGCGGCACCGGATTGGCCGTATGACGGGGCGTCGTCAGATCCTCGATGTTCCCGTGGTCGCTCGAGAGGACCACCAGCGCCTGGTGTGGCCCCCGCGCGGCCTCCTCCCGCAGCAGCGCGGCGAGGAAGGCATCCAGACCCGCCAGCTCGGCCTCGCTGCGCGCGCGATCGGCCGCGTGACCGGCACGGTCGGTCTGGAAGTACTCGTACAGGGCCAGCTCGTACGGCGCGGCGGCCGTCGCGAGCCGCACCCCCGCCTGCACGGGCGTCCACTCCGGCACCGTGAACCCGCGCCAGCGCAACTCGCGATTGGTGAACTCCTGGTAGACCGCCCGGCCCGCGTGCAGATCGTCCAGCGTGAAGAACGGCAGACCCGCGGCCAGGTTGGCGACGGTCGAAGCCGACAGGCGCCATTGCTGCTCCGTGCTCAGCACAAAGAAGAGCGGCCGGTACGCGTTCATGAAGGCCGCGCGCCGCCCCTGCAGCGTCGCCAGGCGCAGGAGGGAGTGCTCCCGCAGCAGTTCGCGGAGGACGTCGTTGGGGAAGCCGGTGAGGTGCTTGCCGAGGCGTGCCTGGGCGTTGCGGCCGGTGAAGAGGCTGGTCTGCCCGGTGGCGCTCTGGGGCAGTCCGGGCACGCCGAGTTGCGCGTCGATCCCCCGCGCCCAGCCGCTCGCCGCATGGGGCCGTGGCGAGGTCGGCTCACCACCCAGCCGCAGCAGCTCGCCGCCGTAGCTCAGGAGCGGATTGCGCGCCGGGTCCTCGTCGCCCCAGCCGATGCCGTCGACGAAGATCAGGATCGCGCGCTGCGGTCGCGCCGTATCCGGCCGGTCCCCGGCCAACCCGTCCATCGGCGTCCACCTGGTGAGGCGCCGTCCGCCGGCGCCGCCCGGGACGGACGAGGGCCCTCTCGGGAAGAGAGGGCCCTCATCGAGTGGTAGCCCCTACGGGACTCGAACCCGTGTTACCGCCGTGAGAGGGCGGCGTCCTAGACCGCTAGACGAAGGGGCCGACCGTATCGCTCTCGCCGCGGGCCGCTGCGGTCGTGACGCGCGGGCGGCGGCAGATTGCCAGCTTGGTTGCCCGGGGAGGACTCGAACCCCCATCGACTGATCCAGAGTCAGCTGTCCTGCCATTGGACGACCGGGCAATCGGTGCCCGAATATACAGCGAGTGCCCCACCCGCGCAAGAATCGCGGACCCGAATCGCGGACGCGAAACCGATGCGTCGGAAAGCGTGCGCCGACGCTGCCGTCGAACAGCTCAGGAGGGGCGGTACCGCTTGAGGTTGGCGCGGAAATGCCGTCCCAGCGCCTCCGGACTGCGCAGGTCGTCCTCCCGGGTTCCCCACCACGCGGGCACGATCAAGAAGGGCTCCACCTGGCGGCCGCCCAGACCGCCATGGCTGGAGGTCTGCTCCTCGAACACGACCACCCGGTCCCGCTCGGGCCACCAGGCGCCCTGGATCACCAGGTCGCCGGCCGACGGATAGCTCATGAGCTGTGCCAGTTCGTCCGACCAGAACCCGGTCTCGCCGAAGGGCTCCAGGGGGTCCTCGTCCCCGACGATCTGTCCGGTGATCAGGTTGCGGATGCCGCCGCTGCCGATCGCGACGGCGTCGCCCCGGTCGCGGCTGGCGGCGACGAACGCCACACCCGGGTGGCGAGCCAGGCGCTCCACGAGTCCGGGGATCAGCTGCCGGACCTGCTCGAGGTGCAGCGGTTCGCGTGAATCGGCGAAGTAGACGTGCGCCAGACTGCCCGAGACGCAGACGACGATCCGGGGCTCCCCAGATCCCGCCAGCAGCGAGTCATGTCCGCGGTCTGACGGCTCGGGCACCCGCGCGCGCGCGATTTCCGCCTCGGCCAGCGAGATCGTCCCCGCCGGCGCCGGCGTCTGCCGGTCCCGGCTGATCCGGGCCAGGGTGGCCCGACCCCGATCCACCGCCCAGCCGAACCGGCCTGTGCCGGTATGCTCCATTTCGCGCAGCAGCACCGAGACGTGGGCGGCAACCGGGTCCGGCGAGAGCGCCTCGCGGACCACGGCCCCGGCCACCTCCGCGATCTCCGCCTCCAGGGTGTGCCCGTAGATGATGCGGAAGGGGATGCTCGGCGTATGGCCGTGGTCGGAGAGCAGCACCACGTCGTAGGCGAACCCCCGGCGACCGCGCGCCAGGCGGCGCAGGCGGCGCAGGAGCCGGTCGAACGCGGCCAGCGAGACCTGGGCGTCGTAGGCGTCGGGATCGCTGTAGTGGGAGACGTCGTCGTAGCCGACGAAATTCGAGTAGATCACCGGCACGCCGCGCACCATGTCCTGCTTGATCCAGAACTGCGCCGTCTCGCGCAGGAACGCATTGGCCACCGAGCGCTGCGCCAGGCGCCTGGGATTGAAGCGCAAGCGCGGCCGGTCCGTGAAGAGCCGGCCCAGGACCGCCTGCACGAAGCCGGCCAGATAGTCCCAGATCGACGCCAGCACCGCCCGGGGATAGGCGTACGGGCTGAGGAAGAAGAGGTTGAAGTCGGCCCGCTCGCCGCTGCGGCCGTCGCCGACCGCGCTCACGGTCATCAGTCGCTTGGCCGCCCCTCCGGACAGGATGCTGCCGATGCAAGAACCGTCCTTCAGGAGCGGGGTGCCCGCGGCCGATGCCCGCTCCTCCAGCAGCCTGACATCGGCAGGGTTGTTCACGACGCGGACCTGGCGCGCTTCCCGGTCGTACCACCGGTAACCCGGCACGTCGAAGCGGTCGCCATAGAGCATGCCCGCCTGCACTGCCGGGGTGTTCGACGGCACCCCGCAACTCCAGCGCACGAGCCGGTGGCTGCCGCGTGCCAGCAGACCCGACACGGACGGCATGCGGCCGCGTTCGAGAGCGCGCCGCAGGCTCGTGTGCGACAGGCCGTCGATCTGCAGCAGCAGGACCCCGCGGGAGAAGCCCTCCTCCGGCTGTCTGCCGAAGCGGCGCGCCAGCCGGTAGATCAGGGCCTGGTACAGCGGGTATGCCTCGTCGAGGCCCAGCCAGCCCACCACGCTGGTGGTGACCACCGTGAGCACCGCCGCGCCGACGAGTGCGTTCCACCAGTGGGTGATGACGATGGCCGGATTCAGGACCGCGACCAGCCAGAGGATGATCCCGTTGAAGAACAGGGTGGGGAAGCCCAGCGTGAGACTATTGAGCGGCAGCGTGGCCAGCAGCAGCAGCGGCCGCAGCAGGATCACCAGCGCCGCGAGTTGCACCGGCAGCACGAGCAGCACGGTCCACCAGTGCGGTTCGGAGGTCTCGATCCGGAAGCCCGGCACGAGGGAGGAGGCGAGCAGCAGTCCCAGGAGATAGACCAGCCACACCAGCAGGTAGCGCCCGAGTATGCCCAGGGCTGTCTTCAACGGCTCCCCCGCGTTGCGGCGGACCGGATCACCCGCCGGCGGCGCGCTCCAGACGCGCGCGCACCCGCGGCAGGCCCACCAGTTCCATCACGTCGAAGACGCCGGCGCTGCGGGTCTGCCCGGTGACGGCCACCCGGACGGGATGGATCAACTCGCCCGCACCCGCGCCGCGAGCCTCCGCCACCGCGCGGACCATCTCCTCGAAGCGGTCGCCGGTGACCGGCGCGTCCGGCGGCAGGCGCTCTGCGAGGGCGGATGCCAGCGCTGCGAGATGCGCCCGGGCCTCCGGCGGCGCCACCTTCTCGCGCCAAGCCTCCTCGTCCACCGGATAGGCTTCGTGGAAGAAGAACGCCAGCTGCTCCGTCAGGCGCAGCAGGCTGCTGAAGCGCCCGCCCAGGACCGCCAGGATGCGGTCGACGTAGTCCTCGGTGCTCTTCACGCCGGGCACCAGCCAGCCGGGATGGTAGGACCACCCCTGCTGCGCCAGCAGGGGCATGGTGAGCGCACGCCGCCCGCCGGCGTCGAGCCGCTTCAGGTGCTGGGCGTTGATGTGCTCGAGCTTCTCGTAATCGAACGCCGCCGGGCTGCTGCCCACCTTCTTGAGACTGAACTTCTTGATGAGCTGCTCGCGGGCGAGCACCTCGTCTCCGCTGGCGCCCACCGTCCACCCCAGCAACGCCAGGTAGTTGATCATGGCGTCCGGGACGATGCCCTGGGCTCGGAACTCCTCCACGCTGGTCGCGCCGTGGCGCTTGCTCAGCCGCTTCCGATCCGGCCCGAGGATCATGGGCATGTGGCCGAACTTGGGCCGCTCCCAGCCGAGGGCGTCGTAGATCAGCAGCTGGAACGGCGTGTTGCTCACGTGGTCGTCGCCGCGCAGCACGTGAGTGATCTCCATCAGATGATCGTCGACGACCACCGCGAAGTTGTAGGTGGGGAAACCGTCCGCCTTGAAGATGACCCGGTCGCTCACGTGATCGGTCTGGAACTCGCGCTTGCCGACCACCAGGTCGTACCAGAAGACGCCCCCCCCGGCGGGAGTGCGCAGTCGCCAGGCGCACGGCTGCCCCGAACCGGCCAGCGAACGCAGCTGTTCGGGTCCGAGCTCGCGGCAGTGGCCGTCGTAGCCGTCCCAGCTGCCGCGCGACTCCTTCACCGCAGCTTCGCGTCCGGCCAGTTCATCCTCCGTGCACCAGCAGCGGTAGGCGCCGTCGCGCGCCACCAGATCCTCCAGCGCCTGCCGGTAGAAGGGCAGCCGCTCCGACTGCAGATAGGGCCCGTGGGCGCCACCCACGCCCGGGCCCTCGTCCCAGTCCAGCCCCAGCCACTCCAGCCCCCGCAGGATGGCGGCGTACGATTCCTCGGTGCTGCGCTGGCGGTCGGTATCCTCGATGCGCAGGACGAAGCTGCCGCCCTGGCTCCGGGCGTACAGCCAGTTGAACAGAGCGGTGCGCGCCCCCCCGACGTGCAGCGCGCCGGTCGGGCTGGGAGCGAAGCGCACGCGAACACGGGAACCATCGCTCATCCTGTGGGTCCTCTCGGAGTGCGAACGAGGCCGGACGGCGCGCCAGCCACCCCGGCCCGCCGTGAGGGACGTTTATAGCCGAGCGGCGGCGACACGGCAACCGTGCGGCCTGCCTCGCACCGGCCGAACCGTCACGAGCGGCCCGGCCCACCGGTCCAGTCGGGCGGCGGAACGTGCGGGCGCCGGGGCTGGAACGCCGGGGCGATCGGCTCCCCGGTCCGCAGCGGGTCGAGCTGGTCGGCCAGATCGGCGAGATCGGCTCCGTACACCGCCCGCGCGGCGACATCGGGATCGTCCCCCGCGGAGACCCGTCCCAGGAAACGGCCGAGCGCGGCCAGTCCGCCGCGCTCCTCCACCAGGTGCCAGGTCATGAGAAAGGCGCTGTAGGACGCCTGCCGGAAGAGCTGGCGGTCCCTTCCCGGATCGGGGTCCACGCCGGCGGCGAGGAGCGAGTCCGCGCTCGCTGCAGACAGCAGGACCGATCCGCGCGGCCGGAATTCCGCCATGTAGTTGACGAGATGCACGCCGTTCTCGGCCAGATATTCCGTGATCCCCGCCCGCAACCACTCCGGTAGCCGCTCGCCGCCATGGCCGTCCAGCAACCAGTCGGCGGCCAGTTGATAGGCTGCATGCCCGAGCAGCGTCCGCTGCGCCAGCACATGGACCGGCTGCACGACGTAACCGGCCGGCTGACGCGCGAACAGACGCCAGGTGCCGTAACCGGTGCGCGCCTGGTACTCGGGCACGTCGGCCGGGCAGAGCACCGTCAGGGTGTCGGCGCGCCTCAGGCCCAGCCAGTCCTGCAGGTCGTCCAGGGCGAGATGCGTCAGTTCCAGCAACGGCACCACGCGACAGGGCGGTCCGCCCGGCGCGAAGCGGAGCCGGACCTGTCCCCGGCAGGCCTCATCGTCGCCGAGAACGGCTCCGGGCCGCTCCAGCGGAACGAGGCCTTCGCAGAGGCTGCCGAAGCCGCGCGGAGTCCCGTCGGCACCCGCCGGCGGCACGTAGCCCGGCCAGAAGTAGGCGTGATGGTGATCCGGATATCCGGCCGCCTGCAGCTCGGCGGCGGCGGCTCGCGGGAACGCGGCGTCGGCGCTCAGTGGCGGCAGCTGTGCGGGGTGCTCGGGGAGATGCGGTCCGCTCGCCGGATCCGCAGCCTCCGTCCCGCCGCAGGCGGCGCCCGCTCCGAGCGCGAGACCGCCGGCCAGCCAGAGAACCGCGGCAAGCGGCGTGCCGCCGCCTCGCCGACGAGCCATCATCATCAACCTCCCGCGCCCACGGTCTTCGCGAGTTCGTAGTATTCCTTGGCGGCCTTCTTGTCGCCCAGCTTGTCGAAGACGAGGCCCATCGCATTGTACGCGTTGGCCGTCTCCTGATGCTCCAGCGCCTTCTCGTAGCGGGCCAGCGCGTCGTCGTAGCGACCGAGGTGGAAACAGGCGCGCCCCTGGCTGAAGAGCGCCCGGTACGACTCTCCCTCCAGCTCCATGAGCCGGTCGAACGAGGCGATGGCCTCCTCGTGGCGGCCGGCGTCCATGAAGGCCAGAGCGAGATTGTAGCAAGCCTCGGCGTACTGCGGATCGAGGGCGAGCGCCTGCTGGTAGGCCTCGATCGCGGTGGCGACGTCCGCGGCACGCTTGGCGCTCACGCCCATGGCGAACGCCAGCTTCGCATCCGGGCCCAGCTCGAGAGCGCGCCGGTAGGCGTCCACGGCCTGGGCGTGCTGGCCCGACAGCCGCAGCGCCGAGGCGAGGGCGGACCAGCCCGGGAACCAGTCGGGCCGCTCGCGGGTGACCCGCCGCAAAGGAGTGATGGCAGCGGTGTGCTTGTCGTCGCGCATGAGGCTCACGGCATAGTTGTAGAGTACCTCGGGCGGAGTGCCCTCCGCTCCGATGCTGCCGGCCAGGTATCGCCGCGCCTCGGCGACGTTCCCCTTGCGCAGATACAGCTGGCCGATCGCCACGTCCAGGCCCCGGTAGGCGGGGTCGATCTCTCGCGCCTTCAGGTAGGCCTCGATCGCCTCGTCGGTCCTGCGCTCCCGCTCGTGCACCCGCGCCGTGGCGATCCAGGTGCCGACCGCATCCGGATGCGCATCGCGGGCGAGCCGTGCGGCCACGCGGGCCTTGAGTTCCTCGCCGGCGTCGAGATACGCGCTGACCATCGGCGGCAATAGTTCGGTGCGACTCGGCGCCAGGTCATAGGCCTGCCGGTAGCGACCCGCCGCTTCCAGCGGCAGGCCCGACTGGTGCATGACCTCCGCATCCTGCACGTAGAGGGCGATGAGATTGTCCACCAGTGCCCGCGCCTGCTGCACTCCTTCCTCGTCGCCGTCGCGCCGCGCGCGCTCCAGGAACTCGGTGGCGGCAGGGTGGAATTCCTCGAGCAACTCGCGCTCCGCCGACTCCGGCCCCTCCTCGTGCACGAGGCCGGCGAGTCCCAGCATGAGGCGCATCTGCTCCGCCCGGTCATGGCGGTCCACCGCCTCGATCCCCTTGCGGTACGTCTTCCTGGCAGCCTCCGTGTCGCCGGCCCGCCGCTGGGCCTCGGCGCTCAGCCGCCATGCGTCGGCGCCGCCCGTCGGAGAGAAACGCCGGTACGCCTCGAATTCCCGCACGGCGAGGTCGGGATCGTCCAGCCGCATGAACACCAGACCCAGGTTGCGATGGAAGTCGGCCTCCATCGGCTTGGCCTGCACCGCGCTCAGGAACGCGTCGCGCGCGAGCGCCCACTCCTCCTGCTGGGCATAGACCACGCCCAGGTTGTTGTAGAGATCGCCGTCGGTCGGGTTCTTGAGGATCCTGGCGTTCAGCTCGCGGATCTTCTCCTGCGGGGACAGGTTCAGCGAGTCGTCCTCGCGATAGTGAAAGGTGATGGTCCCGTCGGCGGAGGTATCGGCGGCCGCGACGCCGTCCGGCAGGACGGGCACGGCCCGGGACGTGTCTCGCGGGGCGGCGGAGGCCGGCACCGCCGAGGCGGCGAAGGCTGACGACGGCAGCACCGCCGCAGCGACCACGGCCATCAACCAGCCCGGATTGCGAATCATGCTGTCTCCTCGCACGGTGGAGCGGCGGCACGAGCGCCGCGGCGGAAGCATCATAGGAACGCCGGTCCAGCCTGTCCAGCAACAGCGGCGCACGCCTCGCCCCGTCGTCGTGCGGACGGGAACCGCCAGTCGCCTGGCGACTTCAACTCCCTTGCGGGCTTGACGTTCCCGGGCAAGCCCCGTTTGCTTGGCGGGCATGCCCCCGCTGCCGCGCCGCACGGGCGCCGGGTGGCAGATTCCGTCACCCGTGGCGATGGGACAGCGCATGCTCGAGATGATCGTCCTGGGCGCCGGCGGCGCCGTTCCCACCCCAACGCACGGCCCGCCCGCGTACTGGGTGGCGGCCGACCAGGTGGGCGTGCTCGTGGACCCCGGCCCAGGTGCGGTGATCAGGCTGCTCCGGGATGGCCGGGGACCGGCGTCACTGGACGGACTGGATCGGGTCCTGCTGACCCACCTGCACCTGGACCACTGCGCGGACCTGGCGCCCCTGCTGTTCGCGCTGCACTCGCCGGTCCTGGCCAGCCGGCGGACGTTCGTCGTGGCCGGTCCGCACGGGCTCGGCGACTACCTGGAGCGGCTGCGGGACCTCTACGGTTCCTGGCTCGATCCGCACCAGCGGGAGCTGGTCGTCCGCGAGTGCGGCCCCGGCGAGCGGCTGCGGCTGGCGGACCTGGCTCCGGCCGGGGCCGATGACCCCGGTCCGGTGGTGGAGACCTTTGCCGCCGCCCACGCCGAGGAACGGTTCACCGCCGTTTCCCTGGTGCTGCGCTTCGTGGATCGGCAGGGTCGCCGGCTGGTCTACGGAGGCGACGGCGGCCCGTCGGCCGACCTGGTGGAAGCCGCGCGGGATGCCGACCTGCTGGTGGTGGAATGTTCCACCTCCGACCGCTGGGCGCTGGACGGCCACATGAACCCCACGCGGGTGGGCGAACTCGCGGCGGCCGCCAATCCCCGGCAAGTGGCGCTCACGCACCAGTACCCCGATGCCGCCGCCGCCGACCTGGTCGCCGCCGTCCGGCGACACTGGCCGGGCGCCGTGATCCAGCTCGAGGACGGCCGGCGCCTCACCGTACCATCCGACGATCGAGGAGAACGATGACCGCGCTCAAACCGCCGACTTCGCGCGCGACGTTTCCGTTCGCGCTGGCCCTCGCGGCCGTCCTGGCGTTCGGGGCCGTGCCGTCGATCACGGCTGCACCCGCCGGTGCGCAACCGGCCGCATCCGCCGGCGCCGCGGAAGCCCCCGCGCCCATCCCACGCGAGGGACGCGGCGAGAACGAGATCGTGCTCATCCACGGACTCGGATCGAGCGCCGCGGTCTGGGACGAGATCAAGCCGTACCTGCTGGGCACCTTCACCGTGTGGACCTACGAGCTGCACGGCCACGGACGGTCCCAGCCGATGGCCGACCCGACGATCGCCCGCGAGGCCGCGGCGCTGGAGCGGTTCCTGCGTGAAAACGACATCGTCCACCCCGTGCTGGTGGGTCACGCGATGGGCGGCATGATCGCCATGGAGTACGCCTTCGCGCACCCGGCGGACGTGCGCCGACTGGTGGTGATCGATGCCGCGCCGGTGCAGCTGGCCACGGCCGAACAGAAGGCGCAGGTGGCACGCGCGCTGATGGAGGACTACGATCGGTTCGTGGCGTCTCGGTACCTCGGCTACTCGCCGGCGCCGGAGGTGGCCGAGCGGATCCTCGACGATGCGCTGCGCACGCACCAGCAGAGCTTCGTCTCGCTGCTGATGAGCAGCTTCGACTACGACCTCGCCGACGAGATCGAGTCCAATCCGGTGCCGATCCTGGTGGTCGGGAGCGAGATGCTCT
This sequence comes from Candidatus Krumholzibacteriia bacterium, assembly GCA_046484865.1. GTDB lineage: Bacteria > Krumholzibacteriota > Krumholzibacteriia > LZORAL124-64-63 > LZORAL124-64-63 > JAWOID01. The sequence continues at coordinate 27,187 of JAWOID010000106.1, forward strand.
TTTCCGGCGGGAGCGATCCGAGGCTGCTGCTGCACCAGATGGGCTACGATCGGGCGCAGAACATCGCTTTCCAGGCCGTGGACCGGACGGGGCACTACATCATGCTGGAGCGGCCGGTGGCCCTCGCCGGTCTCATCGTCGCCTTCTCGCGCACCGAGCGGTACTGAGCCTGGCGGTCCTGAGCCCGGGCGTCCCGGCGCGGGTCGGCACCTAGCGCGACTGACCCTGCGCGAGCAGGTCGAGGTCCGCGTCCACCATCATGCGCACCAGTTCCTCGAACCTCACCGTGGGTTCCCAGCCCAGCACGCGGAGCGCCTTGCCGGCGTCGCCCACCAGCTGATCGACGTCGGCCGGCCGCATGAACCGCGGGTCCTGTACCACGTACTCGTGCCAGTCGAGCCCCACGTGCCCGAAGGCGATCTCCAGGAACTCCTTCACGGAGTGGGTCTCGCCGGTGGCCACCACGAAGTCCTCCGGTGAGGGCTGCTGCAGCATGGACCACATGGCCCGCACGTAGTCGCCGGCGTAGCCCCAGTCGCGCTGGGCATCGAGGTTGCCGAGCCGGAGCTCGGACGCCAGGCCCAGCTTGATGCGCGCCACACCATCGGAGATCTTGCGCGTGACGAACTCGCGGCCGCGACGCGGGCTCTCGTGGTTGAAGAGGATGCCGGACACGGCGTACAGCCCGTAGCTCTCCCGGTAGTTGATGGTCAGGTAGTGCCCGTAGGTCTTCGCCACGGCGTAGGGGCTGCGCGGGTGGAAGGGCGTCAGCTCGTTCTGCGGCACCTCGCGCACCTTGCCGAACATCTCGCTGCTGGACGCCTGGTAGAACTTGGCCGCCGGGCAAGCGCGCCGGACGGCGTCGAGCAGGCGCGTGACGCCCAGCGCCGTGAACTCGCCGGTGAGCACGGGCTGGCTCCAGCTCGTCGGCACGAAGGACATGGCCGCGAGGTTGTAGATCTCCTCGGGGTGCACCTCCTCCAGGATGTTCAGCAGAGATTCCTGATCCAGGAGGTCGCCCTGGACCAGTTGCACGCGGTCGCGGAAACCGGCCAGCCGCTCGAACCGTTCCGTGCTGGACCGGCGGACCATCCCGTACACCTCGTAGCCCTGCTCCAGCAGCAGTTCCGCCAGATAGCTGCCGTCCTGTCCGGTGATGCCGGTGATCAACGCCTTCATGCGCCTCGCCTCTTGGTTCGCCCGGGGGAATCCGCAGACCGTCGTCTCTCGCCTGTTCGCGGTCCGGTTCGCGCCGGGCAGACCACGCCCCGGCGGACGCAGGCCCGCGTCCGGCGCCGCAAGGGTAGCACACCGCCCCTCTCCTCACCAGCCGGACGGCGCCGCTTGAATGCCGGCTCCCGTTGGGCTAGCCTTCCCTGAACGGCAACCGCGGCGGCGAACTTCCGCCCGCGACGCGGCCCGGCGCAGCTCAGCGACCGCAAGGAGTGATCCCACATGGCCATCGTCCTCGACGGCTCCGGTCTCACGGTGGAGAAGCTCGTCCGCATCGCACGGAACGACGAGAAGGTGGAACTGGCGCCGGCGGCCCTCGAGCGCATCCGCGGCTGCCGCGCCATGCTCGAACGGAAGCTGGCCGCCCGCGAGATCATGTACGGCGTGAATACCGGTATCGGCGAGCTGTGCAACGTCGTCCTGGACGACAACCAGGTGGAGCAGTTCCAGCGCTACCTCATCTACAACCACTCCGCCGGCATCGGCGAGCCGGCGCCGCCGGCCTACGTACGGGCAGCCATGGCGGCGCGGGTGAACGTGCACGCCCACGGCAACAGCGGCGTCCGGCCCGAGATCACCCTCACCCTCCTGGAGATGCTCAATCGCGGGGTCACGCCCTACGTGTGCCAGAAAGGTTCGGTGGGCGCGTGCGGCGACCTGGCGCCGATGTCGCAGATCGCCCTGCTGATGATGGGCGAGGGCCAGGCGTGGTACCGGGGCGAGTTGCTGCCCGGCCACAGGGCCCTCGAGCGCGCCGGCATCCAGGTGCCGGGCCTGCAGGCTCGTGATGGGCTGGCGGTGATCAACGGCTCCAACCTGCTCACCGGCATGAGCGCGTTGCACCTGCACGACATGGACCGCTGGCTGCGCCAGGCCGAGATCGTCGCCGCCATGTCCCTGGAGGCTCTCCTGGCCAACCTCAAGCCATATGACGAGCGTCTCCACCGTTTGCGCGGTTTCCCCGGCGCGGTGCGCAGCGCCCGCGCCATTCGCCTCTGTCTGGCCGGCAGCGACCTGCTCACCGGCGCGGTGCAGACCAAGGTGCAGGACGCGTACTCCATGCGCTCCACGCCCCAGGTCATCGGCGCCGCCCACGATGCCGTGGCCTACGCCCGCGCCCAGGTCGAGATCGAGCTCAACGGGGTGGGGGACAATCCCATCTTCCTGCCCGAGGAGGAGCTCACGCTCACCGGCGCGAACTTCCAGGGCACGCCCGTCTGCCTCCCCATGGAGATGGCGGGCATGGCGATCACCATGGTGTCGGTGCTGTCCGAGCGGCGCCTCAACCGGCTGCTGAACCCAGCTCTGAGCGTGGGGCTGCCGGCTTTTTTGACCGGGGGCGCCGGGATGTTCAGCGGCCTGATGCTCAGCCAGTACACGGCCGACAGCCTCATCGTGGAGCAGCGGATCCTCTCGGCGCCCGCGGCCATCCAGTCGATCCCCGCCGCCGCCGACCAGGAAGACTTCGTCTCGATGGGCATGAACACCGCCCTGAAGAACGCCCAGATCGTCGAGAACGCCTGTGGGGTGCTCGGCATCGAACTCATGGCGGCCGCCCAGGCCCTCGACTTCCGCGAGTTCACCACCGGACGCGGAACGTCGACCGCCAGAAAGGTCGTGCGCGAGTACGTGCCGTTCCTGGCGGAGGACCGTCCCCTCTACCCCGACCACACGCTCATGCGCGACCTGGTGCGGGACGGTGACGTGCTGGCAGCGGTGGAAGCCGCGGTGGGCGACCTCGGCTGACGGCGCCGAGCTGGACCGCTCGGCTTTTCCGCGCGGCCTTCCCGGGCGGCGGCGGCGCAGCGCCGCGCTCGCATCTCCCGGCGGCCGCATCACTCACCGGAGCCCGGGTCGCCGCCCCCTGGTGACCCTTCCTCCCCGTTCCTATCGTGACGCCAGGCCCCATCTCGGACCGACATCGCCGCGCCCCGGCGCCGGCCCTGCGGTCAGGAGCCATGCCCGGTTTCGGATCGCGCAGCGCAGGCGTGACGGTCGGCCACCACGCGAGCTGCGAGGTACCGCCATGCGCTGCCCTTCGCCCGTTCTTCTCCTGCTCTCGACCGGCATCCTGGTGCTGACTGCCGTGCCGGCGGCGGGCCAGGCATTCACCAGCGCCTCCTACCCTCACGGCGCCCGCGCGGCAGGCATGGCGGGGGCGGTCACGGCCCTCGGCGACGGCTCCTGGGCAGGTCTGTACAATCCGGCCGCCTGGGCGCGGCAGTCTCTGCTCCACGCCGGTCACGAGCGCATGGACCTGGCGCGACTCGGGTCCGACGCCCACCTCGAGGCGGGGGTGGGCGGCGTCTCGCTGGCCGGAATCGTCGGCGTCGGCGTCGCGCGCAGCCAGCTCGTTCACGGCGAGACCGCCTACACCGTCGCTGGAGACCGCACGGCCCTGCTGCGCCCGCGCGATCGGACCGACGTGATCGGCGCCGCCGTCGATCTGGGCCGGGCCCTCGACATCCCGGGCCTGGAACTCGCGTTCGGCGCCAGCTACAAGCAGTTGCAGAGTCGTATCCGTCCCCGTGAGCCCGGCAGCCCGGTGCTCGCCGACGACGAGGCCGATGACTGGGACCTGGGCGCACTGGTGAGCTGGCGCACCGGCCTCGCCGGCCCCGCGCCGGGCCAGCCCGACGGGGCGCCTGCCAGCACGCTGCGGCTGAGCGGCGGCGTGTCGGTCATCAACGCCGGCGACCCCGTGTTCCCGGGCGAGGACGGCACGGAAATCCACGCCGGGCGTACGAGCGCCGTGGGAGTCGCCGTCGATCTCGGTCTCGGCAGGGTCTCGCCCGTCACCCACGCGGCCGAGCTGCGGGTGGCGGCGGAGGTCCGGCGGCTCGAGGTCGCGTACGCGGCCGGCCCGCCGCCGCTCGCGACGGCGCAGCGCGAGGACGAGAGCCTCCACCTCGGCGCCGAGATGGTGCTCGCCGGCGTCTTCAGCGCTCGCATGGGGTACGTGGACGATCCCCTGCGCGACCTGGGCGAAATCAGCTATGGCGCCGGCGTGCAGTTTCTGGTGCCGGGTCTGCGCATCCACGTGCGCGGCGATTACGCTCGCGTCCCCCTGCGCACGGTGCTGCCTCTGTCGGATCTGTCGCTGGCAGCGCCGTACGACCGGCTGGACCGCTACGCGCTGGGAGTCTGGATCGGCTTCTAGACAGGACAGGATGTCGCCGTGCCGGGTCAGCGCAGCGAGCGCACCAGCTCCGCCACTGCGGCCGCATCGTTCATGACATAGAAGTGGAGGCAGGGAACACCGCGCTCCAGCAATTCCCGGCACTGGCGCTGGCCCCAGCGCAGGCCGATCTCGCGGACGTGCGCGGGATTCTCGAGAATATCGTCGGCCAGATCCTCCGGGATCGAGGTCTGGAAGTTGCGCGGCAGGCTCGTGAGGTGATGGGTCCGCTGGACCAGCTTCAGCCCCGGGATGATGGGCACCGTGATACCGGCGGCCCGGCAGCGCGCCTCGAACTCGAAGAAGCGGCTGTTGTCGAAGAACATCTGGGTCACCACGTAGTCGGCGCCGGCGTCCACCTTGGCCTTCAGGTTGGCCACGTCCACCTTCATGTTCGGCGCCTCGCAGTGCTTCTCCGGATAACCGCCCACGCCGATGCACATGTCGATGGGTTCGCTGTTCGCGATGTCCTCCAGGTAACGCCCGCGGCGCAGCGACGACAGCTGCCGCACCAGGTCCACCGCGTGCAGGTTGGAGCTGCGCCCCGAGTGCAGCGGCTTCTCGTAGTTGGTGACGTCGCCGCGGATGGCCAGGCAGTTCTGGATACCCAGGTACACCAGCTCGATCACGGCGTCCTCGGTCTCCTCGCGGGTGAAGCCGCTGCACAGGAGGTGCGGCACCGTGTCGATGCCGTACCGATTCTGGATGATGCCGCAGATCGAGAGGGTGCCCGGCCGCTTCTTGCGCACCCGCCGGATGATCGAGCCGTCGGGCTGCTCCTCGTACACCGCTTCCGCCATGTGGCTCGTGACGTCGATGAACGGCGGCTGCAGGGGAACGAGCTGTTCGACCACGTCGATCACGTCCCGCACGCTCTTGCCGCGGGGCGGGGGGATGATCTCGTAGCTGAAGAGAGTCTCGGTGGCTCGCTCGAGGTGCTCGGTCACGCGCATGCGCTCTCAGCTCTCCTTCGCTGCCGTTCTCGTGGTCGCCGGCCGGGCCGGGGACGCGGCCCCGCACCGGCCGCTAGGGGGTGGGCTCGTAGCCCAGATTCGGCCGCAACCAGCGCTCGGCCTCGACCAGGGTCCAGCCCTTGCGGCGAGCATAGTCGGTCACCTGGTCGCGGTCCACCTTGCCGAGTCCGAAGTAGCGCGATTCCGGGTGGCTGAAGTACCAGCCGCTCACCGCCGCCCCCGGGGCCATGGCGAAGCTCTCGGTCAGTGTCACCCCGCATCGTGCCGTGGCGTCGAGCAGCCGGAACAGCCCCGCCTTCTCGGTGTGGTCGGGGCAGGCGGGATAGCCGGGTGCCGGTCGGATGCCGACGTACTCCTCGCGGATGAGCGCCGCATTATCGAGATCCTCGCCGGCGGCGTACCCCCACAGGTCGGTGCGCACGAGCTGGTGCAGCCGCTCCGCGAACGACTCCGCCAGCCGGTCGGCCAGGGCCTTCACCAGGATGGCGCGGTAGTCGTCACCCTCGGCGACGTAGCGCGCCGCCAGCTCCGAGGCGCCGTGACCCGCGGTCACCACGAAGGCGCCCACCCAGTCGGCCGGACCGCCGTCGCGGGGGGCCACGAGATCGCTCAGAGCGAGGCAGGCGCCGTCGCTTCTCGGTCGCTGCTGGCGCAGGTGTCGCGCCACGTGCAGGATCTCGCGCCGGTCGCCGTCGGCGTAGACCTCGATGTCGTCGCCGGCCGCGGCGGCCGGGAACAGTCCCGCGACGCCACACGCTTGCAGGAGGCCCTCGCGATGCATGACATCCAGCAGCTCGGCGGCGTCGGCGAAGAGGCGCCGCGCCTCGGCACCGGTGTCCTCCCGCTCGAAGATCTCGGGGTACCGGCCGCGCAGCCGCCAGGTGTGGAAGAACGGGGTCCAGTCGACCGTGCGGCGCAGCTCTTCCAGGGGAAAGTCCGGGAAGTGATGGATGCCCGGCCGCCGGGGCTCCGGCGGCGTGTATGACGACCAGTCCAGCGGCAGCCTGCGCGCACGTGCCTCGTCGAGCGAGAGCAGCCGCTGCTCGTCGCCGCGGTCGGCGCGGCGCTCGCGCAGCCGGGCGTGATCGGCGGCGGTCTCCGCCAGGAAGGCGGGACGCCGCCGGTCCTCGAGCAGCGTCGCCACCACCCCCACCGCGCGCGAGGCGTCCAGCACGTGCACCACGCCGTGATCGTAGCGCGGCGCGATCTTCACCGCGGTGTGGGTGCGGCTGGTCGTGGCGCCGCCGATCAGCAGCGGCACCTCGAACCCCTCGCGCTGCAGCTCGCCGGCCACGTGCTCCATCTCGTCCAGCGAGGGGGTGATCAGCCCGCTCAGCCCGATCACGTCCACGGACCGGTCGCGGGCCTCCTGGAGAATGCGCGCGGCCGGCACCATCACCCCGAGGTCGATCACCTGGTAGTTGTTGCAGGCGAGCACCACGCCCACGATGTTCTTGCCGATGTCGTGCACGTCGCCCTTGACGGTGGCCAGCAGCACCTTGCCCACCGTCCGGACATCGTCGCTGCGCGCCGCCAGCAGGTGCGGCTCCAGCACCGACACCGCCTTCTTCATCACCCGCGCGCTGCGGATCACCTGCGGCAGGAACATCTTGCCCGCGCCGAACAGATCGCCCACGCGACTCATCGCCTCCATGAGCGGCCCCTCGATCACCTGCAACGGATCGCCGATCTCCTCCAGCGCGGCGAGCGCGTCGTCCCCGGCATGATCGGCGATGCCATGCACCAGGGCGTGCTGCAGCCGCTCGGCCACGGGCAGGTCGCGCCAGGCGTCGTCGCGCACGGCCCGCGTGCGCTGCCCGCCGCCGCGCTGGGCCACCTCGAGCAGGCGATCGCCCGCGTCCGCGCGCCGGCAGAGGATCACGTCCTCCACGGCCTCCTTCAATTCCGGATCGATGTCCTCGTACACCGGCAGGGCGCCGGCGTTGACGATGCCCAGATCCATGCCCGCCGCGATGGCGTGGTACAGGAAGACCGCATGCATGGCCTCGCGCAGGGGGTCGTTGCCCCGGAAGCTGAACGAGAGGTTGCTCACGCCTCCGCTCACCAGCACCCCCGGCAGCTCCTGCTTGATGATCCTCGTGGCCTCGATGTAGTCCAGGGCATAGCGGTCGTGCTCGGGAATGCCCGTGGCCACGGCGAACACGTTGGGGTCGAAGATCACGTCCGCCGGGTCGAAGCCCACCTCGTCGACCAGGATGCGGTACGCTCGGCGGCAGATGGCGACCTTGCGGTCCCGGTCGTCGGCCTGGCCCTGCTCGTCGAACGCCATCACGATGCAAGCCGCGCCGTATCGCCGCACCAGGTCGGCCTGCCGCCGGAATTCGTCCTCGCCCTCCTTCAAGCTCAGCGAGTTCACGACCGCCTTCCCCTGCACGCACTTGAGCCCCGCCTCGAGGACCGACCAGCGGCTGGAGTCGATCATGATCGGCACCCGCGCGATCTCCGGATCGCCGGCGACGACGTTGAGAAAGGTGGTCATGGCGCGCTCGGAATTGAGCAGCGCGTCGTCCATGTTCACGTCGACGATCTGCGCGCCGGCCTCCACCTGCTGGCGCGCCACGCCCAGAGCCTCCTCGTGACGCTCCTCGCGGATGAGTCGGGCGAAGCGGCGGCTGCCGGCGACGTTGGTGCGCTCCCCCACGTTGACGAAGAGGGAGTCGGGCCGGATCTTCAGCGGCTCCAGACCGCTGAGGTGCGTCCCGGGCTCCGGCCCGGGAACCCGTCTCGGCGGCAGGCCGCGCACGGCCGCCGCGATGGCGGCGATGTGCGCCGGAGTGGTGCCGCAGCAGCCGCCCACCAGGTTCACGAGCCCGCTGCGGGCGAATTCCCCCAGCACCCGCGCCATCTGCTCCGGCGTCTCGTCGTAGCCGCCGAGATCGTTGGGCAGGCCTGCGTTCGGATGCGCGGTGACGTAGGCGGCGGCGTGCCGCGCCAGTTCCTCGACGTGCGGGCGCAACAGGTCGGGACCGAGCGCGCAGTTCAGGCCCACCAGCAGCGGTCGGGCATGGCGAACCGAGATCCAGAACGCCTCGGGCGTCTGACCGCTGAGGGTGCGGCCGCTGGCATCGGTGATCGTGCCGCTCACCCACACCGGCACGTCCGGCTCGTCGCGACGGCGCAGCACCTCGCTGATGGCGAAGAGCGCAGCCTTGGCGTTGAGCGTGTCGAACACCGTCTCGACGAGAAGGATGTCCACCCCCCCGTCCAGCAGCGCCTCGGCCTCCTCGGCGTAGGTGGCCACGAGTTCATCGAAGGTGACGTTGCGCGCGGCGGGATTCTCCACGTCAGGCGAGATGGAAGCCGTGCGGTTGGTCGGCGCCAGGCTGCCGGCCACGAACCGCGGACGACCCGGGTCGGCGGCCTCGCTGGCGTCCGCTTCCTCCCGCGCCAGCCGGGCGGCGGCGAAGTTGAGGTCGCGGACCAGGTGCCCGGTGCCGTAATCGTCCTGGACGATCCGGGTGCCGTTGAACGTGTTGGTGGTGGCGATGTCGGCGCCGGCGGCGAAGTAGTCGCGATGGATGCGGCGGATCACCTCGGGGCGCGTCAGGCAGAGGATGTCGTTGTTGCCCTTGAGATCACGGTCGTGGTTCGCCAGCAGTCGGCCCCGGTAGCCCGCCTCGTCCAGACGCTCGGCCTGGATCATGGTGCCCATGGCGCCGTCCAGGACGAGGATGCGCTCGCCGAGCAGCCGCCTCAGGGCGGCCGCCGAGGCGCGGCGTCGCTCGGCATGATGGTGTGCGCCGTGGTCTCGGTGGTCGACCTGCATCATCCCTCCCGGGAGGCAGGCGCGGAGGGGGGAAGTTCCGCGCCTGGCACCCCGGGAAGTGTAGCCGAGGCGGAGATTCCGGCAACCGGAGTCCTCAGAGCGGCTGACCCTGGACGATCCGGGTGCCGGATGGGGGCCGATCCCGCCCGGCCATCACGCTCGAGACCACTGCCAGCGTCCGGGGATCCAGACCTGGCGCAGCCCCTGCACGGTCCAGTGCCCGGGCACCCACACACGGTGCCCACAGACCGGACGTGACATCGGCACCGACACTGCCGGCGCCGGACGAACCACCCGCGACCGCGCCACGATCTTCACGGGCTTTCCGTGGAGGATTCTCGGGCGTGCGACCGCGCGCAGCCGGAACCCGGCCGAGGGCGCCACGACGAGACGATGGGGAACCGAAACCGAAACGACGGGCGCGACGACCGTCGCCGGCACCGCGCACCGTCCGTGGATCCTGAGCGCCGCGTGCGAGGCTCGCGGGACCAGGACGACCAGCGCCAGCAGCACCGCCAGCACGATGACCAGGTCGCGCAGCAGACGCGAGTGGTAGCTCTTCGGTGTCATCTCGCCGACCTCCTGCCGGGGTCCACGGGTGGCTGACACGCACCTCATCGCAGGATCGGTGCCGCACGGGCGACCGCTGCGCAAACTCGCACATCTGCTTGTACGGCAATACCTTATCCGGGACCAGGCCACGCCTCCCGGGCGCCTCCTGCGCACCGGTCCGCCGGGGCTGTTCCCTGGAGGACACAGCGTGTCCTCGGCCCTGGCCAGGCGGGGCAGCCGCCTCGGCGTCGTCCGGGCCGGAAGCTCGCCGGGCGGCGTTTCGCGGTTGTGCACCGGGGTGCCGGACTGCTACATTCCGCTTCGTGCCTGTTTCGCCCCACCGCCGCCGCCCCGACCGGCGGCACCGACCCTCATCCGGGAGAGACGCATCATGAAGCAGAAGCGGTCCTTGCCGCGCTGCCGCGCCCGCGGACGCGCGCCGTCGGCTGGTTTCGTCGCCGCCCTCGTCGGTCTGCTCGCGGTGGCCGCGCTGCTGCCGGCCGACACCGCGGCCAGACCGAAGGGCGACGACGAGAAGAGCGAAGGTCCCTGGACGTCCGGCACGTTCTCGGGGCTGGCCTTCCGCAACCTCGGCCCGGCCTTCACCTCCGGCCGCATCGGCGACATCGCGATCGACCCGCGCGATCGGGCGCACTGGTACGTGGCCGTGTCGTCGGGGAACGTCTGGGAGACCCGGAACGCCGGCACGACCTGGGATCCCATCTTCGACGACCAGGGCAGCTACTCGATCGGCTGCCTCGCCCTCGATCCCACGGACCCCAACGTGGTGTGGGTGGGCACCGGCGAGAACAACAGCCAGCGGAGCGTCTCGTTCGGCGACGGCGTCTACCGGTCGGTGGACGGCGGCAAGACCTGGCAGAACAAGGGTCTCGAGGAGTCGATGCACATCGGCAAGATCGTCATCCACCCCGACGACGGCGACGTGGTCTACGTGGCCGCCATGGGGCCGCTGTGGGGACCGGGCGGCGATCGCGGCCTGTACGTCACTCGCGATGGCGGCAAGAACTGGGAGCGTCTCCTCGACATCGACCAGGACACCGGCGTGGTGGACCTGGCGATGGACCCGGGCGACCCCGAGACCCTCTATGCCGCGACCTACCAGCGACGCCGCCACGTCTGGACGCTGATCGACGGCGGCCCCGGCTCCGGCATCCACAAGTCGACCGACGGCGGACGCACCTGGCAGAAGCTCGCGCGCGGATTGCCCGACGAGCACCTCGGCCGCATCGGTCTGGCCGTGGCGCCGAAGCGGCCGGACACCATCTACGCGATCATCGAGTCGGTGGGCGATGCGGGCGGCTTCTACCGCAGCACGAACGCCGGCGCGAGCTGGCAGCGGATGAGCGACTACGTTGCGACGAGTCCGCAGTACTATCACGAGATCGTCGCCGATCCGGTGAATCCGGACCGGGTCTACAGCCTCGACACCTTCAGCCGGGTGAGCGACGACGGCGGCAAGACCTGGCGGCGGCTGGGCCTGAAGGCCCGCCACGTGGACGACCACGCGCTCTGGATCGATCCCGACCGCACCGACCACCTGGTCATCGGCGGTGACGGCGGCGTGTACGAGACCTGGGACGGCGGCGAGACGTGGCGCTTCATGGCCAATCTGCCGGTCACCCAGTTCTACAAGCTGGCGCTCGACAACGACGCGCCCATCTACAACGTCTACGGCGGCACGCAGGACAACAACACGCAGGGCGGCCCCGTGCGCACCCTGAACAGCCACGGCATCCGCAACAGCGACTGGTTCGTGACCCTGGGCGGCGACGGCTTCGAGCCGGCCATCGACCCCACCGATCCGAACATCGTCTACTCGCAACTGCAGCACGGCAACCTGGTGCGGTACGACCGCCAGAGCGGCGAGCGCATCGACATCCAGCCCCAGCCGGAACCGGGCGAGTCGCTGCGCTGGAACTGGGACTCGGCGCTGATCATCAGCCCCCACGATCCGAGTCGCCTCTACTTCGCGGCCCAGAAGATCTTCCGCTCGGACGATCGGGGCCATTCCTGGCGGAAGGTGAGCGGCGATCTCAGCCGCGGCCTCGACCGCAACCGCCTGGAGGTCATGGGACGCGTCTGGTCGGTGGACACGGTGGCCAAGAACCGCTCCACCTCGTTCTACGGGAACATCGTGGCGCTGGCGGAGTCGCCGCTCACCGAGGGCGTGCTCTACGCCGGCACCGACGACGGCCTGGTGCAGGTGACTCGCGACGGCGGACAGAACTGGACGCGGCACGAGGACTTCCGCGACGTGCCCAAACAGTCGTACGTGGCGTGCCTGACGGCGGACCGCTTCGCCGAGGGCACCGTCTACGCGTGCTTCGACAACCGCAAGGGCAACGACCTGAAGCCCTATGTCCGCAAGAGCACCGATCACGGCAAGAGCTGGCAGGACATCACGGGCGACCTGCCCGAGCGGGGCACCGCCTGGAGCATCGTCCAGGATCACGTGGACCCCGACCTGCTGTTCGTGGGCACGGAGTTCGGCGTCTTCTTCACCACCGACGGCGGCCGGCGCTGGGTGCAGTTGAAGGCCGGCATCCCGACGATCGCCTGCCGCGACCTGGAGATCCAGCGGCGGGAGAACGATCTGGTGGTGGCCACCTTCGGGCGCGGCTTCTACGTGCTGGACGACTACACGCCGCTGCGCGGCCTGACCCCCGCCGACCTGGAGCAGCCGGCGGTCCTGTTCCCGGCGCGCGAGGCGTGGCATTACGTCGAGACCGGACGCCTGGGCGGCCGGCGGCAGGCCTCGCAGGGCGACGCCTTCTACACGGCCGACAACCCGCCGTTCGGCGCCGTCTTCACCTATTACCTGAAGGAGGACACGCCCACCCTGAAGGCGCAGCGCCGCAAGCTCGAGCAGGAGAAGTTCGAGCGCAATGAACCCGTGTACTACCCCAGCTGGGACGAGCTGCGCGCCGAGGATCGCGAACAGCAGCCCACGCTGGTCCTGACCGTGCGCGATGCCGCCGGCGGCGTGGTGCGTCACGTGCAGGGGGCCACGGGCAAGGGGCTGCACCGGGTGGCGTGGGATCTGCGATACCCGTCCAGCGCGCCCATCACGCTGAAGAGCCCGGGCGAGCGCAATCCGTGGGACGAGGACCCCTCGGGCATGCTGGCGCCGCCGGGACGCTACAGCGTGACCCTGGCACGCCGCGTGCGCGGCGAGGAGAGGGTGCTGGCCGGTCCGGTGGAGTTCGACGTCGTCTCGCTGAAGGTCAATCGGCAAGCCGCCGACGAACCCGAAGCGGCCGTCGCATTCGCCCTCGAGGCGCAGGATCTCGCCCGGGTGGTCGAGGGCACCGTGCGCGAGGCCCGCGCCGCCCGGAACCGCATCGAGCATCTGCGCCGCGCGGTGGAGCAGACCCCCGCGGCCGACCGCGCGTTCCTCGACCGGCTCGACGCGCTCGACGACGGACTGGCCGACCTCTTCGTCGTGCTCGAGGGCGATCCGACCGTTTCCCGCCGCGAGGAACCGACGCCGCCGGGCGTTGGCGACCGGGTGGGGCGGGTGATCTACGGTCTGCGCAACACCACCATGGCGCCCACGCAGACCATGCGGGACAACCTGAAGGTGGCCCGAGACGAATTCCGCCCGGCGCTGGCGGCGCTTCGCCGTCTCGTGGAGGAGGAACTCCCGGCCTTCGAGCGCGAGCTCGACGAACTGGGTGCGCCGCATACCCCGGGGCGCTTGCCGACCTTGCAGTGAACCCCGCCGTGCGCGGCGCGCCCGGGACGCGCGGCCGGTGAATGCAGGAAGGGGGCGGCTCGGGCCGCCCCCTTCCCTGGCCGAATGTCCCCGGGCCCGACTCCTGGCGTCAGTACCCTCGCAACTGCCCGAACAGTCGCAGGTTCGTGTTCTGGGGATCCAGTTCCAGGGCACGCTCGAGCGACCGGCGCCCCAGATCCTCCTCTCCCGCTTCCAGCAGGCTCATGGCCGCCACCGCCCACAGGTACGGGTCGTCGCTCACGGCCCGCCCGCGGACGAGTGACCGGGCGAGTCGTCGCGCGCGCTCGACGTCTCCCAGCAGACGGTCCGCCTCCAGGATGAGCGCGTGCGCGGCCGGCGACGAGGCCTCGCTCCAGGTGGCCAGCAACAGGTCGCGCCCCTCGCGAGGCTCACCCGAGCGGATGAGCGCACGCGCCAGGTTCTGGCGATGATACCCGGAGGGATCGTGCTCGTAGGCCCGGCGCAGGTCCTCGAGCTCGGCATCCGGCACGCCGAGCCAGGCGAACGCGTCGGCGGCGGGCCGCGAGAACTGCCGGTCGCGATACTCGACGATGCGACGCCGGCTGACGGAGTTCAGCGGCGAGAGCATGATCTCCTCGGCCTCGGCATGGTAGAGGATGGCGGGTGCGCCGGTCGCCGCCTGCCCTCCGGCCGTCCTGGCCCGGGCGAGGGCCACGGCCGCGTCCAGCGCGACCACCTGCGGACGATCCGGCGCCAGCGCCGCCGCGCGGCCGGCGTCGACGGCGGCAGCGTCGAGACGACCCTGGTGGAGCGCCATCAGTCCGCGGTTCAGCCAGGCCGCCCATGCGTCGTCATCCAGGGCGAGCGCCCGGTCGATCGCCCGCAGGGCTTCCTCCTGCCGACCCAGCCGGACCAGCGCCACCGCCCGGACGCGGGCCGCCAGAGCGAACTCGGGGTCCAGGGCGCTAGCGCGGTCCAGCAGGCGCAGCGCCGCAGCGGCATCGTCGGCGGCCAGTTCCGACACGGCCGCCTGCACCAGGACCAGCGGTGAGAGCGCGTCGCGCGCCTCGAGCCGCTCCACCGCGGCGGCGAATGCGCCCGCGGCCCGCCCGTGATCACCGCGCAGGTACAGCAGCCGCCCGCGCAGCAGTTCCGCCCGCAGTGGCTGGACGCCGCGTCGCACGCACGCCGCCAGTTCGTTCAGCGCCAGGCGGGAGAAGCGCCCCTGGTAGGCCGGGTCCAGCTCGTGCATGGCCAGCAGCGCCAGGTTCGTGGCATGGGAGAAGCGGCTGCCCGTGAGGTAGTGCTCGCCGTAGCCCAGGTAGACCGGCAGGCCCACGCCGGGATTCCCCACGGCGCTGATGCCGGCGCCGACCGTCTCCTGCAGGAAGTGCTGGACGTAGGGACGGTGCACCATCGCGAGGGCGTAGTAGCCGGCCGCGCGGTCGATGCGATTCACCTCCTCCATGATCGAGCCGAGATCGCTCCAGAAGTAGCGCGCGAACGGATACAGGTCCTCCGGGCGCGGCTCTCCCGCCTCGCGGGCCGCCAGGTCGTACTCGCCTTGCCGCAGGTAGGCCACGGCGCGGATCCAGCGCGCCGCGAAGTCCGACCGCTTCCGCGGCCACTGCTCCGGGTCCTGCAGGTCGGTACGGATCCCGGCGCCGGACGCCAGGTCGAGGATGTCGCGGGGGTAGCGGCGCACCTCCAGCGTGACCACCCGATCGGCCAGACGAACGGCGGTGGAGAAGTCGCCGCGCCCGGCTGCGGCCAGGCCCTGCAGCAGCACGGCCTCGGCGTCCCGGCCCGAGGTATCGGCCAGGTCCGCCCACCTGGCGCAGTCGTCGTACCAGCCGTCCTCGTACAGCAGCCAGGCCCGATCCAGCGCGGCCCGCCGCCGCAGGTCGCCCAGCGCTGCCGGCGGCAACTCCTCGAGCACGGCGAAGACCTCGCTCAGCGCGGCGCCGGCACGTGCCCGGTCGCCCACCACGGCATGGAAGTAGGCGAGCTGGTGCCACACGTGCGGATTGCTCGGGTCGAGGCCCGCAGCGGTGCGCAGGGCCAGCAGCAACTCGGGCATGTCGGTCTGATTGCGCACCGGATCCGCGACCACGGTCAGGTTCTGGCGGGTGTGACCGACACGTCTCACGACGTCGCTGCGGAAGCGCCGCAGCCGCTTCAGGGCATGCGACGCCAGCTCGCGCCGGCGGTCCTGCTCGCCGGCGGGCAGCGCCAGGAATCGCTCCCGCGTCAGGGGCGGCAGATCGCTGTCGTGCCCGAGCGCTCGCGCATAGATGTTGGGCTGGCCGCGCGGGCTGTGCAGCCCCTCGTAGTACGGCAGGTCGTTGTAATAATCGCGGGCGAGGCGGGCGTCCCACTTCATCCAGTCCGCCACCGTGGGACCTTCCGGCCACGGCGGGCGCCAGTCGGAGCCCGGCTCCTGGGCGTGGCCCGGAAGAGCGGCGAGGGCGGCGAGGATCAGAGCGAAGGCGACGATCGGAGCCGGACTGGCCCCGGCGGCGAGAAGATACCTGCGCATGAGTGTCGTCCGTTCTCGAGCCCCGGTTGCTCCCGCGGCAGCCATCCAACCTTCCCCGGCCCGTGAGACCCGGTCTTGAGCGTGCGCGCGGGTGCAGAGGGTCGAACCGGTGGCGAGCGTCTTAGCTCTATCTACGGGCGCCGGTGCGCCGGGGCAAGGGGGCCGCGGCGGGAACGGCTCGGCGCTGGCGCCGACGCCCCGCGACATCACAGGTAGTACGCGAAGTTGAGCGAGAGGAGGTAGTTCACGGCCCGGACGTCGCGCAGGTCGGCGAAATCTCCGATGTCGACCCAGTGGCCGTCGAAAGCCAGCCCCAGCGCGAAGTCCGCCTGCAGGCGCAACTCGTAGCCGATGCCGCCGCCCAGGCTGATGCCGCCCTCCTGGAAGGTGACGTTGCGCAACTCGGCGAACGGACGACGCAAGGTGAGATCGAGGCTGCCCCAGCCGATCGCACCACGCACGAAGAACCCGCCCTCGCGGGGGAACCAGGTCCCGAACCCCTCGAAGAAGAAGAGCGTCGCGGTGTCGCCGTCGAAGGTCTTCTTCCAGCCGCCCAGTTGCACACCGTACATGAGGCCGTCGCTCGGAGCGAAGCCGTAGCGGAGCATGCCCCCGAAGGCGTCCTCGTGGTCGGTCTCCAGATCCGCGGGGACCGTGTCGCTGCCGCCGGCGAGCCGGATCCGGGTCCAGCCCCAGCCTGCGTTGGCGCTCACCACCGAGCCGTCGCGGATGTGACCAAACGGGGTGGCGTGCGCCGGCAGCAGGGGTGCCGCCATGAAGAGCGCGGCCAGGATCGGCAGGAGGGCTCGTCGCCGGGGTCGCGTCACGCCTGCTTTCCTCCGGTCCAGGGGAGACGCTCGCGCGGACGGATCCGGGCGGCCGCCATACCCCGACACCGGCCATACTAGGGCCGCTCGGCGACGGTGGCCAGCCGTTGCGCGGCCGCTCACTCCGAGCGCAGAGCCTCGATCGGGTCCAGCCGCGAGGCCCGCCAGGCCGGGTAGAGACCGAAGATCAGGCCGATCGACATCGAGAATAGGACCGCGACGATGGTCCAGGGCACCGAGAACTCGTAGGGGAAGCGCAGCAGGTGAGTGGCACCCCACGACGCGACGTAGCCGAGTCCGGCCCCCAGCACGCCGCCGATGCCGGTGAGCGTGGCCGCTTCCACCAGCACCTGGAAGAGCACGTCGTTACGGCGGGCTCCCAGCGCCATGCGGACGCCGATCTCCCGGGTGCGCTCGGTGACCGAGATGAGCATGATGTTCATCACGCCGATGCCGCCCACCATCAGACCGATGGACGAGAGGACCACCAGCACCAGCGCGATGCCGCTCGTGACCTGGTCGATGATGTCGCCATAGGTTTCCGATGCGGTGATCTCGAAGTCGTTCGGTTCGCCCGGCCGCAGACGACGGCCGGCGCGCAGGGCGCCGGTGACCTCCCCGGCCACGTCCTGGCTCTCGTGGCCGGACGCCACCGTCACGTGGATGGTGCGGTCCTCGAACCCTCGCGAGAGGAAGTCCTTCTCGAAGCTGGTCCAGGGCAACAGCGCGTAGTTGTCGCCCAGTGCGCCGATGATGGAGCCGCGCTTGGCCATGGCGCCGACGATCTGGTACGGTTTGCCCTCGATCCTGAGCGTCCGCCCGACCGGATCCAGCTGCGGGAACAGATCCTTGCGCGGACCGTGGCCGAGGACGACCACCCGGGCGCGCCGCGCGACCTCCTCGTCCGTGAAGAAGCGCCCCTCGCCGAGCTGCACCGAGTACATGTACGGGAAGGTCTCCTTCACCCCCACCACCTGCACGAAGTTGGTGCGCTCCTGCTCGTAGCGGAGCACGGTGCCGCGGCTGTTGGTGACGTTGTAATCCACCAGGTCCACCCCCTCGACGTCCTCGAGCAGGGGGATGAGCTCGGGCAGGAGCTGCGGGCGGCGGAGCTTCTCGTCGATCTCCTCGCCGCCCAGATGCGAGAAGCGACTGATCACCAGGTAGGGCCGGCTGGCGGAGACGATGTCCTCGCGAATACGGTTGCTCAGACCGGTGACGATGGTGATGATGGCCAGCAGCGTGGCCACGCCGATGGCCACCCCCACGATGAGCAGGAAGCTGCGCATGCGGTGACCGGTGATCACCCGCAGCGCCTGCTGGGCACCCTCCGCCAGATGGGCGTGCCAGACGGGACCGCCGCTCGGCACCGGACCCCGGGCGCGGCCGGGCGGCGAGCCGCTCGCGGCGGAGCCGCGGGACGGGCGCCGGTCACTCATAGCGCAGCGCCTCCACGGGGTCGAGCCCCGCCGCCTTCCAGGCCGGATAGGTGCCGAAGACGCCGCCGATCACGAACGTCACCGCCAGCCCCAGCAGGACGGACCAGCCGGCGATCGCGAACGGCAACGGGCTCACCGCCGCGATGGCCGCCGCCAGCAGCGCTCCCACGACGATGCCGACGATGCCGCCGGTCACCGACAGCGTGATCGCCTCGACCATGAACTGCCAGAGGATGGCCCTGCGCGGTGCCCCGAGCGCCTTGCGCACTCCCACCTCGCGGGTGCGTTCGGTGACGGCCACGAGCATGATGTTCATGAGCACGATCCCGCCCACCACCAGGCTGATCCCCACCAGCGGCACCAGCGCGCGGTAGACGTTGGCGCTGATGCCCGCCCAGATGTTCAGCAACTGCTCCGAGGTGACCACGGCGAAATCGTCCTTCGCGAGGGGACGCAACCGGTGGCGAACCCGCATGAGGAACGCAGCCTCCTCCATGGCCTCCTCGAAGCGGACCAGCTCCCGGGCGGCGATCTTGATGTCCACCGAAGCGCGACCGCCGAAAACCTTCTGGAAGCTGGTGATCGGGATCACCACGAACTGGTTGCGGTTGTTGCCGAGCACCGTCCCGCGATCCTGCACCACCCCGACCACGGTGAAATGGCGGTTCCCGATCTTGAACTCGCCGCCGAGCGGATCGGTGCGGCGCGGGAACAGCGCCTGCGCCACGTCCCAGCCCAGCACCGCCACCGGACGGCTGGCCACCACGTCCAGCGAGGTCAGATGTCGGCCCGCCAGCAGCGGCATGTCTTCCAGCAGCGGATAGTCGGCGGTGCGTCCCGCGACGAGCGCGCCGCGGTAGGCGCTGGCGCCGGCGCGCAGGTTCGCCTGGCGCTCGAGCGTCGCTCCCACCACGCGCGCCTCGGTCATGCGGTCTTCCAGGTAGTCGCGGTCGGCCAGGGTGAGCGGGGGGTTGTTGAGGGATTCGAGGAACGCGTCGAAGTCGGTGAGGAACTCCACCGCGTTGACGCGCGTGATCGTGAAGACGTCGGTGCCCTCGTCCAGCACCACCTGGCGGAAGTAACGGTCGGCGCCGTAGAGCAGCGACACCACCGCGATCACCGACATCGTGCCCACGATGTTGCCCAGCAGCGTGAGGAAGGTGCGCAGCTTGTGCCCGGTCAGGCTCGCCAGGGCGATGCGGACACCCTCCAGGAGGTTCACGTCACCGATCCTCGCCGCGGATTTCCACCCAGGTGCCGTCGTCGAGTTCGCGCAGGATGCGGAAGGGACCGGTGATCACGGTCATCCCCTCGTCGAGGCCGGAGACGATCTCGAAGTGCTCCTCGCCGGCGATGCCCAGCTGCACCGGAACGAACCGGGCGAAGCCGTCGCGCACCACGAACACCCCCTCGGCGTCCTTGCGCTCGGCCTCGCGCGGCAGCGAATCGGCCGGCACGAAGCCGAGGGGCTCCAGCGCCCGGCGCTGGGCCTGCTCCCGCCGGCCCCGGTAACGCTGAACGTCTTCCTGGCGCAGCGGCCACGGGCGCACCGTCACCGCTCCGAGCGGCACCGCGAGCACGTCCCGGCGGTCCGCCACCGTGATCTCGGCCTTGGCGGAGAGTCCGGGGCGGATGCGCGCCGGCGCGCGCTCCAGCGTGATCTTCACCTCGAAGTCGACGGCCTCCTGGCTGGCGCCCGTGCGCACCAGCACGGGGCTGTTGCCGATCTCCGTCACCCGGCCCTCGAAGGTGCTGTCCGGGAAGGCGTCGATGGTCACGCCGGCCGCCTGGCCGATCTCCACGTCCACCACCTCGGTCTCGTCCACCTCCACCCAGGCCTCCATCGTGTCCAGGGCGGCTATGACCAGCAGCACGGTGCCGGGATTGTTGAGGGTGCCCATGATCGCCGACTCGCCCTGCTCGACGTTCAGACGGGTGACCACGCCGGCCATGGGAGCGCTGATGGTGACCTGCCGCAGGTCGTGGCGCGCCTTGGCCAGGTTGGCATCCTGCTGCTCGAGCCGGTGCCGGGCCGCCTGGACCTGCGCCTGCTGGACCCGGAACGTCGTGCGCGCCGCCTGCAGTTCCTCCTCCGACGCCAGCTGCTCGGCGTACAGGTCCTCTGCTCGCCGGAGATCCAGCTCCGCCTTCTCCAGCGACGCCAGGGCCAGTTCCAGGTCCGCCCGCATGGTGCGGACCGCCGCCTCGAGCGCCTGCACCGTGGATGCGTACTGGGTGGGGTCGATCTCCAGCAGGAAATCGCCCGCTCGTACCCGGTCGCCCTCGGCCACCGCCAGGCGAGTGATCGTACCGATGGCGTTAGCGCTCACGTTCACCGACCGCTTGGGCTGGATGGTCCCCGAAGCGCTGACCACGGCGGTGAGGTCCCGCCGGGTGACCTCGGTCGCCTGCACCCTGGCGTCCGGCGATTCGCGACGCAGGTTCACCACCACGATGACCAGCACGACCACCAGTGCGACCCCGCCGATGATCAACTTGCGCTTCAAAGAGCTGCCTCCCGTGACCGCGTCTGGATCAGCCGCCCAGGCGCGCCGAGATGACCTGGACCCCGAGGATCATCAGTCCGCCGAGCACGGAGACCGCGATCGTCACGACCGCCGAGCGGACCAGCGGCAGCGCATGCACGACGGCGAAGCCGATGACCATGAGCGCCACCTGCCACCAGATGAAGACGTCCCCGAACATGTTCAGGGCGAGGAAGAGCGGCGAGTCGGACGGTGCGTCCGGCACCAGGAGCGCCAGGCCGGTGGCCACGCCCTCGCCGCTGCCACGACCCAGGATGAGGAGCGCCCGCAGACCGTAGCTGATGGTGGAGGCCACGAGCGCCGTCCACGCCACCACGCCGAACGTCTGCGCCATGCGCCCCCTGCCCTCCGACAGGCGGAAGAAGAGCTGGAACACCAGACCGGGCAGGACGACGGCGAACAGCAGGGCGCCCACGCCTGCCGCGAGGCCGATCACGATTCGCATGCCGGGGCCGGGGTCCCGCATGCGATCGAGCTGACCCGCCATGGCCATGGCCGCCTCGTCGCTGCCGGCGCTCTCGATCTGCTGCTCGATCTGCTCGGGTCCGATGATGTGCAACACGCTGCCCGTGTACAGCGCCGACACGACCAGCAGCGCCACCGCGGCCACGCCCCAGGCCGGCCGCTGCGCGATCGCCACGCAGGCCCGCGTCGGTGCCACGATGAGCGACCAGAAGCGCAGCAGCAGGCTATCGCGCTCGGGCGGAACGGCCGGTGCGGAGCTTCCCACCTCGATCCTCTCGTCGGTCATTGGTCCTCCTCCTCGGAGTCCGGCCGGTGCACCGGGTCGAGCGCTCGCATGCGCGCGGCGAGCGCCCGTCCGGCCGCCGCCAGCGGCGACGCCGCTTCCCTGGCGGCCAGGGCCGCCGTGCCGTGCTGCGGATCGTCGTGGCGGGCCAGGAACTCCGCCGCGAAACGCCCGCTCTCGATCTCGTCGAGGATCACACCCATCGTGGCCCGCACCGACGCGTCGACCACGCGCGGACCGCGGGTCAGCCCCCC
Organism: Candidatus Krumholzibacteriia bacterium; assembly: GCA_046484865.1. GTDB lineage: Bacteria > Krumholzibacteriota > Krumholzibacteriia > LZORAL124-64-63 > LZORAL124-64-63 > JAWOID01. The sequence goes on from JAWOID010000106.1 coordinate 48,982, forward strand.
GTACGCGGCCGTCCCGCTGATGCGGCGGCGCATGCCGTCCACGCCGTGGCGGTGCAGGAGGTCGGTGATGATCTTCAGCTCGTGAACGCACTCGAAGTAGGCGTTCTCGGCGCTGTAGCCACGTCCCACGAGGGTGTCGAAGGCGGCCTGGAGCAGTTCGACCACGCCGCCGCAGAGCACCACCTGCTCGCCGAACTGGTCGGCCACGCACTCGTCGCGGAACGTGGTGGCCAGCCCGCCTCCGCGCAAGCACCCCACGGCGCGCGCGTAGGCCGCGGCCAGCGCCCACGTGCCGGGCGGCGAGCCGTCGCTCACCGCCAGCAGGCCGGGCAGACCGCCCCCGGCGACCACCGCCGCCCGCAGCGCATCGCCCTGTCCCTTGGGTGCGGCCAGGAAGCAGGCGCGGCCCGGCTCGGGCGTCACCTGCCCGAAGGCCACCGCGAAGCCGTGCGCGAACGCAAGCGCCGCGGCCGGCCGCAAGGCCGGCGCCACCACCGAGCGGTACACCCCGGCCATGGCATCGTCCGGGAGCATCATCGCCACGACGTCGCCGGCCCCGACCGCCGCTGCCGGCTCCTCGACCGGGAATCCCTCGCGGCGAGCCACCTCGCAGCGGGTCGAGTCGCGGCGCGCTCCCACCACCACCCGGATGCCGGCGTCGCGCAGGTTCAAAGCGTGCGCTCTCCCCATCGTCCCGTAGCCCAGGACGGTCACCGTCCGGTCCAGGAGAGGCGCGAGATCGGCATCTTCCTCGCCGATCAGGTCCCCCGGCGATGGGCGATCGGGAACTGACACGGTCCCCCCGTGGCTTCCGCTTCTCTAAGTGGCTTCGGCCTGCGCGATTGCGACCGCATCGCGGTGTTCGCGACGTCGCTCGCGGCGCAGCATAGAAGGTGGCGGGCATCTTGACAAGCCAGGTCTGGGCGGCTAAATTGCCGCAGCCCAGAACGGGGGCCCAGGAGCCCCGGGCCCGCTCGTGCCCGGTGCCGGCTTAGCTCAGCTGGTTAGAGCAGTGGAATCATAATCCACGTGTCCGGGGTTCGAGTCCCTGAGCCGGCACCACCCACCCCTCGTTCGGGACACTCTCTTTCGCGGCCCTCCGAGGGCTACGTCCGCCGGGGAGATGGCGTGACGAACCCCTTCCAGCCGGCTGTCCCGTCGCGTGGCGGTCAGCCGACCCCCCATCCATTCCTCGACGCCGTGCTGCCGGAGATCGAGCGACTCGTGACGGCAGTCGCCGGCGAGAGCCACTCCGGGCCCGGCCTGCTGGTGGCGCTTTCCGGCGGTCCCGACTCGGTGGCCCTGCTCCGCGTCGCCTGCGTCTGGGCGGCCGCCGGCGGCCGTCCGCTCGTCGCGGCCCACCTGAATCACCGGCTGCGCGGAGCGGCCGCCGACGCCGACGAGGCGTTCTGTCGCGATCTCTGCGCCGGCCTCGGGGTGCCGCTGCACGTGGAGCGGGCCGACCCGCGGCCTCTCGCGCGCGAGCGCGGGCAGGGCCTGGAGGAAGCCGGGCGCGTGCTGCGCCGGCGGTGGTTCCGCAACGTCCTGGCCGATCGGCCGGATCTGGCCGGGGTGGCCACGGGACACCATCGCGACGACCAGGTGGAAACGGTGGTCATGCGTCTGTTCCGCGGCACCGGCATCGACGGTCTCGCGGGCATCCGGCCGCGGCAGGGCCGGGTCCTGCATCCCCTGCTCGGCGTCACACGAGTCGAGATCCTGGCTTACCTCGACGGTCTGGGGCAGCCCTACCGCCGGGACGCCACCAACGTCGAGGGCGATGCCACCCGCACCCGGGTGCGTCGCGAACTCCTGCCGCTGGTCCGGGCCATCTTCGGCCCGGCGGCCGCCATCGCACCGGCGCGCCTGGCCGCCCTGGCCGCCGCCGAGAGCGCCTACCTCGACGAACTGGCCGCAGGCGCGCTCGCATCGGCACGGGCGCCGGCCTCCGCCGGCGACGGCCCCGCCGGTCTGAGCGTGACGGCACTGCTGGACCTGCCGCCGGTGCTGGCGCGCCGGGTGCTCCGAGTGTATCTGGGTCTCGGCTCGCAAGGTCCGGACACACCCGCGTCGACGCCGGCCGGACGAGCCGCAACGGCGAGCGCAGACGCGCCGGCCGGCCCGGGCGCCCCGATCGCGCAGCCGGCGCTCACCGATGAGCCGCCCGATCCGGGGCTCAGCCGCGAGCACCTGGAGGAACTGCTGCAGTGGCTGCGGGCCGGCCGCTCGGGCCAGTCGCTGGATCTGCCGGGCGGACGCACGGCCCGGCGCGAGTTCGACACCCTTCACGTGACCCGGCAACCGCCGTCGGCGTTCGCGGACGCGGCGGAGCGCCCGGAGCGGCAGTGGCGGATCTCCGTCGAGCCGCAGTCGGGAACCACGGCTGCCTCGGAGCGTTTCTCCGGGTGTTCCCGCAGCCTGCGACCGGACCGGGAGTTGACGGTCCCGGCCGACGCCCTCAGCGGCGCGGTCCGGGTTCGCGGCTGGCGAGCCGGCGACGCCATCGCAGCCTTCGGTCTCGGCGGTCACAAGAAGGTGTCCGACCTGCTCCGGGAGCGTCGCATCCCCCGTTCGCGGCGGCACCGGGTCGTGGTGGTGGAGGACGGTGCCGGCATCCTCTGGATCCCCGGCATCGAGCAGGCCGAGCGGACGCGACTGTTGCCGTCCACCCGGAGGACAGTTACCATCCGGGTCGTTCCCCGTATCGCCGCACCCGCGCAGGAACGCGCCAAGAGCGACTCGCTTCCGGGCGCCACGAACCGCACGCTCCGCGGAAAGGATCGCGAACCTCGATGACGCGAAAGCCCGACAACCAGGGGCCCGGCGGCCCGAACCGCAACCCGTTCGGCCCTGGCCGCAAGCCGCCCTTCCCCGGCAAGACGGCGGGATTCTGGATCCTGATGATCCTGCTGGTGTTCGTCGCCTTCCAGATGATGTACATCGACCGCAGGTCCGTGTACGAGATCAGCTACTCCGCCTTCAAGGAGCAGGTGGAGAGCGGGAACATCGCGACGATCGTCAAGACCGAGCTCGAGGTGACCGGCGACTTCAGGGAGCCGACCCCCATCACCACCGAGAGCGGCAACGTGCAGGCGGTGGAACGGTTCAAGGTCTACCTGCTGAACGAGCGCGAAGACTTCGCCGAGTGGATCACCGGGACGAACCCCAACGCCAAGCTCACGGGCGAGCCGCGCCGGATCAACTGGTTCTCCACGATCCTGACCTACTACCTGCCCTTCCTGTTGATCCTCGGCCTCTGGATCTTCTTCCTGCGGCAGATGCAGGGCGGCGGCAACAAGGCGTTCAGCTTCGGCAAGTCCAAGGCCAAGCTGTTCAACATGGACAAGCCGACGATCACGTTCGAGGACGTGGCCGGCTGCGACGAGGCCAAGGTGGAACTGCAGGAGGTCATCGACTTCCTGCGTTCGCCCAAGAAGTTCCAGCGCCTGGGCGGCCGCATCCCCAAGGGCGCCCTGCTGGTGGGTCCTCCAGGCACGGGCAAGACCCTGCTGGGCCGGGCCGTGGCCGGCGAGGCGGGCGTGCCGTTCTTCAGCATGTCCGGCTCCGACTTCGTGGAGATGTTCGTGGGGGTCGGCGCCAGCCGCGTGCGCGACCTGTTCGATCAGGGCAAGAAGAACGCGCCCTGCATCATCTTCATCGACGAGATCGACGCGGTGGGCCGGCACCGCGGCGCCGGGCTGGGCGGCGGCCATGACGAGCGCGAGCAGACGCTGAACCAGCTCCTGGTCGAGATGGACGGCTTCGAATCGAACGAGGGCGTCATCATCCTGGCCGCGACCAACCGGCCCGACGTCCTCGATCCGGCTTTGATGCGGCCGGGGCGGTTCGATCGGCAGATCGTGGTCGACATGCCCGACCTGGTGGGCCGGGAAGCCATCCTCAAGGTGCACATGCGCAAGGTGAGGATGGACGAGAAGGTGTCGGCGCGCACCATCGCCGCGGGTACACCCGGCATGGCCGGCGCCGACCTGGAGAACCTGGTGAACGAGGCCGCGCTGCTGGCCGCCCGCAAGAACCACGAGTACGTGACCGCCGACGACTTCGAGGACGCCAAGGAGAAGGTGATGCTCGGACCGGAGCGGCGCAGCCTGGTCCTGAGCGAGGACGACAAGCGCATCACCGCCTACCACGAGGCCGGTCATGCGGTGGTGGCCTATCACTGCGAGCACGCCGATCCCGTGCACAAGGTGACGATCATCCCGCGCGGACAGGCGCTGGGCGTGACCTTCATGCCCGCCGAGCGCGACGTCTATCACCACTCGCGCGAGACGTTCCTGGACAAGATCTGCATGGCGCTCGGCGGCCGGCTGGCCGAGGAGGTGTTTCTCGGCAAGATCCACTCGGGCGCCTACAGCGACATCAAGACCGTCACCCGCACCGCGCGGTTCATGGTCACCCAGGTGGGCATGAGCGACTCCCTCGGGCCGATCGCTTACGAGGAGAGCAGCGAGCAGGTGTTCCTGGGCCGCGACTACTCGCGCCGGCACAACCTGAGCGAGCAGACGATGCAGGCCATCGATGCCGAGGTGCGCCGCATCGTCGAGGATCAGATGAGCCGCGCGCGGCACATCCTGGAAGAGCACCGCAACCAGGTCGAGACCATGGTGGCGGCGCTCATGGAGCGGGAGAGCCTCGAGCGGAACGAGGTGGAGCTGATCATGCTCGGCGAGCCGCTCCCCCCGCCGAGGGTTGCCTTGCCGATCACGTCCGGCGGCAATGGCTCCGGCGAACACTCGGATCCCGCGGCCGCGGGCGAGCACGAGGGTGCCGACGGCACGGATGAGCCGGTCGCCGGCGGCGGCGACGGGTCGGACGCTGCCGGCCGGCCGGAAGAGGACGGGCCGGAAGAGACCGGACGACCCGAGGAAGCCGAGCGCCCGGAGGAGGGCCGCGACGGCGACGGTTCCCTCACGCCCCCTGAACGCACCACTGCGTTGCCGGGCGAGCCGCTCTCCGCTCCGGATCCGGACGAACACGATCCCGACACGCCGCCCACGGCAGCAGGGCGGCAGCCGGGCCGGAAAGATCGCCCGTGAGCGTCCGCCGGGACGCGGCCGCCTGGGACATCGGCGGCCGCGTCCTGCAGGCTCCGGGCCGGCCGCTGGTCATGGGCATCGTCAACCTCTCCCCCGACAGCTTCCATCCGGGATCCCGGCGCCTCGCCCCCGAGGCGGCGGCCGATACAGCACTCGCCATGTTCGCCGCGGGTGCGGATCTGGTGGATCTGGGCGCCGAGTCGTCGCGTCCCGGTAGCGAGCCGGTGGGCACCGCCGAGGAACTGCGACGCCTGTTGCCAGCGCTCGCCGAGATCCGCGCGCGCACCGACCGCCCCGTGAGCGTGGACACCACGCGGGCCGAGACGGCCCGGGCCGCCCTGGACGCCGGCGCCGACGCCGTCAACGACATCACCGCCGGCACCCACGATCCGGAGATGCTCGCCCTCGCCGCCGGGTACGGCTGCGGCCTGGTGCTCATGCACATGCGCGGCACACCGGCGACGATGCAGCACGACCCGCATTACGACGACGTGGTGGCCGAGGTGGGGGACTACCTGGCGGTGCGCGCGGCGGCGGCGGAGGACGCCGGGGTGGCGCGCGAACGCATCGTCGTGGATCCAGGCATCGGGTTCGGCAAGACCCTGGGGCACAATCTCCGGCTGCTGGCGGCGCTACCGGCGGTCGCGGGCGACCGGTCCCTGCTCGTGGGCGCCTCGCGCAAGCGGTTCATCGAGTTCCTCACCGGCGCTCCGGTGCAGGCTCGGCTTCCGGGCAGCCTCGCCGCCGCGGCCCTCGCCCAGCGAGCAGGCGCGGCGGTGGTGCGGGTGCACGACGTGGCGGAGACGGTGCAGTTCCTGAAGGTGCTGGCAGCCATCGATGCCGAAACCCACACCGCCGATTGAGGCCGCCGTTCGGGCGTGCTATCGTGCCGCCGACGCCAGCTGATCGCCAGCAGGAAGGCTTGGACCTCCGCCATGTGGGACCGCAGCGCAACCAGTCTCCGCGACCTACGCAACTTTCGCGCCCCTTGCGCCTTTGCTCTTGCAATATCGTGCGCCATTCCGTAGAATCGTGAACGATACGTGCATGTTCGGCACATACCTTCAAAACCCAGCGTGCAGCAATCGTTCAGCGGACCCGCCTCGCCCAG